>CAZSYX010000007.1:0-17110 GCA_964610575.1 uncultured Burkholderiaceae bacterium
ATGCAAAGCATCAAGGTCGGACTCATCGGCTTCGGCACTGTTGGCCGCGGCACCTGGAACGTGCTGCGGCGGAACCAGCAGGAGATCACGCGCCGCGCCGGGCGCGGCATCGAGATCGCGGCGATCGCCGAGCGCAACCCCGAGCCGGCGCGCGCCGCGGTGGCCGGCGAGGTGCCGGTGTACGCCGACGCGGCGCAGCTGCTGGCCCGCGACGACATCGACATCGTGATCGAACTGATCGGCGGCTACGAGCCGGCGCGTTCGCTGGTGCTGGCGGCGATCGGGCGCGGCAAGCATGTCGTCACCGCCAACAAGGCACTGCTCGCCCGCCACGGCAACGAGATCTTCGAGGCGGCGCGCGCCAAGGGCGTGATGGTGGCCTTCGAGGCGGCGGTCGCCGGCGGCATCCCGATCATCAAGGCGCTGCGCGAGGGGCTCACCGCCAACCGCATCGAGTGGATCGCCGGCATCATCAACGGCACCAGCAACTTCATCCTGTCCGAGATGCGCGCCAAGGGGCTGCCGTTCGATGCGGTGCTGGCCGAGGCGCAGCGGCTGGGCTACGCCGAGGCCGACCCGACCTTCGACATCGAGGGCATCGACGCCGCGCACAAGCTGTCGCTGCTCTCGGCGCTCGGCTTCGGCGTGCCGATCAACATCGGCGCCGCCTACACCGAGGGGATCTCGAAGCTCGCCGCCGAGGACATCCGCTACGCCGAGCAGCTCGGCTACCGGATCAAGCTGCTGGGCATCACCAAGCGCACGCCCAAGGGCATCGAGCTGCGCGTGCACCCGACGCTGGTGCCGATGCAGCGGCTGATCGCCAATGTCGAGGGGGCGATGAACGCGGTGCTGGTCAAGGGCGATGCCGTCGGCGTCACGCTGTACTACGGCAAGGGTGCGGGTGCGGAGCCGACCGCCTCGGCAGTGGTGGCCGACCTCGTCGACGTGACCCGCCTGCACACCGCCGACCCCGAGAACCACGTGCCGCACCTGGCGTTCCAGGCCGACCGGATGGCCGAGGTGCCGTGGCTGTCGATAGAGGACACGGTCACTTCGTACTACTTCCGCATGCGCGTGGCCGACCAGCCCGGCGTGCTGGCCGACATCACGCGCATCCTCGCCGACGGCGGAATCAGCATCGACGCGCTGTTCCAGCGCGAACCGAGCGAGGGTGAGAACCAGACCGACATCATCATGCTCACCCACGACGCGGTCGAGCGCGACGTCAACGCAGCCGTCAAGCGCATCGAACAGTTGCCCACGGTGCTGGCGCCGGTGATTCGCATCCGCCAGGAAGAGCTGGGTTGACGACGTGAAGTACGTCAGCACGCGAGGTAACGCGCCGGAAGCCTCGTTCCTCGACATCCTGGTGAGCGGACTGGCGCCCGACGGCGGTCTGTACCTGCCGGCGTCGTATCCGCAGGTCAGCCGAGCCGAACTCGATGCGTGGCGCACGCTGCCGTACGCGGATCTGGCCACCGCCGTACTCAGCAAGTTTGTCACCGACATTCCGGCCGCCGACATCGCGCAACTGTGCGGCCGCACCTACACCGCGCAGGTCTACGGCCATGGCCGTGCGGACAGCGACGCGACGCAGATCGCCCCCATCCGCTGGCTGCAGCCCGGCCTGGCGCTGCTGGAGCTGTCCAACGGCCCCACGCTCGCCTTCAAGGACATGGCGATGCAACTGCTGGGCGCGTTGTTCGAGTACGCGCTGGCCAGGAGCGGCGAGCGGCTGAACATCCTCGGCGCCACCTCGGGCGACACCGGGTCGGCGGCCGAGCATGCGATGCGCGGCCGGACGGGCATCAACGTGTTCATGCTGTCACCGCACGGGCGGATGAGCGCCTTCCAGCGCGCGCAGATGTACTCGCTCGCGGATGCCAACATCTTCAACATCGCCGTCGAAGGCGTGTTCGACGACTGCCAGGACCTGGTGAAGAGCGTGTCGAACGACCTCGACTTCAAGCGCCGGCTGCGCATCGGCACCGTGAACTCGATCAACTGGGCGCGCGTGGTGGCGCAGGTGATCTACTACTTCAAGGGCTACTTCGCCGCCACCGCCACCAACGACGAGCGGGTGTCGTTCGCGGTGCCGTCGGGCAATTTCGGCAACGTGCTGGCGGGCTGGATCGCCAAGTGCATGGGCCTGCCGATCGAGCATCTGGTGCTCGCTACCAACGAGAACGACGTGCTCGACGAGTTCTTCCGCAGCGGCCGCTACCGCGTGCGCTCGGCCTCCGAGACGCACGCCACCAGCAGCCCGTCGATGGACATCTCCAAGGCGTCGAACTTCGAGCGCTACGTGTTCGACATCGTCGGCCGCAGCGGCGAAGCCGTGCGCACCTTGTGGGCGCAACTCGACGCGCAGGGCAGCTTCGACTTCGCCGGGACCCGCCATTGGGCGAAGGTGCAGGCGTCGGGCTTCGTTTCCGGCCGCAGCACGCACGCCGACCGGCTCGCCACCATCCGTGACTTGTATTGGCGCAGCGGGCTCGTCATCGACCCGCACACCGCCGACGGGGTGAAGGTCGCGCGCGAGCACCTGGCGCCCGGCGTGCCGATGATCTGCCTGGAGACCGCGCTGCCGGCGAAGTTCGCCGAGACGATCGTCGAGGCGATCGGCCGCGAGCCCGAGCGGCCCGCGGGCTACGCCGACGTCGAGTCGCGCCCGCAGCGCTTCACCGTGCTGCCGGCCGATGTCGGCCGACTCAAGGCTTACCTCGAGGCGCACGCCCGGTGACGCGCCCATGAAGGTCATCGGCTTCATCGGCTATTCGAACACCGGCAAGACGACGCTGATCGAGAAGCTGATCCCGCTACTCATGGCGCGCGGGCTCACGGTGTCGACGGTGAAGAACGCGCACCACGGCTTCGACATGGACCGCCCCGGGAAGGACTCGTTCCGCTATCGCCAGGCGGGCTCGTCGCAGGTGCTGATCGCCACTTCCGAGCGCTGGGCGCTGCTCACCGAAACGCGCGGATCTGCGGCGCCGCTGGAACAGCTGATCGCGCAACTGGCGCCGTGCGACCTGGTACTGGTCGAGGGCTTCAAGAGCGAGGGTCAATTCCCGCGCATCGAGGTGCGGCGCACGACCAACACCGAGCCGCCGATCTTCCCGCACGACGCCAACGTGATCGCGGTGGCCGCCGACCACGCCATCGACACGGCCTTGCCTGTCCTCGACCTGAACGACGCCGCTAAGATTGCCGCGTTCATCGTCGAACGCCTCCAACTCGCCTGATGCTTTCCGTCGAAGAAGCGCTGGCGCGGCTGCTCGCGCAGGCGCACCGCATCGCCGACACCGAAACCGTGTCGACGCTGGCCGCGCACGGCCGCGTGCTGGCGCAGCCGGTGGTCTCGGCACTCGACGTGCCGCCGATGGACAACTCGCAGATGGACGGCTACGCGCTGCGCTGCGCCGACGTGCCGGCGGCACCCACCATGCTGCGCGTGACCCAGCGCATTGCCGCCGGGCACCCGGGCCAGGCGCTGGCGCCGGGCACGGCGGCGCGCATCTTCACCGGCGCGCCGGTGCCGGCGGGAGCCGATGCGATCGTGATGCAGGAGGCGACCACTGCCGCCGGCGATCAGGTGACGATCAACGAGGTGCCCAGGCCCGGCGCCTGGATTCGCCGCGCCGGCTTCGACGTGAAGCGTGGCGTCACCGTCCTGGAGGCCGGCCGCCGGCTGCAGCCGCAGGACTGCGGGCTGGCTGCCTCGATCGGCATCGCGCAGCTCGCCGTGGTGCGGCGGCCGCGTGTCGCCGTGTTCTTCACCGGTGACGAACTGGTGATGCCCGGCGAAGAACTGCCGCCGGGGCGCATCTACAACTCCAACCGCTTCGTGCTGCGCGGGCTGCTTGAGCGCCTCGGCTGCGAGGCGATCGACCTCGGCATCGTGCCCGACGACTACCAGCGCACGCGCGCCACGTTCGTCGAGGCCGCGGAACGCGCGGACCTCATCGTCACGTCCGGCGGCGTCTCGGTCGGCGAGGAGGACCACGTGAAGCCGGCCGTGCAGGCCGAGGGCTCGCTCGACCTGTGGCAGATCGCCATGAAGCCCGGCAAGCCGCTTGCGTTCGGCGAAGTGCGCGGCGTGCCCTTCATCGGCCTGCCGGGCAACCCGGTGTCGAGCTTCGTCACCTTCCTGCTGTTCGCGCGGCCGTTCATCCTGCGCCGGCAGGGCGTGGCCGATGTGGCGCCTCGGTGGCTTCCGCTGCGCGCCGACTTCGACTGGGGCAAGCCGGACAAGCGCCGCGAGTTCCTGCGCGTGCGCGTCAACAGCGAGGGCGGGCTGAGTCTGTTCACCAACCAGAACTCGGCCGTGCTCACTTCGACGACCTGGGCCGACGGTCTGGTCGACCATCCCGCTGGCGAGACGATCGCCCGCGGCCAGAGGGTGCGTTACCTGCCTTTTGCGGAGCTGCTCGGATGAAGGTCACGGTGCTTTACTTCGCCCGCCTGCGGGAGGCCGTCGGCCGCGACCGCGAGACGCTGGAACTACCCGCCGAGGTGACCACTGTCGGTGCGCTGCGCGCGTGGCTGATCGCGCGCGGCGCGCCGTGGTCCGAGGCGTTCACCGAGATCAAGCGCATCCGCGCCGCGGTGGCGCAGGAGATGGCGCGCGACGACACGAGACTGTCCGAAGACGCCGAAGTCGCCTTCTTCCCGCCGGTGACCGGAGGGTAGGTTGCCTGTCCGCATCCAGCACGAGGACTTCGACGCGGGCGCCGAGATCGCCCGCCTGCGCGCCGACGATCCGCGCGTCGGTGCGGTGGCCAGCTTCGTCGGCGTGGCGCGCGACCGCAACGATGGCGCCGCGATCTCGACGCTGGCGCTCGAGCACTACCCGGGCATGACCGAGAAGGCGATCGAGGCAATCGTCGACCAGGCCAAGGCGCGCTGGTCGGCGTTCGAGATCCTCGTGATCCATCGCATCGGGACGCTCAAGCCCCTCGACCAGATCGTGCTGGTGGTGGCGACGAGCAGCCACCGCGGCGACGCCTTCGCCGCCTGCGAGTTCGTGATGGACTACCTGAAGACCGAGGCGCCGTTCTGGAAGAAGGAGTCGACGCCGGCCGGTGAGCGCTGGGTCGATGCGCGCGAGTCGGACGAGGCGGCGCGCAGCCGCTGGGAAGGGCCTGGCTGATCCGGGGGCGCGGCGGCGGCTTGGTCTGTTCCCCGTGGCAAGGCCCCGCGCGCCGCGGCGATTGCTCCGTCGTTCACGACTGACTATTTCGGCAGGCAGGCGGCCTGTATATTACTGACCCGTGAGTCATTTGCGGACCTCGGCCGTGTCCTCTCGCTCCATCGCTTGCCGCGCGCTGCGGGCGGCGCCCGCGCTGATCGTGCTGTTGACTGCAGGATGCAGCAAGGAAGTCCCGCATACCGAGGACGTCCGCCCCGTGCGGGTGATGACGATCACGCCCATTGCAGTCAGTGCCGATACCGAGCTGCCGGGCGAGGTGCGGCCGCGCGTGGCGAGTGGCGTCGGCTTCCAGGTCGGCGGCCGGATCAATTCTCGGCGCGTCGAAATGGGCCAGCGGGTCAGTCAGGGCGACGTGCTGGCCACCCTCGATCCCGCCGATTTCAAGCTCTCTGCAGCCGCTGCCGCCGCGCAACTGAACGCGGCGCAGGTCGAGCGCGACCAGCAGCGCGCTGACCTCAAGCGCTTCGAGGACCTGCACCGGCAGGGGTTCATTTCCGGTGCCGAACTCGAGCGCAGGAAAGCTCAACTCGATGCCGCCGAGGCGCGCTACGTGCAGGCGGCAGCGCTCGCCGACGTCAGCACCAATCAGGCCGCGTACGCAACCCTGCGCGCGCCGGCTGCGGGCGTGGTCAGCGCCATCGATGCCGAGGTCGGGCAGGTGGTGGCGAGCGGCCAGTCCGTGATGCGCATCGCGCTTGCCGGCGACAAGGAGGTCGCGATCGCGATTCCGGAGGCACGGCTGGAGCAGTTGCGGCGCATCGCCGACGTGCGGGTGGCCCTGTGGGCGCATGAGACGGAGCTGAAGGGCAGGATTCGCGAAATCGCGCCGATCGCCGATCCGGCCACGCGCACTTTTGCGGCGCGGGTGACGCTGATCGACCCGCCGGCCGATGTTGCTCTCGGCATGACGGCGACGGTGCGTTTTTCCTCCGCGCCGATGCCGCCGAGCCTGGGCGTGCCGCTGACCGCGCTGCTGCGCGAGGGCGATGCCACCTACGTCTGGCGGCTCGACCGGCAGGCGATGACCGTCGGGAAATCGAAGGTTGAGGTGGCCGGAGTGTCGGGCAACACGGTGATCCTCGGCAGCGGCGTGCAGGCGGGCGACGCCATCGTCACCGCTGGCGCGCACCTGCTGAAGCCGGGACAGAAGGTCAGGCTGCTCGACGCCGATCCGGCGCAGCGGACCGAGATGCCGGCCGCGCCCAAGAAGAAGTAGGCGATGAGCACTCCGCAGCCGGCGCCCACAGACGGGGAGCGCACGCGGTTCAACCTGTCGGCGTGGGCGCTCGAGCACCAGGCGCTGATTCGCTACCTGATGGCGGTGTTGCTCGCTGCGGGGGTGATGTCGTTCTTCGCCCTTGGCCAGGACGAGGATCCGCCGTTCACCTTCCGCGCGATGGTCATCCGCGCCTACTGGCCGGGCGCTACCGCGCAGCAGATGGCCGAGCAGGTGGCCGACCGTATCGAGCGCAAGCTGCAGGAGGTGCCCTACGCGGACAAGATCCGCTCCTACAGCAAACCGGGCGAAACGCTGATCACCTTCCAGCTCGGCGACCGCTCGCCGGCGAGCGAGATACAGCAGATCTGGTACCAGGTGCGCAAGAAGGTCGGCGACATCCGCAACACGCTGCCGGCCGGCGTGCAGGGGCCGTACTTCAACGACGAGTTCGGCGACGTCTACGGCGTGATCTTCGCCTTTTCCGCCGACGGCTTTTCGTATCGCGAGCTGAAGGACTACGTCGACTGGGCGCGCCAGCAGTTGCTGAGGATCCCTGACGTCGCCAAGGTGGATCTCATTGGCGTGCAGGACGAGAAGGTCTACATCGAGGTCCCGCACCGGCGGTTGGCGCAGCTGGCGCTGACCGTGCCGCAGCTTGCCGAGCAGATCGGCGCGCAGAACGCGGTCGAAGGCTCGGGCGTGCTGGTGCTGCCGACCGACAACGTGCAGATCCGGCTGACCGGCGAGCTGCGTTCGCTCGACGAGCTGCGCCAGTTGCCCGTGCGCGCCGGTGGCGCCAGCTACGTGCTGGGCGACATCGCGACGATCAGCCGTGGCTACGTCGACCCGCCGCGAGAGAAGATGCGTGCCGGTGTCAACGGACAGCCCGGGAGTGAAGTGATCGGGTTGGGCATCTCGATGGCCAGGCGCGGCGACATCATCGAGCTCGGCCGCGCACTGGCGCAGGCGGAGCAGCGGCTGCTGCGCGAGCTGCCGGTCGGTATCGAGGTGGCTCGGGTGGCCGACCAGCCGCGCGCAGTGGCCCGCTCGGTGGGGGAGTTCATCAAGGTGCTGGTCGAGGCGATCGTCATCGTGCTGGCGGTGTCCTTCGTCACGCTCGGCCTGCACCGGCGCGAGTCGGGGCGAGGCTGGACCGTCGACATGCGCCCCGGGCTGGTGGTGGCGCTGACGATCCCGCTGGTGCTGGCGGTGACCTTCGTCGGCATGAACGTGGCCGGCATCAGCCTGCACAAGATCTCGCTCGGCGCGCTGATCGTCGCCCTCGGTCTGCTGGTCGACGACGCGATCATCGCCGTCGAGATGGTGGTGCGGAAGATGGAGGAGGGCTACGGCCGATTTCGCGCCGCCATTGCGATGTATGAGCTCACCGCGATGCCGATGCTCACCGGCACGCTGATCACCGCCGCCGGCTTCCTGCCGATCGCGCTGGCCAACTCCAATGCGGGCGAGTACACGATGTCGATCTTCCAGGTCACCGCGCTTTCGCTGGTGATCTCCTGGTTCGTCGCCGTGCTGTTCGTGCCGCAGCTGGCGATCTGGCTGCTCAGAGTGAAACCGAAGGTCGGCGAGGGCGAGGCGGCGCACGAGCTGTTCGACACGCCGTTTTATCGCCGCTTCCGCGCGCTGGTCGACGGGTGCATCGAGTGGCGCAGGACCGTGATCGCAGCGACGCTGGCGGCGCTCGCGCTCGGCATCTTCGGCTTTCGCTACATCGAGCAGCAGTTCTTCCCCGACTCGAACCGGCTGGAGATGATGGTCGACCTGTGGCTGGCCGAGGGAACGAGCTTCCAGTCCACCGAGGCGCAGGCCAAGCGCTTCGAGCAGTGGCTGCAGAGGCAGCCCGAGGTCGAGTACTACGCCGGCTACGTCGGCACCGGCAGCCCGCGCTTTTACCTGCCGCAGAACCAGCAGTTTCCGCAGAGCAACCTGGCGCAGTACGTCGTGGCCACCCGGTCGCTCGCCGAGCGCGACCGCCTGCGCGCGCGACTGCTGCAGCTGTTCCGCGAAGACTTTCCCGAGCTGCGCGGCCGCGTGCAACTGCTGCCCAACGGCCCGCCGGTTCCCTATCCGGTGCAGTTTCGCATCGAGGGCGAGGACCCCGGGCGCGTGCGCGCGATCGCCGATCGCGTCAAGGAAGTGGTGCGCGCCAACGAGAACACGCTCGGGGTGAACGACAACTGGAACGAGAACGTCAAGCAGCTGCGCCTGGTCCTCGACCAGGACAAGGCGCTCGCGCTGGGCGTCTCGACGCAGGTGCTGGCGCGTGCGGCGCAGACGATCCTGGCAGGCAGCGTGATCGGCCAGTACCGCGAGGGCGACGAGCTGATCGACATCGTGCTGCGTCAGCCCTATGACGAGCGCGACACGATGACGCGGCTGGCGGATGCCAACATGCCGACGGCCTCCGGCCGCTACGTGCCGCTGTCGCAGCTGGTCAAGGTCGAGTTCGGCTGGGAGCCGGGTGTCATGTGGCGCGAGAACCGCCTCTACGCGATCACCGTGCAGAGCGACATCCGCGACGGCATCCAGGCGGCAACGGTGAGCGGCCAGATCTGGAACACGCCCGGCATGGCGGCGGTGCGCGATCGGCTTCCGGCGGGCTACCGGCTGGTGATCGCCGGCGCGGCCGAGGAAAGCGACAAGGCGGGCAAGGCGATCGCCGCCAAGGTGCCGCTGGCGCTGTTCATCATCTTCACGCTGCTGATGCTGCAGCTGAGAAGTTTCTCGCGCTCCATGCTGGTGTTCCTCACCGGGCCGCTCGGCTTCATCGGCGCGGCAGCGGCGCTGCTGGCGCTGCAGCGTCCGTTCGGCTTCGTCGCGCAGCTGGGCGTGATCGCGCTGGTCGGCATGATCATCCGCAACTCGGTGATCCTGGTCGACCAGATCGAGCGCGACGAGGAGCGCGGTGTCGACACCTGGACGGCCATCGTCGAGGCCGCCGTTCGCCGATGCCGGCCGATCCTGCTCACCGCCGCCGCCGCCGTGCTGGCGATGATTCCGCTGTCGCGCAGCGCCTTCTGGGGGCCGATGGCAGTGGCGATCATGGGCGGGCTGGTGGTCGCCACCGTGCTGACGCTGCTGTTCCTGCCGGCGCTATATGCCGCCTGGTTCCGCGTGAGGCGCGCCGCTCCCGCGCGTTGAGCCCTCGCTCTGCGCGACACCGGGCGGCAGTTCAAGGTCCCGCCGCGACGACCCACTTCAGCGTCGCGCGGAACAGCGCCTCGCGCGGATAGCGCCGTCCCGACGTCGACGCGCGCAGCAGCGGGTTCGGATCGCGGTCGCGCGGTATCGCCACGTCCCAGTGGTCGGCCCGCGCCTCCGCGAGCAGGGTGCTGCCGGGCAGCACCGCGTCGGCGGCGATCAGCTGGCCGTCGTTGCGCGGATCGATGACGGCAAGCTGCCGCGCCGTCACGCGCAGCGGCGGCGCCATCTCGTCGAGCGGCGCGTGCGCGACGATCGAGTAGTACGCCGGTCCGGCGGGCGGCGGGTTGGCAACCAGCGAGGCGATCCGCGCGCGCCGCGTCAGGCTGTCCATGTCGCCGCCCTGTGACGGCGTGCATTCGAACGGCGTGACCCACGGCGAGATCGCGTCGTACACGGGCTGGTAGAAGTCGGCCAGCGGCGTGCCCATCACCGCGCCGGCCACCGACACCAGCGCCGCCAGCTTGCGCGGCACACCGCCGTCCCGCTGCAGCATCGCCAGCGCATGCAGCGTGTCGGGCACGCCCTTGGAGTAGCCGACCATGACGATTCGCTGCACGTCCTGCCGCATCGCCTCGGCGCGGATCGCCTCGGCCACCAGACGGCCGTTCGCTTCGGCGGCGGCCCGGCCGGGCACGGCCACGAAGCGGATCGCTCGCAGGCCGAGGTCGTCGTACTGCCGGTAGCCCTCGTCAAGACCGCGGCCGGGTTCGCGGATCACGCCGTCGCCGAACGGGACCGCCAATGCGCCGAGGCAGTCGCCGAACAGGCCACCGACGACCAGCACCGACGTCGTGGCCGCGCGCGCCGTGAACGCAGTGGCCGCGGCCGGCGGTACGGCGGCCGGCGCCTGGTTCGGTCGGGCACCGTGCAGCCAGGAACCGTGACCGGCATCCCCGGCGGCTCGCAGTTCGGCGTCGAGCAGTGCGGCGAATGCCGTTCGCGCGTCGGTGATACCTGCCAGGGCAGCGGGCAGCGTGACCGTCGGCGGCTGCTCTGGCCGGTAAGGGAGCAGGGCCGCCGGCGCGCAGGCGGCGCACAGCAGTGCGGGCAGCAGCAGCGAGGCGAGTCGCGCACGGCTTGTCATTCCGCGATCGTACCGGCGACGTATCGGTCGGGAGGTAGCCGGGCGACCGTGCTTCCGATGGCGGCATTCGCGCTTTTCGGCTAGCACCGCCGAGGTCGATGCCATCCAATGCAGGTGCCCGCGCGGGCAGTGCGTGCGGATCGATCCCCGTTCGTGCGCGCACGGGCCGGCGACTTCCCGATCTGTCTCCCGGGCTGGCGCCCGGCCCGGCCCTGCGCAGGCCCAGGAGAGGCGCGTTCGCGCATCTGCAGCCAGACGATGACCACGATCCTGCTCGCCGACCACCACGGTGCGCCGGTAGAGCAATTGGTCCGTGGCGCCAGCAACTGGGTCGTAGTACAAAGCCCGCCGGACCCGCGAGCACGCGGGCCATTGCCGCACCGGGCGACCGGGGCGTACCGATGGAGGGAACAGTGGGCAGAATCGGCCGGTCGACCCGCACTTCGCTTGCGGCCCTCTGCATGGTGACCGGCCTGCTCGCCGGCTGCGCGACCGCGCTGCCTCCGCTCGACGACCGGGTCGCGACGACGGCCGTCACCGACACGGCAGGGACGCGGCTCGGCCGCGCCGTCGCGCCGCAGGTTGACGCGCACCCGGGCAAGACCGGCGTTCACCCGCTGGGCAAGCCGCGCGACGCCTTCGCCACCCGGGCGCTGCTCGCCGCGGCGGCCGAGAAGTCGCTCGACGTGCAGTACTACATCTGGCACGGCGACCCGGTCGGCTACCTGCTGTTCGAGGCGCTGTGGCAGGCGGCCGAGCGCGGCGTGCGCGTGCGGCTGCTGCTCGACGACAACAACACCGGCGGGCTCGACCCGACGCTGGCGACTCTCGACGCCCACCCAAACATCGAGGTGCGGCTGTACAACCCCTTCCTGCAGCGCAAGGGCCGCGTGTTCGGCTACCTGACCGACTTCCAGCGGCTGAACCGCCGCATGCACAACAAGTCGTTCACCGCCGACAACCAGGTCACGGTGGTCGGCGGGCGCAACATCGGCGGCGAGTACTTCGGCATAGGCAGCGACGTGGTGTTCGCTGACCTCGACGTGGCGGCCGTGGGCACCGCCGTGCCCGAGGTGTCGAAGCAGTTCGACCTGTACTGGAACAGCCCGTCCGCCTATCCGGCGGCGAGCTTCGTCGGGGCGCCGGCGCCGGACGGCGCGGAGCGCCTGAAGGCGCGCTTCGCCGCGGCGCGCGCCGACCCGGAATCGGTCGCCTACCTGGAGGCGCTGCGCGCGACGCCGGTGGTGCGCGACATCCTCGACAGGAAGCTGTCGTTCGAGTGGGCGACGGCACGGGTGGTGTACGACGACCCGGCCAAGACGCTCGACACCAGCCAGCGCACGGACTACTTGCTGTTCCCGGCGCTGGTGCAGTCGATCGGCAGGCCTTCGAAGACCCTCGACCTCGTCTCACCGTACTTCGTCCCGGGCGAGCAGGGCACCGACTCGCTGGCGGCGCTGGCCCGCAGCGGCGTGCGGGTGCGCATCCTGACCAACTCGCTGGCGGCCTCCGACGTGGCCGCTGTGCACGCCGGCTATGCGAAGCGGCGCCACGACCTGCTGCGCGCCGGCGTGCAGCTTTTCGAACTGAAGCCGACGGCGACCGAGGACCTGCCGTCGGAGAAGACCGGGGTCGGGTCGAGTTCGTCATCGGGCCTGCACGCGAAGACCTTCGCCGTCGACCGTTCGCGAATCTTCGTCGGCTCGTTCAACTTCGACCTGCGCTCGGCGCTGCTGAACACCGAGATGGGCCTGGTGCTCGACAGCCCCGCGCTGGCGCAGGCGATGGCCGACGGTTTCGACACCGGCGTGCCGCTGGCGGCGTACGAGGTCGTACTCGCGCCGGACGGCCGCAGCCTGCAGTGGATCGAGCGCACGGCGGCCGGCGAGAAGCGCTACGACACCGAGCCGGGCACGAGCTTCCTCAAACGCCTGGGCGTCGGCACGATGTCGATTCTGCCGATCGACTGGCTGCTCTAGGCGCGCGCTCAGTCCATTCCCACGCTGGCCTCGACGCGGAAGAACTGCTCGGCCCTGCGGTTGGCCTCGCCGCGATGGCTGTTGCGGTCGTCCGGCGTCGCGTCGAAGTCGATCTTGGTGGAGAGCACCGCGCGGCAGGTCATGTAGGCCTTGGCTTTCGGTTCGGCCAGGTCGTCCAGCTGTCTGTTGATCAGGTCGACCATCTGCGCCTTGCGCCGGAACAGCGCCTTGTGCGCGGCCGCGTCCTGCGGCTGCTCGGCCAGCAGGCCGTTGATGCAATTGAAGTAGCTCAGTCCGCGGCACCAGTCCGGCAGCTTCAGCCTCGGCAGTTCGGGGGCCAGCGGACCAAGGTGCAGGCGGGCCTGCATCAGCGTCGCCAGCATCTGGTCCTGGTAAGCCTGTGCGTGCTGGAAGCGCGACAACTCGCACGACTCGCAGTCGGACGACACCTCCTCCCACAGCCAGTCGAACAGGCTGCCGCGCGACTCGCGCTGCCGCTGCACCGCTGCGAAGTCGATCGAGCGCAGGTAAGCGGGCGAGAAGCCCGAGGCTTCGCAGGTCTGCGTCTGCCAGGCGTCGAGCAGGTCGGCGTCGCTGGCGCTCGGCTTGGGGCCGTGCGGCATCAGGTCGGCGCGCACCAGCAGGCGGTTGGCCTGCCCGTCGTAGGCAAAGCTGATGCGCCGCCAGGCGATCGGCCAATCGGACAGCGAGCTCACGTTCAGTTCCAGCAGCGGCCGGCTGGCGAGTGCCCGATGCACCGCCCAGAAGCCGCGGTGGGTGTGCGCCGACAGGTAGACGAGCGGATGGTCGAGGTTCTCCATCAGGTCGCGCAGCAGGATGCGCGTCGGCAGCCCGAGCGAATTCCAGTTGTGGTGGCCGGCGAAGACGACGATGTCGCCCTTGCGTGCCGCCTGCGCCACCCACTGGCTGACGACGCCGATCTGGTCCGGGTGCACGTGCCCCATGCTGCCGGGGCTGCGGCCGAGGATCGTGTCCACCGTGCTCACCAGCGGGCCAGCCTGGTTGGTGTCGAGCCCGATCACGATGACATCGCGTGTGGCGCCCGGCGCGCGCGGCAGCTTCAGCCGCTGGGCGAGGAACGAGTCGGCGTAGCCGGTGCCTTCGACCAGGTTGGCCTCGATCGCCGAGAGGAAGACGTCCGGGTCCGGATGCTTCCAGCTGACCCGGTGCGCGCCGCTTGGCGGCGGTGCCGCAAGTCCCGGTGTGACCTGAGGGACGGTCGCACGTTCGGCGAGGTACAGCGCGATGAAGTCGCGCTTGCTGAATGCCTCGTTGCCGGTCCGGTGTTTCGCGTCCTCCGGCGCCGCCCCGCGGCGGCAGGCGATGTTCCACTTGTCCGCGCCGCGGTCGCGCAGGGCGCTGACGATGTCGTAGCGGTAGATGCCGAACATCAGCCCGTCGTGGTTGCCGGGCAGGATCGCGCCGGTGCGCCCGGTGGCGCGGAAGATCCGGCTCATGCGCTCGGCCTCCGAGCGGCACGACAGGTCCATCACGTCGCCGAGGTGAAGCCACGGTTCATCAGGGTTCGCCTGCAGCGCCCACTCCATGATGCGGCGCCCGAACAGCGGCTGCTCGGGCGGGCGCTGGGTGACCTCGACGTAGGCGTCGATCGCGCTGTCGTTGTCGTGCAGCGGGTGGCCGGTCGACTCGTGCTCCTGCGTGTCGCCGAGCGCGGTGATTGGCCGCGTCAGCATGACGTAGCTCGCCGGGGGCTCAACGCCGGGGCCCAGCTGCGGCGTGAAACTCGCGCAACCGGCGACTGCGAAGGCGCAGGCCAGTTGCGCGGCGACTCCGGTGAAGCGAAGGCGGGAAACCCCAATCGTCGACATGCGCATGACCACTCAGTACAGGTTCGGCGGAAACAGCTTGAACACCAGGTTCTCGATGCGCTGCATAAAGCTGCGCGCGGGCTGCGTGCTGCGCGTTTCCCCGTCAGCGATCCAGCGCAGGCCGCCATCGGATTGCCGCACCACCCGCCAGCTGTTGACAGGGCTCATGTCGCGCTCCATCTCTGCCGCCAGCGCCGCAGCGAGCGGCTCGCTGTCGATGATCACCCCCATCTCGGCGTTGATGATCTCCGAGCGCGGGTCAAGGTTCATCGAGCCGACGAAGCTGCGCGCGCGGTCGATCACCATCGCCTTGGTGTGCAGACCGGCGAAGTGCCCCTTGAAGGGCGGGAACTCGACGATCGATGCCTTGATCGCCGCATCCGGGCGGAACTCGTACAGTTCGGCGCCGGTGGCCAGGACCGGCCGCCGCCAGCCCTCGTAATGGCTGTTGACCGCCGGCACGTCGTGCGAGGCGAGCGAGTTGGTCAGGATGCGGATGCGCACGCCGCGGGCGGCGAGCTCGCGCAGGTCGGCCATGAAATTCGCATCGGGAATGATGTAGGCGTTGGTGATCAGCACCTCGCTGCGCGCCGAGCGCATCAACGCGCGGAACGCCTCCGGCATGTGGTTGTGCACGCTCGCCGCGCGCGACGGCGAATCGGCGTGCACGGCGCTACGGCCCGGTTTCAGCGTGTCGTCGAGTTCGGCGAGCTGCCTGCCCCACGACTGCTCGCCGGCAAGCAGCCGGCGCGACCAGGGATTGGACTGCAGCGCCTGCAACGCCTCGGCTTCGTCGACGGTGCGATCCGCGCCGCCAGCGGTCGCATCGGGGGGCGGGATGCGGCGCACCCAGTCGCTGTTCCAGTAGCGGTCGAACACGCTGCTCGCCTGCCGCGCCACCGGGCCGACGCCGAGCACGTCGAGGTCGTGGAAGTTGAATCCGGTGTTAAGCCCGAAGTATTCGTCGCCGATGTTGCGCCCGCCGATGATGGCCACGCGGTTGTCGACGATCATCTGCTTGTTGTGCATGCGGCGATTCAACCGCTCGAACTCGGCCGCTGCCTCGCTCGCCCGCCCAAACAGGTCGCGGCTTCGCCAGGCGTTGAAGACGCGGATCTCGACGTTGGGATGCCGGTCGATCACGGTGAGCGTGGCGTCGCGCAGATGCACGCTGTCCATGTCGTGCAGCAGCGTGTTCAGGTCGTCGAACAGCAGGCGCACCTTCACGCCGCGATCGGCTGCGGCGATGACCCGCGCCATCAGCAGCTGGCCGACCTTGTCGCCGAACCAGACGTAGTACTGAAGGTCGAGCGAATTGCGCGCCGAGTCGATCAGCGCCAGGCGCCAGATCAGGGCATCCTCGTTGCGCGGCAGGAGAACGAACCCGGAGGCCGACTCGCCATGCTCGGCAGCGATCCTGCCTTCGATCGGAGCGAACGGGCTGTCGGGGCGGGGCGCCTGCGCATAGCCGGCCGGCGGCTTCGGCAGCGGCGGCGGCGCGGCGCAGCCGGCGACCGCAACGGCGATCGCCAGGACCCACGCCGAACGCCAGCGAATGACGTGGCGAAGCGCAGCGAGACAGTGCACGGGTTTCACGAAGGGGATCGGCGGCAGACGGTTCCGAGGCGGCGCGCGATGCTAGCGCACGACATGCCGTTGGAGCGGGCGGTGGCCCGTCGTCGCTTCGCCGGCACATGCGGCTTCGGCCGGTGGCCACGGTCCGGCCGCACGACACTGGTTTGCCCGCTGCCGCCGAAGCGGCGAGCGGGCGAGAGAACTCGAACGGCCCCGGCGGGGCCGCGTGCGTTCAGCCTTTCTTCGGCGGATAGGCCTTCTGCTTGGCCGCCTTGATCGCGTCGTCGCGCTCCTTCTTCAGCGCCTTCTGCTTGGCTTCGTAGTCGGCTTCGGTCGCCTTCATCGCCTTGTTGTGCGCGTCGCGCTTGGCGACCAGCGGATCCTTGCCTTTGGCGTCGGCATCCTTGACCGCCGCTTCGACAGCCGCAGAGACCTTGGCCTGCCTTTCGTTGTAGGCCTGCAGCAGGCCCGCCGAGTACTTGGCGTTGGCTTCGCGCTCCACCGTGCGCATCTGCACGATCGGGTCGGTGGAGGCGGGTGCTTGGGCGATCGCGCTGGGCGCGAATTCCGCGCCGCCGAGGGCGGCGACGATGGAGGTGATTGCCATCAACTTCTTCATTGCTCAGTCCTTCTGTTGTCGACCAAAAGCCGACTTTGTAGCTGCATTGGCCGCCTCGGTGCTATCCGAAAACCGAACGACTAAATTGCCGGCGACGCCCGGCGTGCCGCGCGCCGGAGGCTTTGCGACGGCGTTTCGCCAAAAGCCTGCCGGTAGAGCAGAGCGAAGCGGCCGGTGTGGCCGAAGCCGAGGCTCATGGCGACGCGCGTCACGTCGTGGTTCCGGGTCGAGACGGTGAGGAGGCGGCGCGCAGCGGCGAGCCGCCGCTCGGCGACGAAGCGCATCGGCGACATGCCACGGCGCGACTCGAACGCCTTCTGCAGCGCGCGTTCGCCCACCCCGGC
>CAZSYX010000007.1:17210-76505 GCA_964610575.1 uncultured Burkholderiaceae bacterium
ACATGCCACGGCGCGACTCGAACGCCTTCTGCAGCGCGCGTTCGCCCACCCCGGCGACCTGGCAGAGCCGGCCGACGGTGATCGGCCTGTCGAGGTGAGCGTCGATCCAGGCCTCCAGGTTGGCGAGCCGCGCCGACGAGATCGTCTGCGCACGGACGACGATGGACTCGGCGAGCAGCAGTTCGGCCAGTGCACCGATCAGTCCTGCCTGGCCGTGTGCTCGCGGCGCATGGTCCGTCGCCGGCGCTGTCGACTCCACGAAGCTGGACACCGCGGCGACGAGCCGCGCCTTGGCGGGCTCGCCGAGTTCGATCGACCGTGCCTGGAACACCAGATCGCCGTTGGCTCCTGGGAGGCGTGCCGCGAGCTCTTCGCGCAACCGGAGGCCGCTGACGCTGATCGCGAACGCGCTTCCTCCCACGCGGTCCAGTGTGTACTCCCACCCCGGCGCGATGAAGGTGACGGTCCCGCATGAGGCGACGTGTTGCCGCCGGCCGAACCGGTACGCGCTCCCGGCGGGTACCGCCACGTGCAGGATCGGTTCTCGCGCGGCGGCGCGGATGGTTTCGCCGAGTTCGGCTCGAACCCACCCGGTCACTGCTTCCGCGCCCGTGACCCAGGTCTGCTCGAAGCCCAGCGCGCCCTTCCCGCGCACGACCCGGGAGTGATGGCCCCAGCCGCGCGCGACGAATTCGCGCGCCTCGTCGACGTCGTCCGAGCGGAAGCGCTGCGCCCAGGTGGGCGGTCGAGGAAGCTGCGGAGAGGGGGAGCTCAGATCCATCGAACGAACGGTCGCTGACGTCGAAGCGCTAGAAGGTACTTCTAGTCTAGCGACTCCGATTCACTGATTTCGCCGGCGAGGCGGCAAGGTGCCGCTCACGTGGCGGTATCAGTGAAGGCGTTCCGGCCGGGCCGAAGACTCGCGGCGACCCTGCTGTCGCACTACCTCGACAGCCACGGCGGCACGTCGAAGACCTGCGCCTCCTCCCTGCTGCCTGGCGGGTAGAACGAGTGGATGCTGTCGTCCCGGTAGTAGCGCCAGAACCCGGCTTCGAGGTCCTTGCTGACGATCCTGAAATCGCCGCGCGACTGCGCGTCCTCAAGAAACCGGCGATAGGCGTCGAGCGGTTCCGGCCCGCCCTGCTGGAAGATGACGCGGCCGCCGTACTGCTTGTACAGCGCCCGGTTGATCTTCCACTGGAGGATGAAGGCGGCGGCGACCTGCTGGCGTGCCTCGGCCTCCTGCGGGTCGGAGGTCGCGGCGTTGTCCTTGCCGAGCGCGGCCAGCAACTCGTCGAGCATGGCGACGTCCGTGGCGAGCCTTGCGCGCTCCGCTTCCGGCAGCCCCCCGGCGGCAAGCTTGCCGGCGAGTTCGGCCCGGCGTGCCGCCTGCTGCTGGCGGTGCGTCGCCAGCCACTCCTGAACGTGCCTGACGTAGGCGTCCTTCTCCGCCTGCGTGACCACGATGCTTTGTTCCTGCGCGTACCGCTCGGTCAACTGCCGCAGCACGACATAGCGAAGTTCCTCGGCATCGCGGGTGTGCACGACGGTGCCGAGCACCTTCCCGGCGACCGGCAGTTCGGGATCACCGTAGATCTTGTGCGCGCAGGCGCCGATCAGCGCAGTAATCAGCGCGCAGGCGGCCAGACGGGAAGCGAGCGTCTTCATGATGGGGGTCCCTGCTTGGCGTGGCGCGGTCGAGCCCGGATCGACGCCGGGCGGGTTCGGTAGCCGTTCAGCTTCCCGCGCGCGGCACCGGCTTGCCGTCCCGGTACGAGCTGAAGGCGGGGATGAGGATCTCCGTTCCCGCCAGATTCGACGACGGTTCGGCCGGCGACACCGTGGGGTTCGACGGGTAGCTCTTACCGTCGAACTTCAGTTCGGCATGACCCGCCTTGATGCCGCCGCCGCCGATGCCGACGACGAGGTTGCGCCAGCCGTGCGAGGAGCGTGGCGCGACGCGGACCGGCGGCTGCACGACGGTGCTGGCCGATACCAGCCGATAGTCGTGGGCCGCTGGCGTGAAGACGAACAGCGGGCAGCCGCCCGTGCCACAGATCATCGGACCAGCCGCGTAGACCACTGCTTCCGGGACTCCATCGCCGTTCAGATCGACGGCGGCGTCGAAGTAGTGTGCCTCCCAGTCGCCGTTCAGTGCCTTGCGGACGGCGAGGCCGAGGTCCGCGCTGGCAGCGGACGGCTGAGCCGCCGGCGGCATGGGCTTGGGTGCCGCGGCGGGTGGAGGCGGCGTCGAGCACGCGACCAGCGTTGCCGCCGCAGCGGCGGGTAGCAGGCGCGCCCAGGACTTCATCGGGGGACTCGTCGCCTGTGCCGCTGCCTGTCGCTAACCGCCGAAGACGACCGCTTCCGGGAACTCGTAGCGCTCGTCGCCGGCCTGGATCTTGTACAGATCGGCCTCCTTGGTCGCGCGGAAGGTCATGTTGCCGTCGGCCTGGCTGAGGTCGGCCCCGGTGGGCTTGCCCTTCTCGAAGAAAATCGTGCGCTTGCGCCCGTCGGGGTGCGTGATGACGACCGTCGCGGTTCCGCCGCCGGCGCGCGCAACGCCCCACATGCACTGCGTCATCGGCTGTCCTTTGGCCTTGGCGCAGGGCATTGCAGTCCCGGTGGCGTCGAACTTCCCGGCGCCGGCGCGCCCGATCGTGTCGCCGCCGGCTGCCGCAGCGGCGCCTGATGCTCCGCCGATGGCGACCGTGAGCGTGTAGCTCGCCTTCTCGCCGCGACGCGCACCGGCGCGGTCGAGATACGTGCGCACGGTGTACTCGCCGTCGGCCGGCAGCGTGCCGCTCCAGTCCTGCAGTCCGATCGCGCCCTCGATGGCGACGTCCTTGGAGCCGGGCGGCAGCACGTTGAAGGCGAGGCCCGGGTTGCCGGACTTCACGTTCACCTTCATCGTCTGGCCCGCCTTCGCGCGCAGCTTGTAGTCGATCGTCTGGCGACCCTGGATCGAGCCCTTGACCGTTGCCGACGAGGCCCCCTTGGCGAACTGCAGCGGCCGCGATTCGATGCCGTCGGCCGCCAGCGAAGCACCACCGAGCGACAGCGCGAGCGACAGCGCCAAGCCGCCGACGAGGAACAGAGCTTTCATGATTCTTCCTTCATTGACCGACCGCCGGCAGGATCGCGCCGGCGCTCTAGAGGCAGTTGTTCTCGACGATCGGGTTGAGCGACTGGATGCGCCCGTCGGACACCACGCCCTGGATGCACTGGCGCATGCCCGAATTCCACCACATGCTGTAGGCGGCCTGGCCGCTGTGATAACCGTAGGGGGAGCGATAGGACGTCTCGGCTTCGCGCTTCTGCTGGCCGGCGTTGTAGCCGTCGACGTACGACTGCGAGCGGTTGTAGTCATGGTACGGCTGATGGTAGAGGCCGTCGCGATAGCCGCGCTCGTACTCGGCCACCTGCTGCTGGCTGTTGTGCTTGTCCTCGTTGCGCTCGTGCGAGCGGTGGGCCAGTGCCGCCACGCCGGCGATCGCCGCCGCGGCAATCGCCACCTTGGTGGCGTTGTTCATGCGGCTCGAGTCCCCGGACTGCGGCGCGGGCTGCTGGGCGGGCTGGCCGTAGGTCTGCGGGTACTGGTTGCAGTCGGTCGCGCTGACGTCGACGATGCTGCTCGCGCGGCCATCGACGTGGGCGACGCGGGCGCAGACGTTGTCGCGGCCGTTCCACCAGTACTGCCACAGCTTGGAGCCGCGCTGGTCGGCCTGGATGAAGACGAAGCCGCGGTTGCGCATCTCGCGCTGCGCGTAGTCGGAGCCCTGGTTGACCAGGTCGCTCACGCGCAGGTCGGGCGTCTGCGCCCATGCCGGCGGCATCGCCAGGGCGAGACAGAGTACCGCGGCGAGCGGCGCGTTGACGGTTCTTGAAACGGACTTCGGATCCATGGGGCTTCCCGAAAACAGGACGCGGACGCCTGGCGCATTCCGCCAAGGCGTCCGCGTATGTCGATCGATGCGGAAGGGCGATTACAGCCGAAGGTCGCTGCGGCCGCTATCCGGAAACCGAAGTCGAAGGCGCCGAGGTCGGCCCCGCTTCGGTACACACGAACCGGCTTCGCGCTGCTATCCAAGACCCGAAGGTCGCGCCGCCGTTTGAGGGGACTCCCGGCTCGCCTGTACGCTTCGAGGCGCAACACGAAAAGGAGCAACCATGTTCGGGCTGGGAAAGTGGATCGTCCTGTCGGCGGCGCTCGTCGCCGCAACCGCCGGCGCGGCGGCCGACCAGCGCGGTTCGCTGCTGGACCTGAAGGTCGCCGGCATGCAGCGGGTCGACCCGGCGCGGTATGCCGAGGCGGCGGCGCTGGCAACCCGCGGCGGGACGCCGGTGGAGATCGCGCTGGCGGTCGTCGGCCCGTTCGAGGGTTCGTCGCAGCACATCGTCCAGGTCAACCAGGGCGTCGAGTCGCCGTCGGCCTCGCGCGTGACCGTGCTCAGGGACGGGCTGCTCGACGACTCGGTGCGGTCGGAGCGTTGGGAGGTCGCCCTGCAACGAACGGCCGCCGGCGCCTGGTCGATCGGCGGCGTCGAGCGCGCCTGGCGTTGCCGGCGCGGCGCGCAGACCGACCGCTTCGCCGCGACCCGCTGCCCCTGACTTCGGCAACGCGGCGCGGTTGGCTAGCGTGGCGCGATGCCCACCTCGCGCAGGAAGCCGTGCAACTCGCGCGCGAAGCGCTCGTAGCCGGCGCCGTTGGCGTGGATCTGGTCGGACCTGAGCGCCGGGTCTGACAGCACTCTTGACCAGCCCGAGGCGAACAGCGGCACGCGCCGCTCTTCGGCCACTGGCTGGTACAGCGGATGGTCGTCGAGCGAGCGCAGCAGCGCCGCCATCAGCGCCGGCCGGGGCACGGCGATCAGCACCGGCTGCGCGCCGGCATCGCGGATCGCGTCGAGCATCGCCGCGATGTGGGCGCGCGTGTGCGCCTCCGGCACCTGGCGCAGGAAGTCGTTGCCGCCAATCGACAGCAGCACCGCCTTCGGCGCGTGCTCGGCGAGCAGGTTCGGCAGCCGCTCGAGCGCCTGCGCACTGGTGCTTCCCGGAACGCCGGCGTTGACGATCTTCCAGCCGGTCAGTTCGGCAAGAAGGACCGGATAGGCTGCCTCCGAGGTGGCGCCGGAGCCGAAGGTCAGCGAGTCGCCGAGCGCAAGCACCGTGCTGCCGGCGGGAATCGCTGCTTGGCGAGGCGCCTTGCGGCTGCAGGCGGCGAGCGGGAGGGCGGCGAGCGCGGCCAGCAGCCGGCGGCGGTCGATCGCCCGGTGCTCGTCAGTCGAAAGCGATCGAATAGACAAGGTCGAGCGCCGTGTCGGTGCCGCCGCGCACGACCACCGACAGGCCGCGCGTCAGCCGGTAATTGATCTGCAGGAACTTGCTCGCGTCCGAAAGCGCCTGCTGGTAGCTCAACGTCAGCGACTCGTTGATGTTCTTTGCGATGGTGATGATCTCGCCGGCCACCGTGGCCGCCGAGGCCTCGTCGCTGCGCAGGGAACCGGCCACGCCGCGCGCCGGCAGCAGCGATGCGATGCCGAAGTTGCCGCTGCGGATGGAAATCTCGTCGACACCGACGGCGCGCGCCACGCGCGTTCCGTAACCTTCGCTGCTGCCGCCGAGCAGGCCGGCGGCGGCGGTGACCAGGGCGATGTTGTCTCCTCCGGACTGGTCGGGCGCGCGCCCGAGCACCAGCCATGACAGCGCTTCCGCATCGGCCATCGGTGGGTCGCTGTGCATGCGCACCAGCGGCGCGGCGGCCGTGCGGGTGATAGTCAAGCCGACCTCCACCGGCAAGCCGGTGCGCAGGGCCAGGATGTCGAGCCCCGGGTTCTCCGGCGCGCCCTGGAAGTTGAGCCGGCCGCGGGCGATCTGCAGACGCTGGCCGAAGCCTTCGTAGGTGCCATCGACGGCTTCGATCGAACCGACGGCAGTGACTGCGCCGCGCCCCGCGCTGCGCAGTCGAACCGTACCTTCGACCCGGGTGTTGATTCCCCGGCCGCTCAGGTAGAAGGCCCTTCCGAGGTCAAAACCGAGGTCGAATCCCAGCGAAACGCGGCGGGCACGTGTCTCGGCGGTTTCGCCGGCCCTGACCACGACCACGTCGTTCGACAGCGACGGCAACTCGGAGCGGGTCAGTCCGACGAACCCGGCATCGGCGGCGAAGGCGCCGTTGAGCTGGATGTGCTGCGCCGAGATTTCGATGTTGCCGCCGCCGGAGGCGATCACCCATCGATCCGGCCGCTGCAACATCGGCAGATGCCTGGCTGCGACCTGGATGACGCCATTGAAGTCGCCGAGCCGCAGGCGGCCGGTGGCGCTGACGGAGCCTTCGCGGCCGGCGGGCACCGCAGCCGCTGCGCGGCGATCATCCGGACGCACGCGCGGCGGTCCGCTGAACTCGAGTTCATCCAGCACGATCAGGTCGTCCTGCAGGTGCGCGAGCAGGCGGCCGTTCTCCAGCCGCACGCCCTGTTCGACCCAGGCGACGCGAAGGTCCGATCCCGCGAGCCGCCCGGTGGCGGACGGATTGGCGGGCGTGCCCTCGATACGGACCGAGCTCGACAGCCGGCCGCCGAGCCGGACGTTGGCGCGCAGGTTGTCCGACAGCAGCGCGTTGAGCCAGTCCATGGTCGGCATTTCGAAGGCGCCGCTGATCAGCCATGGGCGCTGCTGCGCCAGTCGCCATCCCTCATCGGCCGAGTTCTCGAGCCAGGCCTCCATGTGCGCGCCGAGGCCGCCGCCCCGCGTGGCCTCGATCCGGGTGCTTGCCTGCAGGTGGTTGGCTGTGACGCGGGCGTCGAGCCAGGTATCGGTGAGGCCCAGCGCCGACTCGGCGCCGCGACCGGCGTACAGATCGCCACCACTGCGTTCGACGAGCAGCCGCCCGTCGGCCTTCTCGCCGATCAGCTTCAGGTCCCACTCGCCGCGCAGCGTCAGTGGCGTGCGCTCGCCCGTCGGCGCCATGATCGGAGCGAGCGCGCCCTCGACCGGGACGACGTAGCGCGCCGGCTGCAGGCCGCTGAAGCGGCCCTGCGTTGCGATGCCGGAGTCGTCAATTCGGAAGCGCACGTCGTCGAAGCGCACGTGCTGGATCGCGACCTGCGCCGGCCCGAACTCCAGGCCGTGCGCGCTGAAGGTGAGGTCGGCGGGCGTCAGCAGCCGAAGGTCGAGCGGCGGTGCGACGGCCGCCTCGCGCACGCGCCCGCGCCAGGCGTCGTCGCGCCAGCCGCCGTCGGCGAACACGGTTGCGGAGCGGGTCTTGTCCGCCGTGGCCTGAACGCGGATGGCATGTTTCGACAACAGGCCTTCGACAGCGAGACTGAGTAACTGCACGGTCGCCTGTGGTCGCGGCGCGTAGCTGTAGCCTGCCGCGTTGGCGGTGGCGTGCACGGCGCCGTCGCTTCCGCCGCCATAACGGACCTCCGACCCGACGCTGGCCAGGGAATGGTCGCCGTAGCGCAGGCCCTTGGCAGCCAGGCGAAGCTGGAACTCAGGCGCGGTCCATTCACCGCGCGCGGTGCCGGAGAGCGTCAACGACCCGGCGACCGGTATCTTCGGCGAGGTCGGCAGCAGTTCGGCGACCGCGGGGACGTCGAGCATCAGCTCGAGCGATCGGTCGGGCGCGCCCAGTCCGCCCTTGGCGACGAGTCGCGCCGAGCGCACCGCCAGGTCGACGTCGACGTCGAGGCGCCGCGCGGCATCGACGTCGATGCGGCCATGCGCGGCGAGCGGCCGGCCCCAGGCGCGGCTGTCGGCGAGTTCGAAGCGGACTCTTCCTGCCGGCTGCGGCTTGAGCACGCCGTCGACAGCCACGCTGCCGGTGAATCGGGCATCGATGCCCTTGACCAGCCGCCCGGGCTCGAAGCGCTGCAGCGAGCCTTGCAGGTCGGCACGGTAGGCACCGGCCAGCTCGATGGTCCCGGCGGCGGTGGCGAAGCCGTCGCCGAGGGCCAGTCGCGCGCTGTTGATCGTCGCCAGCTTCGAAGTGAAGCGGCCGTCGAAGGTCAGGGCGGCGGCGGGCTGCCCGCGGTTGAGCAGATCGGCGGTGACGGAGATCGCCTCCGGTGTGCGACGCGCCTTCATCTGGCCGTCGATCCGCAGCGGCTGCAGGGCGCCGTGCAGCCGCGCCGGGTCGACGTCGGACAGGCGGGCGCTGGTCTGCCAGCTGCCGTCGGCAAAGGCCACCGAGTAGTCGCCGGTCACCGATCCCTGCAGCAGCTGGCCTGCGATGCGATCGAACTTCAGCTGCGTGGCATCGATCTCGACCTGCGCGGTGGCGCTGCGTGCCGGAATGCGGCTGGCGTCGAGCAGTCCCGGCGCGCGATTCTCGACCGCAATGCTTCCGGCAACGCGGTCCATCGCGGCGCTGGGGGTGAGCTTGCCCTTCACGGCGAGGTCGGCGATCGGCGCCGACGGATGCCAGGCGCGCGGGTCGATGCCGGCGAGATCAAGCGTCAGCGATCGCACGGCCGGCTTCTCGAAGCTGGCGACCACCGCCGAAGCGGTGCCGCTCCCGGCGCCGGACAGTTCACCGTCGATCGTCATCTCGACTAGCGAGCCGGCGACGCGCACCGCGGCGCCGATCGTCTTGTCCTGCACATGCGCCGCCACCTCGCCGCGGGCTTGCAGGGGGAACGGCCGCGACGCGCCGAGCTCGCCATCGACACGCGCGGTGTGGGCGCCGAAGGCCACCCGGCCGCCATCGACCCGATAGCCACTCGGCCCGGCGGTGGCGCGGCCCTCGATCGACTGCAGACTGAACTGCTTGCCGTCGACGATGACGGTCAGGCCGCCGAGCGCCACCCTGTCGGCGGACAGGAGCAGCGGCACGCCGATGTTCTGCAACGGGACTTGGTCGGTGACGACGTCGACGCGCAGCGAGGCCGCTTCCAGCGACTCGAGCTCCACGCGAAGCGGTTGCCAGTGCAGGTCGCGCAGCCGGGCGCGGACCGCCTTCGCTTCGACTGTCTTGTCCTTGATGGTCACCTTCAGTTCGGCGAAGCCGAACTCCTCGGCCAGCGAACCGAAGGCGCCGTGGGTTTCGATCGTGACCGGCGCGAAGCGGTTGACGATCGCGAGAACGCTGTTCATGCCGTTGGTGGTGCCGATCAGCCATCCCACCGTAGCGACGAGCAGCGCCGCGACCAGGAGCAGGCTTGCCGAGGCTGTCGCCAGCGAACGCAACAGCACCCTGCGTCGCGGCCTGGGCGCGGGCGGCGGGGCGGGCGGTGTCGGCTCGGGCGCTTCCATGTCAGAAGGCGATGGCGACGGAGAAATGCACACGCACGCCGTTGGTGCGGTCCGCGTATGCCACATCGACCGCCAGTGGCCCGGCCAGCGTCCGGTAGCGGACACCGGCGCCGTAGCCGCGCGCCAGCGGTGTACTGAACAGGTCGTCGCTGGCATCGCCGGCGTCGACGAACACGGCGGCTCCCCAGTTGTCCCAGAGCCAGCGCACGTACTCCGCCGAGAACACCGCCAGCATGGTGCTGCCGGTGGTCGACGTGCCCGCCTTGCGGCCGAGGCTCTGGAATGCATAGCCGCGCACAGAGCCGACACCGCCGGTCCGGAACAGGAACTCGCTCGGCACGACGCGCGGATCGTCCACCGCCACGTAGCCGAGTTCGGTGCGCAGGATCAACTGGTCGCGCGGCGTCAGCGGCAGGTAGTACGCGTACCGTCCGTAACCGCGCAGGAAGCCGGTGCTCAGAAAGTTGGTCACGCTGCTGCGGCCGAGGCCGACCGTTCCGGACAGCGTCAGCAGCGTTCCTCGCGTCGGCATGGTGATCGAGTCGACGTCGCGCCGGGTCCAGGCGTAGGTGGTGGAGACGACGTCGTTGACCGTGTTCTCCTCCGGCGCGCCGCTGACCTCACGTCGCTCGTGCTGGAAGTTCAGAGCCAGCTGGGTGTCGTACGATGTGCTGCCGCTCTCGCGTCTATGGGTGCGCTGGGCGCCAATCGCCCAACGATTGGTGCTCACCCCCTCGTTGTCGGTCAGCTCGACCAGGGCGCCGACGGCGTCCTGCTCGCCGCCGGGCTTCGGCGGCAGGTAGACGTCGGCGTAGGCCGCCTGCCGTGTACGGTCGAGACTGACGCCGGACTGCAGCGAGTACGGGAAGCCGAACAGCGTCGCCTGGCGATAGGCGGCCTCGCCGCGCACGCCGATGTCAGTCGAGTAGCCGAGCGAAAACGACACGCGCTTCGACTTCGCCTCGCGGACCTCGACGAGCAGCGGCAGCTGGCCCCCCTCGCTGCGGGCCGGGTCGACGTCGACGATGACGGTGCCGAAGAATGGCGTTCGCTGCAGTCGGCGCTGGAACTCGAGCAGCTTGTCCGAATCGTAGGGTTCGCCGACGCGAAACGGATTGAAGCGCTCGATCAGTTCCTTGTCGTACCGCACCAGGCCGCGCACTTCGATCGGCCCCATCGTGTAGGCGGCGCCCGAGTCGACCTCGACGCGCAGGCGGGCGGTCGCCTCCTCCGCGGTGACCAGGGCGACCGAGTCCGCGATCCTGGCGGCGGCGAAGTCGCGCGAGCGGATCTGGTTCAGCAGCCGGCTCTTTGCCGCCGACCAGCGCGCATCGCGGAATGGCTGGCCCGCCGGCAGGTCCCAGCCCGCCTTGAGCTGCTCGACGCGCTCCGGCTGCGCCGCCAGCTCCCCCGTGAATTCCAGCACCACCTCGGTGATGAGCGTGCGTGGACCGAGGTCAAGTCGGACGACATAGCGGGCCAGGCCGCTGTCGTCGGTGCCGACCGTCACGACAGGGGCGAAGTAGCCCTCGGTGGCCAGGACATCGATCGTGTCGCTGCGCAGCCGGCGCAGCATCCGCTCATCGTCCTCGCGGTCGATCGACTCGTCGTCGGCCGCGTCGCGTATCAGCCGGTCGAGCAGGGCCGCGGTCTCGGCCGGCGGCTGCGTCGCCAGTTCGAAGCGGGCCAGTGGGGGGTTCGGGGCGCGAAGCAATGCGGCCGCGGACCTGGCAAAAGGGTCCTGAGCGGCATTGGCGACTCCCAGTGCGGCGAGTCCGACGACAAGCAGAATTCGAAGCCGAAGCACTGGGGGCGGCAGTCGGCGGGGCGAGGGACCCGCATCGAGCCGACATTCTATCGAGGCGTTGAAATCCGCCGTGCGCAGCCTCACCTACGGACTGTTCCGTCATCCACGTGGAAGCACAGTCAATGCGCCAGGACAAACTGACCACCAAGTTCCAGGAAGCGCTGGCCGACGCGCAGTCGATCGCGGTCGGAGCCGATCACCAGTACATCGAGCCGCTGCACCTGCTGGCCGCCATGCTGCGCCAGAGCGACGGCAGCGCGCGCGCCTTGCTGCAGCGGGCCGGCGCCAACGTCGCCGCGATGACGACGGCGGTGGACAGTGCACTGAAGGGCCTGCCGCAGGTCACCGGCACCGATGGCCAGGTGCAGATCGGTCGCGAACTGGTGGCGGCCCTGAACCAGACCGACAAGGAAGCACAGAAGCGCGGCGATGCCTACATCGCCAGCGAGATGTTCCTGCTCGCCGTGGCCGACGACAAAGGCATGGCCGGCAGGACCGCGCGCGAGCACGGGCTGACCCGCAAGGCGCTCGAATCGGCGATCGACGCCGTTCGCGGCGGCCAGAACGTCGGCAGCGCCGAGGCCGAGGGCCAGCGCGAGGCGCTGAAGAAGTACACGATCGATCTGACCGAACGCGCGCAGCAGGGCAAGCTCGACCCGGTGATCGGCCGCGACGACGAGATCCGCCGTGCGATCCAGATCCTGCAGCGGCGAACCAAGAACAACCCGGTGCTGATCGGCGAGCCGGGCGTCGGCAAGACGGCGATCGTCGAGGGCCTGGCGCAGCGCATCGTCAACGAGGAGGTGCCGGAGACGCTGAAGGGCAAGCGCGTGCTGACGCTCGACATGGCCGGGCTGCTTGCCGGCGCCAAGTACCGCGGCGAGTTCGAGGAACGGCTGAAAGCGGTGCTCAAGGAGATCGCCGCCGAAGAGGGCCGCATCATCGTCTTCATCGACGAACTGCACACGATGGTCGGCGCCGGCAAGGCCGAGGGTGCGATCGACGCCGGCAACATGCTGAAGCCCGCGCTGGCGCGCGGCGAGCTGCACTGCATCGGCGCCACGACGCTCGACGAGTACCGCAAGTACATCGAGAAGGACGCCGCGCTGGAGCGGCGCTTCCAGAAGGTGCTGATCGACGAGCCGAGCGTGGAGAGCACGATTGCCATCCTGCGCGGCCTGCAGGAGCGCTACGAACTGCACCACGGGGTGGAGATCACCGACCCGGCGATCGTCGCCGCGGCGGAACTCTCGCACCGCTATATCACCGACCGTTTCCTGCCCGACAAGGCGATCGACCTGATCGATGAAGCGGCCGCTCGAATCAAGATGGAGATCGATTCCAAGCCGGAGGTGATGGACAAGCTCGACCGGCGGCTGATCCAGTTGAAGATCGAGCGCGAGGCGGTGAAGAAGGAAAAGGACGAAGCCTCGCGCAAGCGCATGGAGATGATCGAGGACGAGATCAAGCGGCTGGAGAAGGAATACGCCGATCTGGACGAGGTGCTGCGCGCCGAGAAGGCCGCCGTGCAGGGCTCGGCGGCGATCAAGGCCGAGATCGACAAGCTGAAGGCCCAGATGGCCGAGCTGCAGCGCAAGGGCCAGTACGACAAGCTGGCCGAGATCCAGTACGGAAGACTGCCGCAGCTCGAAGCGCAGCTGCATGCGGCGGAGAAAGGCGGCGGCAGGCAGGAGTTCAAGCTGCTGCGCAAGGAAGTCGGCGCCGAAGAGATCGCCGAGGTTGTTTCGCGCGCCACCGGCATCCCGGTGGCCAAGATGATGCAGGGCGAGCGCGAGAAGTTGCTCGCCATGGAGTCGAAGCTGCATTCGCGCGTGGTCGGCCAGGACGAGGCGGTGCGGCTGGTGTCCGACGCGATCCGCCGCTCGCGCGCGGGGCTGGCGGATCCGAACCGGCCGCTGGGGTCGTTCCTCTTCCTCGGCCCCACCGGCGTCGGCAAGACCGAGCTGTGCAAGGCGCTGGCCGAGTTCCTGTTCGACACCGAGGAGCACCTGATCCGCGTCGACATGAGCGAGTACATGGAGAAGCACTCGGTGGCGCGGCTGATCGGCGCGCCGCCGGGATATGTCGGCTACGAGGAGGGCGGCCAGCTCACCGAGCAGGTGCGGCGCAAGCCCTACTCGGTGATCCTGCTCGACGAGGTCGAGAAGGCGCACCCGGACGTCTTCAACGTGCTGCTGCAGGTGCTCGACGACGGCCGCATGACCGACGGCCAGGGCCGCACGGTCGACTTCAAGAACACCGTGCTGGTGATGACCAGCAACCTCGGCTCGCACGACATCCAGCGCATGGCCGGCCAGGACTACGACCTGATCAAGGAAGCGGTGATGGGCGAGGTGCGCAAGAACTTCCGCCCCGAGTTCGTCAACCGCATCGACGAGATCGTGGTGTTCCACTCGCTCGACCGGCAGCACATCGCCTCGATCGCCGGGATCCAGCTCAAGCGCCTGGAGCAGCGCCTCGCCGCGCAGGAGATGAAGCTGGAGGTCAGCGACGCGGCGCTGGCCGAGATCGCCAAGGCGGGCTTCGATCCGGTCTACGGCGCCAGACCGCTGAAGCGCGCGATCCAGCAGCAGATCGAGAACCCGGTCGCCAAGCTGGTGCTCGAAGGGCGCTTCGGTCCGAAGGACATCGTGCCGGTGGACTTCCGCGGCGGGAAGTTCAGCTTCGACAGGACGGTGCACTGAGGCCAGAGCCCTTGTCCCGCTGTGGGATAGGGGTAGGGCAGCGAGGGCCTTTCGCGCCCTGTCGCCGACTGGTCAGTGCAGCGGCGCGGCCGGCTGCTCCTCGACGTCCTCCGGCGGCTCGGCGTGCACGGCGTGGCCGGCCGGGTTGGGGAACATCGGGGCGCCGCAGTCGTCGCAGTACTCGAGCGGGAAGCGGTGCGCGTGCGCGGTGACCTTGTTGATGCCGAGGCGGCGCAGCGTGGCATCGATCTCCTCCTGCGCGCGCTCCTCCTCGTCGCCGAGCAGCGGCCAGACCACGCCTTCGATCACGCCGTCGTCGTTGCCGTCGGTGCCGATGCCGATGCGCATCTCCTCGACCCGCTTGTCCTCGAAGGCGGCGAAGGTGGCCTGCAGCGCGCTCGGCCCCATGTCGTAGGCGAGCTTCAGGTAGGACACCGCGGCCTCGAGAGAAAACTCGCGCAGCTCGCGGTCGGCCTGGCGCAGCGCGGCGTGGAAGGCGTTGGGGGCCAGCACGCGGTAACGGCAGCCGGTCATCAGCGGTGCCACCACGCCGCCGACCTGTTCGCGGAAGGCGGTCATCGCGGCCGTCTTGGCATCCGGATCGACGCCGGTCTCCTGCCAGTGATAAAGCGGTGCGCCCTGCGGCGCGATGATCGCGGCCAGCACGTAGCGCGTGTCGGCCAGCATCATCACCGGCTCGCGCAGGCTCTTGCCGTCGATCTTCATGCGCTTGCCGGCAATGCAGGCCTCGAACAGCTTCTGCGCGGCGTCGTAGACCTCGCCGAACGACTCCGGCAACTGGTCGATCGAGTACAGGTAGTCGGCCACGGCGATACGCGTGCCGCGCGCGGCCAGGTGGCCGGCGATCTGCGCGCCGATCGCCTCCACCAGCGACGAGGCAAGCGCGGTGGCCGGCAGGCGGTAGCGCGACCACGCCAGCAGAGGCACCGTGAGCAGCAGCGCGTCGTGCGGCTTGCCGTCGATCTCGACGGTGGCGCTCTCGGCGCAGGACTCCGCGAGATCGGCCAGGTCGTCGTAGGCACGCGCCTGCGTACGCGACAGGTCTTCCAGCGCTGCCTCGATGTCGTCGGCAAAGCCGCGCGCCAGTCGATCGTTGACCGATTCGACCAGGCGCCGCTCCCACAAGCGGTCCTCGATGCGGCTGCCCGACTCGGAAAGCCGGCGCGCCAGCTTGGCCAGCGTGCTGGCCGAAGCGGAGGTGCGGGCGCGGGAAATGAGACGGTTGCGGCGCATGACAGGCCCTTGCTTTGCGAGAGGGCGAATTATCTCACCGGCGCTGCATTGCCTGCGCCGCTTCGCCTGACGATGCGCTGCTTCGCTTCCACGGCGAGCGGACCTTGCGCCGACTGCTGCGACAGGTACTGCGCGAGCGCGTCGACATCGAGGGGGCCACCGCTGAGTTCGGTGCCCTCTAGGAACAGATGGAAGCGGTCGCCGCCGGCGGCCAGGAAGCTGTTCACCGTCACGCGATATGTCGCATCGCGCCGCCATGGCTGGCCGTCGATGGTGATCGACTCATCGATGACTCTTGCGCCGGCCGGGGCATCGTCGCGCCACGCATAGGCGAGAGTCGACGATGGCTGCAGGAAGTGCGGCCGCGCGCCGTTGCCGCGCCACTGCGATTCGAGCAGCGCCTTCAGTTGGCCGCCGGTCAGCGACATCGTCACCAGTGTGTTGCCGAACGGCTGCATGGTGAACACGTCGCCGAAGGTCACGGTGCCGCCGGGAACGCGAGGCCGCAGGTCGGTGCGGATCCCGCCGGTGTTGGTGAACGCGATCTGCGCGCCGTTGCCGCGCGTCGCCGCCAGGTGGGCATCGGCGATCAGCCGTCCGGCGGGACCGTCGCCTTGCTCCGCCGGCAGCCGCTCGAAGGCAGCGGCAATGCGGCCGACCGGCCGGTCGGCCAGCGGCGCAACGCGGCCGCGATAGTGATCGACGATGCCGGCGATCTGCGCGTCGGCCGGGTAGGGCGGGTAGGCTGCGTTCACGGCCCCGCCGGCGCCGAGTCCGTTGGCCACCGGCACATTGCGTGCGCGTGTCTGCTCTTGCGCCACCGCCCCGGTGGCGCGGTCGATCTGCAGGTCGACCACCGAAAGCAGTCGGCCGAACGAGGCCCCCTGGATCACCACGCGGCCGTCGATGCGGCAGTTGTAGGCGCGGTGCGTGTGCGCGCTGAGCACGACGTCGATGGCGGGATCGAGCGCGCGCACGATGCCGAAGATCGGTCCGCGCGGCTTGTCGCAGTCGTTGATGCCGCCGTCGGTATCGCCGCCTTCGTGCACCACCGCAACGATGGTGTTGACGCCTTCGGCGCGCAGTTGGCGCGCGTAGCGGTTCAGCGCCGGCGCCTCGGCGGTGAAGCGCCAGCCGCGGATGCCGTCGGGCATGACGATGCCGGGTGTGGAGCGGGTGACCGCGCCGACGAAGCCGACTCGCACGCCGCCGATGTTCCTGACCACGAACGGCGGTAGCAGGGGCACGCCGGTGGCGGCGTCTTCGACGTTGGCCGCGATGAACGGAAAGCGCGCGCCGGCGTAAGTTCGATCTGCATTGGCGCAGCTGGCGGCGACGCCGCGCGGTTCGGTGGCGCAGCCGCCGGCGACCAGCCGCCGAAGCTCGGCGACGCCGTGATCGAACTCATGATTGCCGGCGACGTTCAGGTCGAGGCCGAGCGCGTTCATCGCCTCGATCGTCGGCTCGTCGCGAAACAAGGCGCTGGCCAGCGGGGAGGCGCCGACCAGGTCACCGGTGGAGATCAGCACACTGGCCGGTTGCTCGGCGCGCAGCCGGCGCACCGCGCTCGCGAGGTGGGCGACACCGCCCGTGCGCAGCGCGATCCTCTGCGTCGGGTCGCGCGGGTCGGGCATCGTGATGGTGTTGTCGCCGGGTTCGAGATGGCCGTGCAGGTCGTTGAAGGCGATCAGGCGGACGGCGACGAGTTCGCGGGCCTGCAGCGGCAGCGCCAGCGCGAACGCAGTCGCGGCAAGCAGCAGCCAGCGCGGGGTGGAACGAAGTGAGGCTCTGGTCGGCATCGATTGAATTTGCGGCGGCGGCAGCGGGACGGGACGACCACGGCGTCGTCACGGACGCCGATTATCCGCGCGGCTCCTTTGAGATAAAGTCGCCGCCATGACTGCAGCGACGATCGGAACAGCACGGGGGCAGGATGCCGAAGTGATCAGCCTGATCGGGCTGGCGCACGGCACGTCGCACTTCTTTCACCTGATGCTGCCGCCGCTGTTCCCGTGGCTGATGGCGGATTTTTCGCTGTCGTTCACGGAGGCCGGCTTCCTGATGACGGTGTTCTTCGTCGTCAGCGGCATCGGCCAGGCACTCGCCGGTTTCGTCGTCGATCGCATCGGTGCCCGCCCGGTGCTGATGTTCGGCATCGGCACGCTCGGCCTGTCCGGGCTGGTGCTGGCTGCCGCCGCGAGCTATCCCGGGCTGCTGGTCGCGGCGGCGGTGGCGGGCGTCGGCAATTCGATCTTCCATCCGGCCGACTTCACGCTGCTGAACCGGCGCGTGTCCGGTGCCCGTCTTGGCCATGCGTTTTCCGTGCACGGACTGTCGGGCAACCTCGGCTGGGCAGCCGGCTCGGTGGTGATGGCCGGCGTCGCTGCCGCGAGCGCGTGGCGCGATGCCGCCCTGGTCGCGGCATTGATTGGTTTTGCGGTGCTTGTGCTCCTGCTGCTGCGCCGTCGGGTGCTGGCTGACGGAGCCGAGGCCGCGGTTGTCGCGCCGGGAGAGGACGGGGCGAAACCGGCATCGGGAGCGCTGGCCTTCCTGCGCAGTGGTGCCGTCTGGCTCTGCTTTGCCTTCTTCCTGATCACGACGGGTGCGTTCGGCGTGCTGCAGAACTACGGCCCCGCGATCCTGCACAACGTCTACGCATTGGCGCTGCCGGTCGCCAGCATGGGACTCACCGCCTACCTGCTCGGCAGTGCGCTCGGCATGGTGGTCGGCGGTTTCGTCGGCGCGCGCTTCGACGACAGTGATTTCGTCATTGCTCCTGCGCTGGCGGTGTCGGCCGCGACCGCATTGCTGCTTGCCTCGGGCTTGTCGCCGACGACCGTCATCCTGCCGCTGATGGGGCTGATCGGCTTCGGAGTCGGCGTGGCCGGACCGAGCCGCGATCTGCTGGTGCGGCGTGCGGCAACCGCGCAATTCGGGGCCGCGGCTTACGGGCGCGTCTACGGGTTCGTGTATTCGGGGCTCGATATCGGCCTGGCCATATCGCCGCTGGTCTTCGGGCCGCTGCTCGACGCCGGGAGCTACGGCGCGCCACTGATCGGCGTGGCCGTGCTGCAGGTGGCGGCGCTGCTGCTGGCGCTGGCCGTGGGCTCGGGCACGCGTCGGCTGCGTGCCACTCGTTCTGGAGCAAAGGCATGAACAATTTCCCTCCGACCGCCGATCTGTGCGATTCGAACGAGCGGCTCTTCGACAGCGGCGAACTGCAGGTGCTTGCACCCGGGTTGCTGTCCTTCGGCGCGCGCGAGCGCTTTTGCGGCACCGCGCGCACGATCAAGCTGTTCGAGGACAACTCGGTGCTGGCGCAGGCAGTGAAGGAACCCGGGGAAGGGCAGGTGCTGGTCGTCGACGCCGGTGGCAGCACGCGCTGCGCGGTGCTGGGCGGCAACCTCGCCGGTAATGCGGCGGATAGCGGCTGGGCCGGAGTGGTCGTGTTCGGTGCGGTGCGCGACGTCGAGGAGATCGACGGTTGCGCGATCGGTATACGGGCACTGGCGGTGACGCCGCGCCGCTCCGTCAAGCGCGGTGAAGGTCAGCGCGAGCTGGTCGTGTCCGTCTGCGGCGCACTGGTTCGGCCGGGCGACTGGATTTACGCCGATCGCGACGGCGTGCTCGTCTGCTCGTGCCCCTTGCATTCCTGACCGGTCGCGGCGCACCCGCCTGGAGCGCCACCTACCGTGCCGCTGCCGCGGCGCGCTCACGCGTCTAGCTCGCGCCTCGTTTCATCCAGTCAAGGCGGTTTTCTTATCGTGAAAGCGCACTGCTGCTGCGCAGCAGGGCTCGTTTCATGACGCTCGATTTGATTGCGAATAGCGAAATGATGAGTATAAGCCATTGATAAAGCAATACATTAATAAATGTCTTATATAAGATATTTGACTTGCCGCGTCGCAGATCGGGCCGTACGATTTCCTCCAATGCCGAGCCGGTAGGTTGCCGGCAGCAGCCTGACCCGAACCCTGTCGGAGGACCCGAAGAATGACCGCACGCAAGATGGAAGCTCAACGCCTGCAGAAGGAATGGAACGAGAACCCGCGCTGGAAAGGCATCAAGCGCGGCTACAGCGCCGACGACGTCGTTCGGCTGCGCGGTTCCGTACAGGTCGAGCACACGCTGGCCAAGCGCGGTGCAGAGCGCCTGTGGAGGTCGATCAACGAGGAGCCGTTTGTCAACTCGCTTGGCGCGCTGACCGGCAACCAGGCGATGCAGCAGGTCAAGGCCGGCCTGAAGGCGATCTACCTGTCGGGCTGGCAGGTCGCGGGCGACGCCAACGTGGCCGGCGAGATGTATCCGGACCAGTCGTTGTATCCGATCAACTCGGTGCCGGCCGTGGTCCGCCGCATCAACAACGCGCTGACCCGCTGCGACCAGATTCAGTGGATGGAAGGCAAGAACCCCGGCGACCCGGGCTACATCGACTACTTCGCGCCGATCGTTGCCGACGCCGAGGCGGGCTTCGGCGGCGTGCTCAACGCCTTCGAACTGATGAAGGCGATGATCGACGCAGGCGCGGCCGGCGTGCACTTCGAGGACCAGCTGGCTTCGGTCAAGAAATGCGGCCACATGGGTGGCAAGGTGCTGGTGCCGAGTCGCGAGGCGGTGGCCAAGCTGATCGCGGCCCGCCTGGCGGCGGACGTGATGGGTGTGCCGACGGTGCTGCTGGCTCGCACCGACGCCGAGGCGGCCGACCTGGTCACCTCCGATGTCGACGAGAACGACAAGCCGTTCATCACCGGTGAGCGCACCGTCGAAGGTTTCTTCCGCACCCGCAATGGCCTGCAGCAGTCGATCAGCCGCGGCCTGGCCTACGCGCCGTACGCGGACCTGATCTGGTGCGAAACGGGCAAGCCCGACCTCGCGTTCGCCAAGGCGTTTGCCGAGGCGATCCAGAAGCAGTTCCCGGGCAAGATGCTGGCTTACAACTGCTCGCCGAGCTTCAACTGGAAGAAGAACCTCGACGACGCGACGATCGCCAAGTTCCAGAGGGAACTCGGCGCGATGGGCTACAAGTTCCAGTTCATCACCCTGGCTGGCTTCCACTCGCTGAACTACTCGATGTTCAACCTGGCGTACGGGTATGCGCGTAATCAGATGAGCGCATTCGTCGAACTGCAGGAGGCCGAGTTCGCTGCGGCCGAGCGCGGCTTCACCGCGGTCAAGCACCAGCGCGAGGTCGGCACGGGCTACTTCGACGCCGTCACGACAACCATCGAGTCGGAGGCCTCGACGGCGGCACTGAAGGGCTCGACCGAAGACGAGCAGTTCTTCGAGGCGAAGCAGAAGAAGGCGGCCTGATTTGTCGCCTGGCCGACACTTGCGCTGCGGTGCAGCTTGAACCCTGCTCCTTGCCTTCGTATGCTCGCGCGCCGATCTTGATTCCAGACATTGGCGCGCGAGCGCGCGAAGAAGCACAAAGGGTGAGGCAGTAGGAGACGACGCTGCAACGAGAACGGAAACAAGAGCAAGAAATTCAATGAGCCGCCCCCGGGCGGCTTCTTTTTTGGTGGTCGTTGCCCGCAGACGCGCGCTGAACGCGCGCAGCGCCGTCGAGGCGCAAAGGTCGTTCTTGCTGGGCCAATATACTCAGCCCCCAGACGACAAATCCAGAGGGAGAGGGTGACGGCATGTCGATTCGTGCAGTCCTGTTCGACGTCTTTGGCACGTTGCTCGACGTGCACTCGGTCGGCGTGCGTGCCGACCAGCTGTTCCCCGGCCACGGTCTGCGCCTGTCGCAGCTGTGGCGCGAGAAACAGATCGAATACACGCGGCTACGGACGATGTCGTCGCGCTACGTGCCCTTCACGCAGGTGACCGAGGATGCGCTGCAGTTCGCCTGCGAAGCGCTGGCGCTGCCGCTCGATGCTGCCGCGCGCGGCCTGCTGATGCACGAGTACACGCAGCTCTCGCCGTATGCCGACGCGGTACCAGCGCTGCAGAAGCTGCAGCAGACCGGAACGACGATCGGCGTGCTCTCCAACGGCGATCCGGGACTGATCGAGGACGTGCTGCACGGCGCGCAGATCGCCGAGTACTTCGACGTGCTGCTTTCGGCCGACCAGGTGCACGCCTACAAGACGGCGCCCTCGGTCTACGAACTCGGTCCGCTGACGCTGAAGCATCCGGCACATGAGCTGCTTCTGGTGTCGAGCAACTGCTGGGATGCCATCGGCGCCAAGTGGTACGGCTACGTCAGCTTCTGGGTCAACCGCAGCGGCTCCCCGCTCGACCGGCTGGGGGTGCGGCCCGACGGCACCGGGGCTTCGCTCGACGAAGCGGTCAATTTCCTTCTGCAAAAACGCAAGCACTAGGAGTACGCAATGAACCTGCCCCAAGGGATCGAGATCCGCGCCCCGCTGAAGCCCGGCTTTGACGCGATCCTCACAGCGGAAGCGCTGGCGCTGGTTGCCAAGCTTCACCGCAGCTTCAATCCGCGGCGCAAGGAACTGCTGGCCAAGCGTGTCGAGCGAGCCAAGCGGCTGGATGCCGGCGAGCGGCCCGACTTCCTCGCCGAAACGAAACACATCCGGGACGGCGACTGGAAGATCGCGCCGGTGCCGAAGGACCTGCAGTGCCGGCGCGTCGAGATCACCGGCCCGGTCGAGCGCAAGATGATCATCAACGCGCTGAACTCGGGGGCAGACGCGTACATGACCGACTTCGAGGACAGCAACTCGCCGAACTGGGACAACCAGATCACGGGCCAGATCAACCTGATCGACGCGATCCGCCGCCGCGTCTCGCTGGAACAGGGCGGCAAGACCTACCGGCTCAACGACAAAGTGGCCACGCTGGTCGTTCGGCCGCGCGGCTGGCACCTGGAGGAAAAGCACGTGTTCGTCGATGGTGAGCGCGTCTCCGGCGGCATCTTCGACTTCGCGCTGTACATGTTCCACAACGCCAAGGAGCTGGTCGCGCGCGGCTCGGGGCCGTACTTCTACCTGCCGAAGATGGAGTCGCACCTGGAAGCGCGGCTGTGGAACGACATCTTCGTGGCGACGCAGAAGGAGCTCGGCATAGCGCAGGGAACGGTCAAGGCCACCGTGCTGATCGAGACCATCGTCGCCGCCTTCGAGATGGACGAGATCCTCTACGAGCTGCGCGAGCACTCGGCGGGACTGAACGCCGGCCGCTGGGACTACATCTTCTCCTGCATCAAGAAGTTCAAGGTCGACCGCAGCTTCTGCCTCGCCGACCGCGCCCGGGTGACGATGACGGCGCCGTTCATGCGCGCCTACGCGCTGCTGCTTTTGAAGACCTGCCACAAGCGCAACGCGCCGGCGATCGGCGGCATGAGTGCGCTGATCCCGATCAAGAGCGACCCGGCGGCCAACGAGAAGGCGCTGGCTGGCGTGCGCTCGGACAAGGCGCGCGACGCCACCGACGGCTATGACGGCGGCTGGGTGGCGCACCCGGGCCTGGTGCCGATCGCGATGGATGAGTTCGTCAAGGTGCTGGGCGACCGGCCGAACCAGATCGACAAGAGACGCGACGACGTCCAGGTGGCTGCTGCCGACCTGCTGAGTTTCCAGCCGGAGACGCCGATCACCGAGGCCGGCCTGCGCATGAACATCAACGTCGGCATTCACTACCTGGGCTCGTGGCTGGCGGGCAACGGCTGCGTGCCGATCCACAACCTGATGGAGGATGCGGCCACTGCCGAGATCAGCCGCTCGCAGGTCTGGCAGTGGATCCGCTCGCCGAAGGGCGTGCTCGACGACGGCCGCAAGGTTACCGCCGAGATGGTCCGCGCGCTGATCTCGGAGGAACTGGCGAAGGTCAAGGCTTCCGTGGGCGGCGACACCCGCACCTATGATCGAGCAGGACAGATCTTCGAGCAGATGAGCACGCAGGAGGCGTTCGCCGAGTTCCTCACGCTGCCTTTGTACGAAGAGATCGAGTAGCGATCGCTCGGCCGTCAAGGCGCTCGCGGAGCCCGATCGGGGCGGTGACAGACAACCGCCCCGATTGCTTTTCACGATCGCCAGCGCGATCGTGGCAGCCGGTAAAGCACGTGCCGTTGGTGAGGACTGCCCGGCAGGCGCGGATGGTCGAAGTCGTCGGCCGGATCGTGCCTCATGCCGATTCGCTCCATGACCTGCCGTGAGCGCAGGTTGCGCACGGTCGTGAACGAGACGATCTCGGCGAGTCCCACTATCGCGAAGCCGTGCGCCAGCGCCAGCCGCGCTGCCTCGGTTGCGTAACCCCGGCCCCAGGTGTCGAACGCGAGCCGCCAGCCGATCTCGGTGCATGGCATGAAGTGGGCGTCGAAGACTGGCACCGACAGTCCGGTGAAGCCGATACAGACGCCGTCGACCTCGAGCGCCCAGTTGCCCCAGCCCCTGGCATCGATGTTCGCCTGCATGCGGGCCATCATCGCCGCGCTCTCGTCGCGGGTGAGCAGTGCGGGGAAGTGCTCCATCACCCGCGGGTCGGCATTGAGCTCTGCGAAGTGGTCGAGGTCGTCTGCGCGCCATGAGCGCAGGACGACGCGTGGTCCGCGCAGTTCCGTCACACGAGCAGTCCCACCAGCGCCGCCGTCAGGCAGGTCGACAGCAGCCCGGCGAACACCGACTTCATGCCGAGTTCGGCCAGTTCGGCGCGGCGGCCTTGCGGCAGCAGCGCGTCGAGGCCGCCGAGCATGATGCCGAGGCTGCCGAAGTTGGCGAAACCGCACAGCGCGTAGGTCAACAGCAGCCGGCTGCGCGGCGAAAGCTGCTCGGCCGGCAGGCGCGCCAGTTCGAGGTAAGCGATGAACTCGTTCAGCACCGTCTTCTTGCCGAGCAGGTTGCCGGCGACTGCGGCGTCCTGCAATGGGATGCCGATCAGCCACGCCAGGGGCGCAAAGATCCAGCCCAGGATGCGCTCGAGCGAAAGCGGCTGGCCGCCGATCGACGGCAGCAACCCCAGCACGGCGTTGGCAAGCGCAACCAGCGCGACGAAGACGACCAGCATGGCGACGATGTTCAGCAGCAGTTGCAGCCCCTCGAGCGTGCCGCGTGTCACCGCCGCGACCGCGTTGGCATCCTGCCGCTCGAGGCGAATCGACGCTGCGTTGTCGAGCGGCGAGGGCACCATCAACGCGGCCACGGCGATGGCCACCGGCGTGGCGACAAAAGACGCCACCAGCAGGTGGCCGAGCGCGTTGGGCACGACCTGGGCGACAAAGGTTGCGTACAGCACCAGCACCGTGCCGGCGATCGTCGCCATGCCGCAGTTCATCACGATGAAGAGCTCGCCGCGTGACAGCCGCGCCAGGTAGGGCGCCACCACCAGTGGCGCCTCGACCATGCCGACGAAGACATTGGCCGCTGCCGAAACCCCGACCGCGCCGCCGACTCCGAGCGTGCGCCGCAGGAGCCAGGCAAAGGCGTGCACGAGCAGCGGCATCACCCGCCAGTGGAAGAGCAGCGCCGACAAGGCGGAGATCACCAGCACCAGCGGCAGCGCCTGGAAGGCTAGGATGAAGCTGGACTGCGGCTGGGTCGGCGTAAACGGCGGTTCGCCGCCACCGACGTAGCCGAATACAAACGACGTTCCCGCCAGGGTGGCGCTGTTCAGTGCGTCGACAACGTCATTGAGCGACTGCAGCGCCGAGGCGACCGGCCGAAGCTTCAGCATCGTCGCGGCCAGCACCAGCGCCAGCAGCATGCCGATGCCGACCGTGCGCCAGCGGATTGCGCGGCGGTTTTCGGACAGCGCCCAGGCCAGCCCGAGCATGACGGCGATGCCCAGCAATTGATGAAGGATCGTCACGGAAGGATCTGGATGAGCGGCAGAACTGTGCAGCATTTGCAGCGTTGCGACAAGCACTTGCAATCAAGGCAACGTCGCAGCGGCGCCCCTTGGTTAGTGCACTTGCTCAGCAATTTCGGCACGCTCCGCCGCTAACATGAGCTTGTCTGAGTCACGGACATGGTCGAACCCATGAAACCCAACGATATGCCGACCGACGTGCAATCGCTGTTCGAACTGCAGCGCGCTGCCTTTGCCCAGAAGCCACATTCCCAGTGGCCGGAGCGTCGCGACCGCCTGCAGCGGCTGCGCCGCCTGGTGAACGACAACGAAGAGGAAATCGAGCGCACGATCGATGCCGATTTCGGCGGCCGGCCGGCGATCGAGACGCAGATCGCCGAGGTGTATCCGTCTCTGGCCGAGATCAATGGCGCGCTGCGCTCCGGCGAGCGCTGGATGAGGCCCGAGCGCGTCTGGGTCTCCAAGTGGTTCCTGCCGGCGCGCGCGGAGATCCAGCCCCGTCCGCTCGGCGTGGTCGGCGTCATCGTGCCGTGGAACTACCCGCTGTATCTCGCCATCGGTCCGATGGTCGGTGCGCTGGTTGCCGGCAACCGCGTGCTGGTGAAGATGTCGGAATACACGCCTGCGTTCTCGGCGCTGTTCAAGCGGCTGGTCGAGAAGTACTTCGCGCCTGAGGAGGCAGCGGTGGTCACCGGCGACGCCACCGTGGCGCAGGCTTTTTCGGAACTGCCTTTCGATCACCTGCTGTTCACCGGCTCGACTGCGGTGGGCAAGCGGGTGATGGCGGCGGCGGCCGCCAACCTGACCCCCGTCACGCTCGAGCTCGGCGGCAAGTCGCCGACGGTGGTCGCGCCGGAGTACCCGGTGCAGCGCGCGGCGACGCGCATCCTCGCCGGCAAGCTGCTCAACGCCGGTCAGACCTGCGTCGCGCCGGACTACGTGCTGCTGCCGCGGGAGATGGTGAAACCGTTTGTCCGCGAGGCGAAGGCGCAGGCGCGCAAGATGTTCCCGGCGGGGCTCGGTAACCGCGACTTCTGCGCTGTGGTCAACCAGAGGCACTACACGCGCCTCACGGGCTACCTCGACCAGGCCAAGGAGGCCGGCGTGCGAATCGAAACGCTGTTCGACGGCCGCGCGCGTGACAACGCCGCGCATCGCCTGGCACCGGCGCTGCTGATCGACCCGCCGGCAGCACTCGATGTCATGCGCGAGGAGATCTTCGGGCCGCTGCTGCCGCTGGTGCCGTATGACCGGATCGAAGACGCGGTGGCCCGTATCAATTCGATGCCCAAGCCGCTCGCCCTGTACTGGTTCGACGAGGACGAGAAGCGCACCTCGTGGGCCCTGCATAACACCCAGGCCGGCGGTGTGTGCGTCAACGAGACGCTGATGCACGTGGCCCAGGAGGAACTGCCATTCGGCGGAATTGGCCCCTCCGGCATGGGCCACTATCATGGCCGCCACGGTTTCGAAACATTCAGCAAGATGACGCCTGTGTTCGTGCAGTCGAAGCTCAACGGCATGGGCCTGTTCATGCCGCCCTACGGCTCCGCCGTGCGTCGGATGCTGGAACTGATGAAACGGTTCTAGGGCGGCGAGGGCGAACCCGACAGGCTCGCTGCGTCAGTCCAGCAGCGCCAGCGGCACCGTGTCTACGAGGTCGCCGTCGGCGTAGGCCTCACGCGGGCCGAGCGCAATCAGCGCATCGGCGTCGGTGACGGTGCGCAGCATCGCCGAACCCTGGTCGCGCAACGGCTGCACCTGCAGCCGGCCCGACGCGTCGCGAACGAAGCGCGCGCGACGATAATCGATGCGTCCGCCGCGCAGGCGGACCGCGCCGGCCAGCGGCAACGGGATATGCAGCGGAATGGCTGCCTCGCCTCCGGCAAGATGCAGCAGCAACGGCCGGGCCAGCAGGTGGAACATCACGAAGGCCGCGACGGCGTTGCCCGGCAGGCCAAACAAGACCATCGGCGCGCCCGCGTTGTCGACGCGCGCGACCGCGACGCCGCGCCCGGGCCGGATGTTCAGAGCGATGAAGCGCACGCCGGAGGCGGTGCGCACGATGTCCGCATCGCCCTGCGCGGCACCACCGCTGGCAACCACCGCATCGAGACGCAGTTCACGCGCTCGCTCGAGCGCGGCAGCGAAAGCCTGTGGTGTATCGCGACAGATGCCGAGGTCGTGTGCTTGGAAGCCGAGACGATCGAGGCTGGCGGCGAGCAGCGGCCGGTTGGCATCGAAGCTCGCGGCCGCCCGCAGCGTCTGCGGCGGATCGGCGAGTTCATCGCCGGTGGAAACCACGCCGACGCGCACTTGCCGGCGGACCGTCAGTCGCGCCGCTCCCACCGCAGCAGCGAGTCCGAGATCGGCGGCACGCAGGCGTCGACCGGCTTGCAGCGCGATGTCGCCGGCAGCCATATGTTCGCCGCGGCGGCGAACGTTGGCGCCTTGCTGCGCCGGCCGTTCGACGCGGACCGTGCCGCCGTCGACGGTCACGTCTTCGAGCATCACCACGGTATCGGCGCCTTCCGGCAGGGGTGCGCCGGTCATCGTGCGCACGCAGGTGCCGGTTTCGACGCGTCCGGAAAAGGGGTGGCCGGCGTAGGCGCGGCCGATCTCGTGCAGCCAGTGGCCCGGCTGCAGGTCGGTGAAACGAAGCGCGTAGCCATCCATCGCCGAGTTGTCGAACGCAGGCAGGTCGACCGTCGAGGAAACGTCCTGTGCGAGCATGCGCCCGGCGGCAGCGCGGGTTTCGATCGATTCGGCTTCGCTGACCGGCGGCAGCCAGCGGACGAGTTCGTCGAGTGCCTGGGCGAGCGTCAATTCATTCGCGGGCATCGCGGGCTCGAAGCTCCTGCAGCGTGTTGAGGTTGGCGAAGTTCTCGGGCTGCAGGAACACCGCCGGCGCGGCGCCGATGCCGCGCAGCCACGACTCCGCACGGCGCTCGCCGTTGGCCAGCGCAGCAGCCAGGTCGTCCGCGAGATCCACGTGCAACAGGCAGAAGACCGGTTCGGCGCGATCGCCGACGCAGGCCATCGCAGCGTGGCTTGTGCCGAGCGATGCTGCAAGCCGGGCCACCAGGTCGAGCGGCAGGAACGGCGCATCGCAAGGAACGGCGGCGAGCCACGGCGTCTTCGCAGCGCGCAGCCCGGCAAGCAGGCCGGCGAGCGGGCCGGGAAATGGCTCGAGGCCGTCTGCCTCGTCGAGCAGCACCGGAAAACCGAAGGCGCGATAGGTGTCGACGTTGCGATTGGCACTGATCATGAGCGAACCGACCTGAGGGCGGATCCTCTCGATCACCCGTTCGACGAGTTTCCGCCCGCCAAATGTGGCCAGCCCCTTGTCGATGCCGCCCATCCGCGACGCGCGGCCACCAGAGAGCACCAGCCCCGTGATCTCCTGACGGTTCGGCGTGTGCATCGCCTGGTTCGCGGCTCGCTAGCCGCCGATGTATGACATCTCGATCTTGCGCAGGCCAGCGGTCGCTTCACTGCGAAGCTCGGAGTAGCGATCGGCGCGGCTGCGCCAGATCCTGCCGATAGCCTCGCTGATCTGCGCGTCGCCTGCGCCTTCGCGCAGCATCTGACGCAGGTCGTAGCCACCGGTGGCGAACAGGCACAGGTACAGGCGGCCCTCGGTCGACAGCCTCGCCCGGGTGCAGTCCCGGCAAAACGCCTGCGTGACGCTCGCGATCACGCCGATCTCGCCGCTGCCGTCGCGGTAGCGCCACCGTTCCGCCACCTCGCCGGTGTAGTTTGGCTCGACTGCTTCCAGCGGCATCGCGGCGTCGATCCTACGCACGACTTCGCGCGAAGGCACGACATCGTCGAGACGCCAGCCGTTGGAACTGCCGACGTCCATGAACTCGATGTAGCGGACGATGCGACCGCTGCCCCTGAAATGGCGGGCCATCGGCACGATCTCGTGCTCGTTGACGCCACGCTTGACCACCATGTTGACCTTGACCGGCGTCAGGCCGGCGTCGTCGGCAGCGGCGATGCCCTCGAGCACTGCGCTCACCGGAAAGTCGACGTCGTTCATCTTGCGGAACACCGCGTCGTCCAGTCCGTCGAGCGAGACGGTGACGCGCTTCAGTCCGGCGGCAGCTAGCGACTGCGCCTTGCGCGCCAGGATGGAGCCATTGGTGGTCAACGTGAGGTCGAGCGGCCTGCCGTCACGCGTCTGCAACCGCGCGAGCATCTCGATCAGCCGTTCGATGTCCTTGCGAAGCAGCGGCTCGCCACCCGTCAGGCGGACCTTTTCGACGCCGTGCTCGATGAACACTCGCGCCAGCCTCGTGATCTCCTCGAACGTCAGCAGATCGGCATGGGGAAGGAAGCGGTGGTTCCGGTCGAACACCTCCTTCGGCATGCAGTAGGTGCAGCGGAAGTTGCAGCGGTCCGTGACCGAGATGCGAAGGTCGCGCAGCGGGCGCTGCAACTGATCGGCAACGCGTCCGTCCGCGGCAACGCTTGCGCCGGTCGGCACGCGCAGCGCGGCGCGTGCGTCGAGGACAGGAATGATTCGATCGGTCATCGGTGCTGCCGGTTTCGAACGGATGTTAGCGGCGCGGCACGCTGCGTGTGGCCGTGATGACCACGCGCGCCGCGTTGCCTTCGGCGTGCCGCTGGTCCGCTGCGGACCGTCGTGACCTTTGCGGCGAACGCACCGTGGGCACACGGTGCGTTCGCTCCGTGCCGCTAGTGTTGGGACGGTGCCGAGGGCGGTCGTGTCTCCACCTGTACCAGCGGACCGGTATCGAGCGGCGGCGGCACCGGCCGCTCACGCGGCACGCGCACCGGCTTCGTTTCAATCGCGAATCGGGCAAGCACGTCGGCGAGCTTCGCCGGTTCCGTCTGCACCAGGGTCAGGCCGGCCTGCTCGAGCACGGGGCGCAGTTCTTCGACCGGCATCGGCGCTGGCGTGACCGCTTGCGGGACGATGATCGGTGCGGCGGCGCCCAGCGGCTCGACAATAGGCGGAACTACAACAGGTGCTGCCTCGGCGGCTGCCTCCTGCACCGGGAGCATGCCGACTTCAGGTTTCCCCTGGGTCGGAATCTCTTCGACGGCGGGCATGGCGGTTTCGACGCCGGCCGCAGGCGCTTCGCTTCCCTCGGCTTCACCGCGACCACCACGGCCGCGGCGACGGCGGCCGCGGCGGCGACGGCCCTCTTCGACTGCAGCCGCGTCCTCCGCTGCCGCCACGGGCGACTCGGCGGTCAGTGCCGCAACAGGGGCAGCCGCTGGCGCGGCAACCGGGGCTTCCGGAGCCGCAGGGGTGCCTGCTTCTGCAGGCTTCTCGCGAGGCGGGCGGGCAGGGCGCTCGCGTTCGCGGCGGTCACTGCGCTCCCGGCGTTCCTGTCCGACCGGCGCTGCCTCGGCTACCTGCTGACGCTGTCCTTCCTGAGGAGCGCGCGAGGGTTTGCCTTCGCGCGCTTCAACGTTCTCGCGTTCACGACGCTCGCCGCGCCCGCCGCGGCCACCGCGGCGATCACGGCCTCGATCCGCTCCACGCTCCGGTCGTTCGGGCCGCTGCGGCCTTGCCTCGGGGGCAGCCGGTGCCGGCGCTGGCGCGACGACGATCTGCTCGGGCTCGACGCGGCCGGTGACGAGGTTCCACAGCCGTGTCAGGAACGAAGCTTTCGGCGCCCGGGCAGCGGGAAGGGCGGGCATCGGAGCCGGTGCCACGGGCGGCGGCGCAACTACCGGCGCCGGCGTCTCGTGCACGATGCCGCGCACGACCGCTTCCTGCTTCGGCTTCGCCGCTGCCGCCGCAGCCGCAGCGGCGTACGGGGTGTCGATGGTCGGCGATTCGGCGCGTTCGTAACTCGCCTTGGCCAGATCGAGCCGCTCGTCGTCGTGGCGCAGGCGCTCCACCTTGTAATGGGGCGTTTCTAGGTGCTTGTTGGGGATCAGCACGATCGAGACGCGCATGCGCGCTTCGAGCTTGGCGATGTCGGCGCGCTTCTCGTTCAGCAGGTAGGTGGCCGCCTCGACCGGCACCTGCGCATGGATGGCGGCGGTGTTCTCCTTCATCGCCTCCTCCTGGATGATGCGCAGGATGTGCAGCGCCGAGCTCTCGGTGTCGCGAATCACGCCGACACCGTTGCAGCGCGGGCAGGTGATGTGGCTGCCTTCGGACAGTGCCGGGCGCAGCCGCTGCCGCGACAGTTCCATCAGGCCGAAGCGCGAGATCTTGCCCATCTGCACTCGGGCGCGGTCGTAGTGCAGCGCGTCCTTCAGCTTGTTCTCGACCGTGCGCTGGTTCTTCGATTCCTCCATGTCGATGAAGTCGATCACGATCAGGCCGCCCAGGTCGCGCAGGCGCAGCTGGCGCGCCGCCTCGTCGGCGGCCTCCGTGTTGGTGCGTAGCGCGGTTTCCTCGATGTCGGAGCCCTTGGTGGCGCGCGCCGAGTTCACGTCGATCGACACCAGTGCCTCGGTGTGATCGATGACAATCGAGCCGCCGGAGGGCAGCTGGACGGTGCGCGAGTGCGCCGTCTCGATCTGGTGCTCGATCTGGAAGCGCGAGAACAGCGGAATGTCGTCCTTGTAGCGCTTGACGCGGCCGACCATGTCCGGCATCACGTGCGCCATGAACTGCTGCGCCTGCTCGGCGATCTCGTCGGTGTCGACCAGGATCTCGCCGATCGACGGGTGGAAGTAGTCGCGGATGGCCCGTATGACCAGGCTCGATTCCTCGAAGATCAGGAACGGCGCCGGATTCAGCCGCTTGTTCTTCTTGCCGTCCGATGTCGGCTCGGCGCTGGTCTCCCCGCCCTCGGTGCGGTAGAGGGGTGTGGCCGCATCGGCAACTGCGTGCCAGAGCTTCAGCAGGTAGTTCAGATCCCACTGCAGCTCTTCGACGCTGCGGCCGATGCCGGCAGTGCGCGCGATGACGCTCATGCCGCCTGGCAGCTCGAGCTGGTCCATCGCCTCGCGCAGTTCCTGGCGGTCCTCGCCCTCGATCCGGCGTGACACGCCGCCGCCGCGGGGGTTGTTCGGCATCAGCACGAGGTAACGGCCGGCCAGCGAGACGAACGTTGTCAGCGCCGCGCCCTTGGTGCCACGCTCCTCCTTTTCGACCTGGACGATCAGCTCGTCGCCTTCGCGCACCGCCTCGTTGACCTTGGCGCGGCCCACGTCGACCCCGGGGCGGAAGTAGCTGCGCGAGATCTCCTTGAAGGGCAGGAAGCCGTGCCGTTCCTCGCCGTAATCGACGAAGCAGGCCTCCAGGCTCGGCTCCACCCGGGTGATGACGCCCTTGTAGATGTTCGACTTGCGCTGCTCGCGGCCTGCGGCCTCGATATCGATGTCGACCAGCCGCTGGCCGTCGACGATCGCCACCCGCAGTTCCTCGGGGTGGGTGGCATTGAAGAGCATCCTCTTCATCTCAACACTCCATGCGCCAGGATGGCGCGGTCGTGCCGGATCGAGGACGCCGCGGGCGAGGCTAGGCGGAACGTGCGGGGCGCCCGCGCCGCGGCGGGTCTGCCGTGGCGTCAAGTCCGCGTGCCCGCGCGCGCTGTGGCAGCGCGGGGCATCTGGCGGACAACAGTGGGAGCCTGAACACGAAACGACCTTTGCTTGCGTGGCCCGACGCCGGCTACGCCGGCGTGCTGCGACGAATCCGATCCAGCGGAGCCGGCCACACCCGCGGGCGGCACGGCTCCATTTGTTTCAACCCTGGCGGCCCAGCTCTCAACCGAGCCGTCAGCCGTCGATTTCGCTTGGCGCGCGCGGCTATCGCCACGGCGCGCTGCCGCGTCCCCGCGCCGCGGCGTGCCGCGCAGAGCCTCGGGGCTGCAAGCGGTCATCGCTACAATCGGCGCTTCTTGCAGGGTCGGGACGACACGGCCGCGGCAGACAGTGAATCGCCGCGGCGTGTCGGTGGCGCGCAATTCAACCGCTACTTCAAAAGCGCCGCCTAACTCCTGCGCACGAAAGTATAACGGCACCATGAACGACACCGCCAAGCAGCGCTCGGCGGGGCCCCGGCTCGCCGCCGACCAGGTCAGCTATGTGACGGTTGGGCCGGACGCTGCCGGACAGCGCCTCGACAACTTCCTGCTGCGCCTGGCCAAGGGGGTGCCGCAGAGCCACGTGTACCGGATCGTGCGCAGCGGCCAGGTGCGAGTGAACAAGGCGCGTGCCTCGGTGGACCATCGGCTGGCCGAAGGCGATCAGGTCCGGATTCCGCCAATGCGCATCGCAGCGCCGGCGCGGCCGCCGGTGCGGGGGCAGATGCCGCCGGTCCTGTTCGAGGACGAGCACCTGATCGTGGTGGACAAGCCGGCGGGGCTGGCTGCGCATGGCGGCAGCGGTATTGCCCATGGGCTGATCGAACTGGTCAGGGCCGCGCGGCCAAATCAGCCGTTCCTTGAACTGGCGCACCGGCTCGACCGAGAGACCTCGGGGGTTCTTCTACTGGCCAAGACGAGGCGGGCGCTGCTCGGCCTGCACGAACAACTGCGAGAGGGGCAGATCGACAAGCGCTACCTTGCGCTGGTCGCGGGCGACTGGGTCAATGACCGGCAGCATGTCAGGCTGGCGTTGGCCAAGCGGATCATTGGCAGCGGTGAGCGACGCGTCGCGGTCGATGAAGACGAGGGTCTGGCCGCTCACACGGTCTTCAGTCTTCGCCATCGCTACGGGGAGTTCTCGCTGCTCGAGGCCGAACTGAAGACGGGTCGCACGCACCAGATCCGCGTGCACCTGGCGCATGTCGGCTTTCCGATAGTCGGCGACGACAAGTACGGCGACTTCGAACTGAACCGGCGGGTTGCCCGCGGCGAGTTCGGCGTCCCCTTCAGGCGAATGTTCCTGCATGCATGGGCGACCCGCTTTCGCCATCCGGTGGGCGGGCAGCCGATGGCAGTCGAGAGCGCGCTCGACCGCGAGTGCTGTGATTTCCTGCGGGGGCTGGGCCGTGCTTGATCGCTTCGACCTCGTCGTCTTCGACTGGGACGGCACGCTGAGCGATTCGACGGCGGCCATCGCACGGGCGATCCAGGATGCCGCAGCGGACCTCGGTCTGCCGGTGCCTGACGACGCCACCGCCAGCCACGTGATCGGGCTGGGTCTGCACGAAGCGCTTGCCCGGGCGGTGCCCACGCTGCCGGCCGAGCGGATTGCCGAGTACTCGGCACGTTATCGGGTCCATTACCTCGCTCGCGAAGCCGAGCTGGTGCTGTTTCCCGGCGCGCGCGAACTGATCGACGAACTGCGCGAGGCGGGTGTGCTGCTGGCCATCGCCACCGGGAAGTCACAGCGGGGCCTGCAACGGGCACTGGTCAGCGCAGGGCTGGGCACCGAGTTCGCTGCCACGCGCTGTGCCGACCAGACACATCCCAAGCCCCATCCGGCGATGCTTCTCGAGCTCGCCGACGAGTTGATGGTCGCGCCGCAGCGAACGCTGATGGTGGGCGACACCACGCACGACCTGCAGATGGCCGAAGCGGCGAACGCAGCTGCGGTCGGTCTGACGCAGGGAGCACACCCCTACGAGCAGCTCGCGGCGTGCCGCCCGCTGGCGCTGTTCGACTCGCTGACGCAGCTGCACAAGTGGCTGATGCCGAACCGCTGATCGCGCTGTGCCCGTCGGCGCAACTCATCGAGCGCGGTGCCGGGTTTCGATTCGACGTGCTCGTTGGCGGCGAGACGTTCGGCGCGTTCGCCGTTCGCTACCGGGGGAGGGTGGTCGCCTACCTCAATCGCTGCGCGCACGTCGCGATGGAGCTGGACTGGGTGGCTGGCCAGTTCTTCGACAGCGACCGCGAGATGCTGCTGTGTGCCACCCACGGCGCCGCCTATGAGCCTGCCGATGGACATTGCGTCGGCGGCCCCTGCGCCGGTCGCGGGGGATTACGTCGGCTGCAGGTCGTCGAGGAAAGCGGCGTCGTCTACTGGCGAGCCGACGTCGGGGTCCGGCCGCGGCCGGATGGGGCAGGCAGCTGAACAGCGGCCGCCATCAGCGCGAAAACTGCCGGTCGGCGCGCTAGCGCGGGCCTTGCCTCCGCGGGCAATGCCCTCCAGCCCGAAATCGGCAGCGACAGCACGCGTTCGGTGTCGGTAGTCAGGTCCACCGCGACTGCAAGCTGCGTGTCGTGGCGGGCGTGCTCGAGCAGCGCCTGCAGCAGCCGCTCGTTGCGGTAGGGCGTCTCGATGAATAACTGGGTCTCTTCGCCGCGACTGGCCCGCTCGAGCTCGCCGATCGCCGCGATGAGCGCCTGCCTGTGCTGGGGCAGATACCCGACGAAGCGGAACCGCTGGCCGCTCATTCCGGCGGCCATCAAGGCCAGCAGCAGACTGCTCGGCCCGACCAGCGGCCGGACGCGCAGGCCAAGCTGATGCGCGCGGGCCACCAGGCCGGCGCCGGGGTCGGCGACTGCCGGACACCCCGCTTGCGACAGCAGAGCGACGTTGCGCCCGTCGACTGCAGGGGCAAGCCACTCGTCGAACAGGCGCGCATCGGGGGCATGACCGATCTCGGTCACAGCGAGACTGGCGATCGGCTGCGGGTGAGCAATGACCTTGAGGAAGGCGCGCGCGCTCTTGGCGTTCTCGGCCAGGAAGACCGTGGTCGCCCGCGCAAGGGCCAGGGTTTCGCCAGGCAATACCCGCTCGGGCGCCGATTCACCGAGCAAGGTCGGCAGCAGAAGCAAAGCGCCGGGCGAATCGCTCATGGCGCGGGCAGCCGCACCCCGCAGGCGTCAAGCATCGACGTCAGGCGGATCAGCGGCAGCCCGATCAGCGCGGTCGGGTCGTCGGAGCAAACCGACTCGAGCAGCGTGATGCCTAGCGACTCGATCTTGGCGGCGCCGGCGCAGTCGTACGGCTGCTCGAGGTGCAGGTAGGCGTCGAGTTGCGCCGCTGGCAGGACGCGAAAGCGCACCGTGGTAGGCACGTCGTCGACCTGCTGCTCGCCGCTCGGACCGATCACGGCAAGGGCCGTGTGAAACACGACTTCTCGGCCCTGCATCCGCGTCAGTTGCGCCAGCGCCGCGTCGTGCGTGCCGGGTTTCGACAGCGCCTCGCCGTCCACATCGGCGACCTGGTCCGAACCGATGACGATCGCGCCCGGCTGGCGGAGCGCCACCGCCTTCGCCTTGGCAAGGGCCAATCGGCGTGCCGTGTGGCGTGGCGACTCGTCTTGCAGTGTCTGTTCGTCGACCCGTGGGGCCTCGACCGAAAAGGGCAGGCGCAGGCGCTGCAGCAGTTCGCGGCGATAGGGCGAGGTCGATGCGAGTACGATCGGTGGCATGTTGTCGAGCGATGGCTCTCCAGGTGCGCGGCAGTTTAGCGAGGCGCGCACCGCTGGCGATGACGACTTATCAGATCGAACCCTGTGACGTTTGGGAACTGTCGCGGCGACGGGGTTCGGTTCAGGGCGAGCTCGCGCTGAAGGACGCGCCGCGGCTTGCCGAGCAGCTCGCCGACACCGCCGGCGCACTTCGTTACCTGCTGAGCGGCCTGGTCGACGGGCTCGGTCGGCCCGCGGCCAGACTCGAAGTCGAGGGAAGTGTGCGGGCTCGCTGCGACCGCTGTGGCGGCCCGGTGGAGGTGACCGTCCACGAGCAGGCCCAGTTCTACTTCGTCTCCGACGAGGAAGGGCTCGGCAAGATGCCCATCGACGAGTCACCTGAGGAGCCGTTGCTCGGATCGCGGTGCTTCGACCTCGCCTCCCTGGTCGAAGACCAGGCGATCCTTGCGCTACCGATCTCGCCGCGGCACGACGACTGCGGCGCCCCAGCCTCAGTGGAAACGGACCGCGGCCCGGACGGGGAGACGCACCGTCCTTTCGAGGCACTGGCCTCACTAAAGAAGCCGCGTCGTTGACCGCCCCCGCGATGGGTGAGTCGGCTACACTATGAGGCTATTTGTTTCCGACTGGCGAGGCAGCCATGGCAGTCCCACAGAACAAGCGGTCGGCGTCGAAGCGCAACATGCGCCGCGCGCACGACTTCGCAACCAATCCGCCGCTGGCGATCGAACCAAGTACCGGCGAGGTTCATCGTCGCCACCACGTGAGCCCCAACGGCTTCTACCGCGGCAAGAAGGTCGTCGCAACCAAGAGCGACGAGTAGTCGACGCGGTCGCGGCTCATGCGGCGACCAGCGCAGCCTTGACCGCTGGCGGCCAACGGTGACCGTTCGCATCGCCATCGACGCCATGGGCGGGGACCACGGCCCGCCGGTGACCGTCGCGGCGGCTCTTTCCTTCCTGCGTGCCCACGCCGACAGCCAGCTTCTGCTGGTGGGTCGGCGCAGCGAGGTCGATCCCCTGCTCGCCTCGGGGGCCGACGTGCGCTCCCGCGTCGCGCTCGTGCACACCGACGAGGTCGTCGCGATGGACGACCCGCCGGCCATCGCCCTGCGCGGCAAGCGCAACTCGTCGATGCGGCTGGCCATCAACCTGGTCAAGGACGGGCAGGCGGAAGCCTGCGTGAGCGCCGGCAACACCGGCGCGCTGATGGCGATCTCCCGCTTCGTGCTCAAGACGCTGGACGGGATCGACCGGCCGGCGATTGCCACCGTGCTGCCCAACATCAAGGGCGGCGTCACCACGATGCTCGACCTCGGCGCCAACGTCGATTGCACCGCCGAGCACCTGTTCGAGTTCGCGATCCTCGGCGCGGCGCTGGTGGCGGCGGTGCAGGAGAAGGACCGGCCGAGCGTCGGCCTGCTCAATGTCGGCGAAGAAGTGATCAAGGGCAACGACGTCGTCAAGCGGGCGGGGGAGCTTCTGCGCGCCAGCTCGCTGAACTTCTACGGCAACGTGGAAGGCGACGACATCTACAAGGGAACGACCGACGTGATCGTCTGCGACGGCTTCGTCGGCAACGTGGCGCTCAAGACCTCGGAGGGCCTGGCACAGATGCTGGGTACGATGGTGCGGGAGGAGTTCACGCGCAGCCCGCTGGCCAAGGCCGCCGCCGTGCTTGCCTACCCGGTGCTCAAGCGTTTTCGCCGCCGCCTCGACCACCGGCGCTACAACGGCGCCAGCCTGCTTGGGTTGCGCGGCATCGTGATCAAGAGCCACGGTGCGGCCGACGCTCTTGCATTCGAGAACGCCATCGGCGTCGGCTATGAGGCAGCCCGGCATCGGCTGCTCGAGCGCACCGTGGCCGCGATGCAGCCGTTCGTGGCGCAACTCGAGCGCGAGCAGCGGCGATCGACCGCGTCGGCGTGACGGCGATGGCGCGCCTCTGGTCACGCATCATCGGCACCGGCGCTGCCCTGCCGGAGCGCGTGGTGACCAACGCGGAACTGGCGCAGCAGCTTGCTGCGCGCGGCATCGAGACCTCGGACGAATGGATCGTCGCGCGCACCGGCATCCGGCAGCGTTACATCGCCGATGCGTCGCTGACCACCACCGAGCTTGGCACGCGCGCCGCGCGCGCAGCGCTGCAGGCGGCGAGGCTGGAACCGGCGGCGCTGGACCTGATCGTGCTGGCCACCTCGACACCTGACGAGATCTTTCCGAGCACGGCCTGCCTGGTGCAGGCCGAACTCGGCGCGGCCGGAGCGGCTGCCTTCGACGTGCAGGCAGTGTGCAGCGGATTTGTCTACGGACTGGCGGTGGCCGACTCGATGATCCGCACGGGCGTCTATCGCCGCGCGCTGGTGATCGGGGCGGAAATCTTCTCGCGCATCCTCGACTGGAACGACCGCACCACCTGCGTGCTGTTCGGTGACGGTGCGGGCGCCGTCGTGCTGGAAGCGGCCGATGGTCCGGGCATCATCGCCGCGCGCCTGCATGCCGATGGTTCGCAGTCGCGCGTCCTGTGCACTGCCGGTCGCGTCGCTCAGGGTGCGGTGCAAGGCGACCCCTTCCTGCGGATGGACGGCCAGGCAGTGTTCAAACTGGCGGTGAACGTGCTCGACTCGTCGGCGCGCGAAGTGCTGGCCGATGCAAGAATGGGCGTCGAGGCGATCGATTGGCTGATTCCGCACCAGGCCAACGTGCGGATTCTCAGCGCCACCGCGCGCAAGCTGCGCATGCCCGAGAGCAGGGTGATCGTCACCGTTGACCAGCACGGCAATACGTCGGCCGCCTCGGTGCCGCTGGCATTAGACCTGGCGGTGCGTGACGGTCGCGTCCGCCCCGGACAGCACGTGCTGCTGCAGGGGGTAGGCGGCGGCTTCACCTGGGGCTCGGTGCTGGTCCGATTCTGACCAACGGCAATCACAGACGATGAAGATCGCCTTCGTATTTCCCGGCCAGGGATCGCAGGCCGTGGGCATGCTCGATGCATTCGCCGGCGAGCCGGCGGTGCAGGACGTGCTGGCGCGCGCAGGCGAGGCACTCGGCGAGGATCTCGGCAAGCTGATCGCCGCAGGGCCGGTCGAGCAACTGAACCTGACGGTCAATACTCAGCCGGCGATGCTCGCCGCCGGTGTCGCCGTCTATCGCGCCTGGCTGGCCGCGGGCGGCGCGGTCCCGGCGATCATGGCTGGGCACAGCCTCGGCGAGTACACCGCACTGACGGCGGCGGAGGCCATCCCGCTCGAGGCCGCGCTGCGACTGGTGCGCTTCCGTGCCCAGGCAATGCAGGAAGCGGTGCCTGCGGGCAGCGGCGGCATGGCCGCGATCCTCGGCCTCAGCGATGAACAGGTGGCGCAGGCGTGCGCCGAGGCTGCCCAGGGGGAGGTGGTGGAGGCGGTGAACTTCAACGACCCGGCGCAGGTCGTGATCGCCGGCCATGCTTCCGCCGTGACGCGCGCCTGCGAGGTCGCCAGGCGGCTCGGCGCGAAGCGCGCGCTGCCCCTGCCGGTATCGGCGCCGTTCCACTGCTCGCTGATGACGCCGGCGGCGGAGCGTCTGCGCGAACGGCTGCGCAGCGAGCCAATCACCGCACCGGCGATCCCGGTGATCAACAACATCGACGTGGCGGTCGAGTCCGAGCCGGATCGGATCCGCGACGCGCTGGCCCGGCAGGCGGCCGGCCCCGTGCGGTGGGCCGAGATCATCCGCAGGATGGCGGCCGACGGCGTCACCCACGTCGTCGAATGCGGGCCGGGCAAGGTGCTCGCCCGCCTGAGCAGACGCATCGTGCATCCGCTCGAAAGCCTCGCGTTGACCGATCCGGCGAGCATCGGCGAGGCGCTGGCAGCGCTGAAGGAGTGAAGATGGACGCTACGCGCGTGTTTGCGGCGGATGCGCTTGCCGGCGAAGTGGCTTTGGTCAGCGGCGCTTCGCGCGGCATCGGCGCGGCGATCGCCGATGCACTGGCGCGGGCCGGTGCCGTGGTTGTCGGCACGGCGACGAGCGAAAGCGGCGCGACGGCCATTTCGCAGCGGCTGCGGGATGCGGGTCTCAAGGTCCAGGGCGTCGTGCTCGACGTCGCCGACGCGACGCGCTGCGAGGCGGTGATCGAGGAGGTCGGCAAGGCGCACGGCAAGCTGTCGATCCTCGTCAACAATGCCGGCATCACGCGCGACGGTTTGGCGATGCGGATGAAGGATGAGGATTGGGACGTCGTGCTGGCGACCAACCTGTCGGCGGTGTTTCGCCTCTCGCGCGGCGTGCTGCGCGGCATGATGAAGGCCCGGCACGGCCGCATCATCAACATCACCTCGGTGGTCGGCGAAAGCGGCAACGCAGGCCAGACGAACTACGCCGCCGCCAAGGCGGGGGTTGCTGGCATGACTCGCGCTCTGGCGCGAGAGATCGGCAGCCGGGGCATCACGGTCAACTGCGTTGCGCCCGGCTTCATCGACACCGACATGACGCGGGCACTCGGCGAGGCGCAGACACAGGCTCTGCTGGCGCAGATTCCGCTTGGCCGGCTGGGCGCTGCCGCAGACGTGGCGGCGGCGGTCGTCTTCCTGGCTTCCGCGGCCGGCGGCTACGTGAGCGGCAGTACCCTGCATGTCAACGGCGGTATGTACATGGGCTGACCCGCCGCGACGGAGTGCGAGGGCGCTCTGCTAGACTTTTTTCCGTTGTGGGCTCGCGCTCCGGCCATAAACTGGGGTCGGCGGGAGCCCAAGTAGTTTCGAGGAGGGGTAAATGGAAAACATCGAACAGCGGGTCAAGAAGATCGTTGCCGAGCAGCTGGGCGTGAACGAAGCGGACATCAAGAACGAATCCGCCTTCGTCGAGGACCTCGGCGCCGATTCTCTCGACACGGTCGAACTGGTCATGGCGCTGGAAGACGAGTTCGAGTGCGAGATCCCGGACGAGGAGGCGGAGAAGATCCGCACGGTCCAGCAGGCCATCGAGTACGTCACCACCCATCTGAAGAAGGCCTGAAGCGAGGCGGCGGCGCCCGCCCAGGTCCGGCTTACCCTCATGAGCGAACGCCGACGCGTCGTCGTTACCGGCCTCGGCGTCATCAGCCCGGTCGGCAACGACGTCCCCACTGCGTGGGGCAATCTCGTTGCCGGGAAGTCCGGCATCGGCCCAATCACCCGCTTCGATGCGAAGGACTTCCGGGTCCAGATCGCCGGCGAAGTCAGGGGTTTCAACGTCGAGTCCTACATGCCGGCGAAGGAAGCTCGCCGGATGGACACCTTCATCCATTACGGAATCGCCGCCTCGGTGGAGGCGATCCGTGATTCGGGCCTGGAGGTCACCGACGCCAACCGCGAGATGATCGGCTGCATGGTCGGTTCCGGCATTGGCGGGCTGCCGATGATCGAGGACAACCACAGCGAGTTCGTGAACCGGGGCCCGCGGCGCATTTCGCCGTTCATGATCCCAGGGGCGATCATCAACATGGTTTCCGGCAACCTGTCGATCATGCTCGGGCTGAAGGGGCCGAACATGGCGATCGTCACCGCCTGCACGACCGGGCTGCATTGCATCGGCGCCGCTGGCCGGCTGATCGAGTACGGCGACGCCGACGTGATGATCGCCGGCGGCACCGAGTCCTCGGTATGCCCGCTTGGCATCGGCGGTTTTGCTTCGATGCAGGCGCTGTCGGTCCGCAACGACGACCCGGCCACGGCCAGCCGGCCGTTCGACCGCGACCGCGACGGCTTCGTGCTCGGCGAGGGCGCTGGGACACTGGTGCTCGAAGAATACGAACACGCCAGGCGCCGCGGCGCGAGGATCTACGCCGAACTGGCCGGCTTCGGCATGAGCGCCGACGCCTATCACATGACCGCGCCCGACGTCGACGGCCCGCGCCGCTCGATGCTCAACGCCCTGCGCAGCGCACGCCTGAACGTGGACGAGGTGAACTACCTGAACGCCCACGGCACATCGACGCCGCTGGGCGACATCAACGAGACCAACGCGATCAAGCTGGCGCTCGGCGACGCGGCGCGCCGGATCGTCGTCAACTCGACCAAGTCGATGACCGGTCACCTGCTCGGCGGCGCCGGCGGGATCGAGTCGGTGTTCACCGTGCTGGCGTTGCACCAGCAGGTCTCGCCGCCGACGATCAACATCTTCAACCAGGATCCGGAGTGCGACCTCGACTATTGCGCCAATACGGCGCGCGAAATGCCGATCGATGTCGCTCTCAAGAATTCCTTCGGTTTCGGCGGCACCAACGGCACCCTCGTCTTCAGGCGTGCCTGAGGCCACCGCGTTTCGCGTCGACCTGCTTGCGTCCCGCCGCGCGAGTCGTTTGCTCGCGGTTGCGCGGTTGCTGACCATGACGGCCGCCGCCGCTTGCGGGCTGGGGGCACTGCTGGTGCCGTCCCCGCTGCGGGTTGCGGCGACACTCGCATCGAGCGGAGCGCTCGTGCTCGCATTCTGTCCTGGACGTGCCTTGGCCGCGCGGCAACTCGCCGTTGACGCCGACGGGACGATTCGGATCGGTGTGGGCGAGAGCGACGTTTCGGCAGCCGTCCGCTACTTTGGCCGGTACTTCGTCTGCCTGCGGACGCCAAGCGGGCTTCTCACCGTATGGCCGGATTCGATGTCCTCAGCCAGCTGGCGCCGGCTGCTTGTTGCCTGCCGTTGGCAGCGCCGCCAGCCCGGCGATGGCCGAGAACCCCCCTCGGGATTGCGAACTAAATGAACCGGCTCTGGTCTGATGAGGCGGATTACTCGGCTTGGCGGGACAAGGCCGGCCGATGAGCGAGCGTGACGCCGACTGGCAACTTGTCGAGCGCGTGCAGCGTGGCGACAAGCGGGCTTTTGACCTGCTGGTGGTGAAGTATCAGCGCAAGCTCTTTCGGCTGCTTTCCCGCCTGATCCGCGACCAGGCCGAAATCGAGGACGTCGCGCAGGAAGCGTTCATCAAGGCGTACCGGGCACTGCCGAATTTTCGGGGCGATAGCGCGTTCTACACATGGCTGTACCGGATTGCGATCAACACGGCGAAGAATTACCTCGTGGCGCGGGGTCGCCGGGCGCCGACCCAGACCGAGACGGAGATCGAGGACGCCGAGAACTTCGAGGATGGCGATTCGCTGCGCACCGAGGACACGCCCGACCGCATACTGCTGTCGAAGCAGGTTGCCGAAGCGGTGAACCGGGCGATCGGGCGGCTGCCCGAGGAACTGCGAACGGCGATCGTGCTGCGCGAACTCGAGGGGCTGAGCTACGACGAAATCGCCGCGTCGATGAATTGCCCGATCGGCACCGTGCGCTCGCGCATTTTCCGTGCGCGCGAAGCGGTGGCCGAAGAATTGCGGCCGATCCTGGAAACGAGCAAGGATCGGCGTTGGTGAGGTAAGCAGATGAATCCGGACCGAAACAATCCCAGCCAATCCGCCGTTGCATCGCAGCTCAGCGATGCCGATGAATGCGCGCAGCGCCTGTCGGCTCTGCTCGATGGAGAACTCGACGCAGAAGGGTGCAAGGCGCTTGTCGAGCGCCTCCGCCATGACGAGGAGGCCTGCCGCAAGTGGGCACTGCTCAATTGCGTCGGCGACGCCATGCGCTCATCGGACGTCGCATCGTTTCACTCCGATGGTTTTGTCGCCAGGGTCTCAGTGGCACTGGCGCGGGAGCCGACCGTGCTCGCGCCCGCCGCGTTGCCGCAACGCTCCGCAGTCCGGCGCTGGCTGCTGCCCGGCGCCGGTGCTGCCGCCGCCGCGGCCGTGCTGATCGCGGTGGGGCTGCCGTCGCGGCAGGGATCGTCGCCCGAAACGACCATAGCGAAGGCGCCGGCGGCGCCGACGACAACCGTCGCCGCAGTGCCGGTGATCGACCGGTCGCCACAGCTCGAGCGGTATCTGGCGGCGCATCGGGAACTTGCCGAGCCGACCGTGATGCCGCACTCGACCCCTTACGTTCGTACCTCCGGCGCGATGCTGATGCAGGAGGGGCGTTGATGCAGTGGCTGGTCTTGCCGGGGTGGCGCTGGCTGGCCTCGACGGTTCTGCTGCTTGCCTTGGCCTCCCTGGCGCAGGGGCAGGAGCGCGCTGGCGGCTCTGCGGGAGCCGATGCCGCCGACACGCGCAGCCCTGAGCAGTGGCTGACGATGGTGCAGCAGGCGGCGCGGCGGCTCGATTACAGCGGCACGATGGTCTACCAGCAGGGCAGCGAGGTGCGGATGTCGAGGATCGTGCACGTCTTTGACGGCAAGGTGTCGCACGAGCGGCTGCAGCCCATGGACGGCAGGCCGCGCGAGTTCATACGCAACGCCGACGAAGTCAAGTGCCTGATCCCCGAAGCAAAGCGGGTGGTGATCGAGCGCAAGACGCGGGCCGAATCGTTTCCCGGACTGGCGGCCACGGCGGCCGCGGAGCTGTTGCAGCACTACGCGGTGAAGGTCGCCGGCCGCGAGCGGGTCGGCGGCTTCGACTGCCAGGTACTCGAGATACAGCCGCGACAGGGCGATCGCTACGGCTACCGCCTCTGGGTGGATCGCGCGACCGGCCTGCTGCTGCGCTCGCAGACGCTCAATGATCGCGGCGACGTGCTCGAACAGATGGCCTTCGCCGATGTCCGCATCGGCGGCGTCGATCGCGAGCAACTCAGGCCGTCGTGGCCGACCGAGGGCTGGAAGGTCGACGAGGCCGCGCACCGCCCAGTCGACCTTAAGGAGCAGGGCTGGCGACTTGCCCCGCCAAGCGGGTTCAAGCCGTTGTTCGCAGTGCGCCGGCCAATGTCGTCGGGGCCGGCCTTGCAGGCGGTCTACTCGGATGGCCTGGCCTCGTTGTCGGTATTCATCGAACCGGCGTCGGCGTCGGACGCCAGTGAAGCCCTGCCGCGGCGTGGCCCGATCAATGCCTACGCGAGGCGGGTCGGCGACGCCATGGTGACGGTCGTCGGCGAGATTCCCGCCGAAACGGCGCGTGCCGTTGCCCAGGCGGCCGAGCGCGTGGGCCGCTGACTTCTCACATCTCGATCCATTTCAAAGAAAACCGCATGATGAACAAGCTGATTCTTCGAGTTCTGTTGCCCCTGTTTGTCGCCATCGGAGTCGGCGCCGTGCCGGCGCAGGCGCAGGCACCCGCGGCGCAGTTGCCCGACTTCGCCGACCTCGTCGAGCGGGCCGGCCCGGCCGTCGTCAACATCCGAACCACAGCGCGCCTGGGGTCCATCCACGGCCGCAACGGCACGCCGCAGATTCCGGGTCTGGACGAGAACGACCCGTTCTACGAGTTCTTCCGCCGCTTCTTCCCGCAGCCGCAACCGGGCCCGGGGCCGCAGCAGCGTCCCGGGCCGCGCGGTGAACGGCAGGTTCCGCGCGGGCTCGGCTCGGGCTTCATCATCTCGGCCGACGGCTACGTGATGACCAACCATCACGTGGTCGAAGGCTCCGAGCAGATCACGGTGACCCTGGCCGACAAGCGCGAGTTCAACGCCAAGCTGATCGGCTCCGACCAGCGCTCCGACGTGGCCCTTCTGAAGATCGAGGCGTCGGGGCTGCCGGCGGTCAGGATCGGCGACCCCAACAAGCTGCGGGTCGGTGAATGGGTGATCGCCATCGGCTCGCCGTTCGGCCTCGAGAGCACGGTGACGGCGGGCATCGTCAGCGCCAAGGCGCGCGAGACCGGTGAGTTCCTGCCGTTCATCCAGACCGACGTGGCCGTGAATCCGGGCAACTCCGGCGGCCCGCTGATCAGCATGCGCGGTGAGGTGGTCGGCATCAACTCGCAGATCTTCACGACCTCCGGCGCCTTCGCCGGCATCTCCTTTGCGATCCCGATCGACGAGGCGATGCGCGTGCAGGAGCAGTTGCGCGCCTCCGGCCGAGTCATCCGCGGACGCATCGGCGTGACCATTGGTGCGGTCTCGCGCGAGGTGGCCGAAGCGATCGGTCTGGCCAAGCCGCAGGGCGCCCTGGTCACCAATGTCGATCCCGACGGCCCGGCGGCCAAGGCCGGAGTCGAGGCCGGCGACGTCGTGCTGCGCTTCGACGGGCGTGCCATCGACAGCCAGTCCGACCTGCCGCGCATCGTCGGCGGCACCAAGCCCGGAGCCAAGGTGGCGATGAGCGTCTGGCGAAAGGGCAGCCAGCGCGACCTGCAGGTGACGGTGGTCGAGATGGTGCAGGAGCAGCAGACGGCCCGCCGCGGCGAGCCGCCGCCGCGCAGCGCCGCGCCGGCAAATGCACTTGGACTGACGGTTTCGGATGTTCCGGCCGAGAAGCTGAAGGAACTGAAGATCAAGTCCGCCGTGCAGGTCGACGCCGTCGACGGTCCCGCCGCGACCGCCGGGTTGCGCACCGGCGACCTGATCCTGGCCCTGAACACGGTCGATGTCGTCAGCGCCAAGCAGTTCAATGACCAGGTCGCCAAACTGGACCGCAAGAAGAACGTGGCGCTGCTGGTGCGCCGCGGTGACACGACGCAGTACGTGATCATCCGTCCGGCCGACCGATAGAGGCTGCGACATACCGCGACAGCGCTAAAATGCGCGTCGCGGCCAGTACAAGGGGGTGACGCCGGCGGCGCACCCCCTTTGCTTTGCCCGCTCCGGCCCGGAGCCGGCCAGCAGGTACCTGCGCGTGCGGTTCAGGAATCGCGCGGGGCCGCCACCTCTCGACATCGATGCAACACATTCGCAACTTTTCCATCATCGCGCACATCGACCACGGCAAGTCGACGCTGGCTGACCGGCTGATCCAGCGCTGTGGCGGTCTCGCCGATCGGGAGATGGAGGCGCAGGTGCTCGACTCGATGGCCCTGGAGCGCGAGCGCGGCATCACTATCAAGGCGCAGACCGCGGCGCTCGAATACACCGCCCCGAGCGGGCAGCGCTACAACCTGAACCTGATCGACACGCCGGGCCACGTCGACTTTTCCTACGAAGTCAGCCGCTCGCTGTCGGCGTGCGAAGGCGCGCTGTTGGTGGTCGACGCCACGCAGGGCGTCGAGGCGCAGACGGTCGCCAACTGCTATACCGCGATCGAGCTCGGCGTCGAAGTGCTGCCGATCCTGAACAAGATGGACCTGCCGTCGGCCAATTCCGACGAGGCCCGGGCAGAGATCGAGGACGTGATCGGGTTGGACGCGCATGACGCGGTGCTGGCCAGTGCGAAGACCGGCATGGGTCTGGAGGAGATCCTGGCGCGGATCATCGAGCGGGTGCCGCCACCCAAGGGCGATCCGGCCGCACCGTTGCAGGCGTTGATCATCGATTCCTGGTTCGACAACTACGTCGGCGTCGTGATGCTGGTGCGGGTGATCAACGGCACGATCAAGCCAAAGGACAAGATCCTCTTTATGGCCAGCAATGCCACGCACCTGGTCGAGCAGGTCGGTGTGTTCACGCCCAAGTCGCGCAGCCGCGAAGTGCTGTCGGCGGGCGAGGTCGGCTTCGTCATTGCCGGAATCAAGGAACTGCGCGACGCCCACGTCGGCGACACGGTGACCCACACCGCCAGGCCGGCCGAGCGGCCGCTGCCCGGCTTCAAGGAGGTCAAGCCGCAGGTGTTCGCCGGCCTGTTCCCGGTGGAGTCCAACCAGTACGAGGCGCTGCGCGACGCGCTGACGAAGCTGCAGCTCAATGATGCGTCGCTGCACTTCGAGCCGGAGGTCTCGCAGGCGCTGGGATTCGGCTTCCGCTGCGGTTTCCTCGGTCTGCTGCACATGGACATCGTGCAGGAGCGTCTCGAGCGCGAGTACGACATGGATCTGATCACCACCGCGCCGTCGGTGGTGTACGAAGTCCTGCTGCGCGATGGAACCGTTGTTCCGGTCGAGAACCCGTCGAAGATGCCGGATCCCGCCAAGATCGAGGAGATCCGCGAGCCGATCGTCAGCGTGACGATCTTCGTGCCGCAGGAATACGTCGGGCAGGTCATCACCCTGTGCATCGGCAAGCGCGGCGTGCAGACCGATCTGACCTATCACAGCCGCCACGTGCACCTGACCTACGAACTGCCGCTGGCGGAGATCGTGCTCGACTTCTTCGACAAGCTGAAGTCGGTGTCGCGCGGCTACGCCTCGATGGACTACGAGTTCAAGGAATACCGCGCGGCCGATGTCGTCAAGGTCGACATGCTGATCAACGGCGACCGCGTCGATGCGCTGAGCGTGATCGTGCATCGGGCCAATGCCATGCACCGCGGTCGCGAAGTGGCGGCGAAGATGCGCAAGCTGATTCCGCGCCAGATGTACGACGTGGCCATCCAGGCCTCGATCGGCGCCAACATCATCGCCCGCGAAGACGTCAAGGCACTGCGCAAGAACGTGCTCGCCAAGTGCTACGGCGGCGACATCACGCGCAAGAAAAAGCTGCTCGAAAAGCAGAAGGCCGGCAAGAAGCGGATGAAGCAGGTCGGCACGGTGGAAATTCCGCAGGAGGCGTTCCTGGCCATCCTGCAGGTCGAGGACAAATGATGGCCCCCACGCTCACTTCGTTCGCTGCCCCCGCGAGGGGGCGCTCAGCGCCCTTCGGGCGGCCGGGCGGGCACTGATGAACTTCGCGTTGATCCTGTTCGTCCTGCTCGTCATCAGCTTCGTCATGTGGCTGCTCGACGTGCTGGTGCTGAAGAAGCAGCGGCTCGCCACGGCGGAGAAGGCCCTTGCTCAGTTTGACGCACGCAACGCCGGCAAGGTCGGCATCAACGCGCAGGCGCTGGCGGCCGACCGGGCGGCGCTGGCCGGCCGGCTGACCCAGCGGCCGTGGTACCTCGAATACACGGCGAGCTTCTTCCCGGTCATCCTGATCGTGTTCGTGCTGCGCTCGTTCCTCTTCGAACCGTTCCGCATCCCGTCGGGTTCGATGATCCCGACGCTGCAGATCGGCGACCTGATCCTGGTAAATAAGTACCAATACGGAATCCGACTGCCGGTGATCAACAAGAAGGTCATCGATCTCGGGTCGCCGCAGCGCGGCGACGTGATGGTCTTCCGCTTTCCGCACAACCCCTCGCAGGACTACATCAAGCGGGTCGTTGGCCTGCCGGGCGACCGGGTCGAGTACTCTGACCGGAGGGTGGCGATCAACGGCCAGCCGGTGCCGCTGCAGTCGCTGCCCAGGTACTTCGAGGAGGACCGGGTCCAGTACTACGCGCAGTTCTCGGAGAAACTGGGTAACGTGGAGCACCGGATCATCCTCAGCGAGGGGCCGGGCGTGCCGCCGATGCGAGCCTTCGTGCACACCCATCCGCAGGCGTGCCAGTACACCGCCTCCGGCGTGGCCTGCACGGTGCCGGCAGGGCACTTCTTCGTGATGGGGGACAACCGCGACAACAGCGAAGACAGCCGTTTCTGGGGCTTCGTGCCCGACGAGAACATCGTCGGCCGGGCGTTCTTCATCTGGATGAACTTTGGCAACATCGGGCGCATTGGTGGGTTTCACTGAGTCTTGGCGGGCCCATCGTCGGCCGCGGGAGGTAGCAATGCACGGGAAATTCGGCAGCAGCAGGCGCCAGGCAGGCCTGGGCATCATTTCGCTGATCTTCGTCGGCCTGATCATCGTCGCGCTGCTGATCATCGGCGCCAAGCTGGTGCCGGCGATCACCGAGTACCTGGCGATCGAGAAGGCGGTCAAGCAGATCCGCCTCGATGCGAGCACCGTGCCGGAACTGCGCAAGGCGTTCGACCGCTATGCACAGATCGACGACATCAAGTCGGTCGCCGGCAAGGACCTGGACATCACCAAGGAGTCAGACAAGATCGTGATCTCGTATGCCTACTCCTACCAGATCCCGATAGCCGACAACGTGCGGCTGGTGATCGACTTTTCTGGCACCACCAGCGGCCGACCGAAGGCCGGCCCGTAGGCGCGACAAGGGCGCTACCGCGTGATCGAACTCAGCGCACTCGAGGAACGGCTCGGCTACCAGTTCGCCAACCACGAACTGCTGGAGCAGGCGGTCACGCATCGAAGCCATGGGGTGGTCCACAACGAGCGGCTCGAGTTCCTCGGCGACGCGGTGCTCAACTGCACTATTGCGCAGCTGCTGTTCCAGAAGTTCGCGCGCCTGAACGAGGGCGACCTGTCCCGGCTGCGCGCCAACCTGGTCAAACAGCAGTCGCTTGCCGAGATCGCCGAGCGGCTCGAACTGAGCCAGTTCCTGCGGCTTGGCGAGGGCGAACGCAAGAGTGGCGGCTTTCGGCGGCCTTCGATCCTGGCCGACACGCTCGAGGCAGCCATCGGCGCGGTGTTCGTCGATCGCGGTTTCGACGCGGCGCGCGAGGTGATCACGCGCCTGTTCGAGCCGGTGCTCAAGTCGGTCGACCCGAAGACACTCGGCAAGGACAGCAAGACGCTGCTGCAGGAGTTCCTGCAGGGCAAGCGCCTGCCGCTGCCCCTGTACTCCGTGGTCGAGACACGCGGTGCCGCGCACAACCAGGAGTTCGAGGTCGAGTGTTCGGTGCCGAAGTTCGACATCAGCGTGCGTGGCAGCGGGCGCAGCCGCCGCGCGGCCGAGCAGTCGGCAGCGAAGCTTGCCCTCGAGACCGCGCAGGCCACTCGGCGTGCCCGGCGCAAGGCGGCGGCGCCGGTGCCGGGCGAGGCCGCCGGCCGTGCAGGCGATGATGGTCGCGGTGGCACCGCTGCGCCGACAGGGCAGCCAGAAGCATCGGCCCACCCCGCCGACACCGCGGCCGGCGTCCCGGCCGACACGTCGACATCGCAGCCGCGCTGAGCATGGCCGCAGCGGCAGACCACGGTGCGGCGACCCCGCGCACCGGCTTCGTGGCGATCATCGGCCGGCCCAACGTCGGCAAGTCGACGCTGCTCAACGCGCTCGTCGGCGAGCATGTTTCGATCACTTCGCGCAAGCCGCAGACGACGCGGGTACGCGTGCTGGGCGTTCTGACGCGGGGCACGCCGCCGGCGACGACGCAGTGCATCTTCATCGACACGCCGGGCTTCCAGCGCCGGCATCGGTCGATGCTGACGCGGCGGATGAACGAGGCTGTCGGCGCGGCGCTCGCCGAAGCCGATGTGATCGTGCTGCTGATCGATTCGCGCGGCATCACGAGCGAGGACCAGGCGGTGATCGACCTGCTGCCGGCCGATCGGGGCAACGTGATCCTGGCGCTGAACAAGACCGATCTGCTGGCTGATCGCGACCAACTGCTGCCGCGCATCGCCGAGGCGGCAGCACGCTACAAGTTTGCTGCCGTGGTGCCGGTGAGCGCCGAGAAGCAGCGGCAGCTCGACGACCTGTTGGGGGAGATCGAGCGCAGGCTGCCGCCGGGCGAACCGCTGTTCGAGGCGGACCAGTTCACCGACCGCAGTGTGCGTTTCCTCGCCGCCGAGTCGATCCGCGAGAAGGCGTTCCGCCTGCTTGGCGACGAGCTCCCGTACGGCATCGCGGTGACGATCGAGCGCTGGGAGGAGGACGAGAACCGCGCCGGGATCGTCGCCACGCTGCTGGTCGAGCGCGACGCGCACAAGGGCATCGTCATCGGCGCCGGCGGCGCCAAGCTGCGCGAGATCGGCCGCCTGGCGCGGCTCGACATCGAGAAGCTGCTGGGCAAGCCGGTGCACCTGCAGACCCACGTGCGCGTGCGCCGCGGCTGGAGCGAAGACGCACAGGCGTTGAAGAGCCTCGGCTATGAATGAGGCGGCGCGCGCACCGGCCGCCGCCCCGCGACGGCGCAGTTCGGACGCGCGGGTCGAACACCAACCGGCCTTCGTGCTGCACACCTACCCATGGCGTGAGACCAGCCTGATCGTCGAGGCACTCACGCGCGACCATGGCCGCGTCGCGCTGGTGGCGCGTGGCGCCAAGCGGGGCACGTCGCAGCTGCGCGGGCTGCTGTCGCCGTTTTCGGCGCTGGCGCTGGCCTGGAGCGGGCGCGGCGAAGTGAAGACGCTGATCCGCGCCGAGTGGACGGGCGGCCTGGTGCCGCTGCGCGGCGATGCACTGCTCGCCGGTTTCTACCTGAACGAGCTGATCGTGCGGCTGCTGGCGCGCGCCGATGCGCATCCGGTGCTTTTCGGCGCCTATGCGCGCGCGCTGCGCGCGCTGGCCAGCGACGAGGCGCGGCTGGATCTGGCGCTGCGCGAGTTCGAGTTCGAACTGCTGCGCGAGATCGGCTACCTGCCGGCGCTCGATGTCTGCGCCGACGGCCGGGCTGTCGCTCCGCGGGCGCGCTACCGCGTCGATCCGCAGCGTGGCCTGGTGCTCGCCGAGCGCGACAGCGAGGCGGTCAGCGTATCGGGGGCAACGGCGCTGGCGATGGCGGCGGGAGACTTCGCGCAGCCCGGCGTGGCGGCCGAGTCCCGCACGATGCTGCGGTTGATCATTCGCTACCATCTCGACGGACGGCCGCTGAACACGCGCCGCATCCTGCAGGACCTGAAGGAACTCTGAGTGCCGTGACTGCGCTCTCCGTCAACCTGAACAAGATCGCGCTGGTGCGCAATACGCGCAAGCTGGGCATTCCCAGCGTGTCGAAGTTCGCCACTATCGCGCTCGAGGCGGGCGCCGACGGCATCACGGTGCATCCGCGGCCGGACGGCCGCCACGTGCGCGGCGAGGACGTGCATGAACTCGCGATGCTGCTGGCGAACTGGCCGGCGGCCGAGTTCAACATCGAGGGCAACCCGTTCCATCAGCTGATGGACTACGTGCGGCAGGTGCGGCCGCAGCAGTGCACCTTCGTGCCGGACGAGACCGGCGCCTTCACTTCCGACCACGGCTGGAACCTGTCGCGTGAGAGCGGTCGCCTGCGGCCGGTCATCGAAGAGGCGCGCGCGCTCGGCGTGCGGGTCAGCCTGTTCATGGATCCGGAACCGCAGGCGATGAAGCTTGCGCGGGAGGTCGGCGCTGACCGAGTGGAGCTTTACACGGAACCCTATGCGCTGGCGTTTGGCACGGCGGGGCAGCTGGAGATGCTCGCTCGCTACCGGGCTGCGGCCGAGGCAGCGCAGGCCGTCGGCCTCGGTGTCAACGCCGGGCACGACCTGAACCGGGACAACCTGCCGCCGTTCCTGATCGCCGTGCCGGGCGTGCTCGAGGTGTCGATCGGCCATGCGCTGACGGCAGATGCGCTCGAGTTCGGCATGGCGGCGACGGTGCGCATGTACGTGGCGGCGATCCGAAGCGCAGAAGCCGCCACGCGCGAGACCGCGTGATCTACGGCATCGGCACCGACCTGGTCGAGATCGGGCGGATCGCAGCGGCCGTCGATCGCTTCGGCGAGCGTTTCGTCGATCGCATCCTCGGGCCGCAGGAAAGGGCGCGTTATGAGGCGCGGCGCGCCCGGTCGGCGAGCCGCGGCCTGGCTTTCCTCGCCACGCGCTTTGCGGCGAAAGAGGCGGTGTCGAAGGCGATCGGCCTCGGCCTGCGTTCGCCGATGACCTGGCGCGCCGTGGAGATCATCAACGCGCCGTCGGGGCAACCCCAGGTGGTGGCACATGACGCACTGGCCGACTTCATCCGGGCCAGGCGGCTGCGGCTTTCGGTATCGGTCACCGACGAGCAGTCGATGGCAATGGCCTTCGTCGTGGCCGAAGTGATCGGCGGGGCCGATCGGGCGGAGGCGTAGGTGCTCGGGCCTGTCGTCGTCGATATCGAAGGCACGCAACTCACCGACGCCGACCGTCGGCGGCTCGTCCATCCGCTGGTCGGCATGGTCATCCTGTTTGCGCGCAATTACGAATCGGCCGAGCAGCTGGGCGCGTTGACGGCGGCGATCCACGCGCTGCGTTCGCCATCGTTGATGATCGCCATCGATCACGAGGGCGGCCGGGTGCAGCGCTTTCGCCAGCCGCCGTTCACACGCATCGCGGCGATGGCGCGTCTGGGCACGCTGTGGGACGAAGACGTGCTGCGCGCCAGTCGCACGGCGACGGCTGTCGGCTACGTGATGGCGGCGGAACTGCGGGCGCACGGTGTGGACCTCACGTTCGCGCCGGTGCTCGACCTCGACTGGGGACGCAGCGGTGTGATCGGCGACCGCGCCCTGCATCGCGATCCGCGCGTGGTCGCGATGCTTGCCTCGCATCTGGCGCACGGCATGGCGCTCGCCGGCATGGCCAACTGCGGCAAGCACTTCCCCGGCCACGGCTGGCCGGCCGCCGATTCACACATCGCGCTGCCGGTCGACGAGCGCCGTCGCGCCGAGATCCTCGGGCAGGACGCGGCACCGTATCGCTGGTTGGGTGTCGCGCTGGCGGGGGTGATGCCGGCGCACGTGATCTACCCTTGCATCGATGACAGGCCGGCCGGGTTCTCGGCGCGCTGGATCAAGGGTGTGCTGCGCCGCCAGTTCGGCTTCACCGGCGCTGTTTTCAGCGACGACCTGTCGATGGAAGGGGCAAGCGTGGCCGGCGGCATAGTCGCCCGCGGTCAGGCCGCGCTCGATGCAGGCTGCGATTTCATCCTTGCCTGCAACAATCCTGCGTCCGCAGACGAACTGCTTGCCGGCATCCGCTGGAGGCGCACGCCCTCGTTCGACCGACGGCTGGCCCGCGTCATGCCGCGTGGAGCGGCGGCTTCGATGGATGAACTGCTGGGCGACCCGACCTACCTCGCCGCGCGCGAAGAAGTCATCGCCTGGAGCAACGCCTGACAGCCGGCCGGACGGCCGCGCGACTCAGCCAAGCACTCCTCTGGCGCGCAGCGCGGCGATCGCTTCGTCGCCGAGGCCAAGTTCACGCAGCACGGCGACCGTGTCTTCACCCAGGCGGGGTGCTGGCGAGCGCAAGGTGCCGGGAGTCTCCGACAGCTTCGGGACCACACCCGGCACGTCGAGCGACCAGCCATCACGGGTGACCTGCGGCACGATCATCTCGCGCGCGCGGTAGTGCGGGTCTTCGTGGATATCCTTCGCCGTGTAGACCTTGCCGGCCGGCACCCGCGCCGCGGCCATGGCAGCCAGGACATCCGCCACCGTGCGCATCGAGGTCCAGGCTTCGATCGCGCCATCGATCTCGGCCACCCGCGCCACCCGGCCAACATTGCCTGCCAGGTCCGGTGCATTGGCGAGGTCGCGGCGGCCGATTGCCTCCATCAGCCTCCTGAAGATGCTGTCGCCGTTGCCGGCGATCAGCACGAAGCCGTCGCTGCAGCGGTAGGCGTTGGTCGGTGCGATGCCGGGCATGCTGCTGCCGGTTGCCTGACGCACCGTGCCGAAGACGCTGTACTCGGGGATCAGGCTCTCCATCACGTTGAACACTGCCTCGTGCAGGGCCACGTCGATCACCTGCCCAGTGCCGCCGTTCACCTTGCGGTGGTAAAGCGCCATCATCACGCCGATCACGCCGTGCAGCGCGGCCAGCGTGTCGCCAATGGAAACGCCGACGCGCACCGGTACGCGTCCGGGCTCCCCGGTCAGGTGACGCAAGCCGCCCATGGCCTCGCCGATCACCCCGAAGCCCGGCTGGTCGCGGTACGGACCGGTTTGCCCGTAGCCCGAGATGCGCAGCATGACCAGGCCCGGGTTCAACGTGCGCAGATCCTCCCAACCGAGACCCCAACCTTCGAGGGTGCCGGGTCGGAAGTTCTCGATCAGCACGTCGGCTTCGGCGATCAGCCGGCGGGCAATGTCCTGACCCTCGGCGGCGCGCAGGTCGAGCGCGATCGAGCGTTTGTTGCGCGACTGCACTTGCCACCACACCGAGGTGCCGTCCTTGAGCATTCGCCAGTTGCGCAGCGGGTCGCCGCTGCCGGGTGGCTCGATCTTGATCACGTCGGCGCCGAACTCGCCGAGCATCTTGCCGGCGAACGGCCCGGCGATCAGCTGGCCCATCTCGACGACGCGCACGCCGGCCAGCGCCGCGGGTGGCACGGTGGCGGCCGGCCCGGTCATGGCGGGTCTACGCGCGCTCGATGTAGGACCCGTCATCGGTGCTGACGCGGATCTTCTCGCCGGTGTTGACGAACGGCGGCACCTGCACCGTGATGCCGGTCTGCAGCCTGGCCGGCTTGAACGAGGTGGTGGCGGTGGCGTTCTTGATGCCGGGCTCGGTCTCGACGACCTCCAGCACCACGCTGGTCGGCAGCTGGATGCCAATCGGGCGCTCGTTGTGAAAGTTGATCTCGACTTCCATGTTCGGCAGCAGATAGTCCGACTGGCCCTCGAGGAAGTCCGCCCCGAGCGTGATCTGCTCGTAGGTCTCGTTGTCCATGAAGACGTAGTTGGCGCCGTCCTGGTACGAGTAGGTCATCGTGCGGCGGTCGATGAACGGGCGCTCGACCCGGTCGTCGGTCGACAGGCGCTCGTTGCGCTTCTGGCCGCTCTCGACGTCCTTCATCTCGACTTGCATGTAGGCGCCGCCGCGGCCGCCGACGTGCACGTGGTGCGACTTCAACACGCGCCAGATACGCTTGTCGAACTCGAGCAGGTTGCCGGCACGGATTTCGGTGGCGAGGATCTTTGCCATGGTGGAGTCCTGATGGGGGGAGGCGGCTGCCGCTCGTAGAATGGCAGGCCGCAACAAGTGCTTGAAAAGCCCGCAATTATAGAGCGGGCAAGGCGGTCGAAGCGACGTGTCGCCCTCGGAAAAGCCCAGCGAATCAGCGCCTGCCGACGTCGATCCCCGCGCGATCGTCGACGGCCTGCCACATTTGCCCGGCGTCTACCGGATGCTCGATGCGTCCGGTCTGGTGCTTTACGTCGGCAAGGCCCGCGACCTCAGGAAGCGCGTCGGCTCCTACTTCAACAAGGGTGTCGGACCGCGCACCGCGCTGATGCTGGAACGCGTCGTCGGCATCGAGACCACGGTGACGCGCTCGGAAGCCGAGGCGCTGCTGCTCGAGAACAACCTGATCAAGCAGCTGGCGCCGCGTTTCAACATCCTCTTCCGCGACGACAAGTCGTATCCGTACCTGAAGTTCACCGCGCACGCTTTTCCGCGCATCGCCTACTTTCGCGGCGCGCCGGACCGGCGAGCGCAGTACTTCGGACCCTATCCAAACGCCTGGGCAGTCAAGGACAGCATCCGCGTGCTGCAGAAAGTGTTTCGCCTGCGCACTTGCGAGGACACAGTGTTTGCCAATCGCTCGCGCCCGTGCCTGCTGCATCAGATCGGCCGTTGCAGCGCGCCGTGCGTCGGACTGATCGATGCCGACGCCTACGCCGCCGATGTCGATCGTGCGGTGCGCTTCCTGCGCGGGCAGGCCGGCGAGGTGACGGCGGAACTGGAAACGAAGATGCAGCAACTGGCCTCGGACCTGCGTTTCGAGGAAGCGGCAGCCGTGCGCGACCAGTTGGGCAGCCTGTCGCGCGTGCTGCACCAGCAGGCGGTGGAGACCACCGGCGGCGACACCGATGCCGATGTGATCGCCGTGGTGATCGAGCAGGGCCAGGCCTGCGTCAATCTGGCGATGGTGCGCGGCGGCCGGCACCTCGGCGACCGGCCATTCTTCCCGGCCCGGCAGGCCGAGGAGGCGGATGCGCCGGAGGTGCTGGAGGCCTTCGTCTCGCAGCATTACGGCGACCTGTCGGCGCCGCCCGTGCTGATCGTCAATGCGGACCTTGATGCGGAGGAACTGGCGCCGATGATCCGCGCTGCAGGCGAGCGGCTGCAGATCCTGCGCCAGCCGCAGGGGCAGCGGCGGCACTGGCTCGAGATGGCCGAGGCCAACGCGAAGCTCGCGCTGGCACGCCGGCTTGCGGAGGAGGGTTCGCAGCAGGCGCGCACACGGGCACTCATCGACACGCTCGGGCTGGAGGCGCCGGAAGGCGATCCGGCGCGCCTGCGCATCGAGTGCTTCGACGTGAGCCACACAATGGGCGAGGCCACGCAGGCGGCCTGCGTCGTCTATCACGATCACGCCATGCAGCCGGCCGAGTATCGCCGCTTCAACATCGACGATCTCGCCCCCGGCGACGACTACGCGTCCATGCGCCAGGCGCTGACGCGGCGCTATCAGCGGATCGCCCGTGGCGACGGAACCCTGGCCAGCCTGGTGCTGATCGACGGCGGCGCCGGCCAGGTCGAAGTCGCGCGCCAGGTGTTTGGTGAACTCGGGCTCGACGACGGTGTCCTTGTCGGCGTTGCCAAGGGGCCGGAGCGCAAGGTCGGACTGGAAGAGCTGGTGTTTGCCGACGGTCGCCCGTCCATGCAACTCGGGCGTGAATCGCAGGCGTTGCTGCTGATCGCGCAAATCCGCGACGAAGCGCATCGCTTCGCCATCACCGGCATGCGGGCCCGGCGCGCCAAGCCGCGCGCAACGTCGCAGCTCGAGGACATGGAGGGCATCGGGCCGAAGCGCCGGCAGCGGTTGCTGGCGCGCTTCGGCGGCCTGCGCGGGCTGATGGCCGCATCGGTCGAGGACATCGCGCATGTCGACGGCGTTTCCCGTAAGCTCGCCGAACGCATTTACGCACAGTTGCACGGGCAGCCGGGCTGAAGAGGACATGCCGATCAACCTGCCGATGATCCTGACCTGGGCGCGGATCGCGATGATCCCGATGGTCCTCGGCATCTTCTACCTGCCCGACGCCTGGCTTTCGCCGCACTGGAAGAACGTCACCGCCTGCACACTGTTCGCGCTGGCGGCGATCACCGACGGCTTCGACGGCTATCTGGCGCGCAAGTACCAGCTGACGACGCCTCTTGGTGCCTTCCTCGATCCGGTGGCCGACAAGCTGATGGTCTGTGCCGCGCTGGTCGTGCTGCTGACGCTCGGGCGCATCGACGAGTTTGTCGCGCTGGTGATCATCGGCCGCGAGATCACGGTTTCCGCCCTGCGCGAGTGGATGGCCTATGTCGGCGCTGCGGCGAGCGTGGCCGTGAACTGGCTCGGCAAGCTCAAGACGATCATGCAGATGGTGGCCATCCCAGTGCTCCTGTACCACGACCCGCTGTTCGGCGTGATCCCGGTGGCGGCGATCGGGACCGTGCTGATCTACGTGGCGGCGGCGCTCACCGTTTACTCGATGATGTACTACCTGCGCCTGGCCTGGCCGCACCTGAGTAGTCCGGGCAACGGATAGCCGGGTCGCTTTGACAGGGTGCAATCGGCCGATATAATCGCCGCCTTCGCGGGAATAGCTCAGTTGGTAGAGCGCAACCTTGCCAAGGTTGAGGTCGCGAGTTCGAGACTCGTTTCCCGCTCCAGATTCATCAAAGGGGAAGCCCGACGGCTTCCCCTTTGACTTTCCGCGCCGGACCGCGCCGCTACAATCGGGCGGCAGGATCATGGCGGGGTGGCAGAGTGGCCATGCAGCGGACTGCAAATCCGTGTACGCCGGTTCGATTCCGACCCCCGCCTCCAGTACATTTCCT
>CAZSYX010000008.1:0-76500 GCA_964610575.1 uncultured Burkholderiaceae bacterium
TTCAAGCGCTACTACCACTCGCTCGACCTGCTGCTGATCGACGACATCCAGTTCTTCGGCGGCAAGAGCCGCACGCAGGAGGAGTTCTTCTATGCCTTCGAGGCACTGGTTGCCGGCCGCAAGCAGATCATCATCACCTCGGACACCTACCCGAAGGAACTGAAGGACATCGAGGACCGGCTGGTGTCGCGCTTCTCCGTGGGACTGACGGTCGGCATCGAACCGCCGGAACTCGAGATGCGGGTGGCGATCCTGCTCAAGAAGGCGGAACTGGAGCGCGCCGAGCTTTCGGAGGAAGTCGCCTTCTTCATCGCCAAGAACCTGCGCAGCAACGTTCGCGAGCTGGAAGGCGCGCTGCGCAAGATCCTCGCCTTCGCCTCGTTCCACGGCCGGCCGCTGTCGGTCGAGCTGGCGCGCGAAGCGCTGAAGGACCTGCTCGGTGCCAGTACCGGCCAGGTCACGGTCGAACTGATCCAGAAGACGGTGGCCGACTACTACAAGATCAAGGTCGCCGACATGTACAGCAAGCGGCGGCCCAATTCGATCGCCATGCCGCGCCAGGTCGCCATGTACCTGGCCAAGGAAATGACGCAGAAGAGCCTGCCCGAGCTCGGTGAGCTGTTCGGCGGCCGCGACCACACCACCGTGCTGCACGCGGTGCGCAAGATCAACCAGCACCGGGCCAAGGACAGCGAACTGAACCACGCGCTGCACGTTCTCGAGCAGGCGCTGAAGGGTTGAGCCCGGGCCGCCAGGGTAAAAGCAGACCTTGTGGACAGGACCGCTGCACGGCTGTGGGCAACCATGGGAAAATGCACGGTTGCCCGAACAGCCGTCCAAGTTGTCCTGCTTCATCCACAGCCTCGGTACGCCGTTGCCAAGGGCCTGCCCACAGCTTTCGGGCCGTCGTAAGTCGCTGTCGCGTAAGCGCTGCGGCGGCTTTTCCCCAGTTTCAACCGGGCTCTATTAACTAGCTTTTCTTGTTCTGAAAGAAAAGGAAAACAATGCAACTCGTCAAAGCGACCCGCGATGCGTTGCTCAAGCCGCTGCAGGTGGTCAGTGGCATCGTCGAACGTCGGCAGACGCTGCCGATCCTCGCCAACGTGCTGGTCCGCAAGGACGGTGAGCAGGTCTCGTTCACGGCCACCGACCTGGAGATCCAGATCCAGACATCAGCCGCCATCGGCGCCGGCCGCGATGCTGCCGCGACCACGGTGTCGGCGCGCAAGCTGGTCGATATCCTGCGCGCGCTTCCAGAAGCCGATGTCGCGCTGTCGCTGACCGGCAAGAAGATCACGGTCCAGTCCGGCCGCAGCCGCTTCAACCTGCAGACGATGGCAGCCGACGAGTACCCGGCGGTCGCCGCGGCCGAGTACACGGCCGATTTCGAACTGCCCGCCGGGACGCTGAAGTACCTGCTTGCGATGGTGCACTACGCGATGGCTGCGCAGGACATCCGCTACTACCTGAACGGCATGCTGCTGGTCGTCGACGGCCAGACGGTGCGCGCGGTGGCCACCGACGGCCACCGCCTCGCCCTTTGCGAAGTCGCGAAGGACGGCGCCGCCAGCGGCCGCATCGAGGCGATCATTCCGCGCAAGACGATCCATGAACTGTCGCGGCTGCTGCCGGACAGCCCCGACGAGCCGGTGCGGGTGCAGATGGCGGCCAGCCAGGTGAAGTTCTCATTCGGCGGCATCGAGCTGATCTCCAAGCTGGTCGAGGGCAAGTTCCCCGACTACACGAAGGTGATTCCCGCTGGCAACACGCGCCGCTTCAGCGTCGGCCGCGAACTGTTGTCCTCGGCGCTGCAGCGCGCGGCGATCCTGACCACCGACAAGTTCAAGGGCGTGCGCATGGTGCTCGGCGCCGGCAGCCTGAAGATCAACTCGACCAACTCCGACCAGGAAGACGCGCAGGAGGAGCTCGAGATCGACTACTCGGGCGACGGACTCGATATCGGCTTCAACGTCACCTACCTGCTCGACGTGCTCGCCAACCTGAAGTGCGAGCAGATCAGCTTCGCGCTCGGCGACGCGCTCGGCAGCGCGCTGATCACGATGCCGGACAGCGAGAAGTTCAAGTACGTCGTGATGCCGATGCGGATCTAGGCCATCGGAGCAAGGGCCGCCGCCCTTTTCCCCTCAACACCTTGGGGGGAGAGGAAGGGGAGCGGGTAAACAGAGCAGGCAGAGAAGCAGATGTCAGCAGTACCAGTTCCATCGGCGCAACCCGGCGACGGCAGCTCGGCCAGCGATTACGGCGCCGGCAGCATCCAGATCCTCGAGGGACTGGAGGCAGTGCGCAAGCGGCCGGGTATGTACATCGGCGACACGCAGGATGGCACTGGCCTGCACCACATGGTGTTCGAGGTCGTCGACAACTCGATCGACGAGGCGCTGGCCGGCTACTGCGACGACATCGTCGTCACCATCCACACCGACAATTCACTGTCGGTGATCGACAACGGCCGCGGCATCCCGACCGGCGTCAAGATGGACGACAAGCACGAGCCGAAGCGCTCGGCGGCCGAGATCGCGCTCACCGAACTGCACGCCGGCGGCAAGTTCAACCAGAACAGCTACAAGGTCTCGGGCGGCCTGCACGGCGTCGGCGTGTCCTGCGTCAACGCGCTGTCGAAATGGCTGCGGCTGACGATCCGCCGCGACGGCAAGGTGCACTTCACCGAGTTCCGCCTCGGTGAGGTGCAGGAGCGCATCGTCGAGACCGTCGACGGCGTGCCGATCTCGCCGATGAAGGTGATCGGCGAGACCGACAAGCGCGGCACGGAAGTCCACTTCCTGCCCGACGAGGAGATCTTCGGCAAGGTCGAGTTTCACTGGGAGATCCTTTCGAAGCGGCTGCGCGAACTGAGTTTTCTCAACAACGGCGTGCGCATCCGGCTGATCGACCAGAGGAACGGCAAAGAGGAGGACTTCGCCTTCTCCGGCGGCGTCAAGGGCTTCGTCGAGTACATCAACAAAGCCAAGACGGCGCTGCATCCGAACGTCTTCTACGTTTCCGGCGAATCGAGTGCCGGTGGCGTGCCGGTCGGCGTCGAAGTGGCAATGCAGTGGAACGACGCCTACGCCGAAAACCTGCTCGCCTTCACCAACAACATTCCGCAGAAGGACGGCGGCACGCACATCACCGGCCTGCGCGCGGCGATGACGCGCGTGCTCAACAACTACATCAAGGCCAGCGAGCTGGACAAAAAGGCCAGGGTCGAGACCACCGGCGACGACATGCGCGAGGGCCTGGCCTGTGTGCTGAGCGTCAAGGTGCCGGAGCCGAAGTTCAGCGCCCAGACCAAGGACAAGCTGGTATCCAGCGAGGTGCGGCCGGCGGTCGAGGACGTGATCGCCCGGGCGCTGGAGACATACCTGCTCGAGAAGCCGGCCGACGCCAAGATGATCTGCGGCAAGATCGTCGACGCTGCGCGTGCTCGCGAGGCGGCGCGCAAGGCACGCGAGATGACCCGCCGCAAGGGCCTGCTCGACGGCGCCGGCCTGCCCGGCAAGCTCGCCGACTGCCAGGAGCGCGATCCGTCCAAGTGCGAGCTGTACCTCGTCGAGGGCGATTCGGCCGGCGGCTCCGCCAAACAGGGGCGGGACCGCAAGTTCCAGGCGATCCTGCCGCTGCGCGGCAAGGTGCTGAACGTCGAGCGGGCGCGCTTCGACAAGCTGATCGCCTCCGAGCAGATCGCCACGCTGATCACCGCGCTCGGCACCAGCATCGGCCCGGAGTTCAACCCGGACAAGCTGCGCTACCACCGCATCATCGTGATGAGCGTGGACGGCGACGAACACGTGTTCGTCCGCGATGCGGAGCAGGGCGTGCGGATGGTTCGCATCGGACAGTTCATCGACGCCGCGCTGGCCCGCCATGGCACGGTCGAGAACGCGCAGGGCGTGGCCAAGGTCAAGGCAGCGCCGCTCGGCGACGTGCTGTGCTTCGGCATCGATTCGCACGAGGTGCGCTTCAGGCCGATCCAGGCCGTAATCCGCCACCCGCTCGACGAACGGCTCTTCGCCGTGCGTACCGCCTACGGCCGCATGGTGCGCGTAACCGCCAGCCACAGCGTGTTCGTGCACGAGGATGGCGAAGTCCGGCTCAAGCGCGGCGACCAGTTGCGCGTAGGCGACCGCGTCGTGGCGCCGGGAAAGGTCCGCTTCGGGTCGGCGGCGCCCGGCCGCATCGACCTGCTGCAGCGCCTGTGGGCCGTACCCGAAGCGGCACGGCAGATCTGGGTGCGCGGCCCGGCGGTGGAACATTGGTATCGCCGCAAGGTGCTGGCGCGCCACGAGCATACGTCGGACTTGACGAGCCCCCGTGTGGAGATCCCCGGCCCGGTGCGCGATGAACTCGCCGCGCTGCGCCGCGCCAGCGGCCTCACCGGCGAAGCCCTGTGCGAAGCGGTCGGCATCCGCCAGCCGGTGACCTTCTACGCCTGGGAGCGCGGCACGTCGCGGCCGACCGTGCAGCACTACACCGCCTGGCTGCGCGCGGTCGGCGCCAACGAGGACGAGTTCCTGCGCAAAGTCGCGGTCGGCAGCAGCCGACTGCAACGCCTGTGGCGCGACCACGCCGCTCCTTCAGGTCGCAACGCGGTGCGCGATCGTGTTCTCCTGAGTGAGCTCGACTGCGACGACCTGGCCTGGTTCGGCGAACGCGCCGACCTGCAGCTGACGCCCGAGCATTACTCGGACCGTGGGCTTGGCCGCCATATCGCGGTCGACGCCAGCCTGATGACGCTGCTCGGCTTTTACCTGGCCGAAGGCTCGTGCTCCGCGCGCAACGGGGTGCGCGTGTCGATCGGCAGCGGCAACCGCCGCTTCGCCGACGAGATCGCCCGCCATTTCACCGCCGCGTTCGGCCATTCGCCCATGCTGTACCAGCAAGCGGACCGCGCGGCCGAACTGAGGTTCGTCAACCGTGTCGCCGCGCTGGCGTGGCAGCACCTTTTCGGCTTCAAGGACGCGGACTCTTGCAGCAAGCGCGTGCCCGACCTCGTCTTCAATGTCGGCGAGGAACTGCGCCTGGCATTCCTGCGCGGCTATCTGCTCGGCGACGGCACGGTGAGCCAGGACAAGGCATCGTTCTGCACGTCGTCGTACGACCTCGCGAGCGGAATCATGTACCTGCTCGGCTCGCTCGGCGTGGTCGCGTCCCTGTCGCACATGCAGCCGGACGGCGTGACGCGCAGCATCCGCGACCTGCCCTGTACCACCCGCAACCCGTACTGGGTGGCGACCGTGTGCGCCAAGGACGACCTGCGCACGCTCGAGCCGGCGTGGCGCGACCACGCCGGCGCCGAAGCCTTGCGCGCGCACCTGGCCGCGCCGGCCGCCAACGACAAGAACCGCCGCTTCGATCGCATCGGCGGCGACCTCATCGCGCTGCCGATCAGGAGCATCGAGGAAGTGGCCGCCAGCAACGGCAACGTGTACGACTTCTCGGTCGAAGGCGACGAGAACTTCATCGCCGGCATGGGCGGCTTGTGCTGCCACAACACCGACGCCGACGTCGACGGCGCGCACATCCGCACGCTGCTGCTGACGCTGTTCTACCGGCAGATGACCGCGCTGGTCGAGCGCGGCCACATCTACATCGCCCAGCCGCCGCTGTACAAGGTCAAGCACGGCAAGGACGAGCGCTACCTCAAGGACGACCACGAGCTGTCGCTTTACCTGCTGCGCCTGGCGCTCGAAGGCGCGCGGCTGTACACCGACCGCGCCGCGGTCGAGGGCAACCGGCCGATCAGCGGCGACGCGCTGGCCGAACTGGCGCGGCAGTACCTGCTCGCCGATGCGGTGGTGCAGCGCCTGGCGCATGTGATCGACCGCGCTGCGCTCGGGGCGATCATTGGCGGCGTCGAACTGCGGCTCGGCGACGCGGCAGCCGCCGAGGCGACCGCAGATGAACTGACGCAGGCGATGGGCAATCACACGGTCGAGGTCTTCGCACAGTACGACGCCAAGATCGACAAGCACCGGCTGCTGATCCACCGCCGCCACCACGGCAACGTCAAGGCGAGCGCCATCGACGCCGACTTCCCGCTGACCGCCGACTACCAGACGCTGCGCCACGCCGCGCGCACCTTCAAGGGCCTGATCGGCGACGGCGCGCGAATCGCGCGCGGCGAAGGCGAGAAAGCGAAGGAGACGCCGGTGGCCGACTTCCGCGCCGCCATGCAGTGGCTGCTGGCGCAGGCCGAAGGCGCGATCGGCAAGCAGCGCTACAAGGGCCTTGGCGAGATGAACCCCGAGCAGCTCTGGGAAACGACGATGGACCCGGCCGTGCGCCGCCTGCTCAAGGTGCAGATCGAGGATGCCATCGGCGCCGACCAGATCTTCACCACGCTGATGGGCGACGAGGTCGAGCCGCGCCGCCAGTTCATCGAAACCAACGCGCTGGCGGCGGGCAACATCGACGTCTGAGCGGGCGCGGGCCGAGCCCGTCCCGCACCGGCCGCCTCGCAATATGACCACCGAACGATTCGAACCGTTGCGCCTGCTGTTGCGGCAGCAGACCGTCGCTGCGCTCGGCACGCTGCATCGTGGCGAGCCTTACGTGTCGATGGTGCCGTTTGCGCTCGACGAGGCGGTGCCCGAGTTCCTGATCCACGTCAGCGCGCTCTCGCCGCACACGCGCGACATGCTCGAGCACCCGCGCGCCAGCCTGCTCGTCGTTGCGCCGGACAACGGCGGCCGACCGCAGGCGCGTGCGCGGGCAACGATCCAGGGCGACGCCGTGCCGCTGGGCGCCGATTCGGCGCGCTATGCCGCGGCCAGGGCGCTGTACCTGCAACGCTTCCCGCACGCGGCCGACATCTTCTCGCTACCCGACTTTTCGCTGTTCGCCATTCGGCCGGTCTCGGTGCGCTTCATCGGCGGCTTTGCGCAGGCGGCGAGCCTGACCCCTGAACTGTTCGAACGCGCGCTGCGCGAGGGCTAGCCGCGGTCCCGGCGCTCACGGGCGGCCGCCGCAGATCGGGCATGATTGACGCCTGCCGCCGGGCTGCCCGCGCGGCAGCCGATCTCGAATGTCTCCGATGAACCCGACCGGCTCTCGCGGCGCGACGCCATGAACCGCCGCATCCGCAGCGACCTCGTGCGCGCAGTGCTGGCGCTGCTGATCGCATTTCTCCTCACCACCGCGGCGGTGAGCTTCCTGTTCAGCCGCGGCCTGGTGATCGGCGACTTCATGGCGCCGGCGCTGCATGACGGCGATGCAATCGTCGTCGACCGCGCCAGCGGCCGCTTCATCGATTATCGCGCCGGCGAGATCGTGTCGCTGCAGATTCCGGGCGAGCCGCGCGGCCGGGTGCTCAAGCGCGTGCGCGGCGGCCCGGGTGATCCGGTCCTTGCCGGCGGCATGCTGCTGCGCAAACTGGGCCCGGACGAGTTCGCCGTCGACGACGAACTGGCGCACCACGGCCACACGGTGCTGGAGCGCGACGCAATCGAAGGCCGCGTGCTGCTGCGCGCCTGGCCGCTGTCGCGGCTGAAGTGGCGGCCGGGCGTCGAGCAGTAGCGCATGAAAACGACGCTTGCCTTCCTCCTGGCTGCCGTGCTCGCCGCGCCTGCGCTGGCCAGCGCGCAACGCGAGGACTTCGGCGAACAGGCGCTGGCGGAGGAGATGGCGCGCCGCCCGGTGGTGCTGCTCGGCGAGGTGCACGACAACGCCGCCCAGCACGCCACGCGCGCGGCGGCGCTGCGCAGGTTGCTGGCCGGCGGGGCGCGGCCGGCGATCGCCTTCGAGCAGTTCGACCGGGAGCGGCAGGCCGACATCGACCGTGCGCGGCGTGAGACGCCGCCTGCGGACAAGACGCTGGCCGAGCACGTGATCGAGCAGGCGCGGCCGGCGCGCGGTTGGGACTGGCGGCTCTACCGGCCGTTCGTCGAACTGGCGCTCGAATACGACCTGCCGATCGTCGCCGCCAACCTGTCGCGCGCCGACGCGATGCGCGTGGCCACCCAGGGCTTCGCCGCCGTGTTCGACGAGGCAACGCGCGCGCGCTTTGCGCTCGACGCCCTGCCGCCGGCGCTGCTCGCCGCCCACGAGAAGGCGGTCGACGACGGCCACTGCAACCGCATGCCGGCCGACGCCCTGCCGGCGCTGGCGCGCGCGCAGATCGCCCGCGACCTGGCACTCGCCGAGGCGATCCGGCCGTACTTCGCGCGCGGCGTCGTGCTGCTGACCGGCAACGGCCACGCGCGCAAGGACATCGGCGTGCCGTTCTTCCTGACCGAGGCGGAGCGCGCGCAGGCGATCGCGATCGGCCTGCTGGAGCGGGACAAGCCGGAAGAAGGAGACTGGGCACAGCGCTTCGAGGTCGCCTTCAGCACGCCGGTGCAGGGCCGCGAAGATCCCTGTGCAACGATTCCGCTGCGGCGCTGACCGCCGCAGTCGGCTCGCGAGAGCGCAGGGGGGAGGAAACCGGTGAGAGGCAACCGCGACGAAAGTGCCCGCGCAGCGCGGGTGCTGCGCACCCTCGAGCAACTGCTGCCGGCCTACGGCGGCACGGCGGCGAGCGAGAAGCGGCGCCTGCTCGCCGAACTCGGCACGCAGCGTTTCGACCGGGCGAAGCAACTCGTCGCGCTGCAGCGGATCGTGTCCTTCCTGAGCGCCTTTCCCGACGACGCGGCCGTGCACCGGGCCGCGCGGCGCCTCGCGGAGAATTTCGCGGCGCGCGTGGCGCGGCTGCCGAAGGCGGAGCGCGAACTGCTCGACGATTCCGGCGTCGCCGGCAGCCTGACGCGCCACACCTACGCCGCCGCGGCTGCTCGATGGATGCGGCGGCGCTTCGACGGTGCGGTCGACATCGACTGGAAGGCCGACAACGTTGCCGACGCATTGGCCTCGCTGATCGCGCCGCGGCTGGAGCCGATGGAGGCGGAGGCCGTCGACCTGTCGAAGGCCGGCCTGCGCCGGTGGCTGGCGGTGGCGAAGGGCGGCCGCAGCGACAGCGATCTCGCCTGGCTGCTGGCGCAGGCCGGCAACGGAGCGGCGCGGCGCGAGTTCGACCGCGAGTTCGATGCCGCCGAGGCGCCGCTCGCCTGGCGGCTCGACGATCGCGCCGGCATCACCGGCAACGCGCTGCGCGGACCGGTCGCGCCGCGGGCCGCCGGCATGCGCCGCGCCTCGGGCGATGCGCGTGCAGCGATCGTGCAGCCGATCCCGGTCGAACGGCTGTCGCGGCGCGCCGCCGCGCGGCTGCTCGACGTCTGGCGCGCCGCGCTGTGGTCGCGTACGCGCTCGGTGCTGCAGATCGAGCAGCCGAACCTCGACGAGTGCTACCTCGCCGACCTCGGCGGCGGCCTGCGGTTCGCCGCGATCGGCGTCGTTCCCGCGCGGCGGGGGCTGCTGGAGGCCACCTGCGGCCACCTGCTGCTCGCCAACGGCATGCCGATCGGCTACGGCGGCTTCACCACGCTGTTCGCGCAGGTGAACACCGGCATCAACGTCTTTCCCGAGTTCCGCGGCTCCGAGGCCGCCTACGCCTTCGAGCAGGCGCTGCGCGTCATGCACACGCTCACCGGCAACGCGCGCTTCATCGTCAACCCGTACCAGTTCGGCGCCGGCAACGACGAGGCGCTGGCCAGCGGCGCCTACTGGTTCTACTACCGGCTCGGCTTCCGCTCGGCCGAAGCATCGGTGCACGCGCTGGCGGAGAAGGAGTTCGCGCGGATGCGCCGCGGGCGCGGCTACCGCGTGCCGATCGCCACGCTGCGCCGGCTCGCCGCGTGCGACATCCACCTCGATCTCACGGACGACGCCGGCAATAAGTTCTTCGACGAAGCCTGGCTGCAGGATCTCGGTGCCGGCATCACGCCGGCGCTCGCGCGTGAGGGCGTGGCGAGCCGCGCCGAGGCGCTGGCGCGGATGTCGAAGCGGATCGCCAGCCTGCTCGGCATCCGGCTTGCCGACATGAATGCAATCGAGCGGCAGGGCTTGTCTCAGTTCGCGCCGATCCTCGCGCAGCTCGACGAGTTGGTGGCGTGGCCGAAGGCGGATCGCGAAACTTTGGCGCAGATCGTCCGCTCGCGCTGGGCGCCGCAGGAGTGCGACTTCATTGCCCGCATGAGTGCGCACGAACGGCTGCGGATCGGGCTCGCCCGCGTTACGCAGCGGCGTAGCGCTCAGCCGTAGCGTTCGCGCGCCAGCGCCGCGCCCTTGGCCAGCGCCTCGAGTTTCTTCACCGCCACGTCGCGCGGCATCGGCGCCAGGCCGCAGTTGGTGCAGGCGTACAGCCGGTGCTTGGGCACGAACTGCAGTGCGCGGCCGATGGTGTCGGCCACTTCCTCAGCAGTCTCGATCTCGTTCGACGCGACGTCGATCACGCCGACCAGCACGTCCTTGCCTTCGAGCAGCCGCATTAGTTCGGGCGGAACGTGCGAGTGGATGCACTCGAGCGAGACCTGCTTGATCGAGCTTCGCGCCAGCGCCGGGAAGATCTGCTCGTACTGGCGCCATTCCTCGCCGAGGCTCTTCTTCCAGTCGATGTTGGCCTGGATGCCGTAGCCGTAGCAGATGTGCACGGCGGTCGTGCAGGTCAGGCCTGCCGCAGCCTTCTCCAGCGCCTTCACGCCCCAGTCGGCCGCCTCCTTCATGTAGACGTTGAAGGCCGGCTCGTCGAACTGGACCACGTCGACGCCGTCGGCCTCGAGCGCGCGCGCCTCCTGGTTCAGCAGTTCGGCGAACGCCATCGCCATCGCCACCCGGTCGCCGTAGTGGCGGTCGGCCACCGTGTCGACGATCGTCATCGGCCCGGGCAGGGTGAACTTCAGCTTCTTCCTGGTGTGGGCGCGGGCCAGCCGCGCCTCGGTCGCGTGCACGCGGCCCTTCAGCTTCAGCGGCCCCACCACCTGCGGCACCATCGCCTTGTAGCGGTCGGCGCGGATGCCCATCTCGACCTTGTGCTCGAAGTCGATGCCGTCGACCGCCTCGAGGAAGCCGTGCACGAAGTGCTGCCGCGACTGCTCGCCGTCGCCGACCACGTCCAGCCCCGCGTCCTCCTGCAGCTTCAGCCACAGCAGGGTCGCGTCGCGCTTGGCCTCGGCCAGCGCCTCGCCCTGCGCACGCCACTGCGGCCACAGCTTGTGGGTCTCGGCGAGCCACGAGGGTTTCGGCAGGCTGCCGGCGAGGGTGGCGGGAAACAGCATGGTCGATCTCCTGCAAACGGGTGCGAGCGGCAACGGTAGCTCAGCTGCGCCGCCCGTATCGCGGCGAAAGCCTCCGTGGTGATGGACAATCGCGCCCGTCGCGTGCTTCGCGCTCCTCTTTCGAGTCAACCTGCAATGAGTTCCCCCGCCTTCACCCCGTCGTCCCGCGGCGCCGCCGCGCTCACCCTGCTGCGCGAAGCCGACGTGCCGCAATGGCTGCGTTCGGCGCCGGCCGAGCAGAGGCGCTGGCTGCAGGGCTCGGGCTTCAAGGGCCGTGCCGGCGAACTGGCGCTGCTGCCGGGCGACGTATCGCCGAACGCGCTGTTCGTCTTCGCCGGCGACGGTTCGAGTGCCGATTTCTGGCGGCTGGCGGGCCTGCCGATGCGCTTGCCCGAAGGCGGCTGGCAGTGCGGCGACCTTTCGCGCGCGACCGCCGACCGGCTCGCCCTGGCCTGGGGCATAGGCGCCTACCAGTTCACCCGCTACCGCCAGGCCGAGCGTGCGCCGGCCTCGCTGGTGTGGCCGCGCCATGCCGACCGCGCCGCCGTGCAGCGCACGGTCGACGCCGCGGCGCTGGCGCGCGACCTAATCAATACGCCGGCACAGGACATGGGCCCGAGCGCGCTGGCTCAGGCGGCGCTGCAGATGGCGCGGCGGCTCCGGATGAAGGCGCGGGTGGTCGTCGGCGAGGCGCTGCTGAAGAACGGCTTCGGCCTGATCCACGCGGTCGGCCGGGCGGCGGCCGACGCGCCGCGGCTGATCGACCTCACCTGGGGCGAGGGAAGCCACCCGAAGGTGACGCTGGTGGGCAAGGGGGTCTGTTTCGATACCGGCGGGCTGGACATCAAGACCGCCGACGGCATGAAGCTGATGAAGAAGGACATGGGCGGCGCCGCCCACGCGCTCGCGCTGGCGCAGATGATCGTGCAGGCCAAGCTGCCGGTGCGGCTGCGCGTGCTGGTGCCGGCGGTGGAGAACGCCATCGCCGGCAACGCGCTGCGGCCGCTCGACGTGATCAAGTCGAAGAAGGGGCTGACGGTCGAGATCGGCAACACCGACGCCGAAGGCAGGCTGATCCTCGCCGATGCGCTGGAGGAGGCCTGCCTTGAGAAGCCGGCGCTGCTCGTCGACCTGGCCACGCTCACGGGCGCGGCGCGGGTGGCGCTCGGCCCCGACCTGCCGGCGCTGTTCGTCAACGTCGAGCGGCTGGCCGCCGACCTACTGGCGCACGCCGAGCGCGAGGCCGACCCGATGTGGCGGATGCCGCTGTGGGCGCCGTACCGGCCGCGGCTGAAGAGCGGCGTGGCGGATCTGAACAACGTCGCCGATGGGCCGATGGCCGGCGCGGTGAACGCGGCGCTGTTCCTGCAGGAGTTCGTCGCCGCCGGCGTGCCGTGGATCCACCTCGACCTGTTCGGCTGGAACCCCTGGGCCGCGCCGGGCCGGCCGGTCGGCGCGCAGGCGCAGTGCCTGCGCGCGCTGTATGCGCTGATCGAAGCGAGGTTCGCGGCACCGGCAGGACGCAAGCGCTGAAACTCGCCGGGGCGACGCGCTTGCGGCAGGCACTCTTTCAGCGAACCGCGAGCGCGATGTCGCTTATCCGCGCCCGTAGCGCGCCAGCGTCAGTCCGTCCAGATCGATCTCGGGCTGGCGGCCGCTGACGAGGTCGGCGAGCACGCGGCCGGTGCCGGTGGCCATCGTCCAGCCGAGCGTGCCGTGGCCGGTGGCGAGATACAGGTTCGGATAACGAGTCGGGCCGATGATCGGCGTGCCGTCCGGCGTCATCGGCCGCAGCCCCGTCCAGAACTCGGCGCGCGCGACGTCGCCGCCGGCAGGAAAGAGGTCGGTCACCACGTGCTCGAGCGTCGCGCGCCGCGCCTCGCGCAGCGTGAGGTTGTAGCCGGCCAGTTCCGCCGTGCCGCCGACGCGGATTCGGCTCCCCAGCCGGGTGACCGCCACCTTGTGCGTCTCGTCCATCACGGTGGACTCCGGCGCGCCCGTGCGGTCCGTGATCGGCACCGTGATCGAGTAGCCCTTGACCGGGTAGACGGGCAGCTTCAGCCCGAGCGGCCGTGCCAGCAGCGGCGAATAGCTGCCCAGCGCCAGCACGTAGGCGTCGGCGATCGCCGCGCCCGAGGAGGTGGCGACCCCATCGATGCGGCCGGCCGTTGCTGCCAGGCGCGTGACCTGCGCGCCGTAGCGGAACTCGGCGCCGAGTTCTGCGGCCATCGCCGCCAGCTTCTGCGTGAACTTGAAGCAGTCGCCGGTCTCGTCGCCGGGCAGGCGCAGCCCGCCGACGAACTTCTCGCGCACCCGCGCCAGCGCCGGCTCGTGCGCGATGCAGCCGTCGCGGTCGAGCGCTTCGAACAGCACGCCGAAGCGGCGCAGGATCTCGATGTCGGCGGAGGTCGAGTCGAGCTGCTTGCCCGTGCGGAACAGCTGCAGCGTGCCCTGCGCGCGGTCGTCGTAGCCGATGCCGGTCTCGGCGCGCAGCTGCCGCAGGCAGTCGCGGCTGTACTCGGCCAGACGGACCATGCGGCTCTTGTTGACGTCGTAGGCGCGCGCGTTGCAGTTGGCCAGCATCGACAGCCCCCAGCGCCACATCGCCCAGTCCGCCAGCGGCCAGATCACCAGCGGCCGGTGCTGCATCAGCAGCCACTTGACCGCCTTGACCGGCACGCCGGGGCCGGCCCATGGCGCCGAGTAGCCGGGCGACACCTCGCCGGCGTTGGCGAAGCTGGTCTCCAGCCCCGCCGCGCTCTGGCGCTCAAGCACGGTGACGCGGTGGCCGGCGCGGGCCAGGTAGTAGGCGATCGACGTGCCGATCACGCCGGCGCCGAGGACGGCAACGTGCAAGCGAGCCCCCAGTACGTGTTTGTGGGCAGTCTATTGGGCGGGCCGGCCGCCGTGTCATATCGGCCGACCGGTTTGCGTCTACCATCGCCGCAAAGTCCGACCGTGGCCAGAAATCGATGAACACGCCGAAGCCCGAACCCACGCCCGCGCTCGATCCCGATCAGGGGGTGCCAGTGTCGGTGAAGATCCGCGAGCGCCTGCAGAAGGCGCGCACGCGTTTCCACGCCAACGACAACATCGCCCGCTTCATCGAGCCGGGCGAGCTCGACCGGCTGAAGGCCGAGGTCGAGGGCAAGCTCCTCGAGGTGCTGAACAGCCTGGTGATCGACACCGACAACGACCACAACAGCCGCGACACCGCCGGCCGGGTGGCGAAGATGTACCTGACCGAGGTCTTCCGCGGTCGCTACGCGGCGCCGCCGCCGGTGACCGAGTTTCCCAACGTCGAGGGGCTGAACGAGCTGATGATCGTCGGCCCGATCACCGTGCGCAGCGCCTGCTCGCACCACCTGTGCCCGATCATCGGCCGGGTATGGATCGGCGTGATGCCGAACGAGCACTCGAACCTGATCGGCCTGTCGAAGTACGCGCGGCTCACCGACTGGGTGATGAGCCGGCCGCAGATCCAGGAGGAGGCGGTCACCCGCCTGGCCGACCTGCTGAACGAACGGATGCAGCCCGACGGCCTGGCGATCGTGATGGAGGCCGACCACTTCTGCATGCAATGGCGCGGCGTGAAGGACACCGATTCGAAGATGATCAACAGCGTGATGCGCGGCGTGTTCCTGAAGGACGCCAACCTGCGCCGCGAGTTTCTTTCGCTGGTGAACAACAACAAGAGCTGATTCGGGGAGCGAACATGCTGGTCCGTCTTCTTTATGCAAGCCGCGCTGCCGAGCCGGTGACCGCCGAACTGGTCGATTCGATCCTGCGCTCGTCGCACACGCACAACCCGGCGCTGGGCATCACCGGCGTGCTGTGCTACGGCGGCGACGTCTACATGCAGGTGCTCGAGGGCGGCCGCTCCGCCGTCAACAACCTGTACAACAAGATCGTGCGCGACTCGCGCCACCGCGAGGTGATGCTGCTGCAGTACACCGAGATCGCCGAGCGCCGCTTCGCCGGCTGGACGATGGGCCACGTGAACCTGAAGAAGATCAACCCGTCGCTGCTGCTGAAGCACTCCGAGCTTCCGGAGCTCGATCCCTTCGCAGTGACCGGCGATGCATCGATGGCGCTGCTCGAGGAACTGATGGCGACGGCGTCGGTGCTCGGCCGCACGGGCTGAAGATCGGCCGAACGCCGCTGCCTAGGCGGCCGCTTCCAGCAGCAGCCGCGCGTAGCGCTCGGCGTCGATGTTGCCGCCGCTGACGATCACGCCGACCCGCAGGCCGCGCAGCGGCATCACGCCTTCGAGCGCCGCCGCCGCACCCAGACACCCCGTCGGCTCAACGACCAGCTTCATTCGCTCCATGAAGAAGCGCATCGTGCGCACCAGCTGCGCATCGCTGACGGTGAGCACGTCGTTGACCAGCGCCCGGATCACCGCGAAGGTCAGCTTGCCCGCGTGCTGCGTCTGCGCGCCGTCGGCGATGGTCTTCGGCACGTCGATGTGCACGATCTCGCCGCGGCGCAAACTCTGCTGCACGTCGTTGCCGGCTTCCGGCTCCACCCCGATCACGCGGCAGTCGGGTGCCAGGTGCTTGGCGGCCACCGCGCAGCCGGAGATGAGCCCGCCGCCGCCGACGCAGACCAGCAGCACGTCGAGCCCGCCGACGTCCTGCACCAGTTCCAGCGCAGCGGTGCCCTGGCCGGCCATCACGTGCGGGTGGTCGTAGGGCGGTATCAGCGTCATGCCGCGCTCGGCGGCGAGCTGGCTGCCTAACGCCTCGCGGTCCTGCGTGTAGCGGTCGTACAGGATCACCTCGGCGCCGTAGCCCTTGGTGGCGGCGATCTTCAGCGGCGGCGCGTCGGCCGGCATCACGATCACCGAAGGCATGCCGAGCAGACGGGCGGACAGGGCGATCGCCTGCGCGTGGTTGCCGCTGGAAAAGGCAATTGCTCCCGTCTTCTTCTGCTGCGGCGAGAACTGCGCCAGCGCGTTGTAGGCGCCGCGGAACTTGAAGGCGCCCATGCGCTGCAGGTTCTCGCACTTGAAGTACAGCTGCGCGCCGGTGAGTTCATTGGCGGTGCGCGAGGTCGCGACCGGCGTGCGGTGCGCCACGCCGCGCAGGCGCGCGGCAGCCGCTTCGATGTCGGCGAAGGAGATGGGCAAGGTCATGGCGGGCGGCCTCGGTGGCGTTCGATGGGCAGGCAGCGAGTGTAGGGCGCGGTGCGCGCGCGCCGCCGCGGCGACTTCAGGCGGCCGTCCGGTAGGCCGCGCGCAGCAACTCGTGGAAGTGCAGCAGCCCCGATTCGTGCCGCGGATTAAGCCGGCCGGCGACGTACGAGCCGGAGGCGAGGCCGCGTTGCACCGCTTCGCAGATGCCGATGTCCTCGACCTGCACCTCGTCGCTGAAGCGCTGGTCCTCGAAGCACGCTTCGGCGGTCACGTCGGCCGCGTAGAAGTAGTCGAAGTCGACGCGGCAGCGGTCGACGGCGAGCGGAGTCACGCGATTGGTCTGCAGCCGGCCCGGCAGCACGTTGAGCATGGTGTTCGGATACAGCCACCAGTACAGCGCCTCGCCCTGTGCGTAGGGCCCGCCGCCGGCCAGCGGGCTCGACTGCAGGCTCGCCCAGCGCGCGGCGGTGGTGGCGTAGCGCTCGTCGTCGAGCAGCGGCGCAAGCGTCGGATGCACGCAGCCGACGTGGTAGCCCTCGAGGTAGTTGTCGACGTAGACCTTCCAGTTGCAGGCCACCTCGTAGCCGGCGTGGCGGTCGAACCGGTAGTCGGCGAGCGAGACGGCGCCCAGTCGCGCATCGATGCCGTCGACTACTTCGCCAAACGGCGGCGTGTCGTCAAGCGCCGCGAACACCAGCCCCTGCCACTCGGCCACGTGCGCCTGCGGCAGGCGGACCGAGGCGACGTCGAAGTCACGCGCACGCCCCATGTCCGGTGCGCCGAGGAGCCGCCCGTCGAGTGCATAACGCCAGCCGTGGTAGCGACAGGTGAGCTGCTTCGCGCCGCGACCGTCGCAGCCGGCAAGCGGCCCGGCACGATGGCGGCAGACGTTGTGCAGGGCGCGCAGTTCGCCGTCGTCGCCGCGAACGACCAGCAGCGGCACACCGGCGATCTCGGCCAGCGCGTGGTCACCGGCGCCGGCCACCTGCGCGGCATGCGCGACCAGTTGCCAATTGCGGGCGAACACCGTGCGGCGCTCGGCCACGGCGAATTCCGGTTGCGCATAGCAGGCCGCCGGCAGCGCCAGCGCCGTTGCCGGCGGCTGCGGCTCGAGCGCGGCATCGGCAAGGGAGCGCGGAGCGTCGTTCATGACTTTGTGGCGAGCGCTGACGCCGGTCATTGTAGGTAGCGAACCGCGGCCTAGACTTGTTCTCATGAAGCTGCCGATGATCCTGCGCCGCCGCCTGATCGCGGCCGGACTGGCCGCGCCGCTCGGTACCGCCTGCGCGGCGGAGAAGGACGACTATGCGGCCGCGCGCCAGCGGATGCTCGCCGAGGTCGAGCTCGACATGCGCGACACCGCGCGCTCCACCGGGCGCGACCGGCTCGATCCGCGGGTGGCGGCCGCGATCGGCAAGGTGCCGCGGCACCGCTTCGTGCCGGCGCACCTCGCGGACCGCGCCTACGACAACCGGCCGCTGCCGATCGGCCACGAGCAGACGATTTCGCAGCCGTTCATCGTCGCGCTGATGACCGAGCTGGTGGAACCGAAGCCGGCCGACCGCGTGCTGGAGATCGGCACCGGCTCCGGGTACCAGGCCGCGGTGCTGGCCGAACTGGTCGCCCGTGTCTACACGATCGAGATCGTCCGCCCGCTCGGCGAGCAGGCCGCGGCGCTGCTCAAGTCGCTCGGCTACCGCAACATCGAGACACGCATCGGCGACGGCTATCTCGGCTGGCCGGAGGCGGCGCCGTTCGATGCGATCGTGGTCACCGCGGCGCCCGAGCAGATGCCACAGCCGCTGATCGACCAGCTCGCCCCCAACGGGCGGCTGATCGCGCCGGTGGGCAGCCGCTTCGGCATCCAGACGCTGCAACTGCTGCGCAAGGACGCGCAGGGGCGCGCGGTCACGCGCAGCGTGCTCGAGGTGCGGTTCGTGCCGCTGACGCGCAGCAAATAGCCAGCGCGGGCGACGCCGTGTCGTGACATGGCGTCGTCGGCCTGCGCACGGAGTCAGTGCTTCGTCGCGGCGGCGGGCGCGGCGACCGGCGCCGCGCGTCTCGCGTAGGCTTCGAGCATGAGCAGCGGCTTTGCCAACCCGCGCGAGACCTGGGACGCGCGCTTCGCCGGCGACGACTACATCTTCGGCACCGCGCCGAACGTCTTCCTCGCCTCGCAGCGGCCGCGGCTGCTGGCCGGTCAACGTGCGCTGTCCATCGCCGATGGCGAGGGCCGCAACAGCGTCTGGCTGGCGCAGCGGGGGCTCGTCGTCACCGCGTTCGACATCGCGCCGCGCGGCGTGGCCAAGGCGCGCGCGCTGGCCGCGCGGGCCGGCGTGGCGGTCGACTATCACGTGGCGAGCGTCGAGGACTGGCCGTGGACGCCCGAAACGTTCGACGTGGTGGCGGCAATCTTCGTGCAGTTCGCCACGCCGGCGGTGCGCGAGCGGATGTTCGCCGGCATGCTGCAGACGCTGAAGCCGGGCGGCCTGCTGCTGCTTCAGGGCTACACGCCGCGGCAGCTCGAGTACCGCACTGGCGGCCCGCCGAACGCCGAGCATCTGTACACGCCCGACCTGCTGCGGCAGGCTTTCGCCGCGCACGAGATCGTCGAGCTGCGCGAGCACGACTCTTGGTTGGCCGAGGGCACGCAGCACACCGGCCTATCGGCGCTGATCGACTGCGTGGTGCGCAGGAAGTGAGCGGGCGATGCGCATCCTGATCGTCGAGGATGATGCGCTGCTCGGCGACGGCCTGGCCGCGGGCCTGCGTTCGCTCGGCTTTGCCGTCGACTGGTTTCGCGACGGAGGGGCCGCCGACCAGGCGCTGACGCACGCGCCGTACGAGGCGATCGTGCTCGACCTGACGCTGCCCGGCGGCGACGGCATGGACTGGCTGGCCCGCTGGCGCCGGCGCGGCGACACCACGCCGGTGCTGATCCTCACCGCACGCGATGCGCTCGATTCGCGCGTGGCCGGGCTCGACCGCGGCGCCGACGACTACCTCGTCAAGCCGGTGGCGATCGCCGAGCTGGCGGCGCGGCTGCGCGCGCTGACGCGCCGCGCGCGCGGCCGGCCGGAACCGGTCTGGCGGCACGGCGCACTCGAATACGACCCGTCGGCGAAGAGCGTTCACTGGCGCGGCGCGCCGGTGGAGCTGACCAGCCGCGAGCTGGCGCTGCTCGAGGTGCTGCTGGCCAACCCGCGCCGCGTGCTGTCCAAGCAGCAGCTGTTCGAGAAGCTGTATGCGTGGGACCACTCGATCGAGAGCAACGCGATCGAGGTCTACGTCCATCACCTGCGGCGCAAGATCGACCCGGCCATCGTGCGCACCGTGCGCGGGGTCGGCTATGCGCTGGGGCCTGCGGCCGACGGGGACGCGGCATGACGCTGCAGCGGCGGCTGCTGATGCTGCTGCTGGTTGCCGCGCCACTGATCTGGGCGCTCGCGGTCGGCTTCGCGCTGTGGCGCGCAAGCGTCGAGATCAACGAGTTCTTTGACGCCCAGCAGGTGCGGCTGGCGCAGCAGGTGGCGGCGCTGCTGCCGTCGGCGCAGCTCGATGGCCAGCCGCGCCGGGCGCCGGCGCTTGCCGCCGACAGCGGCGCGGCGGAGCTCGAAGACCTGTCGATCGCCGTCTGGAACAACCGCGGTGAACTGCTGCTCGCCGACCGGGAAGGCACAGCGCTGCCGTTCGATTTGGCGGCCGAGGGCTTCATCGACCTGAAGCTCGGCGAGGCGTCGTGGCGCGTCTATTACCTGCCCAGCAGCGGGCCGTGGCGGGTTGCGGTGGGACAGGCAACCGACGAACGTGGCGAGGTGCTGCGCGATCTGCTGGCCAGCCAGCTGCTGCCCTGGCTGCTGATGCTGCCAGTGCTGCTGGCGGTGATCGCCGCAGCGGTCCGCCGCGGACTGCAGCCGGTGCGCGAGATCGCCCGCGAAGTGAAGCGGCGCCGCGCCGATAGCCTTGCACCAGTGTCGATCGCCAACGCGCCGGCGGAGTTGCAGCCGCTGCTGGCGTCGATGAACGACCTGTTCGCCCGCATCGAGCGCGCGCTGGAACACGAGCGCCGGCTGACGGCCGATGCCGCCCATGAACTGCGCACGCCGCTGGCCGCGCTGCGCGCCCAGTGGGAGGCGGCGCAGCTGGCGGCGAGCGACGCCGAGCGCGCGCAGGCGCACGGGCGGATCGGCGAAGGCATCGAGCGGCTGAGCAGGCTGGTGTCGCAGCTGCTGGCGCTGGCCAGCGCCGAAAGCGGCAGCGGGCCGGTGTTCACCGAGGCGGTCGACTGGCACCGGGTGCTCGAAAGAGCGCTGTCCGACTGCCTGCCGCTGCTCGACAGCACCGATAGCGAGGTCACCGTTGCCTGGCCCGACCGGGGCGCGCCGCTGCCGCTGACTGGCGACGAAGCGCTGCTGGCCACGCTGGTGCGCAACCTCATCGACAACGCGCTGCGCTATTCGCCGCCGCGCTCGCTGGTCGCAGTGCGCTTCACGACGCAGTCGTTGGTCATCGAGGACCATGGCCCGGGGCTCGCCCCGGCGCAGCTCGAGCGCCTCGGCGACCGCTTCTACCGGCCGGCCGGGCAGGCGCAGTCGGGGAGCGGCCTCGGCATCTCGATCGTGCAGCGGGTGGCCGAACTGCACGGCCTCGCCGTGCGTTTCGAGAACCGCGACGACGGGCCGGGCCTGCGTGTCACCATCCGCCGGCGCGATCCGGCGGCCGCATAGGCCGCAGCGAAGCGATCAGCGCGCAGCCACCTGCGCGCGAACCTTGTCGAGCAGCGCCTTTGCTTCGTCCCGGCGGCCGGCATCCGCGATCTCGCGGCCCGGGCGCGCCGGCGCAGCGAGCGAGCGCTCGAAGTAGGTGATCGCCTCGGCCGGCTTGCCGGTCTCGACCAGGTACTCGCCGTAGAAGTAATTCGGATCGATGCCCTTCGGGTTGATCGCCACCGCCCTGTCGAGCAGTTCCCTCGCCTTGGCCTTGTCGCCGAAGCCGATCGGCCAGCTGGGTACCTTGTAGTACAGCACCGCCAGGCTGTTGTATGCGGAACCGTCGAGTGCGTTGGGATTGAGTCGCAGCGCCTGCTCGTACATGGCCTTGGCGTCCTTGGCCAGCGACAGCGCGCCCAGCCCGCCCTTGGCGCCGGCCAGTGTGCTGACGATGATGCCGTTCCAGATCAGCGGCTCGGCGCGATTCGGAAAGGTCTCCGCGACCTTGTGCGCCTTGCCGGCCAGTGCCTCGAAGCGCTCGGCGCGCTGCGCTGTCGGGGTCCGGTAGCGGATCGTTTCCCACTCGTGCTGCAGGTCGGCCACTGCGTCGTCGACGGGCGCGGCGACGGCAGCGCCAGTGAACAGGACTGCGGCAATCGTCGCTGCCGCGCGGACAAGAAGGGATCTAGACATGTTGAGACTCCGTGGTTGAGGGATGCATTTCGTCGGCGTCTGCCGCCGGGCTCAGTGCGGCGCGGTGCGCTGCGAAGGCGCGGTCGAGGAGCCGCGGCGCCAGGCCGTTGATGCGGACTGCGATGGATTCCGGGAAGCCGAGGAACTTCTCCGCCTTGCCGGAGCACAGCAGCTTCAGCGCAGCCTCGGCAACGGTCTGCGGTGCGTCGACCGCCGTGCGCGTGCGCCGGTTGAAGTCGTCGGCGCGCGCGTCGTTGAAGTCGGTGCGGGTGGCGCGCGGCCCGAGGTATTGCACGCGCACCGAGGTGTCGGCCAGTTCGCGCTGCAGCGCCTCGGAGAAGCCGCGCAGGCCGAACTTGCCGGCGCCGTAGACGGCAAAGCCGGGCACGCCGAGGCGGCCGGTTGCCGAGCCGATGTTCAGCACGCGGGCTGCCGGCTGCGCACGCAGCTGCGGCAGCAGCGCCAGCGTGAGCTGGATCGGCGCGACGAGGTTGGTCTGCAGCACCGCCTCGATCTGCTCCGCGTCGGCGTCGGCAAACGAACCGAAGCACGGCAGCGCGGCGTTGTTGATCAGTGCGTTGCAGCCGCGGGCGGCGGCGATGTCGCGGATCGTCGCGCGACCTTCGGCGGTGGCGATGTCGGCAGCCAGGGCCTGCACGCGCTGCTGAGGCGCGCCGCTGAGCGATTCGGCCAGAGCCGCCAGCGGCGCGCCGCGGCGGCCGACCAGCAGCACCCGCGCGCCGGCAGCGGCCAGCACGGCGGCCAATACCGAGCCGATGCCGCCGGAGGCGCCGGTCAGCACGACGGAAAGTTCCCGCGGCCTCATGCCAGCGCCTCCTCGGCCGCATGGCGTGCGAGGGGCAGCGGCAGGCTGCGGAAGACATCGCCGTACAGCCGGTAGAACATCTTCGCGGCATGGATGACGGCCCGCTGGTCGTCGGGGTCGTCGAGCAGGTTCATCAGTCGCGCGAAGTGCGCGGTGTGCTCGCGGTCCAGCTCGCCATGCGAGCGCAGGTAGGAAAACGCGTTGTCGGGCAGGCCAAGCGCGGCCTGGATGCGGTCGGCGGCGTGCAGCGCCAGCGCGACACTGGTGCCTTCGAGCACCAGCACCATGCCGAAGAAGCCGACCGGGTTGCCGCGCGCGATGGTGTCGTAGGCGTAGGCGACCATCAGTTCCGTCGCCGGCTGCGGCCGGCCGTGGCGCACGGCCGGCGCGTCGCCGTCGCAGGCGGCGACGTCGTCGAGGATCCACTCGTCGTGGCCGGTCTCCTCGGCGATGTAGTGGTCGAGTTCGGGCGCCAGCCAGGCCAGCCGCGACGGCAGCGCTTCCTTGCACGCGGCCAGCAGCGGCGCGGTGTGCCTGACGTGGTGGTACGCCTCGGCCAGGAAGGCGAGGTAGGCCGGAGCCGAAACCTCGCCGCGCAGCGTGCCCTGGATGATCGGCGTGGCGAGAAGCGCCGCCCGCTCTTCAGCGGTCGACGCCAGCAGTCGGTCGTGGAACTTCATGGTGCTCCGGCAGGTTGGGAATCTCGGGGGTGTCTTCTTCGGTGAAAAGCCCGTCGGCATGGAGCCGCGCGATTGCCTCGCGCCGCGGCCTGCCATTGGCGGTGGCCATGCCGCTGGCGGCGGTGAACGGCGAGCGGCCGCGCCGCCAGCTAGCGACCCTTGCGTAATCGGGCAGCCGCGCATTGGCCTGCGCCACGGCATGCGCGAGGTCGTCGTCGCTCGTGTCCGCGCGCGCCGGCCACAGCACGGCGGCCAGCGCCGGCTGGCCGTCGCCGAAGACGACCGCGTTCGCGATCGATGGCGAGGCCTGCAGTTCGGATTCGACCCACTCCGGCGAGACGTTGCGGCCGAACGAGGTGATCAGCACGTTGCGGCGCCGGCCTTCGATGTGCAGGAAGCCGTCGGCGTCGATGCGGCCGAGGTCGCCCGTGGCCCACCACGCCGGCAGCACGGCCCGGTCGGAGCCCAGGTAGCCGAGCATCAGCGAGCCGGCCGCCCAGATCTGTCCGTCGCCATCGATGCGCAGGCGCGCATGCGGCAGCGCCTTGCCGGCCGAGCCCGGGCGGTCGCCATGCGGCAGGTTCAGCGTCTGCACCGACCCCGCTTCCGACAGCCCATAGCCTTCGTAGGCCGGCAGGCCGACCAGCCGCGCCTGCGCCATGGCCGTGCTGCCTACGTGCGCTCCGCCGACAGCGACGAACTTCAGCGTCGGCAACGGCGTGGCGCGGGTTGCCGCCCGCCAGGCGCTCCACGCGCGCAGCATCTGCGGCAGCACGATCACGCTGTCGGCGCGTTGGCGGCGGACGGCCGCATCGAGCGCCGCCGGGTTGAAGCCGGAAGAGCCGGCGAGGCCCACGTTTTCGGCTGCGGGCACGACCACCGTCGCGCCGGCGGCGAGCGGCGCGTAGACGCCGGCGATGTTCTCCAGCAGCAGCGGCAGCGGCAGGGCGCACAGGTGCCGGCGCACCGTCAGCGTTGCCAGCGCCTGCATGAGGCTGTCGGCCACCGACAGCATCGCGTCGCCGAGGCACACACCCTTCGGCGTGGCGGTGGTGCCGGAGGTGAAGGTGATCTTGCGCGTGCCGCCTGGCATCGGCACCACCGAGGTGACGCGGCGACTGAGCGCGAGCCGTTCGCCGGCGACCGACACCGTCCGGGCCGGCACGGCGCGGGGCGCCACTTCCTCGAGCACGGCGTCGGCGCCTGCGGCGCCGAGCACGAAGGCCTGCTGTTCGGCGGTGAAGAACAGCGGCAGCGGCACGTGCACCAGGCCGGCGCGCAGCGCCGCCAGGTCGGCGACGATCCACGCCGGCCCGTTCGGCAGGCGAGTGGCCAGTATTCGCACGCGGCTGGCCAGCAGCACCTCCGCGAGCGTGTCGACGGCGTCGAGCAGGGCGCCGTAGGACAGCGCGGCATTCGAACCCTGGACCGCCGGCTCCCGCGGCGGATGCGAGCGCAGCTGGGCGAAGAATTCCTGCGTGTTCACGATGAGACCCTGCGACGCGCCGTGCAGCTCACTTGCGCCCGCGCTCCAGCCGCGCGAGGTTGGCGGACAGGTCGCCGGCCAGCACCTTCGGCGCGTGGCGGTAATAGCTGCCCCACAGCGGCGCCTCGTCGCCGACGCAGCGCCGCTGCGCAACGGCGAGCGGCAGCGCGCTCAGCCCCTGGTGCCTGAACATCCGGCGCAGTTCCGCGGTGGCGGTGATCACCGCCCAGCGGAAACCCGAGTCGACCAGGTGGCGGGCCAGCGCGAGCATCAGTCGCCGGCCTTCGCCGGCGCACTGCGAGGCGAACTGGCCGATTTCCACGATCTCTTCGCGAGCGATTGGCTGTCCGGTGGCCCGGGCCAGCATCTGCTCGACCGGCTCCGGCAGGTAGCGCTCGAGGAACAGCGGTTCGACCGCGCTGCGATAGCCGGCCGCCGCGCAGGTGCCGCCGCCGATGCTGCGGCTGACCAGCACCGGCAGGAAGTGGGCGAGCCGCGCAGCGAAGTGCTGCCGGTACACACGGGCGATGAACTGCTCGGTCTCGGTGCGCGCCGCGTCGCCGCGGCGATGCAGCTGAAACCGGCTGCGCGGCGCCGTGGCGATCGGCGCGTAGGGCGCGGAGGCTTCCGGCGACCACAGCGCCGGCACGGATTCGACGAATGACACGGGCGTTCCTCGATGACGAGGCGCCACGGTAGGGGCCGCACATTAAGGCGCGCTTAATGCCGGACGGCGCCCCGCCGCTGCCTGCCCCTTCGGCGTTAAGCCGCGCTTAATGCGGGGCGGGTTCAATACGCGCTTCGCACTGACCTGCCTTGCTGCCAATGTCGTTTGTCTCCTGGCGCCGGACCCCGCGCCTGCCTGCGCTGCCGTTGCTCGTCGCACTGCTTGTTCTCGCCGTCTTCACGCTGACCCGCCTCGGCCTGGCGATCTTCTCCGGGCTCGACTCGGTGCCGCTCGCGCTCTGGCCGGGCGTGTTCGGGATGGGCCTGTGGTTCGACCTGGCCGTGGTCGCGTTCTTGCTCGCCCCGGTCTGCCTGTACGAGGCGCTGCTGCCCAACCGCTGGCGGGCCAGTCGCCTGCACGCCGTTCTCCGAGTGATCTGGCTGTGGCTGGTGATCGGGGTCCTGCTGTTCGGCGCGGTCGCCGAGGCGACCTTCTGGCTGGAGTTCTCGACCCGCTTCAACTTCATCGCCGTCGACTATCTGGTCTACACGCGGGAGGTAATCGGCAACATCCGCCAGTCGTATCCGGTGGGCTGGATCCTGGCGGCGATCGGGACCGCTGCCGCGCTCGTCGTCTGGTGGCTGGCGCCAGCGGTGCGCCGTGCCGACCGCCTGGCGCTGAGCTGGCGGTGGCGTGCGGCGCTGCTCACCGCGGCCATCGTCGCGCCACTGGCGAGTGTCGCGCTGGCACGTGTCGAGCAGATGCAGGGCGCCGGCAACCCGTTTGCCGACGAGCTTTCGGGCAACGGCCTGTTCACGCTGGCGGCGGCCATGCGCCGTAATGAACTGGACTACGACCGCTTCTATCGGACGATCCCGGAGCGCCGTGCTGAAGCGATCCTCGCTCGCCTTGGCGTGCGCCGCGGTTCTGCGGCGACCGACAGCGCGCCGACGGCACCGCTGGCGGCGCCGTTCTCCCGCCGGCCGAGGAACGTGGTGCTCATTTCGGTCGAAAGCCTGTCGGCGTCGTTTGTCGGCGCCTACGGAGCCGGCGACGGACTGACGCCGCAGATCGACGCGCTGGCGCGCGACGGCCTGAAGTTCGAGCGGGTGTTCGCCACCGGCACTCGCACCGTGCGCGGCCTGGAGGCGCTGTCGCTCGGCACGCCGCCGATTCCGGGTCAGGCGGTCGTGCGCCGGCCGGGCAACGAGCATCTGGCCACGCTCGGCGAACTGCTCGCGCCGCAGGGCGTAGCGCCGTACTTCTTCTACGGCGGCTACGGCTACTTCGACAACATGAACGCCTACTTCGCGGCAAACAGCTACGAGGTCATCGACCGCGTCAGCATTCCGAAGGCTTCGATTGCGCACGAGAACGTGTGGGGGGTGGCCGACGAGTCGCTCTACGACCAGGTGCTGGGCACCCTCGATGCGCGCCCGGCCGGGCAGCCGTTCTTCGTCCACATCATGACCACGTCGAACCACCGCCCGTTCACTTACCCGCAGGGGCGCATCGACATCCCCTCGCCCGGTGGGCGCGAAGGCGCCGTCAGGTATACCGACTACGCGATCGGCCGGTTCATCGAGCAGGCCAGGTCGAAGCCATGGTTCGCCGACACGCTGTTCGTGATCACCGCCGACCACTGCGCCGCGGTGGCCGGCAAGACGCAGCTGCCGGTGGACAAGTACCACATCCCCCTGATCTTCTACGCGCCTTCGCTGCTGGCCGCCGCGACGTACGCGCCGACGCTCAGCCAGATCGACATCGCCCCGACCCTGCTCGACGTCCTCGGCCGCCCCGGGGCGGAGAATTTCTTCGGACAGTCGGCGTTCAGCCCGACGCTGGTTCAGCGCGCCTTCATCAGCAACTACCAGGCGCTCGGCTACCTGCGCGACGGCGTTCTGACGGTGCTGCTGCCGAAGGCCGGCGTGCAAAGCTATCGGGTCGACGGGCGGACGCTGGACTCGACACCTGCTGCCGTTGAGCCGCGGCTGCTCGACGAGGCCGTGGCCTACTACCAGACCGCGGCCCATGCGTTCAAGCGCGGCGAGCTGCATGTGCCGTCGACCGGCGCGGTCGCCGTGGCGAGCGGAGCGCACCGGGAGCCGTCGACGCGAGCCCATTGAGGAGCTCGGGGGCTCGCGCGGCGGCTGCGGCGCTCGCTCCCGGTCGGCGATGGTCTAATCGGCGTTGCTGCGGGCTCCTCCCGCGATCGACGCTCCCATGTCCCTGCCCCCGCTGCTGCAGCAGCTGCGCCTGCCCGCGATCGGCGCGCCGCTGTTCATCATCTCCAACCCCGACCTCGTGCTGGCGCAGTGCACGGCCGGCATCGTCGGCAGCTTCCCGGCGCTGAACGCACGGCCGCCGGAGCTGCTCGATGCGTGGCTGACGCGCATCACGACGGAACTGGCCGCATTCAAGGCCGCGCGTCCGCAGGCAAAGGTGGCGCCGTTTGCGGTCAACCAGATCGTCCATTCGAGCAACGACCGGCTGCAGCACGACATGGACCTCGCCGTGAAGCACCGGGTGCCCATCATCATCTCCAGCCTGCGCGCGCCGGATGCGGTGGTCGAGGCCGCGCACGGCTACGGCGGTCTGGTGTTCCACGACGTCACCACCATCAAGCACGCGCAGCGCGCGCTCGCCGCCGGCGTCGACGGCCTGATCCTGGTGTGCGCGGGTGCGGGTGGCCATGCGGGCCGGCTGTCGCCCCTCGCCCTGGTGCCGGAGGTGCGCGCCTTCTACGACGGCACGATCATCCTGTCGGGAGCCATCGCCACCGGCGACGCGATCCTCGCCGCGCAGGCGATCGGCGCCGACCTCGCCTACATCGGCACCCGCTTCATCGCCAGTGCCGAGGCCAACGCGCCCGACGCGTACAAGCAGATGATCGTTGCCTCGCGCGGCGAGGACATCGTCTACTCGAACCTCTTCACCGGCGTGCACGGCAACTACCTGCGCGGCAGCATCGTCAATGCCGGGCTCGACCCGGACGCGCTGCCCGAGGCGGACAAGAGCGCGATGAACTTCGGCTCCGGGCGGAGCCGAGCCTGGCGCGACATCTGGGGCGCCGGCCAGGGCGTTGGCCAGATCCACGACGTGCTGCCGGCCGGTGAAATCGTCGCCCGGCTGGAGCGCGAATACCTGGCCGCGCGCGAGCGCCTCGGGCTGGGCGCGGCGCACCAGTGATTCCTCTTGCGGAGAGCGTCTGATGCATTACCGGAACCTCGGCCGATCCGGCCTCAAAGTGAGCGAGCTGTCGTTCGGCTCGTGGGTCACCTACGGCAACCAGGTCGACACGGTGGCCGCGCGCGAACTGATGGCCGCGGCCTGGGATGCCGGCGTCAACTTCTTCGACAACGCCGAGATCTATGCGCGCGGCGGCGCCGAGAAGATCATGGGCGCGGCGCTGAAGGAACTCGGCTGGCCGCGGGTGAAGTACGTCGTCTCGACCAAGTTCTACTGGGGTCTCGGTGAGGGGCCGAACGACAAGAACACCCTGAACCGCAAGTACCTGCGGCATGCGATCGAGGGATCGCTGGCGCGGCTGGGGCTCGATTACGTCGACCTGGTGTTCTGCCACCGGCCCGATCCGACCACGCCGATCGAGGAAACGGTGTGGGCGATGCACCAGATGATCGAGCGCGGCCTGGTGCTGTACTGGGGCACCAGCGAGTGGAGTGCCGACGAGATCCGCGCCGCCTGGTCGATCGCCGAGCGGCACAGCCTGCACAAACCGGTGATGGAGCAGCCGCAGTACAACCTGCTGCACCGCAAGCGGGTCGAGCAGGAGTACGCACGGTTGTACGAGGACATCGGCCTCGGGCTCACCACCTGGAGCCCGCTGGCGAGCGGGCTGCTCACCGGCAAGTACCGCGGCGGCATTCCCGCCGGCAGCCGCGGCGCGGTGGAGAGCTACGCCTTCCTGCGCCCTCGCCTGACCGACGAGAAGGGCAACGAGATCGTCGGCCGGCTCGAGCCCGTCGCGGCCGAGCTTGGCTGCACACTGGCGCAACTGGCACTGGCCTGGTGCCTGAAGAACCCGCGCGTGTCGACCGTGATCACCGGTGCCACGCGGGTGGCGCAGGTGCAGGAGAACATGTTGGCGCTCGACGTCATCGGCAGACTGACCACCGAGGTGCTCGCCCACATCGACTCGATTGTCGGTAGCCACTTCGACTGAATCATGGGCAGCCTCGCTATCCGCCCTGCCACCGCCGCCGACCTGCCGGCGATGCTGCGGCTGCTGGTCGACGACGACGTCGCGCAGGCGCGCGGCGGCTACTCGGCCGAGGTCACGCCGAAAGTGGCAGCCGCCTTCGACGACATCGAACGCGACCCGAACAACGAACTTTGGGTGGGCGAGCGCGACGGCGAGGTGGTCGCGATGCTGCAGTTGACGCTGATCCCGGGGCTGTCCCGCGGCGGCATGCGGCGGGCGCTGGTCGAGGCGGTGCGCGTGCGTTCCGACCTGCGCAGCCGAGGCATCGGCGAGGCGCTGATGACGCAGGTGGAAGGACGGGCGAAGGCCGCCGGCTGCGGCCTGATCCAGCTCACCACTGACAAGAAGCGGCTGGCGGCGCACCGCTTCTACGGGCGGCTCGGCTACGTTGCCAGCCACCTCGGCATGAAGAAGAACCTGTAGATGACGCAGGAAATCTCCCGGCCAGGCGCGCGCCGCCCGCCCGCCGAGCCGTCGCGCTGCGTCCGCTGCGGCGCGCCTTTTCACTGCGGCATCGACGACCCGGGCGGCTGCTGGTGCGCGAAGCTGCCGCCGCTGCCGCGCGAGGCCTACGCCGACGCGGCCGGCTGCCTGTGCGAGAAGTGCCTGCGCGAGACGCTTAGCGGTTCCCTTGGGCCGTAGCCGAGGTCGCCATCCCTTTGCCGGCGATTGCAGCGGCGAGGGTTCAGGCGCATAAGGAGCCACCCTGTGGCGGCGACAGCCGCACCGGGGCGCGACCAGCGCCCGCGGCCGGAGACCGGGCGCCAACCTGCCAGAAGGGAGGACAGTGCCGATGACCACGCATCCTCGACTGACGATCCGTGACCTGCGCGTGCGCGGTGTGCACGTGCCCATGCGTCTGCCGCTGCAGACGCGCGGCGGCACGATCAGCATCGCTCCGCTGGCCCTGATCGATCTGCTCACCGAGGAGGGCGTGACCGGGTCGACGTACCTGTTCTGCTACACGCCCCTCGCGCTGACGCCAGTGCTGCAGGTTCTGGCCAACCTCGTCTCGCTCATGAAGGGCGATGCCGTGGCGCCGCTGGACCTCGATCGCAAGCTGCGCAGCCAGTTCCGCCTGCTGGGCGTCAAGGGTGTCGTGGGCATGGCGCTCGCCGGCATCGACATGGCAGCCTGGGATGCGCTTGCACGCGCGCAAGGCGTGCCGCTGATCCGGCTGCTCGGCGGCGCGCCACGCCCGATCCCGGCCTACAACAGCTGCGGCCTCGGCCTGATCGGCAAGAAGCGCGCGGCGGCCGAAGCGGCGGAACTGGCCGCCCCGGGCTTTCAGGCGATCAAGGTGCGCCTGGGCTACGCGGACGCGAACACCGACGTCGAGGTCGTGCGCGCCGTTCGCCGGGCGGCAGGACAGGGCGTGGAAGTGATGTCCGACTACAACCAGGGCCTGTCAGTGGCCGAAGCGGTCCTGCGCACCGACGCGCTGGCCGGCGAAGGCCTGTACTGGATGGAAGAGCCCACCGCTGCCGACGACTACGCGGGCCACGCCGAGATCCGACGCAAGTCGCGCCTTCGCATCCAGATGGGAGAGAACTGGTGGGGGCCGCACGAGATGGCGTGCTGCGTCGCTGCCGGCGGTTCCGACTTCGTGATGCCGGACGCGATGAAGATCGGCGGCGTCACCGGCTGGCTGCGCGCGGCGGCCATTGCCGAGACAGCCGGCCTGCCGATCTCCAGCCATCTGTTCCCGGAAATCAGCGCCCACCTGCTGGCGGCGTCGCCGACGTGCCACTGGCTCGAGTACGTGGACTGGGCCGATCCCATCCTGCTCGAACCGCTGCGGATCGACGATGGTTTCGCATCGGCGCCGGATAGCCCCGGCTGCGGAATTGCCTGGAACGAGGCGATGGTCGAGCGCTGTCTCGTCAGCTGAAGCCGTTCGCCCTGCCGCCGCGTCCTTACTTCGCCGCGGCCGGCAGCGCCGACGACGGCGGAAGCAGCCGCTCGATCAGTTCGTCCTTCTCCGCCCACAGCGCGTTGACCCATTCCTGCATGCGCGTGCGGAACTGCAAATCGCTGGCGTAGTCGCCGCTGATGAGTTCGGCGGGGATTTCCCGCTGCTGCACGCGCACGATCACGTCGTCGACGCGGCCGGACAGCAGATGCCAGAACTTCGGCGCACCGTGCGGGTAGACGATCGTCACGTCGAGCAGGCGGTGGCAGTGCTCGCCGAGGGTGGAAAGTGCCATGGCGATGCCGCCGCTGCGCGGCTTCAGCAGGTGCCGGTAGGGCGAGCGCTGCAGGTCGTGCTTGCGCAGGGTGAAGCGCGTGCCCTCGAGGAAATTGATCACCGAGGTCGGCACCAGGCGGAATTTCTCGCAGGCCAGGCGAGCCCGCTCGAGGTCCCTGGCGCTGCTCATGCCGCCCTTGCGCTGCATGAACGGGAAGTCGAGCGCCCACCAGGCCATGCCGATGATCGGCACGTAGATCAGCTGCCGCTTGAGGAAGAACTTCAGCATCGGCACGCGGCCTGAAAAGACCTTCTGCAGCACCAGGATGTCGACCCAGCTCTGGTGATTGGCGGCCACCAGGTACCACTCGTCGCGGCGCACCCCTTCGGTGCCGCTGACCTGCCAGGCGGCGTTGCCGACGGCGTCGATCCACGCGTTGTTCACGCCGATCCAGGACATCGCGATCCAGTTCAGCAGCCGGTCGGTCACCTGCCGCACCGGCTTGTACGACACCAGCAGCTTGAAAAGTGCCACCGGGATCATCAGCGAGCAGAAGAACAGCACGTTGGCGGTCAGCGCCAGCGCGGCGAAGCAGCCGCGGACGGTGGCAAGGGCGCGCTTCATGAAGGATTCGGTCGGCCGCATCGCGTTGTTTCGTCGACGAATCCGCATTTGACCGCAGCCGAGCCGCCTCCGCCATTGACGCAGGACAAGCTGCGGGCGCCCCGCGCGTCAGGGAGAGGGGCGCGGCGGCCGCTGGCGACCCCTGCTGGCCGCGTATCCTTCGCCCTCCGCTCGCGGCCGCCCGTTGCGGCCCGCTGTCGACTCCCGATGAACGCCCCAGATCCTTCTCCCGCGCTGCTGCGCGATGTCGAGCGCCGGCGCACCTTCGCGATCATTTCGCACCCGGACGCCGGCAAGACCACGCTCACCGAGAAGCTGCTGCTGTTCGGCGGCGCGATCCAGCTCGCCGGCGCCGTGAAGGGCCGCAAGACCGCGCGTCACGCCACCTCCGACTGGATGGAGGTCGAGAAGCAGCGCGGCATCTCGGTCACCAGCTCGGTGATGCAGTTCGAGGTCGACGGCCACACGATCAACCTGCTCGACACGCCGGGCCACGAGGACTTCTCGGAGGACACCTACCGCGTGCTCACCGCCGTGGACGCGGCGGTGATGGTGATCGACGCCGCCAAGGGTGTGGAAGCGCAGACGATCAAGCTGCTCGAGGTCTGCCGGCTGCGCGCCACGCCGATCATCACCTTCGTCAACAAGCTCGACCGCGACGTGCGCGAGCCGTTCGACCTGCTGGCGGAGATCGAGTCGGTGCTGAAGATCGACTGCGCGCCGGTCACCTGGCCGCTCGGCATGGGCAGGCACTTCCGCGGCGTGTACCACCTGCTCGACGACCGGCTGCTGCGCTTCACGCCGGGCGAGGCGCGGCTGACGCGCGAGGCGGAGGAGATCACCGGCTACGACAACCCGCGGCTGGCGGAGTTGTTTCCCGACGAGGCGGCGACGCTGGTGCACGACGTCGAGCTGCTGCGCGGCGCCAGCCATCCGTTCGAGCTGGAGAAGTTCCTGGCCGGCACGCAGACACCGGTGTTCTTCGGCTCCGGCATCAACAATTTCGGCGTGCAGGAGATCCTGCAGGCACTGGTGAAATGGGCGCCGCCGCCGCAGCCGCGCGATGCGGGCAGCCGCGCGGTGGCGCCGGTGGAGGCGCCGTTTTCCGGCTTCGTGTTCAAGATCCAGGCCAACATGGACCCGCGCCACCGCGACCGCATCGCCTTCCTGCGCGTGTGCTCGGGTCGCTACACGCCGGGAATGAAGGTCTGGCACGTGCGCGCCGGCCGCGAGATGAAGCTCGGCAACGCGCTGACCTTCATGGCCAACGAGCGGGTGGCGAGCCAGGAGGCGGTGGCCGGCGACATCATCGGCATCCACAACCATGGCGCGCTTTCGATCGGCGACACGCTGACCGAGGGCGAGACGCTCGGCTTCAAGGGCATCCCGTATTTCGCGCCGGAACTGTTCCGGATGGCGCGGGCGCGCGACCCGTTCAAGGCCAAGCAACTGGCCAAGGGCCTGGCCGAACTCGGCGAGGAAGGGGCGATCCAGGTGCTCGCCATGGCCACCGGCGAGCTGCTGCTCGGCGCGGTGGGGCCGCTGCAGTTCGAGATCGTCGCCCACCGGCTGAAGCACGAGTACAACGTGGACGCCGTCTACGACACGCCGGGCATCTCCACCGCGCGCTGGCTGACCTACCCGGACGACAAGACACGGCGCGAGTTCGAGAAGGAGCAGTCGGCGCGGCTGGCGCACGACGTCGACGGCAACCCCGTTTACCTGGCCAGCAACAGCGTCAACCTCGAGGTGACGATGAAGTACTGGCCCACGGTGCACTTCCACGCCACCCGCGAGCACGGGCAGACGCTGGCGCACGAGGACCGCTGAGCGCAAGCTTTCGCGGAAGCGGGTTCCCGCAACGCCGCTCGGTTAGAGCCGCCGCTCGCGCAGCCGCTCGTCGCGCAGCCATTCGCCGACGTCGCGCGCGGCGCGCTGCATCAGCCGGTAGGCCGTTTCGTGCGTCTGCCTGAGCAGGCCCTCCGTGTGTGACTCGATCGGAATGGGAATAGGGGAGTCGACCAGCGGCTCCCAGATTTGGACGCCGGAGTCGAAGGTGCCGGACCAGAGCATCGCCCCGTCCCCAGCGAGCAGGCGGACTTCGACGACGAGCTGCACGTCGAGTTGCCATTTCTCGATAACCCCGTACCAGAGGAGCGGAATGAAATACTGCAGCCGATCGCGGTAGACGTAGTTGACCACCCGCACGGTCACGATCGGCATTGGCGTCACAGGCTCGCCGCCGATCCGGTCGATGGACCGCGCCCCGCCCCTGAACGCCTCGGCGAATGCCTTCAGTGACGCCTCATGGACGATGCGGCCGATCGGCATGTGCACCGGCCCCGCGTCGCCCAGCCGCTCGCCCAGCACCTCCAGCGCCTGCGACGCCGGATCGGCCAGCAGAGCCACCTGTCCATCGAACGATGCCTCGGTGGCTTGGGACGGAAACAGAGCCGGATTGAAACTGCCCCTCTGGGGTTCCGTCGCACAGCCGGCCAACGCAAGGACGGCGGCCGCGAGCATTGCGCGGGCGAGCCGCCCGACGAGCAACAAGCGCATCTTTTCCCTCATGGAACCGTTGCCGGGAGGAGCCGAACCTCGACAAGCGCACCGTCGCGCCGAACCTGCAGGGTCAGCGCGCTCTCCGGCGCAAGCGTGCGCACCAACGCCTCCAAACTCGCCGCGCTATCGACCGCTACCCCATTTGCGAACAGCACGACGTCGCCGGCTCGCAGGCCGGCGGCGGCGGCGCGGCTGCTTTCGGCCACCCCTACCACCAGTGCCGATCTGGCCGGGACCTGCAGACGGTGCGCCTCCTCGTCGGTCAGCCCGCGCACCGTGACGCCGATCCGTAGGCGGTCTTCAGCGGCCGGCTCGCAGCGCAGCGGCACGACGACGCGTTCGGGATAGGCGAGCACCCCGGATTCGGCCTCCACCGCATACCCGAGGCCGGCGCCGGTCAAGGCGGCCACCACAATGAGGAGTGCCGCGACCGGCGCCATTCCGACCGCCGCCGCGCCTGCCGTTGCCGCGCCCATCGCGCCGCCGCCGATCGCGGCGCCCGCGACCATGCCGCCACCACTGACCGGTCGCTCCTTCGACGGCGTGCTTTCCGACCGGTGCACTTGCTCGCCGGCGCGGCACACACTTCCAGCGGGGCGGATGACTTCGTGACCGTGACGCGGCCGGGCGTGCGCTCCAGCGTCCACTGGCCGCGATCGTTGCGCAGTTCGCAGGACGCCGAAGCGCAGTCGGGCGTCTCGATCCAGATCGACTGCTGTACCGGCTGCCCGGTCGTGCCGCAGCCTGGGAGCGCGGCCAGCAGCGCGACGAGACAGGCCAGCCGGCGCAATGTCGAGGCCGGGCCGGGCATGGTGGATGTCGCTCCTGTGCGCGCCGCGAGGGCGCGCCTGGTCTCAGGCCTTGCGCTCGGCTTCGCGCGCCGCCTCGTACATCGACGGCGTGGCGCCGGCGCGGCCGAGGTACTCGCGCAGGTGCTTGATCGCCTGCACGTTCAGCACGTTGGAGTGATGCGGCCGGTGCAGGATGCCCTCGGCGCGGTTCAGCTTGACCCGGATGCGCGCCCCCGACAGCGGCTCGACCTCGGCCCCGAGATGGCTGAGCAGCGACTCGATCTCGCGCCAGTGGATGTTGCCGCTGATCGGATCGTGGAAGATAAGCTTCAGCAGTTGTTCGTGCTTGTGGCTCATGGCGGCCCTTTCGCAACGCCTTTGGCCAAGCATACGCGGGCGTCCTGCCGGCAACTTCTGCGCTGCCTCAAGGGTTGGCGCCGCCGCTGCCGACGATCGCCGCCGGTCACGGACCGGGAGTCGGCGGGCGGCCGCTACCCGAACAACTCCCCCTCGCTCCACGCCGCCGGTTGCGTCGCCGCAGTCCTGGTGTCGTCGCTACGCGCCAGCGCCCCGACCCGCACGCCGAGCAGCCTGATCCGCCGCGACAGCTCGATCCGCTTCAGGCACTGGCCGGCGGCGCGGCGGATGGTCGACGCGTCGTCGGTCGGCGCCGGCAGCGTGATGTCGCGCGTCACCGTGCGGAAGTCGTCGAAGCGCAGCTTCACGCCGATGGTCTTGCCGGCATAACGCTTGCGCCGCAGGTCCTCGGCGACGCGCACGCACAGTTCGGTGAAGATCCGTGACAGCGCGGCGCGGTCGCGCACCGCGTGAAGGTCGCGCTCGAAGGTCGTCTCGCGGCTGATCGACTTCGGCTCGCTGAAGGTGACCACCGGCCGCTCGTCGCGACCATGCGCCGCGGCGTGCAGCCAGCCGCCGTAGCTGGCGCCGAAGTGCTGCATCAGCCACGCCGGCTCGGCGGCAGCGAGTTCACCGATCGTCGCGATGCCGAGCCGGGCCAGCTTTGCCGCCGCCTTCGGCCCGATGCCGTTGACCCGCCGCACCGGCAGCGGCCAGATGCGCGTGGCGATGTCGTGCTCCGTCACCACGGTCAGGCCGCCGGGCTTGTCGAGTTCGGAGGCGATCTTTGCGATCAGCTTGTTCGGTGCCAGGCCGATCGAACACGACAGCCCGGTGGCGTGACGCACCGCCTGCTTGATCTCCCGCGCCACCTCTCGCGCGCACCACCAGGCATCGGCGAGGGTATCGGCGCCGGGCTCGTCGACCGAGTCGCCGAGGCGCGCGGCGACGACCTCGGTCAGGTCGATGTAGATCTCGTCGATGCCGTGGTCCTCGACCACCGGCGCGATCTCGCGCACGGCGGCCTTGAAGAGGCGCGAGTACCGCCTGTACTCGTCGAAGTCCACCGGCAGCAGCACCGCATCGGGCGCGCGCTGTGCCGCGCGCATCAGGCCCATCGCCGAGTTCACGCCCAGCGCCCGCGCCTCGTAGGTGGCGGTGGTGATCACGCCGCGGCCGCTGTAGCCGGCCAGGCGCGCGAAGCGACGCCGCCTTTCGCCGGTGGCGGGATCGGCCTCCCAGGCCGGCTGGTGGCGTGAGCCGCCGCCGATCACCACCGGCAATCCGCGCAGCTCCGGGTAGCGCAGCAGTTCGACCGACGCGTAGAAGGCGTCCATGTCGAGGTGCGCGATCACGCGCGGAACGTCCGGCATCGGGCGACAGGGTGCGATCTGCGCACCAACCGTGTGCGCACGAGGTCGGCAATTTACTGCGCTGCCGCGCTCGGTTGCCGCCGATCGACGTCGCACGCCTGCCGAGCAGGTGACGCTCGCTTGATCGGAACGGACTACACCCGTCGGTAAGGGTTGATCGCGATCAAGGCTGGCTATGGGTCCGCTGGTTAGCGTTTGCAGACATTCATTCGGCGATCGGGCCGGCCGAGCGCTCCTCTCGCGCGGCTTTCGGCCCGACACGAGAGGATGGACGGGAGGTCATGGTGTTCAGTCAGCCGATCAGAAGCATCATGGAGCGGCGCAAGTTCGTGACGGCGCCGCCGAGCACGACCGTGCGCGAGGCGTGCGAACTGATGGCCAGGAAGCGGGTCGGCGCCGTGCTGGTCGTCGAGGAAGAGCGCCTGCTCGGCATCTTCAGCGAGCGCGACGCGGTGTTCCGCGTGATCGCCCGCGGGCTCGACCCGGCGGCGACGCAACTGGCGCAGGTGATGACGCCGGACCCGAAGACCGTCAAGCCGAACAACACCTTCGGCTATGCGATGACGCTGATGCACGAGAACGGCTTCCGCCACCTGCCGGTGGTCGACAACGGCAAGCCGGTCGGCATCGTTTCGGCGCGCAGCGCGCTCGACCCGGACCTCGAGGAGTTCGTCTGCGAGGAGCGCCGGCGCAAGAGCTTCAAGGAAGAAGCGGTCTGAGTGCCTGCCGCGGCGCATCGCCCGCCGCGGCTTTCAGTTCCTAAGTGTCCGAAGTCGGCGACCGGACAGTCGCCTCCGCCGACCTCGTCCGGCGAGTGCGCCGCGGTCGCCTTGTGCATTGCGTGACACGCGCTGCACCGGCGTGTGCGATAACGGCGCCTTCCGCGCTCCGGTGCCGCCCCGCCCGCCCTTCGATGTCGCCGCAACCCGACTCCCGCTACGCCGTCACGCGCCTCGCGGTGGCGCTGGTGCTGATGACCGTCGGCGCCAGCGGCATGTACGTGGTGGCGGTGGTGCTGCCGGCGGTGCAGGCCGAGTTCGGCGTGGCGCGCGCCGATGCCTCGATGCCGTACACGTGGATGCTGGTCGGCTTCGGCCTCGGCGGCATCCTGATGGGCAAGCTCGCCGACCGCTACGGGGTCACCGTGCCGATCCTGATCAGCGCCGCCGGCCTGGGCCTCGGTTACGCGGCAGCGGGCGTGGCCGGCGACATCTGGCTGTTCTCGATCGCGCACGGCGTGCTGATCGGCCTGCTCGGCGCCTCGGCCACCTTTGCGCCGCTGATCGCCGACACCACGCTGTGGTTCGTCCGCCGACGCGGCATCGCGGTGGCGGTGTGCGCCAGCGGCAACTACCTCGCCGGCACGGTGTGGCCGCCGGTCGTGCAGCACTTTGTCGAGACGGTCGGCTGGCGCCACACCTACCTGGGGCTGGCCGCGTTCAGTGCCATCGTCATGCTGTCACTCGCGCCGCTGCTGCGGCAGCGACCGCCGCTGCCGATGCCGTCGCGCCGTGTCGCCGCGGCCGCGGGCGAATTGCCGAGCCGGCCTTTCGGCCTGTCGCCGGCTGCGGCGACGGCGTTGCTCGCCATCGCCGGGCTGGCCTGCTGCGTGGCGATGTCGATGCCGCAGGTTCACATCGTTGCTTACTGCGGCGACCTCGGCTACGGCGCGGCGCGCGGCGCCGAAATGCTGTCGCTGATGCTCGGCTTCGGCATCGTCAGCCGGCTCGTCTCCGGCGCGATCTGCGACCGCATCGGCGGGCTGCGCACCCTGCTGCTGGGCTCCGCCTTGCAGGGCGTGGCGCTGCTGCTGTTCCTGCCCTTTGACGGACTGGTATCGCTGTACGTGATCTCGGCGCTGTTCGGCCTGTTCCAGGGTGGCATCGTGCCAAGCTACGCGATCATCGTCCGCGAGCACTTCTCGCCGCGCGAGGCAGGCAGCCGCACCGGCACCGTGCTGATGTTCACCCTGCTCGGCATGGCGCTCGGCGGCTGGATGTCGGGCATGGTCTTCGACCTCACCGGTTCCTACGACGCCGCCTTCGTCAACGGCATCGCCTGGAACCTGCTGAACCTCACCATCGCCATCGCGCTGCTGCTGCGGGTGCGGCGCCGGCTCGCCGCTGCCTGAACGGCTGCATGCCGTTCGGCTGGACGTTCACCCGCCTTTCCGCCACACGCTCGCCAGCCATGACTGCTGCTCGCGCGGCAGGCCGGCGGGGCGGTAGTAGTGGTCGATCTCGCTGAAGCCCGACGCCGTCAGGAAGCCGCGCCACGTTGCGAGCGAATGAAAGGCGCCGTAGCGGGCACCACTCCAGCCCTCCTCGTCGTGGCCGCGCGGGTTCGATGAAAACAGGACGCCGCGCGGCTTCAGCGCTGCCGCCAGTTCGCGCAGCACGCGCGGCAGTTCCTGGCTCGGTACGTGGAACAGCGACGCGTTGGCGAAGATGCCGTCGAACGCTGCCGTCGGCAGGTCGAGCTCGAGGAAATCCTGCTGCCACACCTCGCAGCCGCTGTAACGGCGCGCCATGGCCGCGAAACTCGCCGAACCTTCGAGCCCGACCACCTGGTGGCCGCGCGCGGCGAAGGTCTTCAGGTCGCGCCCCGGCCCGCAGCCGAAGTCGAGGATCGCAAATGGCGGTCTGCCCTCGATCGCCGACAGCAGTGCCTCGATGTTCTGGCTGACGTCGTGATCGCGCGTGCCGGCCCAGAAGTCGTCGGCGCGCTGTTCGTAGTCGGCGAGCGTGTCGCGGCTGATCGATTCGAGGTCGCAGCGGTTCAGTTGGTGTCTTGCCATCGAGGGAGGCCGCGCGCGGTTAGCGCAAGGATGCCACTGCACCGGCAAGATTAGCGGCTAAAGTGGCGGCCCCGTCAGCGCGGCGCCGCCGCGCCACACTCCGGAGAGCGCGCTTGAGCAAGCTGCAGCAACGACTGGACGCCCTGACCCCGGCCGCGCTGCGCGGCATCCTGCGCGGCATCGAGAAGGAAGGCCTGCGCGTGCGGCCGGACGGCACGCTGGCGCTGACGCCGCATCCGCCCGGCCTCGGCTCGGCGCTCACCCATCCGAACATCACCACCGACTTTTCCGAGTCGCAGCTCGAGCTGATCACCGGCGCGCACCGCTCGGTGGAGGCGCTGCTGCAGGAGCTCACCGAACTGCACCAGTTCGTCTGCCGCAACATCGGCGACGAGCTGGTGTGGTGCGCCAGCATGCCGTGCAAGCTGCCGGCGGACGAGCAGATTCCGCTTGGCCGGTACGGCCGCTCGAACCTGGGCCGGCTGAAGACCGTCTACCGGCAGGGCTTGTCGCATCGCTATGGCCGCCGCATGCAGACCATTTCCGGCATCCACTACAACTTCTCGCTGCCGGCCGAGGCCTGGCCGCTGCTGCAGGCGGCTGCGGGCAGCAGCATCGCCGCCGAGCGGTTCCAGGACGCCGGCTACTTCGCGCTGATCCGCAATTTCCGCCGGCATTCCTGGCTGCTGCTGCTGCTGCTCGGCGCCTCGCCGGCGGTGTGCGGCAGCTTCGTCAGCGGCCACAGCCATGGTCTTTGCGGCTGGGAGACCGGCACCCACTTCGCGCCTTACGGCACCTCGCTGCGCATGGGGCGGCTGGGCTACCAGAGCGATGCCCAGGCGGCCCTGGCGGTGAGCTTCAATTGCCTCGGAGCCTACGCGCAGACGCTGCACCGGGCACTTACAGAGACCTATCCCGCCTACGAGGCGATCGGCCTGCGTGACGGCGAGTTGTACAAGCAGCTCGCCACCACGCTGCTGCAGATCGAGAACGAGTTCTACGGCACCATCCGGCCCAAGCGCCGGATCCATCCCGGCGAGCGGCCGCTGCGCGCGCTCGGCCGGCGCGGCGTCGAGTACGTCGAGGTGCGGCTGGTCGACATCAATCCCTTCGAGCCGGCGGGCATTGGCCTGCAGCAGATGCGTCTGCTCGACATCTTCCTGCTGCACTGCCTGCTCTCCGACAGCCCGCCCGATTCGCCGCAGGAAATCGCCGCCATGACGCGCAACCAGCGCCGCATCGCCGAGCGCGGCCGCGACCAGCAACTCCGGCTGCACCGGACCGCCGATCTCAACGATGGCGCCGCAGGCCTCGCCGCTGCCGGAGCGGCGGGCCAGCAGCCCACTGCGCCGCTGTCGGCCGACCTGGCGCTCACCGACCTGACTTCGGCCGACCAGGCGCCGGCCGAATGGGGAGCGCGGATCCTGCGTGAAGGCGAGCCGATCGCCGCCGCGCTCGACCGCGCCCACGGTGGCGATGCCTACCGCAAGGCGCTGGCCGCCGCGCAGGCTGCGCTGCGGGACTTGTCGACGCTGCCGTCGGCCCGCGTGTTGCGCGAGGTCGAGAGCCGCCACGGCAAGTCGTTTCCGGCGTTCGTGCTGGCGCAGTCGGAGCAGCATCGGCGCACGCTGCTTGCGCAGCCGCTGGCGCCGCAGGCCGCGGCTCGCTATGAGCAGCAGGCCGCCGAATCGCTGCGCGAACAGCGCGGGGTCGAGGCTGCCGACGACCTTCCGTTCGAGGCCTTCCGCCAGCAGTACCTGGCGCAGGACCTGATGGGCGGAGAGCACTTTCGCCTGACCGGCACCTGAGCGGCCAGTAATCCGGCGCGCGGCTGCGCCGCGATGGCGGCCGGCAAGGGCGTCAGACTTGTGCCGGCGCCAGCTGTGCGATCAAGGACTCGTAACGCTCCTGCGCCTCGGCGAAATCCGCTGCCGGCGCGGCGCGCATGCGGTCGAGCGAGCCCTCGGCCCAGCCGTAGTCCGTGGCCAGCGGCGCGTAGGCGTCCGACAGTGGCTCGCCGTCGAGCAGGTCGTCGGTGGCCAGCAGCACGTAGCGGCCGGACGCATCGGGCTCATCGGGAAACAGCAGGAACGCCAGGCTCGCCTGCGAATCGCGCACGCGGTAGGAGATGTAGCGGTCGATGGCCATGCGGCCGTCCTTCATCGAACTGCCGACGCGTGCGGCGCCCCGCCGGTCGGTCAGCGTCTGCGCCTTGAAGCCCTTGACGCCGCTCGACTGCTGCTTGGCGGTCTCGCTGCTCAGGTCGTAGCGGCTTTCCAGCGCTGCGGCCAGGCCGGCCAGCTCCTCGGCGACCTTGCCTTCGAGCAGCACCTGGCTGCGCGCACGCTTCTGGCGTGGTGCCAGCGCACTGGCCGGCAGACGCTCGGCGATCAGGCGCGCGAGATCTTCGGCGGCCTGCGCCGTGACTCGCCCCGACTCGCGCTGTGTCTTCAGGTTCTCGAACAGCGTGATCAGCTGCTCCTTGCTCAGCGACGCCAGCTTCTCGTCGGTCCAGTGCATCTGGCTGGGGGGCAGGAACACCTTGTTGACTGCCTGGTTGGCTTTGCGCATCGATCGTCCTGTTCTGCGAATGAGGCGTCAACGCAGATGCCCCGGGGGCGCAGTATGGGCCTTTAACGGCCCCCGTGCCGGCAGGCCGTATCCTTCCTGACGCCCGCCCTCCGTCGTCCCGCTGCCGTGAAAGCCAGAGCCCACGCCGAAATCACCCTGCTGATGGACGCGCTCGCGTTTTCCGCCCACAAGCACCGCAACCAGCGGCGCAAGGACGTCGACGCCTCGCCGTACATCAACCACCCGATCGCGCTGGCCCGCGTGCTGGCCGTCGAGGGCGGCGTCAGCGACCACAAGACGCTAGCCGCCGCGATCCTGCACGACACGCTCGAGGACACCGAGACCACCTACGAGGAACTGAAGGAGAAGTTCGGCCGCGTGATCGCGCAGGCCGTGCGCGAGGTCAGCGACGACAAGACGCTGTCGAAGGCCGACCGCAAGCGGCTGCAGATCGAGCACGCCAGGCACCTGTCGCGCCGGGCGCGGCTGGTCAAGCTCGCCGACAAGACCTGCAACGTGCGCGACATGGCCTCGCACCCGCCTCAGGGCTGGGAGCTGGCGCGCCGCCGCGAGTACTTCGACTGGGCGAAGCAGGTGGTCGACCAGATCCGCGGCACCCACGGCCGCCTGGAAGCCGCGTTCGACGAGGCGTTCGCGGCGCGGCCCTGACGCAATCGGCCTGCTGCGTCAGATCATGCTGCGCCCGATTGCGCCGGCGATGCGTCGGACCAGCCAGCGGGGCGCTGCCCGCGTTGCCGCTGTCGCCGCGAGATTCAGCGTGCCGGGGACGGCGATGACCTCGCCCGCCATGCATGCCCGGTAGCCTTCGGCGGCGACTTCCTCGACATCACCGACCAGCACGCCGGGCAACTGGGCCAGCCTGGCGTTGGCTTTCGTTGCGCGGCTCAGCATTGGGGTGGCGGTGATGCCCGGGCACAGCGCCGTCACGGTCACGCCGCTGTCGCGCAGTTCCTCGGCAAGCGATTCCGACAGCGACAGCACGAAGGCCTTGGTCGCCGCATAAGTGGCCAGCGTGGGCACCGGCTGGAAGGCGGCGATCGAGGCGACGTTCAGGACGCACCCGCGGCCGCGCCGGACCATGCCCGGCACGAACTGCGCCAGCATCGCCGTCAGGCCGGACACGTTCAGGTCGATCATCTGCCGGTGCGCCCGCGCCGGCATCCGCGCGAACGGCCCCGCTTCGAGCACGCCGGCGTTGTTCACCAGCACGTCGATCGCCAGTCGCCGGCGTTTCAGCGCCGCTGCCAGCGCCGCTGCTGCCTGCGGCTGCGACAGGTCCGCGGGTACCGCGACCGCGGGCACGCCGAACTCGCCGCTCAGGCTGGCGGCGAGCGCACGCAGCGGCCCTGCGCTGCGCGCCACCAGCACCAGCCGGTGTCCATCGCGCGCAAAGCACCGCGCCAGCGCCTCGCCGATGCCGGACGACGCGCCGGTGACGAGCACCGTCAACGGAGCCTTCGAATCTGTGTTGGCCATCCCGCGTTCTCCGTTTTCACACCGCGCCGATTGCCACGGCGCGGGCGATCTGCGTTGCGTCGCGGCAGACGGTACGCCGTTGCACGAAATGGATGTCGGTGTAGCCCTTGTCATGCCGGCCCGGTTACATTGGCTTCTCGTGCGTCGCATCAAGCGATCCGCACGCTTCAAACAAGGGGGGAGACCACCATGCGTCATTGCCTATCGCGGATCGCAGCGCTCGCTGCAGCCGCAATTCTTGCGTCCTGCGCCAACACCTCGCCGCCTCCAGGCAAGCCTGAATTGATGGTCGTCGGCATCGACAACAAGGTCGTGTTCAACGACGAAGGCGGCCTGCAATTCTTCCCGCCCGGCAAGGATGCCGTCACGATCATCGACATCGGCACCGATCCTGCCAGGCCGCGGATCGTGACGAACCTGCCGCTGATGAATTCCGTATTCGGTCCGCCGACCAACCTCGCGATCACGCCTGACGGCACGCTCGCCCTCGTGGCGAACTCGATGGACTGGGCGGCGGAGGGTGCCACCTGGAAGCCGGCGCCCGACAACAAGCTCTATGTGATCGACCTGACCACCAATCCGCCGACGCGCATCGACACGTTGACGATCGGCAAGCAACCCTCGGGGCTGTCGATCAACCGCGCCGGCAACCTGGCGCTGGTCGCCAACCGAGCCGACAACTCGATCAGCGTGCTTTCGATCCAGGGCAAGCAGGTCAAGCTGATCGACACGGTGCCGATGGGTGAAATGGTCGCGGCCGTGGTTTTCACGCCGGACGGCAAGCGCGCGCTGGCGGCAAAGTTTCCCGGGCACAAGGTCGCGCTGCTCAATGTCGACGGTCAGAAGGTGACCTATGACAAGCGCGATGTCGCGGTCGGCCTGTGGCCATACAACCTCGGGGTCACGGTGGACGGCAGGCTGGCACTGACAGCGGACAACGGCAACAATGGGCGCTCCGATGGCAATGTCGATACGGTCACGGTCGTCGATATCGAGGCGAATCCGCCGCGCGTCATCGACAAGGTGGTCGTCGGCGATTCGCCCGAGGGATTCGCTGTCAGCCCGAGCGGAAAGATGGCCGTGGCCATCGTCTTGAGCGGATCCGACGGCGCGAAAAACTCGTGGTTCTACAACCGCAGTGGCCGTGTCGTGAGCCTGAAGATCGACGGCAAGAAGGTCACCAAGACCGGTGAAGTGGTGGTTGCCGGCATCCCCGAGGGCGCCGTGTTCAGCCCGGACGGCAACTGGCTGTATGTCGGCAATTACGCGGACCGCAACATTTCGGTGCTGCGCGTCGACGGCGATGCCGTTGTCGACACGGGCGTCGTGGTTGCGTTGCCGGGCAGTCCGGCGTCGATGCGCGGACGGCTGCAGTAATCGACCGTTAGCCGGCGGCGCGGGTGAAGGCGGCAAGGTCCCACTCGCCCCGCCTTTCACCGTGCCGCAGCACATACAGGTTGCCATCTTCGGCGTCGACGCGGAACCAGCGCTGCGACGGCGCGAACCAGCGGTCGACGATCGCGCGTACCGCGAGCCGGCGCCCGCCGAGCCAGAACGCCGTCGGCTCCTGTTCGCCGCGGTAACCGGCGTAGCACTCGACGCGAATCGCCATCGGCCCACAATAGCGCGACGGCCCGTTCCGCTTCCGCGTCGGACTGCGGATTTCGTGATCCAGGGCCAAGAACGCCTTGGCGAGCGGGCAGACAATCACAGCCATCCGGTCGCTTGTCGCGCCGACCTCTGATTCTCCCCTGACGCCATGAAATCGCACTCCATGTCGGCCGTCGACGCGGCCTGGTACCACATCGACGGACCGGCCAACACGGCGATGATCACGTCGATCGTGCTCACCCGCGAGCCGCTCGACTTCGACCGGGTCAAGGCCGTCTACACGGCGCGGCTGGCGCAGTTCGAGCGCTTTCGCAGCCGCGTCGTCGAAAGCGGCCTGCCGCTCGCCACGCCGCACTGGGAAGAAGTGCCGGGTTTCGAGATCGCGCAGCAGCTGCATCACGTCGCCCTGCCCGCGCCCGGCGGCAAGGCGGCGCTCACCGCATTGGTGAGCGATCTCGCCAGCACGCCGCTGGACCGCGCCCGCCCGCTTTGGGACGTGCACGTCGTCGACGGCGTCGACGGTGGCAGCGCGCTGATCACGCGTATGCATCACTGCATCGGCGACGGCACCGCCAACGTGCTGGTCGCTCGCGCGCTGTTCGACGCTTCGGCGAACGGATGGCGCAAGCCGGCGGCGACAGCCGCGCGGAAGGCGGCGGCGCCGGGCCTGGTCGAGCGGCTGTTCGCGCCGGCGATCGATGCCGCCGAATGGTCGGTCGAGCAGCTGCGATCCGCCGTCGCCGGCGCGATCGAAGCGGCAAAGCACCCGCAGCAGCTGGTCGAGAAAGCCGCGCTCGTCCTCGCCGGCGCCGGGACGCTGGCGGTGGAACTGCTCAAGACCCCGGACCCGCGCTCGCCGCTGAAGGGCGATTTCGGCCTGGGTAAGCGCGTCGCCTGGTCGGAGCCGGTCGCTCTTGCCGACGTGAAGGCAATCGGCACGCCGCTGGGCGCCAAGATCAACGACGTGCTGGTCGCCGCGATGACCGGCGCCCTGCGCGCCTACCTGGGCAAGCGCGGCGTCGCGGTCGACGACATGACCGTGCGGGCGATGGTCCCGGTCGACCTGCGGCCGCCCGGTCGCGCCTCCGAACTGGGCAACGAGTTCGGCCTGGTGATCCTGGAACTGGCCATCGGATCGAAGGACCCGCTGGCGCGCCTGCGGCGGACCAAGGCGCACATGGACCAGCTGAAGCGCTCGCCCGAGGCGGTGGCAACCCTGGCGCTGTTCAACCTCTTCGGCCACGCGCCGAAGGCGGTCGAGGACTTCGCGGTGCAGCTGTTCGGTTCGAAGGCGAGCGTGGTGATGACCAACGTCGCCGGCCCGCAGGAGCCGCTGTTCCTCGCCGGGGTGCCGATCGAGCGGGTGATGTTCTGGGTGCCACACCCGGGCAGGGAACTCGGCATGGGCATCAGCATCCTGAGCTACCAGGGCCATGCGACGCTGTCCGTGGTCGCCGACGCGCACCTGGTGCCGGATCCGGGGGCGATCACCGAGCGATTCCACCGCGAGTTCGCCAGCATGCAGGCGGCGGTGCGACGGCGTGCCAGGCGATTGGCTGCGGCGAAGAAGCGTCCGCGGCCGGCCAGGCGAGGTCGCGCCTGACCTCGGCCACTCCGCCCGCACCGCCAGCCGACCCGGCGGCCGAGTTGCAGCGCCAGCGCACCGCGCTGCTGCTGGCGCTCGCCTTGGTGGTGGTGTGGGGTGCGAACTTCAGCGTGCAGAAGGCGGTGTTCGCCTCGCTCGGCCCGGGTGGCTTCCTCTTCGCGCGCTACCTGATCATGCCGGCCTGCGCGGTGGCCCTGCTGTGGCGGCGCTACGGAACGCGCTGGCCGAAGCTGGCGCGCTGCGAGTGGTGGGCGCTGGTGCGGCTCGGCATCATGGGCCACCTGCTGCACGTCGGCCTGGTGAGCTACGGCATCCACTGGTCCACCGCGTTCTCCAGCTCGCTGATCCTGGCGGTGGGGCCGGTGTTCACGCTGCTGCTGCTGCGCCGCGCCGGCTACGAGCGGCTGACCCGCGCGCAGGTGGCCGGCGTGGCGGTGGCCTGCGCCGGCGTGCTGGTCTTCCTCTCCGACAAGCTGCTCGCCGCCAGCTGGCAGGCGAGCAGCGGCGACCTGGTGCTGCTGGTGGCCGCGGCGTTCTTCTCCGCCTACACGGTGGCCGCCAAGCCGCTGATCGAGAAGCACGGCGGCGTCACGGTGATGACCTACGCCACGCTTGCCGGCAGCCTGCCGGTGGTGGCCCTCAGCCTGCCCGCCGGCCTCGCGGTCGACTGGAGCGCGGTGCCGATGTCGATCTGGGCCGGCACGCTGTGGGCGGTGATCGTTTCCGCTTTCATCGGCTGGCTGGTCTGGGGCTGGGTCAACGCCGTGCGCGGCGTGGCGCGCACCGCGCCGCTGATGTACCTGATGCCGCCGGTGGCCGGGTTCGTCGCCTGGCTGGCGATGGACGAGAGCTACACGTGGATCAAGATCGCCGGCGCCGCCGTCACGCTGGCCGGCGTGGCGCTGGCGCAGTTTGGGAGGCGGGTCTAGGCACAGTTCGCTTCGATCGGGAGGGCCTCGCCGGCCGCGCGACCGATTGACCTTCGTCACCCCGCGCGGCCCGCGGCGGGCGTAGCTTCCTGTCAGGGAAGCAGCGAGGAGGACCTATGGAAACGTTGCTCTTCTCGGGCGTGCTCGACCTGCCGTGGTGGGGTGTCGCGTTGATCGCGCTGGGCCTGACCCACATCACCATCGCGTCGGTCACCATCTTCCTGCATCGCCACCAGGCGCATCACGCGCTCGCTCTGCACCCGATCGCGAGCCATTTCTTCCGCTTCTGGCTGTGGCTCACCACCGGCATGGTCACCAAGGAATGGGCGGCGGTGCACCGCAAGCACCACGCCAAGTGCGACACGCCCGATGACCCGCACAGCCCGCAGGTGCTGGGCATCAACCGCGTGCTGTGGGGCGGCGTGTTCCTGTACGTCAAGGAAGCCAGCCGGCCCGAGACCCTCGAGCGCTATGGCCACGGCACGCCCGACGACTGGCTCGAGCACAACCTGTATTCGAGGTTCCAGTCGCTCGGGCTCGTGCTGATGGGGGTGGTCGACATCGTGCTGTTCGGCATCGTGCCCGGCATGCTGGTCCTGCTCACCCAGATCGCCTGGATCCCGTTCTGGGCCGCCGGCGTGATCAACGGCATCGGCCATTACTGGGGCTACCGCCACTGGCCCACCGCGGACGCGAGCACGAACATCTTCCCGATCGGCCTGCTGATCGGTGGCGAGGAGCTGCACAACAACCATCACGCCTACCCGACCTCCGCCAAGCTCTCGTACAAGTGGTACGAGTTCGACGTCGGCTGGCTGTATATCCGTGCACTCGCCGCGCTGGGGCTGGCGCAGGTCAAGCACGTCGCGCCCCGGCCGCACTTTGCGGCGGCCAAGCCCGTGGTCGATCCGCAGACGCTGCAGGCGGTGATCAATTGCCGTTACGACGTGCTGGCCAAGTACGCCCGCTCGCTCAAGCGCATCTATGGCGAGGAGATCGCCAAGCTGCGGCGCGTCTCTCCGGAGGATGCGCGCGCGCTCCGTGGCGTGAAGCCCAGGCTGCTGGCGCGCGACGAGAAGATGCTGCGCGAAGCGGAGCGCGCCAGGCTCTCCGCCGCGCTGCTGAAGTCGCGCACCTTGCAGACGATGGTCATCATGCGGCGCGAGCTCGCCGCCGTATGGGGGCGTTCGACTGCCACGCGCGAGCAACTCGTCAAGCAGCTGCAGGACTGGTGCGAGCGCGCGGAGGCCAGCGGCATTCGCTCACTGGCGGAGTTCTCGCAGCAGCTGCGTCGCTACGCCTGAAGCGCATGGCGCCGGCCTGCGCCGGGGCGGCGGGCGCACCGCCCCTACGGCCTGAACGCCGCGAGGTAATGCGCCAGGTTGGCGAGATCCGCGTCGGTCAGGCCATGCAGCGAGGCGGCCATGATCGTGTCGCGGCCGGGGCCCGGGTTGTCACGGAACTGCTTCATCACGGCCAGCAGGTATGCCTCGTGCTGCCCGGCCAGTCGCGGCACCTGGTTCTGCCCGGAGTAATCGGGCAGGTGGCAGGTGCCGCACAACATCTTCTTTGACGTCTGCTCGCCGAGGCGGTACTTCTCCTCCTGCAACGGCACCGCCCTCGGCGCGGGCGCCTGCGAGGCGTAGTACCTGGCCAGCGCAACGATGGCCTCGTCGCCCATGCCGGCCATCACCTCCTTCATCGCCGGCACATCACGCAGCCCCTCGCGGATCAGCACCAGCTGGTTCTCCACGAAAACCTTCGGTTGGCCGGCGAGCGACGGAAACTGCGGGATCTGCGAGTTGCCCCCCGGCCCGTGGCAGGCGGCGCAGGCCGCCAGCGTTTCGGGTCTGGGCTGCGCCGCGGCTGCCGCGGCCAACAGAAAGAGCAGCGCGGCCGCTGCCGGCCCCGCTGCCTTTGCTGCCAACCGCCCCAGGCGGTCAACGCCCATAGGTGATGCGGTAGATCGCTCCCAGTTGCTCGTCCGACACCAGCAGCGAGCCGTCGGGCAGCTGCAGGAAGTAGGTCGGCCGGCCGCTGAAGTTCTCGCTCACCGGATCGAGGAAGCCGGTCATGAACGGGGTGATCTGCGCGCCTTTGCCGTCAGCCGCGGGCCGCACCGTCACCACGTCGTAGCCGAACTTCTTGGTCCGATTCCACGAGCCCTTGCGTGCCACGAACATCGCGTTGCGGTACTCGGCCGGGAACATGTTGCCGGTGTAGAAGTGCACGCCCATCGCCGCCGCATGCGGGCCCATCGTCGTCACCGGCAGCGTCACGCCGTCGCACGCATTGGCCTTCTTGATGTCCTTGTCGACCACGCCGTTGGCATGGCAGAACGGGAAGCCGTAGTTGTTGCCGGTCTTGGTCAGCACGTTCAGTTCGTCTTCGGGCGTGTCGTCGCCCATCCAGTCGCGGCCGTGATCGGTGAACCACAGCTCCTTCGTCACCGGATGCCAGGCAAAGCCCTGCGTGTTGCGCACGCCGCGGGCGAGCACCTCCATCCCCGAGCCGTCGGCGTTGTAGCGGCGGATCTGCGCGTACTCGTCGGTCGGCAGCTCGCAGATGTTGCAAGGCGCGCCGAACGGCACATACAGCTTGCCGTCGGGGCCGAAGGCGATGTACTTCCAGTTGTGGTGCTGCTCCTTCGGCAGCTTGAACGCCGCGGTCATGTCGACCGGCGCCACGTTCGGGTTCTTCTCGATGCCGTCGAAGCGCAGCACCTTGTCGATCGCCATCACGTAGAGCGACCCGTCCTTCATCGCCACGCCGGCCGGCTGCGTCAGCTTGTCGACCACCACGCGGCTGGTGCGCTGCGTGCCGTTGTCGGTCACTTCGTACACGCGGCCGATGGCGCGCGTGCCGACATAGATCTTGCCGCCCTCGCCGCGCACCATCGCGCGCCCGCCCGGAATGCCGGTGGCCCAGATCTCCGCCTTGAAACCAGGCGGCAGCTTGAAGTTGGAAACTGGAATCTCGCTTGCCGGCGTGGCCGTCATCCGGCCGGCATGAGGCGCGAGTTTCGAGCTGGCCTGCTCTGCGGTGCGGCCCTGCTGCCACGCGGGCGGGGGCGCGGGAGCGGCTGCTGCCGGTGGGGCTGGCGCGGTGGCCTGCGGGCTCATGGACTGGCATGCCGCCAGCAGCAGCGCGGCTCCCGCCAGCGCGATCTTCTTGAACATCGGTCTCTCCTCCTTGTTGGCATGCGCGCAGTAATCCCCCGCGCGGCCGGCGATTATGCCGTTGAAGCCGATTGGCTTGACCCGTTTCTTCTCGCCCCTTGCTGCCCCGCGGCTACCGTTTCCGCGCTGCCCGCGCCCGCCGCAGCGCCCTACTGCAATGCAAACTGATACGAATTCAGCCCCCGCCCTGGCGAAGTCAGCGCGGAGCCGGGTTTGCCCTTCAGGTACCGGTCGAGAAACTCGATGCCGTAGCGGTTGATCAGCGCCGCATTGGGCCGCGCCTTCAGGCACGCCGCCACGTCGGCCGTCCCGGCGCAGAGCAGGTTGGTCCACTCGAAGTGCGTGCCGCCGGCGAGCTTCACGAAGAACTTCGGCGGCGCGGTCGCCGCGTAGGCGCCCTGCGGCCCTTCGAGGCTCGTCGTCATGCCCCAGTCCAGCGCCGCACCCTGGTACATCACCGGCACCTGCAGCCGCGAGAGCGTGCCGTGCGCGACGAAAGGCAGCACGTACGGCGACAGCGCCAGCACCGCCTTGACCTCCGGCGTCTTCCACGCCGGCCAGCCGCCGGCCATGCCGATCACCGCATAGCCGCCCAGCGAATGCCCGACGGCGCCGATGCGCGAGGTATCAGCGGTGCGCTCCAGCTGCGGATCGGCCGCCACGAGCCTGATGACCGCACGCAGATCGTGCAGGCGGCCGATCTCGCTGCGCTCGCTCCAGCTCGCCGGGTCGAGGAACGACTTGTCGATGCGCATCCTCCCGAGGTCCAGTTCGCCGCTGCCGATCTTGCAGGCCGCATCCGCATGGTCCGGCGCGGCCACCACGTAGCCCGCCCGCGCCAGTTCCTCGGTCAGGAAGATCGACTGCAGCGCGCAGCCGCCCCAGCCGTGCGAGAACAGCACCAGCGGCACGCGCGGGCACGCCGCGGGCGGCGCGTCCTTGGCCACGCTGCTCGCAAAGCCGTTGTTCGAGCGAGAGCGCGAGAGCCTCTGCTCCGCTGCCGCCGTCGGGTACCACACCGCCACCTTGTGGCCGTTGTCCAGTTCCAGCACGCGGTAGCCGGCCGAGAAGGGGCCGCCGCAATCGGCGGCCTGCGCGGGCAGGCACGCGCCGAGTCCGAGCGCGAGGGCGCCAAGCAACGAGGAAACGGTTCGGCCGGATACGGACATGCTGCAGGGTAACAACGGACGCGGAGCGTGGAGCGGTGACGGCATTGCGGTCGAGGAGTTCCGCCGCAACCGGGGTCGTACTGGTCGAAGCGAGCAAGAGCGCGGACGCGACCGTGCCGAAACAGGCAGGGCTTGCGAGTTGCGTGTGGACGCCGGGGCACACGGCCTGCTACCTTCTGGCCCTTCTCGCGCAGCCGGGAGCGCGCAGTTCCAGCGGTTGGGCTTGAGAGCAACTTTCCAAGAGCACTCTCCCCGGGATTCCGTCCGTTGCCGCCGAAGCCAGCCATGGTCCTGTTCGAACACGCCGACGTTCTCGACCCCGCTGCCGGGCGGCTGCTGAAGGACCGCTTCGTGCGCGTCGACGGCGCGACCATCGAGGCGGTCAGCGACAAGCCGCTGCCTGTGCCGGCGGGCGCGCGGGTGATCGACGCCGCCGGCCGCGTACTCATGCCGGGGCTGATCGACTGCCACGTGCATTGCCTCGCTTCGCAGGTGAACCTGGGCAAGATGGCCAGTCTGCCGAACGTGCTGGCGGCGTTGCGCGCGGTGCCGCTTCTGCGCGGCATGCTGTACCGGGGCTTCACCACCGTGCGCGACGCCGGCGGCGCGGACTTTTCGCTGGCCGAGGCCACGCGCACCGGCGTGATCGAGGGGCCGCGCATCTACCCGTCGGGCAAGGCGCTGTCGCAGACCGGCGGGCACGGCGATTTCCGCGAGCGCAACGACATCCTCGAGCCGTGCGCCTGTACGCCCAAGCTGGGCGCGATCGCTCGCGTGGCCGATGGTGTCGATGCGGTGCGGCTCGCCGCGCGCGAAGAGATCCAGAAGGGTGCCACGCAGATCAAGATCATGGCCTCCGGCGGCGCCGCCTCGCCGAACGATCCGATTCACTATCTGGGCTACAGCGAGGACGAGATCCGCGCCATCGTCGAGGAAGCGGGCAATGCCGGCACCTACGTGATGGCGCACGCCTACACCGGCCGCGCGATTGCCCGCGCGGTGCGCTGCGGCGTGCGCACGATCGAGCACGGCAACCTGGTCGATGCGGACGCTGCGCGGGTGATGGCCGAGCACGGTGCGATTGCCGTGCCGACGCTGGCCACCTACGAAGCGCTCGCCGCCGAAGGCGCAGCGCTCGGCTTCCCGGCCGAGTCGGTGGCCAAGATCGTGTCGGTGCGCGGCGACGGCCTGCGCTCGCTGGAGATCTTCGCCCGCGCCGGCGTGCGCATGGCGTTCGGCTCCGACCTGCTGGGCGAAACGCAACGCCTGCAAAGCGAAGAGTTCGCCCTGCGTGCCGGCGTGCTCGGCGCCGCCGAGGCGATCCGCGCCGCGACCACGCACGCGGCCTTCGTGCTGAACATGGAAGGGCGGCTCGGCACGGTCGCGGCAGGAGCAATCGCCGACCTGCTGCTGATCGACGGCAACCCGCTCGAGAAGATCGATCTGCTGCGCGGCCAGGGCGAGGCGATACCGCTCATGATGCAGGCCGGCCGCATCGTCAAGGACCTTGCCTAAGGAGGAGAAAGCCATGGCCGTTACGCGTCGTGAACTGATTGCCACTCCACTTGCCGCCGCGCTTGCCTCGGCGCTTCCCGCCAGCGTGCTCGCGCAGGCGGGCGAGCCGTTTCGCGTCGGCGCGCTGAACCCGATCACCGGCGCCGGCAGCCCTTACGGCCCCGGCATGCAGCGCGCGATCCTGATGGCGATCGAGGAGGTCAATGCCGCCGGCGGTGCCGGCGGGCGCAGGCTGGAGGCGTTCGCCGAGGACACGCAGACCAAGCCCGATGCGGCGGTGCTGGCGGCGAAGAAGCTGATCGACGTCAACAAGGTGCAGGCGATCCTCGGCACCTGGTCCTCCGGCGTGACGCTGGCGGTGATGCCGCTCACCGACGAGGCAAACCTGATCCAGATGAACGTCTCCGGCGCGCCGGCGATCTCCACGCAGGACAAGAAGGACCTCGTCTGGCGCTACCAGGCCACCAACGACCGCTTCGGCGCGGCGTTCGCCGAGATCGCCGCCAAGCGCGGCTACAAGCGGCCGGCGACGATGGCGTTCAACAACGCCTCCGGCATCGGCAACACCGAGGGCTTCCGCAAGGCCTGGGAAAAGCGCGGCGGCAAGGTGGTGGCGAGCGTGGTCTACGAGCCCAGCCGCCCCAGCTACCGCAGCGAACTGCAGAAGATCCTCGCCGAGAAGCCGGACGTCATCGTCACCGGCTCGTACCTGCCGGACACGACCATCATCATCCGCGAGTGGTTCCAGAGCGGCGACAAGAACGCCTGGATCATCCCCGGCTGGGCGGCGAACCCCGACCTGGTCAAGGCGCTGGGAGCGGAGGCCTGTGAGGGGCTGATCTCGGTGGACACGGTCTCCGCCGAGAACAGTGCCGCGTTCAAGCACTTCGATGCGATGTACACCAAGGCGATGGGCCGCCCGGCGTCGACGAACGTCTATGCGCCGATGGCCTACGACATGCTGATCACCCTCGCCTTGGCCATGGAAGCGGCTGGTCCCGGGGCGACCGTGGCGCAGATCAACGCCAGGATCCGCGACATCGCCAACCCGCCGGGCACGGCAGTGGCGACCTTCGCCGAGGGCAAGGCGGCGCTGGCCAAGAAGCAGAAGATCAACTACGAAGGCGCATCCAGCAAGCTCGACTTCGACCAGTACGGCGACGTGTCGCCGGACTTCGGCGTCTACGTGATCGAGAAGGGTCAGCTGGTCCGCCGCGACGTGGTCCCGATACCGGCCGACTATCGTCCATGACGTTGGTCGGGGTCGCGAACCTCGCCGTCAACGGACTGGTCGAGGGCGCGGTCATCGCGCTGCCGGCGCTCGCGCTGACGCTCGTGATGAGCATCGCGCGCTTTCCGAACGCGGCTACCGGCGACCTGATGACGCTCGGCGCCTACGTGGCGGTCGGCGTGCAGGCGCTGCTGGTCGGTTCCGCCTTCGGCACGCCGCTGCTCGGCATGACGCTGGCCACCGTGGCCGCCGTCATCGTCTGTGCGGTCGTGTCGGTCGCGGCCTACGAGCTGATCTTTCGCCGGCTGGGCCGCGCGGCAATGGTGGCCAGCCTGCTGGCCTCGATCGGCCTGGCGTTCCTGATCCGCAGCCTGATCACGCTCGTGATCGGGCACGAGCAGCACACCTTCGCGCTGCCGCTGGTGCGGGCGTGGAACTTCGGCGGGCTGCGGATCCTGCCGAGCGATCTGGTGATCGGCGCCGTGGCGCTGGTGGTGCTGGCAGTCGTGTTCGCGTGGCTGCGTTTCGGCCGCAGCGGGCGGCTGCTGCGCGCCGTGGCCGACAACCCGGACCTGGCGCGGCTGTCGGGCATCCGCGCGCAGCGGCTGATGTGGCTGCTGTGGGCGCTGGCGGGCGTGCTGTCGGCGATCGGCGGCGTGCTGCTCGGCGTGAAGTCGGTGGTGATGCCCGAGCTCGGCTGGGAACTGCTGCTGCCCGCGTTCGCGGCGATGATCCTCGGCGGCATCGGCAGTCCGGCAGGCGCGGTGATCGGCGCGCTGCTGATGGGCGTGGGGCAGGAATTGTCGGTGCCCCTGGTGGGGCCCACCTACAAGATCGCCGTGGCGTTTGGCGTGCTGTTCGTGGTGCTGCTGCTGCGCCCGGCGGGATTGTTCGGCCGGCCGGAGCTGGCGCGCTGATGGCCGCGTACCGCTGATGGACGCGTACCTGATTGCCGTCGGCTCGGTGGTGCTGATCTACGCGCTGCTGGCGATCGGGCTGAATCTGCAATACGGCGAGACCGGGCTGATCAACTTCGGCCACGTGGCGTTCTTCGCGCTCGGCGCGTATGCCTCGGCGCTGCTGGCGCTGCGCGGCTGGCCGTTACCGGCGAGCTTCGCCGTGGCCGCGGCGGTGGCGGCGGTGGCCGCGGTGCCGCTGGGGCTGGCGGCGTTGCGGTTGCGGCAGGATTACCTGGCGATCGTGACGCTGGGCTTTTCCGAGACAGTGCGCCTGGTGCTGCAGGAGGAACGCGCGATCACCAGCGGCGTGCAGGGGCTGCCCGGCATTCCGAAACTGTTCGGCGCGATCGGCGGCAAAGGCACCGACCTGGCGATCCTGCTGGCCCTGCTGGCGGCGGTGGCACTGGCCGCCTGGGCGACGCACCTGCTGAAGGCGAGCCCGTTCGGCCGCCTGCTGCGCGCGATCCGCGACAACGAGGCCGCGGTCACCGCGCTCGGCAAGGACCCGGCGCGCTACAAGATCCAGGTGTTCATGTTTGGTGCGGCGCTCGCCGGCATCGCCGGCGCCTTCTATGCGCACTTCCTGACCTTCATCTCGCCCGAACAGTTCGTGCCGCTGGTCACTTTCTACGTCTGGATGAGCATCATCCTCGGCGGGGTCGGCTCGCTGCGCGGCGCGCTGGCCGGCACGCTGCTGCTGGTGGCCTTCCTCGAAGGCTCGCGCTTCATCCGCGACCTCGTTCCGGGCGTGGCCGAAGTGCAGATGGCGAGCGTGCGGCTGGCCATCGTCGGCCTGGCGCTGATCCTGTTCGTGCTCTACCGGCCGCAGGGCCTGTTCGGCCGGCGCGCGAGCTGATGCTCGACGTCCGCAACGTCTGCGTCGAGTTCGATCGCTTTCGCGCCGTCGACGGGGTGACGCTTTCGGTGCCGCCGACGGCGATCGTCGGCATCGCCGGCACCAACGGCGCTGGCAAGACGACGCTGTTCGGTGCCATCGCCGGGCAGCTGCCGCTGGCGCGCGGCGAGATCCTCTTCGAGGGGCACGACATCTCGCGGCTGCCGCCTAACCGGCGCGCCCGATGGGGGCTGGCGCGCACCTTCCAGGTGCCGCGCGAGTTCGGCTCGCTCACCGTGCTCGACAACCTGCGCGCGGCGGCGCCGAACGACACGCACGAATCGCTGCGCGCGGCGTGGTTTGGCCGGCCGGGCGCCGCGCGCGCCGATGCCGAGCTCGAGCGCCGCGCCGACGATGTGCTGGCGCTGACCGGCCTGTCGAAGATGCGCGACCAACTGGCGTCGTCGCTCTCCGGCGGGCAGAAGAAGCTGCTCGAACTGGCGCGCGCGCTGATGGGTTCGCCGAAATGCATCCTGCTCGACGAGCCGTTCGCCGGCGTCAATCCGGTGCTCGTCGCGCGGCTGCTCGACGTGCTGCGCGCGGTGCACGCGCGCGGCATCGCGCTGGTGGTGATCGAGCACAACCTGCAGGCGCTGAAGGCGTTCGCGCAGCGCCTGGTGGTGATGGACCAGGGGCGCGTGATCGCCGACGGCGAGCCCGGCGCGGTGCTCGACGACCGCCGCGTACAGGAGGCTTACATGGGCGGCGTCGTCTGATGGCGCTGCTGGAGATCGCCGGGCTCAGCGGCGGCTACGGTGCCGTCGACATCGTTCGCGGCGTGGACCTGGGTGTCGAGGCCGGCGAGATCGTGACCATCGCCGGCACCAATGGCGCTGGCAAATCGACGCTGCTGCGCGGCATCCTCGGTCTGCTGCCGCGCGCCAGCGGCGCGGTGCGGCTGGGCGGGCGCGACCTGTCGCGCCTGCCGACCGAGGAACGCATCGCCGCCGGGCTGGCCTGCGTGCCGCAGGTGGCCAACGTGTTCGCGCACATGACCGTGCTCGAGAACCTGCACGTCGCTGCCGGCGGACGCATCGCGCACGACGATCTCGAACGCGTGCTCGGCGCCTTTCCGGCACTGCGCGACCGCTGCGGCCAGCAGGCGGGCAGCCTGTCGGGCGGCGAGCGACAGCAGCTTGCCTTCGCGCGGGCGCTGGTGCGCCAGCCGAAGGTGATGGTGCTCGACGAGCCGACCGCCGCCTTGGCGCCGGCGCTCGTCGAACGCGTCTTCGCGCTGGTGCGCCAACTGCCGGCGCACGGCGTCGCCGTGCTGATGGTCGAGCAGCGGGCGCGACAGGCGCTGGCGATCAGCGACCACGGCCACATCCTCGACCAGGGCACGGTCGTCATGCGCGGCCGCGCCGCCGAACTGCTGGGCGACGAGCGCATGGCGCAGCTGTATCTCGGCGCGTCCGGGCATGCCTGAGCAGACCGCTGCGCTGGCCTCTGCCACATTGGGCAAGAGCGACACGCCGCGCCTGGCGCACAGCGTTTACGTCATCGAGCTCGACCCGGCGGTGCTCGACGAGCGGCGCTTCCGCGCGCGCAACCCGAACTACGTCGACGGCATGCCGTGCGTGTACGTCGGCATGACCGGCCTGCCGGTCGAGGAGCGCTTCGCCAATCACCGCGACGGCTACAAGAGCAACCGCTACGCGCACCGTTACGGCCTGCGCCTGCTGCCGGAGCTGTACGAGTGCTTCAACCCGATGCCGTACGAGGCCGCGCAGCGGATGGAGCAGGAGCTTGCCGACGAGCTGCAGGAGAAGGGTTACGCGGTCTGGCAGGGCTGAGCCGCATGTCATTCACCGCTGCCACCGGCGTTTAGACGTTTCCTTCTGTAGCGCAGGACTTCTGACGGCGAACAGGATGGGCAACGCAGCGGCACGCAGAATGTGGGTTGACCGGTGCGGGGCCGCATCGGCAGTGGTTGCTTTGCACAGGAGTGAATATGGTTACGCGTCGGACTACGTCGAAAGCTCGCGCGGGCCGCAAGCCGTTCACAGCAGCCGGCGGCAGCGCGAGTCTCAAAGGCCTGCATGGCAGGCGCGTGCATGTGCCCGAGGTGCATCACATGTCGGCAGCCGAGGCCGGGGCTAGGCTTGACGAGGCACAGAGCAAGCTCTACCGGACTGGGCGTCGTTTTGCGAAGGTCGGCCACAACTCGATGCGCGAGGTGCTGGTCGCCGCCGAGGCGATCCGCATTTCGCTGAAGGAGGCGTTTGTCGCCGTGAGACGCGCGGTGCGGAATATCGGCAAAGAGGTGTCGGCTGCCGCGGAGGCGACCTGGCCGACCACGAAGACCCTGTAGGGCTCGCTCAGAAGGGCGAGCGGCAGGCTCGCTGCGTAACTTGCCGCGTCCGTTGCGCGGCTCGACGGCTTATTGTTCTTCGAGCGCGTGGTTCCTGCACGCCGCCCAGAGCGTGAGGTCGTAGCCGATCTTCAGCACTCCGCAGGCAACGAGCGGCGTGGCTAACCAGCCGGCGGCGAACAGCAGCCCGGTGACCGACGGGCTCAGCGCCGAGGCGAGACTGCGCGGCACCGCGGTCACGCTCGCCGCGGCGGCCCGCTCGGCCGGCGTGACCACGCTCATCACATAGGCGGTGCGCGTGGGCACGTCCATCTGGGACAGCGCGGCGCGGAAGAAGAGCAGCCCGAGCGCCAGTGGCAGGCTGGGCGCGAACGCGGCGGCGATCAGCGCCAGGTTGGCGGGAATGTGCGTGAACACCATCGTGTTCAGCAGGCCGACGCGGCGCGCCACCCACGGCGCCGCCAGCATCGAGGCGGCGGCGAGCAAGCCGGACCAGAAGAAGAAGGTGCCGGCGGCGCCGAGCGACAGGTCGAAGCGCTGCATCAGCCATAGCGACATCAGGCTGTTGAGCACCAGCCCGCCGGCGAACGAATCGACCGAGAAAAGCGCCGCCAGCTTGAAGACGATGCCGCGCGACGGGCCGAGAGCGCTGCGCTCGGCGCCGGTGGCGGCGTGCGGCTCGGGCAGCCCCCGGTAAAGCAGTATCAGCACCAGTCCGACAGCGGCATAGCCGACGAACATCAACCGCAGCGCGGTGACGAGTTCGACGCCCGAGCGGCTGGCGAGCCACGCCGGCACGGCCGCAGCCAGCGCGCCAACGGCGGCGGCGAGCGAGGCGAGCAGGCTGTAGCGGGCGAACAATTGCGTCCGCGCGTCGCCCTGCGCCGCGCCCGCGAGCTGCGCGTGCTCCAGCGGCAGGAACACGCTGACGTCGCCCGAGCTGGGGTTGAGCGTGCCGACGAAGGCCACGATGAGCAGCGGCCAGAACTGCGACAGCCCGGCGAAGCCGAGCCCGGTGCCGATCATCAGAGCCGTGGCAGCCAGCAGCAGGCGGCGCTGCGCAAAGCGATGGCCCCAGGCGCCGACGGCGAGCGTTGCCAGTGCCGAGCCGAGCAGCGTGGCGGTGCTGAGCACGCCGACGGTCCACACGTCGAAGCCGAGCGCGAGCAGGTAGGCCGGCAACAGCACCGCGACGTAGCCGTCGACGAACGCGCGCAGCGCCCGGCCGGCGACCAGCACGGCGGCGAACGGCTCGGCGCCGCGCGGGACGAGCAGGCGGATCAGTGCATGGCGAGCGGCGGACATCGCGCGTCTGGCCCGAAGCGGGAACGACACGATACGGCCTCGCCCGGCAAGAGCCGCGGGCAGCCTGCTACGCCACGGCGAGGCGGTCGGAAATGAAGCGGGCGACGTCGTCGGCCGGCAGGGGTCGGGAGAAGTAATAGCCCTGCAGTTCGTCGCAATGGCGCGAGAACAGCAGGTCCATCTGCGCCTGGGTCTCGACGCCCTCGGCGATGACCTTCAGGTTCAGTGCCTTGGCCATCGCCAGCACGGCGGAGGAGATGGCCAGGTCGTCCGGGTTGCCCGGCAGGCCGCGGACGAACGACTGGTCGAGCTTGAGCCGGTCGATCGGGAACTGCTTCAGGTAGCTCAGGCTCGAGTAGCCGGTGCCGAAGTCATCGATCGACATCTTCACGCCGCTGCTCTTCAGCCGCCGCACGGTGGCGATCGCGGCCTCGGCGCTGTGCATGATCACGCTCTCGGTGATCTCCAGTTCGAGGAACTCGGGCGCAAGCCCGGTGTCGCCCAGCACCGCCGCTACCCGGTCCGGGAAGTCGGGCTGGCGGAACTGCAGCGCCGAGACGTTGACGCCCACCGGCACGGCGATCAGCCCCGCGTCCTGCCAAGCGCGGTTCTGCCGGCAGGCTTCGCGCAGCACCCACTCGCCGATCGGTGCGATCAGGCCGCGCTCCTCGGCAATCGGGATGAACTGCCCCGGCAGCACCAGCCCCATGTCCGGGTGCTGCCAGCGCAGCAGCGCCTCGAGGCCGACCACCTGGCCGGCGCTGTTGACCTGCGGCTGGTAGTGCAGCACGAACTGCCGCTGCTCGACTGCACGTCGCAGGCTGGTCTCCAGCGACAGCACCGCGAAGGCGCGGGCGTTCATGTCCTTGGTGAAGAACTGGAAGTTGTTGCGGCCCATTTCCTTCGCGTGGTACATGGCCGCGTCGGCGTTCTTGATCAGCGTGACGCCGTCTTCGCCGTCTTCCGGGTAGATGCTGATGCCGATGCTGGTGTTGATGCGCAGCTCGCGCCCGTCGATGAGATACGGCCTGCTCGACACCGCCTTGCAGACGGCGGAGGCCAGCCTCGCGGCGGCGTCGATGCTGCCGACGTCGGGCGCCAGCAGGATGAACTCGTCGCCGCCCAGGCGGGCGACGGTGTCGGTCTCGCGCAGGCACGCGCCGAGCCGCTCGGATACCGCTCTCAGCAGCCTGTCGCCGACCACGTGGCCGAGCGAATCGTTGATGTACTTGAAGTGGTCGAGGTCGACGAACAGCACGGCGAAGATCCTGCCGCTGCGCTTGGCGTGGCGGATCGCGTCGTCGAGGCGCTCGGCGTACTTGGCGCGGTTCGGCAGGCCGGTCAGTGCGTCGTGGAATGCCTGGTGGCGCAGCCGCGCCTCGCTGGCCAGCCGCTGCTCGTCGCTCTGCTCGCTGACGATGCGGTCGGCGCGGTGCGCGAGCAGGAACAGGAACAGGTACAGCAGCAGCAGGCTGCCGGCGACCGCGGCGACGATCTGCCACTGCGTGCGCTCGAGCTGGGCGACCAGATCGCTGACGTCGGAGTAGACCTCGAACACGCCCTCGATCGGGCCGTCGCCCTGCCGGATCGGAATGTAGGACGAGACCAGGTTGCGATCGACGATCACCTGCTCGAAGGCGTCAAAGCGGTCCCGGAAGGCGATGTTGCTGACCACGGCGCCCGAGCGGGCGCTCAGAAAGCCCGGGTTCGCGCTCTTGTCCTCGCCGATCTGCCGCGGGTCGCTGGAGAAGACCGTCAGGCCGCCGAGGTCGTAGATCTTCACCTTGACGACCTTCAGCCCGTTCATATGGCCGAGCAGTTCCTGGCGCAGCTGCTGGTTCTGCGGCTGGGCGGCAAGCTGCCCGCGGTCGAGCAGGCGCGCGCCGCCGACGAACTGCGAATAGCGCGGCCAGTGGGTGTTGGCGAACGCCTGCGTCAGGGCAACGTTGTTCTGCGCCTCGTGCTCCATCAGCGCTCTGAATGCCAGGTGGCGATTGAAGAGCAGCAGGCCGGCGATGACGATGACCACGGCGACCAGGCTCGCCAGCGACAGGTAGCGGCGCAGGCTGAACGGCGAGCGGCCGCTGGAGTCGTGCGGACGCGAGCCAGCGCCTTCACTTCGCGTCGACGGTGGCAGCTGTGCGCCGGCCTGGACCGGCTCGGCGAGGGCGCGTTCGACTCGGGCGTCACTACGATCCGGCGTGTCGCCCCGCTTTCGACGGATCCACGAGTACGGATCGCCCGTGCGCAGCTGTCTGTCGAACGCTTTCAATGCCACCCCTCGCCGGGCAATCGCGGCAACGATGGGAGTGCCCGTCTTGTCGATGACTTCTTGCTCTTTGACACGATCCGCGGCCCGCACCTGAGCAGCACGACGTCACTGTACGTAGAAGCAGGTAGACCGATTACCGGTGAATGGATGAATCCGTTCGATCCATCCGCGGTGCCGAACCATCTTTATCGGTGCATCAGGCGTGCGCGGTCGTTGTCTGCGACAGAGGGGAAAGGCCCATCGTTCCGGCCGCTGCGTTGTCGTCGGCGCGTTGCCGCCGGGCGTGCTGCCAAGCAACCTGCGCCGACCAGTGGCAAGAGTCGGACGCCGGCCGGCGAGCGAACTCCGCGGCTCCTCGTTCTGATGTCGCCTACGGCGCCGCCAGCCGTATCCCTGCCGGCTCCGCCGTCAGGTAGCCGACCGCGGCGCCGAAGCGGTCGCGGTAATTGGCCCGCACCAGCGGCTCGAGCGTGTCGCGAACCTTGTCGTGCAGGCCGCGCACCCAGTCGCCGGGGTGCTGGAAGTTGCTGGCGATGTAGGTCCAGCCGTTGATCTCGTCGACCGCGTGCAGGCCGGTCGATTCGGCGCCGGCGGGGCAGGAGAGGATGCGCGACAGCTCCTTCGTGTCGACGTTGTAGGCCCAGAGGAAGTTGTTGACGTGGGTGTCGCTGTCCTCGCCGATGAACAGTGTGCGCAGCGCCTCCGAGAAGCACAGGTTGTCCGGCGTGGCGACACGGTCCGGGTGGGCGTAGTTGCCGAGCGCGTCCTGCTGCCGGCGTTTGCCGCCGCCGAAATCCTCGGCAACCAGTTCCGGCACGGCCGCCATGTCGATCGGCACCCACTCGCTTTCGATCGCTCGGCCGTCGCTGTCCGGCTGCCCGCCGCGCAGGTTCAGTGCGTACACCGCGCCGGAATACGGCCCCTCGACTTGGATGCCGCCGGAGCCGTTGGTCATCGGCTGCTCGATGCGCGAGATGGCGACGTAGGCGATGCGGTCGCGCGCGTTGACCGCGGTGCCCTCCATCTTGGTGAAGCCGAGACTGGCGCCGCGCAAGGCCGCGTAGCGGTGTGTCTCGAGGAACGCCGCCGCCTTGTCCATGCCCGGCTTCAGCCGTACCCAGTTGTTCTTGCCTTCGTAAGGAATGCGCGCAAAGCCGGGCTCCTTCGGGGCGGCGATGCGCACGTCGATGATGTCGGCGGCCCTGATGCCGCTGTCGATGAGGGCCTCGATCTCGGCACTGGTTGCGGTGCCAAGCCGGATCCAGGCGAGCCGCGCCGTGCCGGGTCCCTTGCCCGAGGTCTGTTCCCACTTCGCCACGTACAGCGTGCCGGCGGAGAGGCTCCGCGGCGCGTCGGCGACGAACATGAACAGGCCGCCGTTTTCCCAGTCGTCGCCCATCAGCACGGTGCGCTCGTCGGGCATCACCTGGACCACCTCGTGCGAGATGCGGCCCATGCAGTAGTGCTTGCGCACGGTGCCGCTGCCGTCGGGATTCACCGTGACCTCGGGCACGTGTCCGTAGTGGTAGGGATTGGCCTTCGCCGGGTCGCCATAGAGATTGCGGCTGAAGCCGCGGAACCAGTTGCTGGTGGCGGCGGTTGTGGCGTCCGGCTCGAACTCCTCGCTCGACAGGTGCGTGTTCCACGGCGACAGGCTGGCGCCGCAGGTGGTCCAAAGGCCGTGCACGGCCGAGGTGTCGACGTTGTGGTAGCTGACCAGGCGCAGGTGGCCGGTGGCCGGATCCTGGTCGAGCGTGAGCACCGCCAGCGGCGAAGGCAGCGGCGCCGCGAGCTTGCGGCCGCTCGCGTCGCGCGAGACGTACTCGAACTGCACCACTGCGAACACAGTGTTGCCCTTCACGCCGGGCACCGCGGGGCTGGCGAGCTTCAGGAGCGTCATGCCGTCGGGGCAGTCGGAGAAGAACTGCCGTTCGCGGCCGGGAGCCGAGCGGTCGACGATCGGCCGGTTGTCGATGTCGCAGCAGCCGCCGGCGAGGATCTCGCCGCCGCGGCCGTCGGGCACGCGGTCGCCGGTGACGAAGAACGTCCGGTACGTCAGCTTCCAGGCGCGCCGAGTACCGTCGGAAAGCGTGACTTCCAGTCCCGACTTGACGGTGACTCTGGCCATCTCGGCCGGGGCGGCGAGGCTGGGCACTGCCATCGGCGTGAAGCGCGCGCTGCGGATGCGGGCATTGCCGGCGGCGAGCGCGCTACCGGCAAGCGGGGCGGCCAGCGGCAGCATCGGCATGCCGGCGAGCAGTTGCAGGGTGCGGCGGCGGGACGTGGGGCTGCTGTGCTGCATCGAATTGAGGCGCTGCGGACCAGAACACCCGAATGCTGCACGATCTGGAGGCGCGATGCCCGCGCGGCTGGGAGTTGGGCATGATGACGGCCGTTGTGCTCGCGCGAGCGCCGAACCGATGAAAAGAGCCAGTGCCGGACTTCTGCTGTACCGACGCGCCGCGGGCGGGCTGGAGGTCATGCTGGTGCATCCCGGCGGGCCGTACTGGGCGCGCAAGGACGAAGGCAGCTGGTCGATCCCCAAGGGCGAGATCGAGCCGGGCGAGGAAGCGCTTGCCGCCGCACGGCGCGAATTCGAGGAGGAAACCGGCGCGACGGTACAGGGCGAGTTCGTGCCGCTGCAGTCGGTGAAGCTGCGCAGCGGCAAGGTGGTCCATGCGTGGGCGCTGCAGGCCGACTTCGACACCGCCGGCCTGCGCAGCAACCTGTTCTCGATGGAGTGGCCGCCGAAGTCCGGCGAGCAGCGCGAGTTTCCCGAGGCCGACCGCGCCGCCTGGTTCGGCATCGACCAAGCGCGGCTGAAGATCCACCCCGGCCAGGCGCCGCTGCTCGACTACCTGCTCGCCCATCTGGAGGCCACCGGCCGATGAAACAGGCATTTCTCGTACTGGCGCTCGCCGGCCTGCTTGGCGCCACGGCAGCGCAGACGCCGCACTCGCACCGGCACGCCTTCTCCGGCGCCGAGGGCTGGGCGCGCGTGTTCGACGACCCGGCGCGCGACGACTGGCAGAAGCCGCAGCAGGTGATCGAGGCGCTGAAGCTCGCCCCCGATGCCGCGGTCGCCGACATCGGCGCCGGCACCGGCTACTTCTCCGTTCGCCTGGCGCAGGCGGCTCCGAAGGGGCGCGTCTACGCCGCCGACCTCGAGCCGGACATGGTGAAGTACATCGAGCAGCGGGCGCGGCAGATGAAGCTTGCCAACGTCACCGCGGTGCTCGCCGCAGCCGACGATCCCAAGCTGCCCGCCCGGATCGACCGCGTGCTGATCGTCAACACCTATCACCACATCGGCAGCCGTGAGGCGTACTTTCGCCGCCTGGCCGGATCGCTGAAGCCCGATGCCGAAGTGGCGATCGTCGACTACACGCGCGAATCGCCGATCGGCCCGCCGGTCGCTGCGCGGCTGACTGCCGCCGAGGTGAAAGCGGAGATGCAGCGCGCCGGCTACATGCTGGCGGCCGAGCACGGGTTCCTGCCGCACCAGTATTTCCTGGTCTTCCGGCGGCAGCAGAACTGACCGTGGCGCAGCAAAGCGGCGCGGGCGAACCGCTGGTCCTCGCCATCGACCAGGGCACGCACGCCAGCCGGGCGCTGGTGTTCGATGCACACGGCGAAATCGTCGCCCACGGCGAGCGGGAGATCGGGCTCGCGCGCCCGCAGCCCGACTGGGCCGAGCAGGATGGCGAGGAAGTCGTCGCCTCGGTGCACGCCGCGCTGGCGCAGGCGGTGGCCGCGCTCGGCCCGCGCGTTCGGGATCTCGTCGCCGCCGGGCTGTCGAGCCAGCGTGCCAGCGCCGTGTGCTGGGACCGCGACAGCGGCGCGCCGCTGTCGCCGATCTTCAGCTGGCAGGACCGGCGCATGCACGCGTGGATCGACGCCCTGCGGGCGCACGGCGACGACGTGCATCGAAAGACCGGGCTCTTCCTGTCGCCGCACTACGGCGCCAGCAAGCTGCGCTGGGCGCTCGACCATCTGCCCGCGGTGAAGCAGGCGCTTGACGCCGGCCGGCTGGCGTGGGGACCGATGGTGAGTTTCCTCGCCTTCCGCCTGCTCAAGGAGCGGCCGCTGCTGGCCGATCCGCAATGCGCGGCGCGCACGCAGTTGTGGAACCTGCATACGCGCGACTGGGACCCTGAGCTGCTTCGCCTGTTCGGCCTTCCCGATGGCTGCCTGCCGGCGAGCGCGGCTACCTGCCAGCACTGGGGCACGCTCGCCTCAGGGGGCGTCGAGGTGCCGCTGATGGCGGTCAACGGCGACCAGTCGGCGGCGGTGTTCGCGTTCGGCTGGCCGGAAGCCGAATCGGCCTACGTCAACATCGGCACCAGCGCCTTCGTGCAGCGGGCATTGATGCGCTCGCCGGGCCACGTGCCGCGCCAGCTGACGGGGATCATCCTCGCCGACGGCGCGACTTCGGTTTACATGGTCGAGGGCAACGTCAACGGCGCCGGTGCGGCGCTGGAGTGGCTGTCGGCGCAGCTCGGCATCGACGACCTGACCGCGCAGCTGCCCGCATGGCTCGAGCGGCCGGCGCCGTCGCTCCTGTTCCTGAACGGCATCGCCGGGCTCGGCGGGCCGTTCTGGCAGGCGCGGTTCGATTCGCGCTTCGTCGGCGACGGGGAGGCCGAGCCGTGGCAGCAGGCGGTGGCGCTGGTCGAGAGCATCGCCTTCCTACTGCAAGCGAACGTCGAGCACATGGCGCCTTACGTGCCGGAGCTTTCGCGCATCCGCGTCAGCGGCGGCGTCTCGCGGCTCGACGGGCTGTGCCGCCGGCTCGCGTCGCTCAATGGCGTGCCGGTGCACCGGCGCGACGACCCCGAGGCGAGCGCGCGCGGCATCGCCTATCTGGCTGCGGGGCGCCCCGCACACTGGCATGCCGGCGCAGCCGAGGACGTCTTCGAGCCGCAGCACGATCCCGCGCTGCGCAGCCGCTACCGCTGCTGGCGCGCATTGATGGCCGATGCCACCGGCGTGTAGCGCAGGTGCAAGAGCAAGTCTTCCAATGTGCGTGCTGAATGCATGACTTCTGACGCGAAGCATGTCCCGTCTCGTGCTGAGCGCAACAATTTCACTGGCCGATGCATGTCGCATCGGCGTTTCGAACGAAAGGGAGTATCGATGGCCACGCGTCGCACCACGATGAGAAGCCGCTCGGGCACCAAGCTGTATGCGGTGCGCGACAAGGGCGGGCAGTTCAAGGACGTCCCGAGCTACAAGAAGGCGCATGCGGCCGACCTGCGGACCAAGGCGAAGGCCGAGGCGGGCGCCAAAGGGAAGCTGGCGGCGGTGGAGAAGCAGGTCGAGAAGGCGGCGAAGAAGGCCGTCAAGACCGTGCGTGCCAAGCTGGACGAGGCCCACGCAAGAGAGAAGCTGATGGCGATGGAGAAGAAGGTCGAGCGGGCCGCGAAGAAAGCGGCCAAGACCGTCCGCGCGAAGCTCGCCGAGGTACGCGCCGACAAGAAAGTCATCGCGATGGAGAAGAAGGTCGGGCGGGCTGCCAAGAAGGCCGCCAAGACCGTGCGCGCCTCGCTGAACGATGCCATGGCCGCCGTCAAGCGCGCGGCGAAAAAGGTTGCCAAGCAGGTCTCGGCCACCAAGCCGGCGGCGAAGAAAGTCGCGAAGAAGGCTCCGGCCAAGGCCCCGGCGAAGCGGGCGACAAAGAAGGCCTGAGCGCCTGGAGCGTGGAAGTTGCCCGGGGTGCGATGCCTCGGGCCGACCTTCCATCGGCCGGGCGCTTGAAGGTCGCGGAGACTCTTCCGCCCGCGCGCCGCATGTTGCGCAGTGCGGATTCACGGGTTGCGCAGGAGGCGGTTGTCGTCGCAGGAGAAACACGAGATGAAAGGTTTCCTGATTGACCCGGTGGCAAGGACGATCACGGCGGTGGATATGACCGGCGGGCTGGACGGCGTGCGCAAGCTGATCGGCTTTCCGACCGTCGACTCGGACGAGATCGACGAGAACGGCGACCGCCTGTTCTTCGACGAGGAGTGCTTCATCCGCAGTGCGCCCGGCTCGCCGCGCTTCCGTCTCGACAACCTGGCGCCAGTGGCCGGCAAAGGCGTCATCGTCGGCTCGTCGGCGCAGGGCAAGGAACTCGCCGACGCCGTGGTCGGCCTCGAAGCGCTGCAGCGTCGGGTGACGTTCAGCTGAGCCTGCCGGCACGACGGCCGGCGGGGTACGCTGGGGCGGTCACCTCCTTCGTGGGCTGCCGATGAGCACGCCGGCGCTGGAGCTGTTTCTCTGCGGCGACGTGATGACCGGCCGCGGCCTCGACCAGCTGCTGCCGCAGCCGAGCAAGCCGCATCTGTTCGAGGGCTACGTCACCGACGCGCGCGACTACGTGCGCCTGGCCGAGGAAGTGAACGGGCCGATCGCGCGGCCGGTGTCGTACGACTACATCTGGGGCGAGGCGCTGGCCGAGATCGACCGCCGGGCACCGATGCTTCGCATCGTCAACCTCGAGACCGCGATCACCACCTGCGAGGACGCCTGGCCCGGCAAGGGCATCCACTACCGGATGCACCCGGCCAACGTCGGCTGCCTGACCGCGGCGCGGATCGACGCCTGCGTGCTGGCCAACAACCACGTGCTCGACTGGGGCCGCGAGGGCCTGGCCGAGACGCTGCGCGTCCTGCACGCTGCCGGCATCCGCACCGCAGGTGCCGGCGCCAGCGAGGAAGCAGCGATGGCGCCGGCCATCCTCGAGCTGCCTGGCGGCGGGCGGGTGCTGCTGTTTGCCGCCGCCGACGAGTCGAGCGGCGTACTGCGGCGCTGGCGTGCGGCCCGCGGTCAGCCCGGCATCGTCCTGATCGACGAGATCAGCGCGCGCGGCGCCGAGCCGCTGGCGCACAGCATCGCCTCGCTGCGCCGACCGGGCGACACGGTGATCGTTTCGCTGCACTGGGGCGGCAACTGGGGCTACCCGATCGGCCGCGACGAACGCGCGTTCGCGCATGCGCTCGTCGAGGCCGGTGCCGACCTCGTGCACGGTCACTCTTCGCACCACGCGCGCGGCTTCGAGATCCATCGCGAGCGGCTGATCCTGTACGGCTGCGGCGACTTCATCAACGACTACGAAGGCATCGGCGGCCACGAGAAGTACCGCGGCGACCTGGCAGCGGCATACTTCGTGCGCCTCGACGATGGCCGGCTGCAGGAACTGACACTGGTGCCATTTCAATCTCGGCAACTCAGCCTGCGGCGCGCGTCGGCCGCCGACACGCGCTGGCTGCTCGAAACCCTGAACCGCGAGTGCCGGCCATTCGACCTCGAATTGGCGCCCGCCACCGACGGCAGCCTGCGCCTTGCGGCCGCGCAGTGACATGGGCAAGGCGCGAGGCGGCGAAGCACGGCAGGACGGTGACATCCGCGCCGCCGCGCTGGCCTACGCCACGCACGGCTGGTCGGTGATCCCGATCGAGCCGCGCGGCAAGCGCCCGCTGGTGCCATGGCTCGAGTTCCAGCGGCGCGTCGCCACGGCGGACGAAGTCGGCGATTGGTTCCGCCGCTGGCCCGAGGCGAACGTCGCCATCGTCACCGGGCGCGTGTCGGGGCTGGTGGTCGTCGACATCGATCCGCGGCATGACGGCCTAGCGAGCCTGGAGCGCGCGCGCGACGAACACGGGCCGTTGCCGCGCACAGTCGAGGCGGAGACGGGCGGCGGGGGTCGTCACCTGTACTTCGCGCACCCGGGCGTACCGTTGCACAACCGCGTCGGCATCCTGCCCGGCGTCGACCTGCGCGCCGATGGCGGCTGCGTGGTCGCGCCGCCCTCCGTGCATCCGAGCGCGCGACGCTACCGGTGGGCCGCCGGCCGCGCGCCGGACGATCTGCCGCTGGGGCTGCTGCCTGGCTGGCTGATGCCGGCCATGCACGGCGATGGGCCCCATGGCCATCCGCTGGCGCACTGGCGCGAACTGGTGCGGGGCGACGTCGCCGAAGGCACGCGCAACAACACGCTGGCCTCGCTGGCCGGGCATCTGCTGTGGCACGGCGTCGACCCGCAGGTGGCGCTCGAACTGCTGCTCGCCTTCAACCGCGTCCGCTGCCGGCCGCCCTTGCCGGACGACGAGGTGGCGCAGGTGGTGGCGAGCATCACGCGGCTGCACGAGCGCGGCCGTGACGAGTGAACGGGTCGCGATCGAGCCCGCGAGTGCATCGCTTCGCACGGCCGCTGCCTGCGATCAAGCGGACGAGGCGTTCGATGTGAGTGACTGCCAGTAGCCGGCCAGGAGCGGCCGCTGACGCTGTAGATCGCAAGCGACCGCGATGCATTGCCACTGCGGCGACCAAGCGTCGCCGCGCCACCTCCGAAGCAACGGACGACGTAGGTCGCGGAGACGCTACGCGACCCTGTCCCTCGGGATGATTCGGGCCGCAGCTTTGGGGCCTTTTCGGCAACCCGGGCGGCTTCGTTCCGTATACTGCAGTGCACAATCAAGGCGGTCACACTTGGATTTCGCACCCATCGAAGATCACCTCGCACCCATGCTCAGCCAACTCGCACTATCGATTGCCGAATCGGCAACGCTCAAGCTCAACGAAACTGCCGCCCAGTTGCGCGACAAGGGCGAGCCGGTCATCCACCTGGGCGGCGGCGAGCCGAAGAGCCGCGCGCCGATCGACGCCATCGTCGGCTGCACGTCGGTGCTCAACACCGGCGAGGTGCGCTACACGCCCTCCGACGGAATCCCGGCGCTGAAGAAGGCGATCATCCGCTACACGGAGCAGCATTACGACCGTGTGGCCAAGCCGGAGAACGTGATCGCCTCGAGCGGCGCCAAGCAGTCGATCATGGTGGCGCTGCAGGCGATCCTCGACCCGAAGGACGAGGTGATCATGCCCGTGCCGTACTGGGTCAGTTATCCGGAGATGGTGAAGCTGGCCGGCGGCGTGGCCGTGCCGGTCCGTGCCGCGGACGGCTCGTTCGAGCCCACGGTCGCGGACATCACGCAGGCGGTAGGCCCCTACACGAAGGCAATCATCCTCAACAGCCCCAACAACCCGAGCGGGGCGATGTACTCCGAGGATTTCATCCGGCAGATCGTCGAACTGTGCGAGCAGAAGGACATCTGGCTCGTTATGGACGACACCTACAACCGCCTGGTGTTCGACGGCCGCCAGCCGACCAACGCCTACGCGTTCACCGACAAGGACGTCGACCACTCGAAGCTGGTGGTGGTCAACAGCGTGTCGAAGATGTACGCGATGACCGGGTTCCGGGTCGGCTGGGCCATCGGCAACCGCGAGCTGGTCAAGGCGATGACCAACATCCAGTCGCAGCAGACCTCGGGGCCGGCGACGCCGTCGCAATGGGCGGCGGTCGGCGCGCTGAACGGCGTGCAGAACTCCGTCGACGCTCTGCGCCTGACGCTGCAGAACAACCGCGACGTGCTGGTGGCGCGGCTGCAGGCGATCCCGGGGGTGAAGGTGGTGAAGCCGGCCGGCACCTTCTTCGCCTTCCCGGACTTCAGCGCGTACGAGAAGAGTTCGCAGAAGCTGGCCGACCTGCTGCTGGATAAGGTGCGCGTCGTCACCGTGCCGGGCAAGGAGTTCGGCATGGAAGGTCACCTGCGACTGAGCTTCTGCGGCACGCTGAAGGAAATCAAGGAAGGCATCGAGCGGATCCAGTGGGTGCTCGACCCGCACGCGCCGAACGAGCTGTTCCTCGGCTCGCGCAAGCTGGTGAGGGACTGGTTATGAGCGAATACCTTGCCGTCGCCACGCCGGCGCAGCGCGAGGCGGGCCGCGCAGCGAGCGTCTTCGGCCTCGAGAACCACGGGCTGGCCCACCTGCACCGCGTCTACTGGAACCTGCCCGAGGCGGCGCTGTACGAGGAGGCGGTCTTCCGCCGCGAGGGACACGTCGCCGCCGACGGCCCGTTCGTCGTCGGCACGGGCAAGCACACGGCGCGCGCCGCGCCCGACAAGTTCATCACCCGCGAGGCGACGAGCGAGGAGAAGGTGTGGTGGGGCGAGCACAACCGGCCCTTCACGCCGCCGAACTTCAACACGCTGCTCACCCGCATGCAGGGCTACCTGCAGGGCCGCGACGTGTTCGTGCAGGACTGCTTCGCCGGCGCCGATCCCGACCACCGGCTGCCCATCCGCATCGTCACGGAGAAAGCCTGGCATTCGCTGTTCGCCCGGACGATGTTCGCCAAGCCGCGCAACCTGGATGCGTACCGCAAGCACGCGCCCGAGTTCACGGTGATCTGCACGCCCGACTTCCACGCCTCTCCGCTGATCGACAGCACGCGCACTCAGACGTTCATCATCGTGAACTTCGCCGCTCGGCTCGCGCTCATCGGCGGGTCGGCGTATGCGGGGGAGATCAAGAAGACGATCTTCACCGTGCTCAACTACCTGCTGCCGCTCGACGGCGTGATGTCGATGCATTGCTCGGCCAACGTCGGGCCCGCCGGCGACGTGGCGATCTTCTTCGGTCTGTCGGGCACGGGGAAGACGACGCTGTCCGCCGACCCCACGCGCCGGCTGATCGGCGACGACGAGCACGGCTGGAGCGAGAGCGGCGTCTTCAACATCGAGGACGGGTGCTACGCCAAGGTGATCCGGCTGTCCCCGGAAGCCGAGCCGCAGATCCACGCCTGCACGCGGCGGTTCGGCACGATCCTGGAGAACGTGACGATCGACCCGCTGACGCGCCGCCTCGACCTGAACGACGCATCGGTGACCGAGAACACGCGCGGCGCGTACCCGCTTCACTTCATCGACAACGCCCTGCTCGAGAAGATGGGCGGGCACCCGTCGAACATCATCTTCCTCACCTGCGACGCCTCCGGCACGATGCCGCCGATCTCGCGGCTGACACCCGAGCAGGCGATGTACCACTTCATCTCCGGCTACACGAGCAAGATCGCCGGCACCGAGGTCGGGCTCGGCACCGAGCCGGAGATCACGTTCAGCACGTGCTTCGGCGCCCCGTTCATGGTCCACCGGCCGCTCGTCTATGCCGAGCTGCTGCGGGCAAAGATGCTGCGCCACGGCGTGGCGTGCTGGCTCGTGAACACCGGCTGGACGGGCGGGCCGTTCGGCGTCGGCAAGCGCATCAGCATCCGCCACACGCGCATGTTGCTCGACGCCGCGCTGAGCGGGAAGCTGCGGGACGTCGCGTTCCGCAAGGACCCCGTGTTCGGCTTCGACGTGCCGCTCGAGTGCGCCGGCGTACCCTCCGAGATCCTCGACCCGGCCAACACCTGGGGCAGCCGCCGCGAATACGACGCGAAGTACGACGCATTGGCCGCACGCTTCGTCGAGAACTTCAAGCTGTTCACCGAGAACTGCCCGCCGGAGGTCATCGCGGCCGGCCCGAAACGCATTCGGTAGCGGCGGCAGCGAACGCGGTCCGCGGCCGGCAGCGGGCCGAGCAACGCCTTCTGGCCGACGTCGTGTCGCAGCAGGTGACCGCTGCACCCCGAGAGTCGATAGGTGGCCGGGTCAGGGTGGTGAGCCAGCGTTCAGCATGGTTCGCCCGACTGCAACTTCAGGGCCGGATGCCGGCCAGGTCTAGCCATCCGCGTCGCGCCAGGTCGCCTGCACTTCCGCCAGCATCTCGGCGGCGCGTCCTTCGTAGCGCGGCGAAAAGTGGAACGGCACCACCGCCTTGGCGCCGAGCCGCCGAGCGATGCTGCCTGCCTGCGCGGCGGTCAGATGGTTCTTGCGCTCGGCGTGATCGGTCTCGCCGGCCATGAACACGCTTTCGATGAACAGGATGTCGACGCCGGCGAGCAGCCCGTCGAGCGCGCGCAGGTTTTCCTCGGTGTAGCGGATGTCGGTTACGTAGCCGACACGGCGGCCGGGCACCATTTCGAGCGTGCCGCGCAGTTCACCGAGGGCGCGGGTGCCGCTGTGCGCGCCGCTGCGGTCGTGCCATTGCACTTCGATCGCAGTTTCATCCGGGGCGCCGGCGATCACCGCTCGCTTCACGGCACGCAGCCACGGACCGGTCGGCAACCCCAGTTCGGCGAGCCGGTTCTTCCACACGTTGACGTGCACCGACTCCTCCAGCGCGAACGCCAGGCAGGGGATGTCGTGGTCGAGGAACGCGGCGCGCACGCGGAAGCGGTCCTCGGCCAGCACGACGTCGCCCTGCCGCGGCCATGCCTCGTCCGTTTCGCGCGCGAAGCGGTGCAGGCTGGAGAACCGCGCGCGGCGGCCGCTGCCGTCGGGCGCGAGTTCGTGCGCCTCGATCGTCAGCGCCACCTCGTAGCGGTGCACCACGTTCCACGTGTAGGCGGCGAGCTTGTGCCCGACCTGGGCGATGAAGCCCGGCCCGCCGTACATCGCCACCCGCTCCTTGCGGCCGAGGACGACGCGCAGCCAGTGGTCGAAGCCGACGAAGTGGTCGATGTGGGCGTGGCTGACGAAGACGTCCGAGATGCGCAGCAGCTTGCGCGGCACCAGGTCCGACACGTCGCCGAGGTCGAACAGCAGCGCGCGGCGCTCGTCGCGGAAATCCGCGTACAGGCCCGGGTCGCCGAAGGCGTCGTTGACCAGGGCGGGTTCGAACAGCGGGCGCATGATCGAAATGCTGCCGGGTGTGCTCAGGTCAATGTAGCCGCCCTTCGCCGTTGGGGGCTGACGCCGGGCAATGCGGCGCCGTCGCGACGCCGGGCCTTGAGTTGCGCCAACACCGCGGGGGCGCAGATTTGCCAGACTGCAGCCGTGTGGCGGTCCGCTCGACCGCCGGCAGTCTCGATCGACCTCACGGGGCCCGCCCATGAAACCGACACTCTGCCTTGCCCTGCTCATTGCCGCTGCCGGCTCCGCCGTGGCGCAGGTGGCGTCCTATAAGGTCGTCGGCGACGGCATCCCGCAATCGCTCACCGGCAAGCCGGGCAACGCGGCAAGCGGTCGCGCACTGCTCATCAAGCGCGAATCGGCCAACTGCCTGCAGTGCCACGCGGTGAAGAAGGACAAGGACCTCGCATCGGGCGGCAACAAGGGCCCGGCCCTCGACGGCGTGGGCGCGGCGCTGACCCCGGCGCAGCTGCGGCTGAGCGTGGTCGACTATTCGCGCGTCACCGGCGGCACGCCGATGCCGAGCTTTCACAAGGCGCCCGCCGGCGGCGACAAGCCGGTGCTGTCGGCCGAGCAGATCGAGGACGTGGTCGCCTACCTGTCGACGCTGAA
>CAZSYX010000009.1:0-5677 GCA_964610575.1 uncultured Burkholderiaceae bacterium
ACGTCGACTTCGCGCTGCGCTGGGGCTTCGGCTGGTCGACCGGCCCGTTCGAGACCTGGCAGGCGGCCGGCTGGAAGCAGATCGCCGAGTGGGTCAAGGCCGACATCGACGCCGGCGAGGCGCTTTCCAGGGCGCCGCTGCCGAAGTGGGTCTTCGACGGCCCGGTGGCGAAGAGCGGCGGCGTGCACAGCAAGGACGGCTCGTGGTCGCCGGCGAAGAAGAAGTTCGTCGGCCGCTCGGAGCTGCCGGTCTATGCGCGGCAGATCTTCCGCGCGCCGGTGGCGGGCGAGGGCACGGCCACGGGCCACACGGCCGGCAAGGCGGTGTTCGAGGACGACTCGGTGCGCATCTGGCATCTCGAGCAAGGCGCGGCCGCCGAGGTGCTGATCGTGTCGCTGAAGTCCAAGATGCATGCGATCGGGCCGGGCGTGCTGGCCGGCATGCACAAGGCGGTCGATCTTGCCGAGGCCGGATACCGGGGACTCGTGATCTGGTCGCCGGACGAGCCGTTCTCGGTCGGTGCCGACCTGCAGGCGATGCTGCCGGTGTTCATGCAGGGCGGCGCCAAGGCGATCGGCCCCGAGGTCGCCAAGTTCCAGCAGGCGATGATGCGGCTGAAGTACTCGCAGGTGCCGGTGGTGGCCGCGGTCAGCGGCATGGCGCTCGGCGGCGGCTGCGAGACGCTGCTGCACTGCGCCCGCCGGGTGGCGAACCTGGAGAGCTACATCGGCCTGGTCGAGGTCGGCGTCGGCCTGATCCCGGCCGGCGGGGGACTCAAGGAAGGCGCGCTGCGCGCGGCGCAGGCTGCGCAGGCGGCGGGCCAGACCGACGTGTTCCAGTTCGTGCGCAGCTGGTTCATGAACGCGGCGATGGCCAACGTGTCGAAGTCCGCGCTCGAGGCGCGCACGATGGGCTATCTGCTGCCGTCGGACCTCATCGTCTTCAACAGCCACGAACTGCTGTGGACGGCGATCGGCGAGGCCTTCGCAATGGGCGCCACCGGCTACCGGCCACCGCTGAAGGTCAAGGGCTTCCCGGTCGCCGGCCGCTCGGGCGTGGCGACGATCAAGGGCCAGCTGGTCAACATGCGCGACGGCGGCTTCATCAGCGCGCACGACATGCAGCTGGCGACCTTCATCGCCGAGGTGCTGTGCGGTGGCGATGTCGAGACCGGCGGGCTGGTCGACGAGCAGTGGCTGCTCGACCTCGAGCGCAAGCACTTCATGCAACTGGTCGCCCACCCGAAGTCGCAGGAACGGATGATGGGCATGCTGCAGACTGGCAAGCCCGTGCGCAACTGACAGGAGAAACGTGAGATGACCCGTCAAGTACAAGACGCCTACATCGTCGCTGCGACGCGCACGCCGATCGGCAAGGCGCCGAAGGGCGCGTTCAGGAACATGCGGCCGGACGACCTGCTGGTCGCGGCGATCCGCGGCGCGATGGCGCAGGTGCCGTCGCTCGACCCGAAGGCGGTCGAGGACGCGATCATCGGCTGCGCGATGCCGGAGGCCGAGCAGGGGCTGAACATGGCCCGCATCGCCGTGCTGCTGGCCGGCCTGCCGTCGAGCGTCGGCGGCATGACCATCAACCGCTTCTGCTCGTCGGGGCTGAACGCGGTGGCGATCGCCGCCGACCGCATCCGCGTCGGCGAGGCCGACGTGATGATCGCCGGCGGCGCCGAGTCGATGAGCATGGTGCCGATGGTCGGCAACAAGCCGTCGTTCAACGCGCACATCTTCGAGCGCGACGAGAACGTCGGCATCGCCTATGGCATGGGCATGACCGCCGAGAAGGTGGCGGCGCAGTGGAAGGTGACGCGCGAGGCGCAGGACGAGTTCGCCTACCACTCGCACATGAAGGCGATCGCCGCGCAGAAGGCCGGCGAGTTCACCGACGAGATCACGCCGATCGAACTGGTCGAGAAGTTCCCGAATCTGGCCAGCCGCGAACTCGACGTCCGGACGAAGACCGTTGCGCTCGACGAGGGCCCGCGCGCCGATTCGAATCGCGAGGCGCTGGGCAAGCTCAAGCCCGTGTTCGCCGCCAAGGGCAGCGTCACCGCCGGCAACAGCTCGCAGATGTCGGATGGCGCCGGCGCGCTGATCGTGGTCAGCGAGAAGGCGCTGAAGGAGTATCAACTGACGCCGCTGGCCCGCTTCGTCTCTTTCGCGATCCGCGGCGTGCCGCCGGAGATCATGGGCATCGGGCCGAAGGAAGCGATTCCGGTGGCGCTCAGGCTCGCCGGACTGAAGGCCGAGGACATGGGCTGGATCGAGTTGAACGAAGCGTTTGCCGCGCAGGCGCTGGCGGTGATCGGCGACCTCGGGCTCGACACGTCGAAGGTCAACCCGATGGGCGGCGCGATCGCGCTCGGCCACCCGCTCGGCGCCACCGGCGCGATCCGCTCGGCCACCGTCGTGCATGCGCTGCGCCGCAAGCAGTTGAAGTACGGCATGGTGACGATGTGCGTCGGCACCGGCATGGGTGCGGCGGGGATCTTCGAAAGGGTGTAGCGCTGCTCGCGTACGCGAGCCTTCGGCTCGCACGTGCGCTCGCAGCGGGCGAAAGTCAGGCGGGCGAGCTTGGAGCGGTCCGGCGCTCGCCCGCTTTGCAACTGCCACGGCCCCTCCCCTGGCCCTCCCCCGAGGGGAGGGTGTCGGGGCTCTTTCCCTGTGGGCGGACAAGAAAGAACAACGTTGACGGAGACTGGTAGATGACCATCCGCACCGAAACAGCCGACGGCGTGGCGCGTATCGAGATCGCGCGGCCGGAAAAGAAGAACGCCATCACGCTGGCGATGTACCAGCAGATGGCCGACGCCATTGCCGCCGCGCACGACGATGCCTCGGTGCGCGCGATCCTGATCCACGGCCAGCCGGACATCTTCACCGCGGGCAACGATCTCGAGGACTTCATGAAGAACCCGCCGGCGGGGATGGACGCGCCGGTGTTCCAGTTCATTGCCGCGCTCGGCTACGCGGAAAAGCCGGTGATCGCCGCCGTCAACGGCGCGGCGGTGGGCATCGGCACGACCATGCTGCTGCACTGCGACCTCGCCTACTGCGCCGACAACGCGATGTTCTCGATGCCTTTCGTATCGCTCGGCCTGTGCTCGGAGTTCGCCTCCAGCCTGCTGGTGCCGATGAATGCCGGCTACCACAAGGCGGCGGAGAAGCTGCTGCTCGGCGAGCCGATGAGCGCCGAGGAAGCGATGGAAATGAAGATCGTCAACCGCATCCTGCCGCCCGAGGAGGTGCTCGGCTACGCGAAGAAGCAGGCGGCGCGCTTCAACGGCCTGCCGCCGACCTCGGTGCGCGAGACCAAGCGGCTGATGAAGTCGGCCTGGAAGTCGATCACCGAGAAGGTGATCGAAGACGAGGCAAAGACCTTCGCCCGGATGCTGCACAGCGCCGAGGCCAAGGAGGCGTTTTCCGCCTTCTTCGAGCGGCGCAAGCCCGATTTCTCCCGCTTCGGATGAGCGACTGTCGCCGGGCCGCCCCAGGGCAGTTGCGCGCCCCCTTGCGGCAGGGCCCGCAGCGACCGGGGGCAGCAACATGAAGGACCGGCCGTGAAGCTGCGCCGCGACGTCGACCTCGACACGCTGAACAGGCGCGGCACCGGCCGCCTGCCGGGGTGGTTCGGCCTGAAGGTGGTGCACGTCGACGAGCGCGAGCTGGCGATGCGGCTCGCGATCCAGCCGCAGATGCTGGCGCCCAACGGCTTCCTGCACGCGGCCACCGTGATCGCGCTGGCCGACACCGCCTGCGGCTTCGCGACCATCGCGCACCTGCCCGATGGCGCCGAGAGCTTCACCACCATCGAGCTGAAGTGCAACTTCCTCGGCACCGCCACCGAGGGCACGCTGGAGGCGGTGGCGAAGGGTGCGCATCTCGGCCGCACGACGCAGCTGTGGGACGCGGAGGTGCGCGAAGTGGCGGCAGGCCGGACGCTGGCGCTTTTCCGCTGCACGCAGATGATCCTGTGGCCGAAGCGCTGACTGCCCGCCGCGCACGATGATCGACATCGTCGCCCGGGCGCTGCTGTTCCCTCTGCTGTACGCGCAGGCGCAGGGCGTGCGCGCCGGCGTCGAGCCGCTACCCGAGCCGCCGGGACCGCGCGCCGGGCGGGAAGGCAGGGGCAACGATGAAGTTCGGGTGCTGGTACTCGGCGATTCAAGCGCGGTCGGCGTCGGCGCGCCGCACCAGACCTTGGCCCTGGCGAAGCCGCTGGCGCGCAATCTGGCGCAGCGGATCGGGCGTGCCGTGCGCTGGACGCTGCTTGCCGAAACGGGGCTGACCTCGGCCGCCGCGCTTGCCTACCTGAAGGCGCGCGACGTGCCGGACGCCGATCTCGCCGTGGTCGTCCTCGGGGTGAACGACATCACCAACCAGGTGCCGCTGCCGCAGGCGCTGAAGCATCGCGGCGAGATCGCGGTCTGGCTGGAGGCGCACGCCGGGGTGTCGCAGGTGCTGTTTCCGGCTTTGCCGGAGATGGAGCGTTTCCCGTCGTTGCCGCAGCCGCTCGCCTGGTGGGCCGGCCAGATGTCGCGGCGGAACAATCGGACGCAGGCGCGCTGGGCCGCCGGCTGGCCGCTTCGCAGCCCGCTGGTTCGCCACGTGGAAATGGACGGGTTGTTGAGGCCCGACCTGATGGCCGCTGATGGCTTCCATCCCGGCCCCGGGCTGTACGCGCGGGTGGCGGAGCATCTGGCTGAAGTGATCGAGCGCGACGTGCTCGCGCGGCAGAAACGATGAACCTGAGCGGCAGGACGATCTTCATCTCGGGCGCCTCGCGCGGCATCGGCCTGGCCATCGCCAGGCGGTGCGCTGCCGACGGCGCCAATGTGGCCATCGCCGCCAAGACGGCCGAACCGAACCCGAAACTGCCCGGCACCATCTACAGCGCGGCGCAGGAGATCGAGGCCGCCGGCGGCCGCGCGCTCGCCCTGCAGGTCGACATCCGCGAGGAGCAGCAGGTTGTCGACGCGGCGCGGCAGACGGCCGAGAAGTTCGGCGGCATCGACATCCTGATCAACAACGCCAGCGCCATCAGCCTGACGCCGACCGAAGCGACGCCGATGAAGCGCTTCGACCTGATGTTCGGGGTCAACGTGCGCGGCACCTACCTGTGCACGCAGGCCTGCCTGCCGTACCTGAAGCGCTCTGCGCAGCAGCAGCGCAACCCGCACGTGCTGACGCTGTCGCCGCCGCTCGCCATGGACGCGCGCTGGTTCGCGCCGCACGTCGCCTACACGATGGCCAAGTTCGGCATGAGTATGTGCGTGCTCGGTCACGCCGAGGAGTTCCGACCTTACGGCATCGCGGTGAACGCGCTGTGGCCGCGCACGGTGATCCAGACGGTGGCGCTGCAGATGATCCCCGGCGTGAAGCCCGAGCACTGCCGCTCGGTCGACATCATGGCCGACGCCGCCTACGCGATCCTGACCTCGAATGCCGCGACCACCACCGGCAACTTCTTCATCGACGAGGAGGTGCTGACGAAGGCCGGCGTGACCGATCTCGGCAAGTACTCGATCGTGCCCGGCTCGAAGCAGCTGATGCCGGACCTGTTCCTGTAGTTCAGCCGGCGCTCGCCGCCCGGCGCACGCGCTGCACCGCCGAGACCGCGGCGAGCAGCAGCGCGCCGGCGACGATGCCGACCACGCCATCGGCGA
>CAZSYX010000009.1:5777-72503 GCA_964610575.1 uncultured Burkholderiaceae bacterium
GAGACCGCGGCGAGCAGCAGCGCGCCGGCGACGATGCCGACCACGCCATCGGCGATCAGCGACACTACGGCGCGCAACGGACCGGCGCCCTCGGCCACCACCTGCGCCGCATGGTGCAGCGGCGGCACGCCGTGCGCGAGGATGCCGCCGCCGACGAGGAACATCGCGGCCGTGCCGGCGATCGAGAGCCCCTTCATCAGGTAAGGCGCCGCGCGCAAGACCGCGCTGCCCAGCGCGCGGCGAAGGCGCGCAAGCGAACCGTTGCCCCGTGACTGGTTCAGGTGCAGGCCGGCGTCGTCCAGCTTGACGATGCCGGCGACCAGGCCGTAGACGCCCACCGTCATGATGAGGGCGATGCCGACCAGCACGGCGATCCGCTGCGGCAGCGGTGCCGCGGCCACGGTGCCGAGGCTGATCACGATGATCTCGGCCGAGAGGATGAAATCGGTGCGCACGGCGCCCTTGATCTTCTCCTTCTCGAGCGCCATCAGGTCCACTGCCGGGTCGGCGACCGCCTGTGCAAGCTGCTTGCGATGCTCGTCTTCGGCGCCGCGATGCAGCCAGCGGTGCGCCAGCTTCTCGAATCCCTCGTAGCAGAGGAAGGCGCCGCCCACCATCATCAGCGGCGTGACCGCCCACGGAATGAAGCTGCTGATCGCCAGCGCGGCCGGTACCAGGATCGCCTTGTTGACCAGCGATCCCTTCGCCACCGCCCAGACCACCGGCAGTTCGCGCGCCGCCGCCACGCCACTGACCTGCTGCGCGTTCAGCGCCAGGTCGTCGCCGAGCACGCCGGCGGTCTTCTTGGCGGCGACCTTGGTCATGACCGAGACGTCGTCGAGGATCGTCGCGATGTCGTCGAGCAGGGCGAGCAGGCTGGAGGCCATTGTCCGGATACGGCTGGTGCGGGAGGGCGAAAGTATCGCTTGCCGGCGGGGATCTCGGCCGCCGCCGCGTCGACCCGAGGCCGCGCGGCGAACGGGTCGCGGTCCCTCCCGTCTCGGAGGGAATCTTGCCGGCCGAGTGAACTCGACCGATCGGCCACCTAGACTGCAACGGGTCCTTCGCCCGACCGTCCCCGAGGAGCCAGCCAATGACACGCGTGTCCCTGATTGCCGCCAGCGCACTCGCGCTCGCCGCCGGTGCTGCCTTGGTGTCCTGCGGCGGCGGCAGCGAAGTCTCCATCACGCCGCCGACGCCGACGCCGACGGTCGCGCCGACGCTGACGCGCGAAGTGATCTCGGTACCGGGCGGGCTCAGTGCCCCCTGGGACCTGGCGTTCCTTCCCGACGGCGCCATGCTGATCACTGAGCGATGCAGCGGGCTGTCGATCGTTCGCAACGGAACGCGTACCCGGCTGTTCGGCGGCGCCGGCAGCCAGTCCGTCGCCGCCGACTTCTTCTGCGAAGGCCAGAGCGGCATGCTCGGCGTCGCCGTCGACCCCGAATTCGGCAGCACCAACCGCTTCGTCTACGTGTTCATGGCGTCCAACGCGACCACGCCGCGCCGCAATCGCGTGCTTCGACTGACGCTCGGCGCGGACTACCAGAGCGTCGGCGGCCGCGCCGACATCGTCGACGACATCGCCTTCAAGCACGTGGGCAACGCGCATGGCGGCGCCGGCGCGCACAGCGGCGGTCGGATCCGCTTCGGCATCGCCGCGGGCGATAGCCACCTGTACGTCGGCACCGGCGACAACCACAACGGCACGCTGCCGCAGAGCCCGGTCGCCCCGCTGGGCGGCAAGGTGCTGCGCGTCACCCGCGACGGCGCGGCCGCGCCGGGCAACAACGCGCCGCCGGGGTTCGACGGGCGCATCTTCACCTACGGCCACCGCAATGTGCAGGGCATCGCGTTTCGTCCGGGCACCGGTCAGCCTTTCAGCTCCGAGCATGGCCCGAACCACAGCGACGAAGTGACGCCGCTCGCGGCGGGCGGCAACGGCGGGTGGGACCCGAAGGATCGTCCCAACCTGACCTGCCCCGACGGTTATTGCGGCTACGCCGGCACAGCGACGACCATGCCGATGACGGACACCGTTCGCTTTCCTGCTGCGATGGCTCCGAGCTGGACCAACAGCGGCGCTTCGCAGGGCATGGGACCGTCGACATTCCTGAGCGGCCCGCAGTGGAAGGCGTGGGACGGTCGCCTCGCCGTCGGCATCATGGCCGGGCAGCGCATCGAGATCCTGACGCTGAACGGCGCGGGCATCGCGACGGCGAACACTACGGCGTCCGCGGTGAACGATCCGCTCAGCGCGCGGATCCGCTCGCTGGTGCAGGGCCCGGACGGCAGCCTCTACGCGCTGACCGACTCGAACCAGCTCTGGCGGATCGTGCCGAGCTGACGCAACGCCGGCTGCGGCCGGTGCTTTGGGCTATCGTTGGCCTCGGCCGGCGCACCGCGCCGGAACGACAGATCCGCCGGAGACAGACTTCCAATGAGAGAACCGCTGCATCGCCTGTCGGCCGTGAAGCTGGCGCAGCTGATCACCGCCGGCGAGGCCTCGCCCGAGACCGTCACCCGCTCGTTCATCGACGCCATCCACGAGCGCGAGCGCGACGTGCAGGCCTTTGCCTGGTTCGACGCCGACCGGGCGATCGCCGCCGCGCGCGAACTGCACCTGGTGTCGCGGCGGGGGCCACTGCACGGCCTGCCGGTGGCGGTCAAGGACAACATCGACACCGCCGACATCGCCACCAGCTACGGTTCGCCGATCTACATGGGACATCGTCCGAATGCGGATGCGGCCTGCGTGGCGGCGCTGAAGGACGCCGGCGCCTATGTGCTCGGCAAGACCGTCAGCGCCGAGCTGGCCAACTTCACGCCGGGGCCGACGCGCAACCCGCACAACCTCGCGCACACGCCCGGCGGTTCGTCCAGCGGCAGCGCGGCGGCGGTGGCGGCGCACTTCGCCCCGCTGGCGCTCGGCACGCAGACGGCAGGCTCGGTGATCCGCCCTGCCGCTTTCTGCGGCGTGGTCGGCTACAAGCCTTCGCCGCGGCTCATTTCGCGCTCTGGCGTGAAGGCGAACTCGGACACCCTCGACGAGGTCGGCGTCTTTTCCTGTTCGGTCGAGGACGCGGCATTCGCTGCCTCGGTGCTGGCCGGCAAGCCGGCGTGGAAGGACCTGCCGGCGCAGGCGGTGCGGATGAACAAGGCGCCGGCGATCGGCTGGGTCGCGACATCCCAGCGCGCCGCGGCGGCGCCGAGCATGCTCGATTCGCTCGAGCGGGCGGGACTGAAGCTGCTGCAGAAAGGCGCGCGGCGCGCCGAGATCGTCTGGCCGCGTGTCTTCGATGGCCTGTTCGAGGCGCAGAAGACCGTGCAGCTGTTCGAAACGGCGCGCGCGCTGGCGCCGGAGCTCATCTACCGGCGCGAGCAGCTGTCGGCGAGGCTGGTGGCGCTGATCGAGGAAGGACGGGGAATCAGTTCGCACGACTACGTGCTGGCGATGCAGCTTGGCCGAGCCTGCCTGGCGGCGATCGACAGCCTGTTCGCCGAGGCGGAAGTGCTGCTGACGCCGAGCGCGCCTGGCGGCGCCCCGGCCGGCCTCGCTTCGACCGGCGACCCGGTGTTCAACCGTCCGTGGCAACTGCTTGGTTGCCCGATGATCAGCCTGCCGGTGCCGGCGTCGATAGGCCAGGCCGAAGGTGGCCTGCCGCTCGGCATCACGGTGGTGGCGCGCCCCGGCGAGGACACGAAGATGTTCTCCGCCGCGGCGTGGATCGAGGCGCACTGGGCGAGCTAGACATCATGGTCGCCCGCGCGTTGGCGGGCGGCCGGTCTCCTGAGTCGTAGGTTGCGCGGCGCTGCGGTTCACCGACGTTTCTTCGCGCCCGGCGTGGCCGAGGGCTTCGCTGCGCCCTGCTGCATTGCCTCGGTCAGGCCGATCAGCACGCCGCTGGCCAGGGTGGCGAAGTTCTGCGCCAGCGCATGCACGGCGCGGAAGCTGGCGTCGCGCTGGGCGCGGGCGGCGTTGCGCACCTGGTCGCCGTACTGCTCCATCATCGACATGACCTGCGCCCCGGTGGCGGTGCCGGCGCTCATCGATTCGTTCAGCGCGCCGCTCCACTGAGATTTGAACGGCGCCCCCGCGCCGGAGGTCGCCTGCTTCACGGTGGCGAAGAACTCGTCTTCCAGGCGCTCGAGGTCGTCAAGCGCTTTCTTCAGGTGCGAGTCGTGGAACTCGCGCTCGCCGGTGATCTGGTGCAGCGCGATCCGGCTCGCCTCGACCACCTTCAGCAGCGCGTCGTCCATGCCGGCGAGCGCCTGCGAGAAGACCTTGTCGGTGTCGAGCTGGCCCTGCATCGCGCCGAGGTTCACTCCCTCGGCGACCGAGCCGATCACCGACTTGATCTGCGCCAGCGACAGTTCGCGCGACTGCAGCGCCTGCAGCGTGAGGTCGCGCACGGTGGAGCGCAGGCTTTCTCCCTGCGCCACGGCCTGCGCCGTCATCTGAGTGAGCACTGCATCGGCATCGAGCATCGGCTTCATCATCTCCCCTCCAGTTCGGGTTGGTCCGTCATCGGGTGTTGCCTGCGGATCGTAGTTCCGTGGCCGCAGACTCGGGCATCCCGCGTGCAAAGCAGCGCTGGCGCACTGCTTGCTTTCAGATGCTCGTCGTGCCGCCGAGCGGCGGCAGCGGGCGCGGACGGCGGTCCTCGCCGGTGGCGACATAGACCAGCGTCGCTTCGGTGACCTTGACCACCTCGGCCTGCAGCCGGTTGCGCTCGGCAAAGACCTCGACCTCGACCGTGATCGACGTGTTGCCGGTCTTCAGGACGCGTGCGTAAAAGGAGAGCAGGTCGCCGACGAAGACCGGGTTCTTGAACAGGAAGCTGGTCACGGCGATGGTCGCCACGCGGCCGTTGGCCCGGCGCGCGGCGGGAATCGCGCCGGCGACGTCGACGTGGGCCATGATCCAGCCGCCGAACACGTCGCCGTGGATGTTGGCGTCGGCTGGCATGGGCATGACGCGCAGGACCGGGCTGGCATCCGGCAGCCGCACGGGGGTGTCGCTCATGGCGCTTCGTCCTTCGCTTCGTCCTTCTTCAGGGCCTTGCTTGCCAGATTGTCTACCCAACCGGGCGCGATGCGCTTCAGCCAAAGACCGAAACGGCCCTTGGCGGTCATCACCAGTTCCCGGCGGCGGTCCTGAATGGCGTGCACGATCTGTCGCACGCACTCGTCGACCGGCATCGCGTCGGTCTCGTCGAGCCCCGAAATGCCGGCCGGCTCCCCCCTTCCGTTCAGACCCTTGCGCCGGGTCTCGGTGGCGACCACCCCCGGATAGACGATCGTCACCGTGATGCCGTGCTCCGCGGCTTCGATGCGCAGCGCTTCGAGAAACCCCGTTTGCGCGAACTTGCTGGCGCAGTAAGTGGTGCGGCCCGGCACGCCCGTGCGACCGGCCAATGAGCTGATGCCGACGATCTGGCCGCCGCGCTTGCCCGGTGCCGCCTTCAGGTGCGGCCAGGCAAAGCGCGTGCAGTGGATCGTGCCGAGGCAGTTGACCCGCCACAGCCGCTCGTAGGTCGACCAGTCGGTGATCTCGTCGAAGCGGGCGTGCATCGAGATGCCGGCATTGTTCACCAGCACGTCGATGCGGCCGAACGCTTCGAGCGTGCGATTGACGAGGCGCCGGCAATCGTCTTCGACGGTGACGTCGGTCCTGAACGCGATGGCCTTGGAGCCGTTGCGCTGGCAGCGCCCGGCGACTTCGCGCAATGCCGGCTCGTTGCGGGCGGCCAGCACCAGGCAATGACCGCGATTAGCCAACTGTTGCGCCAACTCGGCGCCGATGCCGTCGCTGGCGCCGGTGATGACGAAGACTTTGCTGCGGTACCGCCCAGACATGGAAGTTCGGCGCCGGTAGGTCGGGGGCGGGGGGTCGCGGCGTCCGACCGGCCTCGTCGGCATCGTCAATAATGCCGGCTCTCCTAGCGATCCCCACTCCGTGTGTTAGTCCAAGCAACAGTCGAAGCGCGCCGGTTGGCAACGAGGTTACGCCGATGCGCGGCATGAGGCCACCGTCCGGCGCCGAGCCGAGCGCGGCGCTGGCGCCCGGGGAATCGCGCGGCGACTGGGCCACGCTGCGCACGCTGCTGCCCTACCTGTGGCGCTACCGCGGGCGCGTGCTGTTCGCGGTCGGCTGCCTGGTGGCGGCCAAGCTGGCGGTGGTCGGCGTGCCGATCCTGCTCAAGCACATCGTCGATGCACTGGCGCAGCTTCCGACCGGTGCGGTGCTGGCGGTGCCCGTGGCGCTGATCGCCGGCTACGGTCTGCTCCGTCTGGCCACTTCGCTGTTCACCGAACTGCGCGAGTTCTTCTTCGTCAAGGTCACCCAGGCGGCGGTGCACACGCTCGCCTTGCAGACCTTCCGCCACCTGCACGCGCTGTCCCTGCGCTACCACCTGCAGCGGCGAACCGGCTCGGTCACCCGCGAGATCGACCACGGCATCCGCGGCATTTCCTCGCTGGTCAGCTTCACGCTGTACTCGATCCTGCCCACGCTGGTCGAGCTCGCCCTGGTGATCGGCTACCTGCTGTGGCACTACGAGATCTGGTTCGCGGCGATCCTGGCGGTGAGCCTGGTCACCTACATCGCCTTCACCTTCGTGGTCACCAACTGGCGCACGCAGTTCCGCCGCCAGGTCAACGAGCTCGACGCCAAGGCCGCCTCGCGCGCGGTGGACAGCCTGCTGAACTTCGAGACGGTCAAGTACTTCGGCAACGAGGAGTACGAGGCGCGCCGCTACGACTCGACGCTGGCCGACAGCGAGAAGATGGCCGTCAAGTCGCAGCAGTCGCTGAATGTCCTGAACAGCGGTCAGCAGCTGATCATCGCGCTGGCGGTGACGCTGATCCTGTGGCGCGCCGCGCTCGGCGTGATCGAGGGCCGGATGACGATCGGCGACCTGGTGCTGGTCAACGCCTTCATGATCCAGATGTACGTCCCGCTGAATTTCCTCGGCGTGATCTACCGCGAGATCAAGCAGGCGATGATCGACATGGACCGCATGTTCCGCCTGCTGCACGAGCATCGCGAGATCGCGGATGCCCCGGATGCGCAGCCGCTGGAGCTCAGGGGCGGGGCGATCCGTTTCGAACAGGTCGATTTTTCCTACGACCCCCGCCGGCAGGTGCTGTTCGGCGTCGACTTGACGGTGCCGGCCGGCACCACGACCGCGGTGGTCGGCCCGACCGGCTCCGGCAAGTCGACCCTGGCGCGGCTGCTGTTCCGCTTCTACGAGGTGCAGGCCGGCCGTGTGCTGATCGACGGCCAGGACGTGCGCGAGGTGACGCAGGCGAGCCTGCGCGCGGCCATCGGCATCGTGCCGCAGGACACGGTGCTGTTCAACGACACCATCGAATACAACATCGCCTACGGCCGCCCCGGGGCATCGAAGGACGAGATCGTCGCCGCGGCGCGCGCTGCGCACATCCATGACTTCGTCAGCCGCCTGCCCGACGGCTATCAAACGATGGTCGGCGAGCGCGGGCTGAAGCTCTCCGGCGGGGAGAAGCAGCGGGTGGCGATCGCACGTACGCTGCTCAAGCGCCCGGCCATCCTGGTCTTCGACGAGGCAACCTCGGCGCTGGACAGCAAGACCGAACGCGTGATCCAGGCGGAACTGGAGGCGATCGCCGCCGGCCGCACGACGCTGGTCATCGCGCACCGGCTATCGACGATCGTCAACGCCGACCAGATCGTGGTCCTCGACGGCGGCCGGGTGGTCGAGCGTGGCACGCATGCCCAGTTGCTCGCCGCGGGCGGCGCCTATGCGCGCCTGTGGGAGCTGCAGGCCCGGCACGAGGCCCCGGCCCGCGAGACGTCACCGGCACCGTATTAGGCCTTGCCTGCGCCGCCGCGGTGCGCGCCTGCGCTGCTGCGGTGCAGCGGGCGTCTCCCGCTGGGCGCCTTGGCCTGGGAGGATCGTTGTTTGCTGCGCCTTGAAGCCCGGTGCTAGATTGCACAGCCGCTGGCTCGCCCGGCACGAGGCGCGTCGAGGTTTCTCTTCCCACCAAGGAGGCTTTGCAAGATGAACAGGACTTTCGTGAAAACGCTGCTCGCCGCAACCGCCGTCGCGGCCGCAGCCGTGACCGCGCCGGCGCATGCCGGCAAGACGCTCGACGCGATCAAGGCGCGCGGCCAGCTCGTCTGCGGCGTGAACACCGGGCTGGCCGGCTTCTCGGCCGCCGACAGCCAGGGCAACTGGAGCGGGCTGGACGTCGACGTCTGCCGCGCGATCGCCGCGGCGATCCTCGGCGACGGAGCCAAGGTCAAGTGGGTGCCGCTGAACGCGCAGCAGCGCTTGACCGCGCTGCAGTCGGGCGAGATCGACATCCTGTCGCGCAACACGACCTGGACGCTGACGCGTGACGCCTCGCTCGGCCTGAGCTTCACCGGCGTGACGTACTACGACGGCCAGGGCTTCATGGTGCCGGTCAAGAGCAACGTCAAGAGCGCCAAGCAGCTGAAGGGCCAGACCGTCTGCGTGCAGTCGGGCACCACCACCGAGAAGAACCTCACCGACTACTCGCGCGCCAACAACCTCGGCATCAAGCCGGTGGTGTTCGAGAAGCTCGAGGCGGCCACCGGCGCCTACTTCGCCGGCCGCTGCGTCGCCTACACCACGGACGCCTCGGGCCTGGCCTCGACGCGCAACAAGGAAGCGAAGGTCCCCGCCGAGCACGTGATCCTGCCCGAACTGATCTCCAAGGAGCCGCTCGGCCCGGTGGTTCGTCGCGGCGACGACGAGTTCTTCGCGATCGCCAAGTGGGTGGTGTTCGGCCTGGTCGAGGCCGAGGAGTACGGAATCACGCAGGCCAGCGTCGACAAGCTGCTCGCCGAGAGCCAGGACCCGGTGGTGCTGCGGATCCTCGGCAAGAGCGAGGACACCGGCAAGCTGCTCGGGCTGGACAAGAACTGGATGGTCAACGCGCTGAAGGCGGTCGGCAACTATGGCGAGATCTTCGAGCGTAACGTCGGGCCGAAGACCGCGCTCGCGCTGCCGCGCGGAATGAACAACCTGTGGAACAAGGGCGGCATCATGTATGCGCCGCCGGTGCGCTGACGCGCCAGGCCGTTCAGATCCGTTCAGGCGCTCGCCCGGCTCCCTTTGAGGGGCTGGGCGAGGGACCGGGGCCTGCGCGACAGCGCAGGCCCCTATGCAAAGCGCAGGCGCTGGCATGCGCTTTGCATAGTTAGAACGAGAAAACGTCGCTCTCCCGGAGGAGACAAGCATGTCGCAGGCGATGCCGGGGCGGGCCCCGCCGAAGCGACGCGACTGGTCCTGGCGCAGTCAGGCCTTTCGCGGCGTCGTCTATCAGGTCCTGGCCATTGCCGCGATCGCCGCCGTGGTCTGGTTTCTCGCGCACAACACGATGGAGAACATGCGTGTGCGCGGCATCCAGAGCGGCTTTGACTTCCTTGCCGGCCCGGCCGGGTTCGACATCGGCGAGGTGCTGTTCAACTACGACGCGCTCGATCCGTACTGGAAGGCGTTCCTGGTCGGCGTTCTCAACACGCTGCGGGTGGCCGTGATCGGCGTCGTGCTGTGCACGATCATGGGCACCATGCTCGGCATCGGGCGCTTTTCGCGCAATGCGATCGTGCGCGGGCTGTGCTACGGCTATGTCGAACTGTTCCGCAACATCCCGGTGCTGCTGCAGCTGATCATGTGGTACCTGCTGTTCACCGAGGTGCTGCCGGCGCCTGCTGAACCGCTGTCGATTCTCGGTCTGTTCTTCCTGAGCAAGGGCGGTTTCGCCTTTCCGATGCCGGTGTGGGGCACCGGCCAGCTGCTGGCGCTCGTCGGCGCGGTGCTCGGCATCATTGTCTCGGCGTACTACCGGCGCCGCGCGATGAAGCGCTTCGAGGAGACCGGGCGCGTGCCGCGCGTGTTCTGGCCGACGGTGGCGACCATCTTCATCTTCTCCTTCGCCGGCTGGCTGATCGGCGGCGCGCCGTCGGCGTGGAACCTGCCGGAACAGGGCGAGATGTCGGTCACCGGCGGCGGCACGGTCACGCCGGAGTTCATGGCCGTGCTGCTCGGACTGGTCTTCTACACGTCGGCGTTCGTCGCCGAAGTCGTCCGTGCCGGCATCGCCTCGGTGCCGCACGGCCAGCTCGAGGCGGCCAGCTCGATCGGCCTGTCGCGCGGGCAGAGCATGCGCATGGTGGTGCTGCCGCAGGCGCTGCGCGTGATCATCCCGCCGATGACCAACCAGTACCTGAACCTGACCAAGAACTCGTCGCTAGCGGTGGCAATCGGCTATCCCGACGTGGTGTCGATCGCCAACACCGCCATCAACCAGACCGGCCGCGCGGTCGAGTGCATTGCCATCATCATGCTCGTGTACCTGACCACCTCGCTGTCCACGTCGGGATTCATGAACTGGTACAACAAGCGCGCGGCGATCAAGGAGAGATGAGATGAGCGCCGTGTTCCAGCCCATCGCGTCTCGACCCGCGCCGGTCAAGACGGAAGGGTTCGTTCCCTGGATCAAGCGCAACCTGTTCGGCAACTGGCAGAGCACGCTGACCACCGTGGTGATGGTCGCGCTGTTCGCCTACTGGCTGCCGAACCTCTTCAACTGGGCGATCGTGCAGGCGATCTTCCAGCCCGACGCCAACGTCTGCCAGGCGGCACGCGGCACCGGCGCCTGCTGGGGCGTGATCGCCGAGAAGTACCGGCTGATCATCTTCGGCCGCTATCCGTACGAGGAGCAATGGCGGCCCCAGATCGCCACCCTGTTGCTGGTCGGCCTGCTGGTGGCGAGTTGCATCCGCACTTTCTGGAAGCCCTGGCTCGGCGCGGTCTGGGTCGTCGCGCTGGCGGGATTCTTCTGGCTGATGTACGGCGGAGCGCTGGGGCTGTCGGTCGTGCAGACCGACCGCTGGGGCGGCCTGCCGCTCACCATCATGCTGGCCTCGCTGTCGATCGTGCTGGCCTTCCCGCTGTCGGTGCTGGTGGCGCTCGGCCGGCGCAGCGAACTGCCGGCGATCCGCACCTTCTGCGTGATCTACGTCGAACTGATCCGCGGCGTGCCGCTGATCTCGGTGCTGTTCATGGCCAGCTTCATGTTCCCGCTGTTCATGCCGCCGGGGTTGACCATCGATGTGCTGATCCGCGTGCTGGTCGGCATCACGCTGTTTGCCGCCGCTTACATGGCCGAGATCGTGCGCGGCGGCCTGCAGGCGATCCCGAAGGGCCAGGTCGAGGCGGCGCAGTCGCTGGGGCTTTCGTACTGGCAGACGCAGCGCAAGATCGTGCTGCCGCAGGCGCTGGCGATGGTGGTGCCGGGCATCATGAACAACTTCATCTCGATCTTCAAGGACACCTCGCTGGTGACCATCGTGTCGCTGTACGAGCTGACGGGCGCGCTCGGCCTGGCGCTGAACTCGGACGCCGACTGGCGGCCGTTCAAGATCGAGGGCTACCTTTTCATCACCGCGATCTACTTCGTGTTCTGCTTCGCGATGTCGCGCTACAGCCTGTGGATCGAGAAGCGGTTGAACGTGAGCAAGACGCGATGAAGACGGCCCCCTCTCCCCCGGCCCCTCCCCCGCAAAGGGGGGAGGGGAGATCAGACTTCCCCTTCTCCCGTCGCGGGAGAGCGGTTGAACGTAGGCAAGGCGCGCTGAACAGGTTCCCCTCTCCCCTTGCGGGAGAGGGGCAAGGGGAGAGGGGGCAGTGAACGACCGGCAGCAAGCCTTTGCGAAGGAGATGCGCAGCGACGCCACTGACGCCGAACGCGTGCTGTGGCGGAATCTGCGCGCGCATCGATTAGCAGCCAGCAAGTTCAGGCGCCAGCAGCCGATCGGCCCATACATCGTCGATTTCGTTTGTCTTTATGCAGGGCTGATCATCGAAGTTGATGGCGGGCAGCACCTGCAGAGCGTTCGCGATGCAGAGCGCGATGCCTCGCTGCGGCGGCAGGGGTTCACCGTGCTGCGCTTCTGGAACAACGACGTCCTGCAGCGAACCGAGTCCGTCCTCGAAGAGATACTCCGACACCTCCCCCTCTCCCCCGGCCCCTCCCCCGCAAGGGGAGAGGGGAGTTCTGTAGAGCTCCGCCCATGAACGCTCACGCCAGCCACCACATCATCGACTTCGACAAGGTCAACAAGTGGTACGGGAACAACTTCCACGTGCTGCGCGACATCAACCTGCAGGTGAAGAAGGGCGAGCGAATCGTCATCTGCGGGCCGTCGGGCTCGGGCAAGTCGACGCTGATCCGCTGCATCAACCGGCTCGAGGAGCACCAGGAGGGCCATATCGTCGTCGACGGCACCGAGCTGACCGACGACGTGCGCGCGATCGAGAAGGTCCGCAAGGAAGTCGGCATGGTGTTCCAGCAGTTCAACCTGTTTCCGCACCTGACGGTGCTGGAGAACCTGACGTTGTCGCCGATGTGGGTCGGCAAGCTGCCGAAGAAGGAGGCCGAGGAACGTGCGATGACGCAACTGAAGCGCGTGCGCATCGCCGAGCAGGCCGCCAAGTACCCGCTGCAGCTTTCGGGCGGCCAGCAGCAGCGGGTGGCGATCGCGCGCGCGCTGTGCCTGACGCCGAAGATCATGCTGTTCGACGAGCCCACGTCCGCGCTCGACCCGGAGATGATCAAGGAAGTTCTCGACGTGATGATCGAACTGGCCAAGGGCGGCATCACCATGCTGTGCGTGACGCACGAGATGGGTTTTGCCAAGGCGGTGGCCGATCGCGTGATCTTCATGGACCAGGGCCAGATCGTCGAGGAGAACAGCCCGCACGAGTTCTTCAACAGCCCGAAGAGCGACCGCACCAAGGACTTCCTGTCGAAGATCCTCGGTCACTGAGCGCGTCGCGTCAGCGCGGCGGCGCGAAGCGGCGCCCGGCGAGCGCGATCCACGCCGCCAGCCCGACGCTCATCAGGCCCGTCGAGGCGATCGCCAGCGCCAGCGCCGAGTGCATCACCAGCGGCGAGAGCAGGCCGGCGACGATGCCGTTGGCGACGCTGCCGATGACCGCCTGCAGCGAGGAGGCGAGCCCGCGCCGCTCCGGCACCACGTCGAGCAGCATCAGCGTGACTACCGGCGTGAGCAGCGCCCAGCCGAGCGAATACACCGCGATCGGCCACATCGACCAGGCCGCGTGCGCTTCGAAGAGCGCGTTGGCGGCGATGTTCACGAGCGAGATCGTCGCCATGATTGCGTAGCCCCAGCGCACCTGGCGGCGCGGCTCGATGCGGCCGGCCAGCCGGCCGCTGACCCACGCGCCGGCCATGATGCCGGCGATGTTGATCACGAAGAACCAGAAGAACTGTGTCGGCGCCAGGTGCAGCAGTTCGCCGAGGAATGCCGGCGTCGACAGCACGTACAGGAACATGCCGTTGAACGGAACGCCGCTGGCCAGCGCCAGCAGAATGAAGCGCGGATTGCCGAGCAGGCTTGCGTAGCCGCGCATCAGGTTGCGCAGGTTGAACGGCTGCCGGCCGGAGGCATGCAGCGTCTCGGGCAGCAGTCGGAAGTTGGCAAGCCACAGCAGCGCAGCGAGGGCGGCCAGGAACCAGAAGATCGACTGCCAGCCCACGTGCGCGAACAGCACGCCGCCGATCAACGGCGCGATCGCCGGCGCGACGCCGAAGAAAAGCGTCACCTGCGACATCACGCGCTGCGCGTCGGCCGGCGGGAACATGTCGCGGATCACCGCGCGCGAGACGACGGTGCCGGCCCCGGTGGCCAGACCCTGCAGCGCGCGGAATCCGATCAGTTGTGCCGGCGAGGCCGCCAGCGCGCAGCCGATCGACGCGAGCGTGAACACCGCTACGCCGCCGAGGATCACCGGCCGGCGGCCGAAGCTGTCGGCGAGCGCCCCGTGAAACAGGTTCATGAAGCCGAAGCCGAACAGGTACGCCGAAAGCGTCTGCTGCATCTGCAGCGGACTGGCCGAAAGCGTCTTCGCAATGCCGGAGAACGCCGGCAGGTAAGTGTCGATCGAGAACGGCCCGAGCATGCTCAGGCAGGCGAGCAGCATCGCCAGCGCCCAGCGCGGCGCGGTCCACAGTTGGGCGGCGTTCGGGTTCAAGTTGGCGAGCCGAAGGTTGCCGGCCGAGGGTAACCGAATAAGCAAATAGCGCCGCGGGCTGCCGCACCGCCTGCCGTTGTGGGATTCTCTGCAATCGAGCCGTACGGGGAGTCCGCGATGAAGGCCGCCAGCATCCTGCACACCATCGGCAACACGCCGCACATCCGCATCAATCGCCTGTTCGGCGGCGGCTGCGAGGTGTGGGTCAAGTCGGAGCGGGCCAATCCCGGCGGCTCGATCAAGGACCGCATCGCGCTCGCCATGGTCGAGGACGCCGAGGCGCGCGGGGTGCTGAAGCCCGGCGGCACGATCATCGAGCCGACCTCCGGTAACACCGGCATCGGCCTGGCGATGGTGGCCGCGGTGAAGGGCTACAAGCTGATTCTGGTGATGCCGGAGAGCATGAGCATCGAGCGGCGCCGGCTGATGCTCGCCTACGGCGCCAGCTTCGACCTCACGCCGCGCGAGCAGGGCATGAAAGGCGCCATCGCCCGCGCCGAGCAGCTGCTCGCCGAGACGCCCGGCGCGTGGATGCCGCAGCAGTTCGACAACCCGGCCAACATCGCCGTGCACGCGCGCACCACCGCGCAGGAGATCCTCGCCGACTTTGCCGATGGCGTCGATGCGCTGATCACCGGTGTGGGCACCGGCGGCCACATCACCGGCTGCGCGCAGGTGCTCAAGAAGGCCTGGCCGAAGCTGAAGGTCTTCGCGGTGGAGCCGTCCGCCTCGCCGGTGATCTCCGGCGGCGCCGCGGCGCCGCACCCGATCCAGGGCATCGGCGCCGGCTTCGTACCCACCAACCTGCACACCACGCTCCTCGACGGCGTGATCAGGGTCGAGGCCGAGGACGCGCGCGAGATGGCGCGCCGCGCCGCGCGCGAGGAGGGCATGCTCATCGGCATCAGCTCCGGCGCGACGCTGGCGGCGATCGCGCAGAAGCTGCCGGAACTGCCCACCGGCAGCCGCGTGATCGGCTTCAACTACGACACCGGCGAACGCTACCTGTCGACCGAGGGCTTCCTGCCGACCGTGGGCTGACCCGCCGGCCCGCGCGGTGCCGTGGCAGCGACATGCCGGCTGCCACGCTCACCGCGTGTCGGTACGTATCATCCGCGGCTTTCGCCTGTCCGCCTTGCTTCCATGGCTGTCGCCGCTTCGCCCAACGTCGCCGTTTCGCCCGCCGCTGTCGCGCCTTATGCGGCGACGATCTTCCTGTCGGCGTTCCTGCTGTTCCTCGTGCAGCCGATCATCGCCAAGCAGATCCTGCCGTGGTTCGGCGGCGCCTCCAGCGTGTGGACCACCTGCCTGGTGTTCTTCCAGAGCGCGCTGCTCGCCGGTTATGCCTACGCCGACGCCACCACCCGGTTAGGCAGCCGGCGGCAGACGCTGCTTCACATTGCGCTGCTGCTGATCTCGCTGGCCACGCTGCCGATCCTTGCCGCCGACAGCTGGAAGCCGCAGGGCGACGAGGCGCCGATCGCGCGCATCCTGCTGCTGCTCGCGGTGACCATCGGCCTGCCGTACTTCCTGCTGTCGACCACCACGCCGCTGCTGCAGTCGTGGTACTGGCGGCGCTTCCGCACGGTGGTGCCGTACCGGTTGTTCGCGCTGTCGAACTTCGCCTCGCTGCTCGCGCTGCTCGGCTTCCCGGTGCTCGCCGAGCCGTGGTTCGACCTCACCCAACTCGGTTACGCGTGGTCGATCCTGTACGCCGCGTTCGTCGCCCTGTGCGTGCACACGGCCTGGCGCTCGCTGCGGGCTTCGCCCGAGAGCGAGGTCAAGGCGGTGGCCGCGGCCACCGTCCATGCAACGAAGGTCGCGCCGCCCAGCGCCGCCAAGCAGTCGCTGTGGCTGGTGCTCTCCGCGATGGGCTCGGTGATGCTGCTGGCGGTGACCAACCACGTGACACAGAACATCGCCAGCGTGCCGTTCCTCTGGGTGGTGCCGCTGTCGCTGTACCTGCTGACCTTCATCCTCTGCTTCGACCACCCGCGCTGGTACGTGCGGCCGCTCTTCTTCGGCGCGGCGCTGCTGCTGGTGCCGGCGATGGCCTGGCAGATCGCATCGCTCGAGCTGCGCAGCGCCGTGCCGCTGTACTTCGCCGGGCTGTTCGTCGCCTGCATGGTCTGCCACGGCGAGCTGGCGCGTGCCAAGCCCGCGCCCGAGCACCTGACGCGCTTCTACCTGATGCTGTCGATGGGCGGCGCGGCCGGTGCGGTGCTGGTGGCGCTGGTCGCGCCGAACGTGCTCTCCGGCTACTTCGAGCTGAACATCGTGCTGGTGCTGCTGGCGTTGCTGCTTGCGACGCAGTTGGCTGGAGTCGCACGCTGGGTTGCGTTGCTGGCCGCGCTCGTGACCGGCTGGTTCGCGGTCAACGCAGCGATCGAATACGGCGCCGGCAAGCGGGTGATGGAGCGCGACTTCTACGGCGTGGTGCGCACGCACGATCGCGAGGTCAACGGCGTGAACTACCGCGCCATGCTGCACGGCGCGATCATGCACGGCGGCCAGCTGCTCGATCCGCAATACCGCGGCCAGGCGGCCGACTACTTCGGCCCCACCTCGGGCTACGGGCGGCTGTTCGCGGCGCTCGCCGACGTCCGGCCTGGCCCGCGACGGATTGGCGTCATTGGCCTGGGTGCCGGTGTGGTCGCCGCCTACGGACGGGCCGGCGACACGATGATCTTCTACGAGATCAGCCCGAAGGTGATCGAGATCGAGCGGCGCGAGTTCACCTTCCTGCGCGACTCGCCGGCAAGGAACGAGGTGATCCTCGGCGACGGCCGCCTGAGCCTGGAGAAGGAACTGAAGAGCCGTGGGTCGCGCGGCTACGACGTGCTCGGCATCGACGCATTCTCGGGCGACTCGGTGCCGATGCACCTGGTCACGCGCGAGGCGATGGCGCTGTATGTGCGCCATCTTGCGCCCGACGGAGTGATCGTCTTTCAGGCCACCAATCGCTACGTCGAGCTGGCGCCGGTGATCAAGCGCCTGGCCGCCGAGCAGGGCATGGAAGCGGTGCTGATCTCCGACTGGCCGGACAGCCAGGAGGGCGTCGGCTACTGGATGTCAGCCACCGACCAGGTGCTGGTCACGCGCAACAGCAAGCTGCTGCAGCATCCGCGCATCCTCGAGGCGTCGGAGCGGATCGAAGAGCGATTCGACCTGCCGACGTTCACCGATGCGCGGCACAATCTGTTCCGGATCCTGAAGTAGTGTCTGCGGCAGACCCGACACGGTCGCGGCCCACCTGCCGGCCATTGAATATATACTACGTATATATGAACTGACCGGAGGGGAGCGATGAAGGAACGTACCGCCAAGCTCTTCCGCAACGGCAGCAGCCAGGCGGTTCGCCTGCCGGCGGAGTTCCGGTTCGCCGGAGACGAGGTTCGAATCCGCCGGGACCCGGGGACGGGTGAAGTGGTGCTGTCGCCGGTTACGGCGAGCTGGGACGAGTTTTTCGCGCAGCGTGAGCGCACGCCGCAGCGTCGCGGCTTTCTGGCGCGCCGTCGCGACCGGGCGCCGCAGGAGCGGGAACTGTTCTGATGCCGCGCTTCATGCTCGACACCGACATCTGCAGCTACGTGATCCGTGGCACGTCGGTGGAACTGGACCAGCGGCTCCGCGAGCAGGAACCGGGCGCGCTGTGCATGTCGGTGGTGACACGGGCGGAACTCCTGTACGGCGTCCGGCGTAAGCCGGGATCGGCGCGGCTGGAGCGGCTGGTGTCGGCGTTCCTCGAGCGGGTGGCGAGCCTGCCGTGGGACGACGAGTGCGCGGTGCACTACGCCGAGATCCGCGCCGGCCTGGAAAAGCGCGGCCAGTTGATCGGCAACCTGGACCTGATGATTGCCGCGCATGCGCGCGCGGTCGGGCTGGTGCTGGTGTCCAACAACGAGCGCCACTTCGGCCATGTGCCCCGGTTGACGCTGCAGAACTGGACACGCGCAGGGTGAGCCGGCCTCCCGGCGATTGTGGCAAGGGCCGCCCGACCAAGGATGGGAGAGGGGCGATCCCGGCCCGCGCGGCTACGACGTGCTCGGCATTGCCGCTGTTTCGAGCGACTCGGTGCCGATGCACCGGGTCACCCGCGGTTCGAAGCTGCTGCAGCATCCGCGAATCCTCGAGGCGCCGGAACGGATGTCCGAGCGGTTCGACCTGCCGACGTTCACCGATGCGCGGCACACCCTGTTCCGGGTACTGAAGTAAGGTCGTCGGGAAGTATCGAGACCTGAACGGCGTTCAGTTGATGCGAATCCGATCGACGCGCTTGCTGCTGACCGTGCTTGCGCTCGCGTTGAGCCCGGCTCGCGGCCAGACTGCCGAGCCGCCGTCCACGACCCACCCGCCAAATCGTCAAATGACTCGCGACCTTCAGTCGATGACCGACACTGCGCTCGACGAGGCAGCGCGCCATGCGAAGCTCGACCGCGCGAGGCTGAAGGTGATCAGTGCCGAGTACGTGACTTGGTCCGACGGCTCGTTGGGCTGCCCGCAACCGGGCCTGGCGTACACGCAGGCGCTCGTTCCCGGTTATCGCATTCGCGTGCAGGCGGGTGTCGAGGTCCTCGACTTCCACGCCAGCCGGCGGGGGGCAACTCGTGCTGTGTCCGTCGGGCCGTTCGGCGGAGCCCGTCGCCGGCAACGACAAGTAGCCCCCGGCCGCGCCCGTCGCAGCGTTATTCGCTGGCCGGAACCGACAAAGAAAAATGCCCCGGAGAGTGCTCCCCGGGGCGTTTCGAGAAAGACCGCGATTTCGGTCGCGTCGTCTACGGATCGACGCGCACGATGGTCGGGTTCGGCATGCCGGCCGCACCACCGTAGGCCACTGACCCCAGGTACTTCGTGCCGGCGGCCAGACCGCTGAAGCTCAGGCCGATGGTGCCGGTGACCGCCGATGCGGGCGCGGTGACGCTCATATTGCCCGCGGCCGCCGAGTCCAGCAGCCAGGTATGCAGCTTGAACGGACTGCTGCCGACGACGCCCCAACCCTGGACGACCACGGTGTAGTCGCCGGTCGGCGGATTCAGCAGGTTCACCTCCTCGGCCGAAGTGCCGCTGCCGCTGGCGCCGACGATCGTGCCGGCGCTGTTGGCCACACACAGGTCGATGTCAGCGCCCGGTGACACATCGGCGTCGAACAGCGAGAAGCGGGCGTAGGTCGTGCCTGCCGGGATGGTCACCGGGATCAACTGCGCGTTCGGCGAAGTCAACGAGCAAGCGCTGTCGGTCGGATCGTCCGCAACCGTGCCTGGGGTGATCGTCGCCGGAACCAGGCCCCGCGCGGTGGCCGAGAAGGGCCCCGTATAGCCGAACGTCACCGGGTACGAGACCGCGCCGCCGGTCGAAGAGACGGAGGCTGGCGCTGCGAGCGCAACCGGCCGCACGACGATCGGGCTGCGCACGGTGTAGCCGCCGCCGGTCCAAGTGAGCTGGCCGCCGGTGTAGGCGTTGAGTGTTGCCGTGGTGCGGGTGAAGGTAACGGTAGACGAGCCTTCCTGCCCCGGCGCGAGAGTCAGCGAAGCCGGCGACACGACGGTCGTGAAGCCGCCCGTCCCGGTGACGCTGGCGCTGATGGTCAAGGGCTTGCCGCTGACGTTCTTGAGCTTGCGCTTGATCGTCTGCACGCCGGCCAGGTCGCCGATCGCGATCGAAGCCTGGTTCAGGTCGCTGGCATCCTTGGAATAACCCGCCGCCCACAGCGCGCTGCAGGTGGCTTCCAGGCCCTGGGGCTGCGTGGCGCAGATCAACGCCAGCCAGTCGTTGAAACCCGAGTCATAGACCAGGCCCGGGTCCATCGCGCTGTTCGGCTGCACGTGACCGGCGCCCTGGCGGAAGATCAGCACCGGATTGGTGTTCGGCGCCGGCGTGCCACCGTCGAGCACGTCGTAGGCCGTCGTCATCAGCGCCGACTTGATCGCCATCGGCGACCAGCTCGGGTACTTCTCCTTCATCAGCGCGGCGAGGCCGGCGACATGCGGGCTCGACATGGAGGTGCCGCTGTACAAGTCGAAGTCACGCCCGCGGTTTCCCGGAGGCGCCACGGCCGCGAGGATGTCCTGCCCCGGGGCGATCAGGTCGGGCTTCAGGATGTCGCCGTTGCCGGCCAGCAGCGGGCCACGAGAGGAGAACGAGGCCGTAAACGGCGCCGGCGCGTTATAGACGATCGTCGCCTGGTTGATCGTCGCTGTCGCGCCCGACGTGGCCGCATAGGCCTTGACGGCGGCGCGATCGGTGCTCTGCAGATGCACCGTGGGCACGAAGTGGAAGTCGGCGTTGAGCGAACTGGCACTGGTATTGACGAGCACCATGCCGACGCCGCCCGCCTCCTGCACAGCCAGGCTCTTGTTGACTCGTGCGGTCACGCCGCGGTCGCAGAGAACGATCTTGCCCTTGACCTTGGCGGGATCGAGCACGTTGCCGCCGTCGAGTCGATGAACGGGGCGGGTCCAAAGGCTGTGGCGACCGAAGCGCCAGAGTAGGTTACGCCGTTGCCCAAAGTGACCGAGCCCTGGCCGTCGCGGTTGTGCGTGCCCGCGGCCACCGTCGTGAGCCACGGCCCGGGGTGTGCGACCGTCGACGTCGTCGGTCCGCTGTTGCCGGCGGAGGCTGCGACGAATACGCCGGCGTCGGCCGCGAACAGGAACGCGATCTCGACCGGATCGCGGAAGTTCGTGCGCGAGCCGCTGATCGAGAAGTTGATCACGTCGACGCCATCGGCCACTGCTTGGTCGATTGCCGCCACGCTGTCGGTGGTGAAGCACGAGCCGCCGGTGCCGGTTTCCCAGCAGACCTTGTAGGCGGCAATCCGCGCGCGTGGCGCGATGCCGCTCACCGGGCCGAAGACCGCAGCCGGGCCGGTCGTCGGCACCTTCTCATTGCCGCCCGCGGTGCTGGCCGTGTGGGTGCCGTGGCCACCGAAGTCGCGCGGCGAGTTGTATTCCCACGGCAGCTGCGCATCGATGCCCGCGTTACCGCCCCAGCCCGCGTTGTAGTAACGCGCGCCGATCAGCTTCTGGTTGCAGTGCGAGGCATTGAATGCTTCGCCGGGCGTGCACTTGCCGTGCCAGCCGGGGATCTGCTGATAACTGAGCTTGCCGTCCTTGGTGGCGTTGCCGTTGGTGCCGGTCCGATCGGAGAAGCTGAGGCTCTCCGGCCAAATGCCGCCGTCGACGATGCCGATGATCACGCCCTCGCCCTTGGTCTGCGACCAGGCGCCGCCGGGCGCCGTCAGGCCGAGGAAGTCCGGTGTCGACGAGGTGTCGAGCGTGCGCGCCTCGTCCTTGGTCACCGCCAGCACGCCTTTGGTCTGCGCGAGCTTGGCCGCTTGCTCCGCGGTCAGTTCAGCGGCGAAGCCGTTGAAGACGTAGCCGTAGCTGTGCAGCTTCCTGCCGCCGCCGACGCTGGCCAGCACTGCGTCCTGCCGCGAGGCAAGAAAAGCCATGTAGCCAACAACCGCCGGCGAGTTCGGGTCGATCTTCTGGCCCCTGCGTGGCTTGGTGGCCGTGTAGCCCTTGATGCCACCCCGATAGGCGACGACGGGATCTTCGGCCAACTGGACAATGTAGGCGTTGTTCTTGACCTGCCTCTCGACCGCCCCTTTCGCTTCCCCGCCCGGCGCGGCGCTGACCAACATCGGCGCCGACATTGTCGCGGCGGCGCAGTGATCGAACGATTGATGTCCGGGCGTGCCCGCCTGCAACTCGGACTGTGGGTTTCAACTCTTGCACGCGGGTCGCACGCCCACGTCGACTCCTCCCCAGGCAACCCAGCCCTCTTGTTCTTGTCTTGAGCAAGAGCTGTGGCTTTGCGGCCCCGCCTCGCGACGGGTGTGCCCTTCGACCTTTGCAGCGGAGCGAAACGTACCTTGGCTTCCTGATCGAAGCAAGCGCTAACGCGTGTTGACGCGGCTGCGCCGTTCAGCCTTTCCCTCCTAGGGCGATTTATGGGGCACCCGCCGTTGGAGCTTCCTTGCTGTGTTGCAGCGCACTCGCCTGGTGGCCGCTACTCCAGCATGACAACGCAAATCATCGGGTCCAGGGCGGCGCCAGACTCGCGTCTACTCCGAACTTTCCGCTTGCGGCGTTCGCGCCGGCCGGGTCGACCGCCGCCAGCGCCGCCACCGCAATCGCCTGCCTGTCCACCTCGAAGAACCGCCGCAGCGCCGCCCGCGTGTCGCTGCGCCCGAAGCCGTCGGTGCCGAGCACGACGTAGTGGTCGCGCAGCCACGGCCGGATCAGGTCGGGCAGGGCGGAGACATAGTCGCTGGCGGCGACGATCGGCGTGCCGTTGGCCGGCAGCAGTTGCTCGATCCATGATGCGCCGCACGCGCTGCCCAGCCGGCGGCTCCGTTCGATCGCCATCGCCTCGCGGCGCAGTTCGGTGAAGCTGGTGACCGAGTAGACGTCGGCGCCGACGCCGTAGTCGTTCTCCAGAAGTTCCGCCGCCGCCAGCACCTCGCGCAGGATCGTGCCGCTGCCGAGCAGCCGCACGCGCGCTGCGCCCTTTGCGCTCGGGCGAACGAGATACAGGCCGTGCAGGATTCCGTCGCGCGCATTCGCAGGCAGGCTCGGCTGCGCGTAGTTTTCGTTCATCACCGTGACGTAATAGAACACGTCCTCCTGGCTGCCCAGCATGCGCCGCATGCCGTCCTCGACGATCACCGCCAGTTCGTAGGCGAAGCACGGGTCCCAGGCGCGGCAGTTGGGCACGGTGCTGGCGATCAGGTGACTGGTGCCGTCCTGGTGCTGCAGCCCTTCGCCGGCGAGCGTGGTGCGGCCGGCGGTGGCGCCGAGCAGGAAGCCGCGGCTGCGCGAGTCGGCCGCTGCCCAGATCGCGTCGCCGACGCGCTGGAAACCGAACATCGAGTAGTAGATGAAGAACGGCAGCATGGCGAAGCCGTGCGCGGAGTAACTCGTCGCGGCTGCGACCCAGCTGGCGATCGCGCCGGCCTCGGTGATGCCTTCCTCGAGGATCTGTCCGCTGACCGCTTCCTTGTAGTAGCTGACCTGCTCGCGATCCTCGGGCTCGTAAAGCTGGCCGAACGGCGCGTAGATGCCTATCTGGCGGAACAGGTCGGCCATGCCGAAGGTGCGCGCCTCGTCGGCGATGATCGGCACGATGCGCGGCCCGAGCGTGGGCTCCTTCAGCAGCGCCCCCACCATGCGCACGAAGGCCATGGTGGTCGACATGTCCTTGCCGGCCGCTTCGAGCGCGAACTTGGCGAATTCCTCCGCCTTCGGTGTGGGCAGTGGCGCGCTGGACCGCTGCCGCACCGGCAGGTAGCCGCCGAGCTTGTCGCGCCGCGCGTGCAGGTACTTCATCTCCGGGCTGTCCGCGGGCGGCCGCACGAACTCGCAGTCCTCGACCTGCTCGTCGGTGAGCGACAGCGAGAAGCGGTCGCGGAATTCGCGCAGCTGCTCGACGTCGAGCTTCTTCTGCTGGTGCGTGGTCATCCGGCCCTGGCCGGCGCTGCCCATGCCGTAGCCCTTCTTGGTCTTGGCCAGGATCACCGTCGGCTGGCCGCGATGGCGCACCGCGTGCCAGTAGGCGGCGAAGATCTTCACCGGGTCGTGGCCGCCGCGGCGCAGGCGGTCGATGTCGTCGTCGGACAGATGCGCGACCAGTTGCTGCAGCTCCGGGTACTTGGCGAAGAAGTGCTCGCGGTTGAAGCTGCCGGTGGTGGCGGCCAGTTGCTGGAACTCGCCGTCGACGGTCTCGTGAAAGGCCCGCAGCAGCAGTCCCTGTGTATCGCGCGCCAACAGCGGATCCCAGTCGCTGCCCCACAGCAGCTTGATCACGTTCCAGCCGGCGCCGGCATACAGGCCTTCGAGCTCCTGGATGATCGAGCCGTTGCCGCGTACCGGGCCGTCGAGCCGCTGCAGGTTGCAGTTGACGACGAAGACGAGGTTGTCGAGCCCCTCGCGCGCGGCGATCGACAGGCCGGCCAGCGACTCCGGCTCGTCCATCTCGCCGTCGCCGACGAAAGCCCACACCTTGCGGCCGTGCGTGGCGAGGAGTCCCCGGTGCTCGAGGTAGCGCATGAAGCGCGCCTGGTAGATCGCGAATAGCGGCCCCAGTCCCATCGAGCCGGTCGGGAACTGCCAGAAATCCGGCATCAGCCACGGATGCGGGTACGAACTCAGGCCCTTGCCCGAGGTCTCGCGGCGGTAGTTGTCCAGTTGCTCGGCCGTGAGCCGCCCTTCCAGGAATGCGCGCGAGTAGACGCCGGGTGCCGAGTGCGGCTGCAGGTAGACGAGATCGCCACCTTGGCCCGCGCGGAAGAAATGGTTGAACCCGACCTCGAACAGGTCAGCCGCCGAGGCGTAGCTGGCGATGTGCCCGCCGAGTTCCCCCGCAGCGCGGTTGGCGCGCACCACCATCGCCAGCGCGTTCCAGCGCACCAGCGCCATCAGCCGTGACTCGATCTCCAGGTTGCCCTGGTACGGCGGCTGCTCGGCCAGCCCGATGGTGTTGATGTACGGCGTGTTGGCCACCGTCGGCAACTGCACGCGGCGGCGGCGCGCGTGCTGCACCAGTTTCTGCAGCAGGAAGGTGGCGCGCTCCGGGCTCGACTCGTTGATCACCGCGTCGAGCGCATCGAGCCACTCGCGCGTTTCCTGCGGATCGGCGTCGGCCTCGGGCAGGCGCCACGAGGCGATCGGAGAGAGGCGGGCGAGATCGTCGGGTTTCATGGGGCAGCCACCCGGGCAGGATTGACGCGATCGATTATCGCGCCCGCTGCCGCGAACGGCCGTTTCCGCTCAGCCGGCTCTTACGGCCGGCAGGAACAGCGCCGGGTCGACCGCGGTGGCGTTCAGGTACACGCTGAAATGCAGGTGCGGGCCGGTCACCCGGCCGGTGGCGCCGACCGTGCCGATCGCATCGCCTGCTGCCAGACGCGCGCCGGTCGATGCGCCGATGTCGTCCAGATGGCAGTACAGCGTCAGGAAGCCCTGGCCGTGGTCGACGATCGCCGTGCGGCCGTTGAAGAAGTAGTCGCCGGCATCGATCACTTCTCCGCCGGCGGCGGCGACGACCCGCGTGCCCACCGGCGCGGCGATGTCCATGCCGCTGTGCGGATTGCGCGCTTCGCCGTTGAACACGCGGCGCAGGCCGAACGACGACGAGCGCCTGCCGGGCGCCGGTGTCCGCAGACGCAGCGTCGTCGGCGGCGCTTCAGACCAGTGCTGCAGCACTTTCTGCAGATGCTCGCGCTCGCGCTCGTGGCGGGCCAGGTCCTCGGCCGACAACTGCACGTGCTTCGGCGCGACCTTCAGCTGCTGCGTGGCGTACTGCTTCGGCTGCACGCGTACGGCGACCTCGCGGCTGCCGACGGCGTCGGTGACCCGCACAGGTACCGTCGTGCCCGGCTGCGCCTGCAGCCCGATGCCGATCAGCGCCACCCAGTTCGATGCGTCGCGCGTCACCAGCGCACGACGGCCGTCGATGGTCACCTGCGGCGCGCTGTCGCCGGTGCCGAGGTCGACGCGCGCGACACCGCCCGGGACCGCGGCGATGCGCGGCAGGGTGGAGGCTTGCGTCTGTATGCCCCAGGCCGGCGCGGTCACGGCTGGCAGCGCGAACAGGAACGTGCGTCGCTTCATCGGCGCGATGCTACCGAGAGCGCGCGTCATCCGCCGGCGCAACGGCAAGGCGCGATGGGCGCGTGCGACGAGCCGCGATAATGCCGGCATGAATTCGCCCGCGACGATCACCCTGACCCGCCCCGACGACTGGCACCTGCACCTGCGCGACGGCGTCGCGATGGCCGACGTCCTGCCGCACACCGCGCGGCAGTTCCGCCGCGCGATCGTGATGCCGAACCTGAGGCCGCCGGTCGCCACCACCGCGCAGGCGGCCGAATATCGCGCGCGCATCGTCGCCGCGCTGCCCCCGGGCAGCGAGTTCGAGCCGCTGATGACGCTTTACCTCACCGACAACACCAGCGCCGAGGAGATCCGCCGCGCGAAGGCAAGCGGCATCGTGCATGGCGTGAAGCTGTATCCGGCCGGCGCCACCACCAACTCCGACTCGGGCGTCACCGACATCCGCAAGTGCAAGGTGGCGCTGGAGACGATGCAGCGCGAGGACCTGCCGCTGCTGATCCACGGCGAGGTCACCGACCCGCAGGTCGACGTCTTCGACCGCGAGAGCCGCTTCATCGACGACGTGCTGCTGCCGCTGCGGCGCAGTTTCCCCGGCCTGCGCGTGGTGCTCGAGCACATCACCACTCAGGGGGCGGCGCAGTACGTGGCCGAGGCCGAGGGCCGCATCGCCGCCACCGTCACTGCGCATCACCTGCTGTACAACCGCAACGCCATCTTCCTCACGCCCGAGGGCCGCGCCGGCGTGCGCCCGCACTACTACTGCCTGCCGATCCTGAAGCGCGAGATCCACCGGCAGGCGCTGCTCGCTGCCGCCACCGGCGAGAACGCCCGCTTCTTCCTCGGCACCGACAGCGCGCCGCATCCGAAGGGCGACAAGGAAAGCGCCTGCGGCTGCGCCGGCTGCTTCACCGCGGCCAGCGCGATCGAGATGTACGCGATGGCCTTCGAGGAGGCCGGCGCGCTCGACCGGCTGGAGGACTTCGCCAGCGTCCGCGGCGCCGACTTCTACCGCCTGCCCCGCAACACCGACCGCATCACCCTGCAGCGGCGCGACTGGACGGTGCCCGGCGAACTGAAGTTCGGCGAGACGACGGTGGTGCCGCTGGCTGCCGGTGAAACGCTGCCGTGGCAACTGGTGGACTGAACGGGCTGGCCGTCGACTGGCAGGCGCCCTGGCTGGCGCCGCTGCGCGACCTGCGACCGTGCGTCGAGCGCGCCGACTGGCGCGACGCACTGTCCGCCGAAGCGCGCCACCGCGGCGTGGCGACCGCCACCGGGCTGCCGATCGAATTCGTCGCGGCCGACGACGCCGGCGCCGCCGCCTACGAGGCGCACCTCGCCGCCACCGGCCGCGTGCCGACACGCGGTAACGCGCACGATCTGTTCAACGCGCTGATCTGGCTCACCTTCCCGTTGACCAAGGCGGCACTGAATGCGCGCCAGGCGCAAGAACTGGTGCGCGACGGCGTGCGCGGCACCCGCGGGCCGGTGCGCGACGCGGCCACGCTGATCGACGAGAGCGGGCTGCTGCTGGCGGCGAGCGACGACGCCTGCGCCGCGCTGATGCGGCTCGACTGGAACTGGCTCTTCGCTGCGCAGCGCGCGCGCTGGGGCCGCGACTGGCTGGCCTTCGCCTTCGGCCACGCGCTGATCGAGAAACTGCTCGCGCCGTACAAGGGCCTGACCGCGGTGGTGGTATGCCTGCCGCTCGCGGGGGCGACGCTGGCGCAGATGGACAAGGCGATGTCGCAGTGGGTGCAGCACACGGCACTTGCGCCGCCGCTGCTGTCGCATCTACCGGTGCTCGGAATTCCGGGCTGGTGGCCGGCCAACGAGGATCCGGCCTTCTATGCCGATGCAGCGGTGTTTCGCGAGCGCCGCCGCGCCGTGGGCCAACGCGGCGCGGAACGACCGGCATAGACTCGCGCGGTCCAGGTCGCGGGAGCGCAGATGAATGTCGTCGTCACCGGGGGTTTCGGTTTTCTCGGCCAGCGCCTGATCCGCGCGTTGTGCGAGCGGGGCAGGCTCACCGACGCGGCCGGGCGCGAGCGCGCGATCGAGCGCATCGTCGCCGTCGATCAGGGCCAGTGCAGCGAGCCGGTCATTGACAGGCGCGTCGTATGCGCGCTGGGCGACGTTGCCGATGCCTCGTTCATCGGCAGCATGCTCGACGCCGATACCGACACGGTGTTCCACCTCGCCGCCGTGGTCAGCGGCGCCGCCGAGCGCGATTTCGACCTCGGCATGCGGGTAAACCTCGACGGCACACGGCTTCTGCTCGAGGCCTGCCGGCGGCAGCCGCATCCACCCAAGGTGGTGTTCGCCAGCAGTGTGGCGGTGTTCGGCCAGCCGCTGCCGGCGGTGGTCGCAGACAGCACGACGCCGACGCCGCAGGCGAGCTACGGCGTGCAGAAGCTGATCGGCGAACTGCTGGTCGGCGACTGCTCGCGCAAGGGTTTCATCGACGGCCGCTGCGTGCGCCTGCCGACCATCGTCGTGCGGCCGGGCAAGCCGAACGCGGCGGCGTCGAGCTTCGCCAGCGGCATCATGCGCGAGCCGCTCGCCGGCCGAGAGGCGATCTGTCCGGTGGAGCCGTCGACCGGCATGTGGGTGTCGTCGCCGGTCACCGCGGTGAAGGCCCTGGTGCACGCGCACGAACTGCCGGCCGCGGCATGGGGCACGCTGCGCTCGCTGAACCTGCCCGGCCTCACCGCCACGGTGGCGGAGATGATCGAGGCGCTGCGTCAGGCCGCCGGCGAGGCGGTCGCCGCGCGCGTGACGTTCCAGATCGACGAGCCGATCGCCGCGATCGTGCGCAGCTGGCCGGCACGCTTCGACACCGCGCGCGCGCGGGCGATGGGATTTCCGCAGGATGCCGACTTCGCCTCGATCCTGCGCGACTACATGCGGCAGTTCGCGCCAACGGCGATGCGCTGAGATTCAGCGCTTGCGGTAACCGTTGATCTCGTCGCGCGTGCGCTGCGCGGCGGCCGCCGCGGCCTGCACGAAATCCTCGCCGGTGCTGGCATACAGGATCGCCCGCGAGGAGTTGATCAGCATGCCGGTTCCGTCGCCCGTCTGGCCGGCGTAGACGCTGGCCTGCACGTCGCCGCCCTGCGCGCCGATGCCGGGCACCAGCAGCGGCAGTTCGCCGACGATCGCGCGCACCCGCGCGAGTTCGGCCGGGTAGGTGGCGCCGACCACCAGTCCGAGCTGGCCGCTGCGGTTCCACTTCTCCGCCGCCAGCCGCGCCACGCGCTCGTACAGGCGTTCGCCGGCCACCTCGAGCATCTGCAGGTCGTCGCCGCCGGGGTTGCTGGTCCGGCACAGCACGAAGATGCCTCGGTCGGCGTAGGCCATGAACGGCTCGATCGAGTCGTGCCCCATGAGCGGCGACAGCGTGACCGCGTCGGCGCCGTAGCGCTCGAACGCCTCGCGTGCGTAGTGCTCGGCGGTGGCGCCGATGTCGCCGCGCTTGGCATCGAGCACCACCGGCACCTGCGGATGCTTGCCGCGCAGGTGGGCGATCAGGCTTTCGAGCTGGTCCTCGGCGCGGGCGCTGGCGAAGTAGGCGATCTGCGGCTTGAAGGCGCAGGCGTATGGCGCGGTGGCGTCGGCGATCGCCGCGCAGAAGGCGAAGATCGCGTCGTCGCGCCCGCGCAGGTGCGCGGGAAAGCGGGTCGGATCGGGATCGAGCCCGACGCACAGCAGGGTGTCCGCGCTTTGCCAGCGCGACTTGAGCTTGTCGATGAAGGTCACGGGCGGGGAATGGAGCAGGGCGCGGCGCGGATTGTAGGCGCCGTGCGGAAGCTCCTGCCGAAACGCAAAGGGGCCAGCGTCCTGCTGGCCCCTTTCCCCGCACCAAGTGCGAGGTGGATCGGCTTGCGCCGATTTCGATGAACAGACTCTACACGCGCCTGCCGGCCCGGCCAATGGCCAAAACCCGCGTCCAGGCAACCACGCATCGGCGGCACCTGGCGTGCGCCGGCGGTACGCCCGGCATCACTCGAGAACCCGCTCCTTCACGTAGCTGCGGATCAGCGCCAGCAGTTCGTCGTCCTGGTACGGCTTGCCGAGATAGGCGTTGACGCCGAGTTCCATCGCCATGCGGCGGTGCTTGTCGGCGGTGCGCGAGGTGATCATCACGATCGGGATTGAGCGCGTCAGCTCGGTGCCGCGCACATGGCGGGTCAGGTCGAAGCCGTCCATGCGCGGCATCTCGATGTCGACCAGCATCACGTCGGGGCGCACGTCCTGCAGCTGGCGCAGCGCGTCGACGCCATCCTTGGCCAGCATGACTTCGTAGCCGCTGCGCTCCAGCAGCCGCTGCGTGACGCGGCGCACGGTCAGCGAGTCGTCGACGACCATGACGAGCGGTGCGGCGGCCAGTGTCACCTCGGTCTCGCCGTCGGCCGTCGGTGTCCGCGCTTCCTCCTGCGGCACCGCGGTGGTCGTGTGCGCCAGCCGCGGCGGCTCCGGCGCGCGCGCGATCAGCTGCACCGGGTTGAGGATCAGCACGATCTCGCCGTTGCCGAGGATCGTCGCGCCGATGATGCCGGCCAGCCTTGACACCTGCACGCCGACGTTCTTGACCACCACCTCCTGGTTGGTCGATACCTCGTCGGCGACCACCGCCATGCGGTCGTCGCCGGAGCGCAGCAGCACCACCGGCACCTGCCGGCCCTGGTGCAGCGTCATGTCCTCGCCGAGCAGTTGCGACATCGCGCGCAGAGCCACTTCGCCGGCGCCCGGCATGTCGATCGCGCCTGCCGCGATGGCCTCGGCGACGTCCTCCGGCCGCACGCGCTTGACGTGCTCGACCATGCCGGCCGGGATCGCGTAGCGGCGACCGCCGACCGTGGCCAGCACGACCTGCGTGACCGCCAGCGTCAGCGGCAGGTTCAGCGTGAAGCGCGTGCCGCGGCCCGCCTCGGAGCTGATCGCGATGCGGCCGCCGAAGGCGGACATCTCCGAGCGCACCACGTCCATGCCGACGCCGCGGCCGGCCAGCTCGGTGAGTTCGGAAGCGGTCGAGAAGCCCGGCGCGAAGATGAGGTCCATCAGCTCGCGGTCGCCCGGGTTCTGGTCGGTGCGCAGCAGCCCGGTGGCCAAGCCGCGGGCGCGGATCCGCTCCAGATCGAGCCCCGCGCCGTCGTCGGCGATCGCGATGACGATCTCGCTGCCTTCCTGCCGGACTTCCATCCGCAGCTCGCCGGTTTCCGGCTTGCCGGCGGCGCGGCGTGTCTCCGGCGTCTCGAGCCCGTGCGCGATGGCGTTGCGCACCATGTGCTCGAACGGCCCCGCCATGCGCTCGAGCACGACGCGGTCCAGTTCGGTGCGGTCGCCGCGGATGTCGACGTTGACGCGCTTGCCGACTTCCTTGGCCGCCTGGCGCGCGACGCGGTAAATGCGTTCGGAGATGCTGGCGAACGGCACCAGTCGCACGCGCATCAGCTGCTGCTGCAGTTCGCGGGTGAGCCGGTACTGCGCCGACAGGTCGCCTTCGCTGGTCTGCAGACCCTTGTACATGACGGACTGGATCGTCGCCACGTCCTCGATCGACTCGGCGATCATCCTTGTGAGTTCCTGCAGCCGCGTGAAGCGGTCGAACTCGAGCGGATCGAAGCTTGCCGACTCGTTCGACAGCTTCTCCGAGCGTGCCTGGATCTGTGCCTCGGCCTGGATTTCCAGGTCGCGCATCTGCGTGCGCAGCCGATGGATGTTCTCGTTCAGATCCGCCAGCGACGCCTTCACCACCGCGGTGTGGTTCTCTACCCGGGAGCGGGCGATCAGCACCTCGCCGGCCTGGTCGACCAGCCGGTCGAGCACGTCGGCGCGGACGCGGACGAACGACTGCGCGGTCGTCGCCTCCGCCGCTGCTGGCGCCGTCTCTGCGCGCTCTTCCTCCGCGGCCGCCAGCCCCTGCTCGGCCGCCAGCGTTGCCTCGATGGCGGGTGGTGCATGTTCGGCCACCGGCGCGGCCTGCGCCTCGGGCAGTGCCGGAATCTCGACCGACTTGCCCTGCTGCAGGCCGTCGTAGAGCGTCATCGCGATGTCGTAGCGGGCGAGCAGGTCGTCGACCAATTCGGCCGGCAACTGCGGCAGCGCCATGGCCGACTCGACCCGCGTCTCCATGTCGTGCATGAGTTCGCCGAGGTGCATCGCGCCGGCCATGCGCGCGCTGCCCTTCACCGTGTGCAGCAGGCGCATCAGTTCACGCATCGGCGCGCGATCGGCCGGATGGCCCGCCAGTGCACGCAGGTCGCTGCCGACCGTCGGCAGCAGCTCGCCGGCTTCGGCGAGGAAGACTGGCAGCAGGTCGGCGTCGATGTCGTCGGATACCGACACCGCGGTCGCCGGTTCCTCAGCCGGCTTGGCAGCGACAGCGGGCACGCCTGCGCTCGCCGTCGGCTGCGGGGCGGCTTCGGCGGTAGCCTCGGTCGGTGCCGGCTCGGCCACTGCCTCGACTGCAGCGGCGCTCGGCGCTGCCTCGACAGTGGCGGTTTCGGGTGCGGCCTCCGCCGGTTTCGCTTCTTGCTCGGCGGCGAGGGCCCGACAGGTGCGAACGTAGCTGACCAACTCGTTGATCGCCGCGGCTTCGTCCGGCGCTTCCGGCGGATAGATGCCGGCAGCGAACTGGTGCAGCATGCCGCGGATGCGCTCGATGACGCGCTCCAGCGAGTCGAACTGCGCGCCGGTGAGGACCGTGTGCGTCGCGTGCTCGAGATGGCTCATCTCGTGCAGCAGGTCGTCGAGCGGATCGGCCAGCGCCCAGACGGTTTCCAGCCCCACGGTCGCCGTGATCCCGGCGAGCGAGTGCGAGCTGCGCATTGCCGTCGACGACACGGAGCGGCTCGGCTCGAAGCGCCACTCGGCAATGTCCTGGCTGAGCGTGCGCACGGTGTCGTCGGCTTCGCTCAGGAACACGCTGAACAGGCCGTGGCTGATGACTACCGGCCCGATGCGGCGCATCTCTTCGCCGTCGGCGGCAATCGGCTCGGCGGCAGCAGCTTCTTCCGCTGCCGGCGGCGGCTCGGCAGCGAGGGGTCCTGCGGCTGCAGTCGGGACCGGCTCAGCCGTCTCGCCTTCGGCAACTGTCCCTGCGGCCGCTGTCGGCTTTGCGGCCGACCAGGCGGCGGCGAGCTCGGCCTCGAACTGCGCGAGGTCGACTGCGGGCTCGATCTCGCCGTCGGCACGCGCCGGCGCGGCTTGCGTGGCGACGGCCGGCTCGGGCGCCCGCTGGATCAGCGATTCGAAGGCCTCGAGGGTATCGAGTTCGGCTGCCGGCTCCGGCGGTTTCTCGCCCGCGGGCTGCAACACGGCCGACTCGATATCGAGCGGCTGGCCTTCGCGCACGCGGTGCGCCGCATCGACCAGCGGCTGCGGGTCGATCGTTGCAGTCGGGTCGAGACGGATGCGGCGGGTCCAGTCGCCCATCAGCCTGCGGGCGGCAGCGGCCAGTGCGATCAGGTCGTCGGTGGCGGCACGCTCCTGCGACAGCCAGGCGTTGAAGCACTGTTCGACCGCCCACGCGCCTTCGCCGTAGTCGGCCAGTCCGACCATGCGGCTCGAACCCTTCAGCGTGTGGAAGGCGCGGCGCACGGTGGTCAGTCGCGCCATGTCGCCGCGCGCGGCGCGCAGCGCATCGAGCTGCTCGTCGATGCCGGCCAGGACCTCTTCGGCCTCCTCGACGAAGATACCCATCAGTTCCTGGTCGGCCGCGGCCTGCGTCTGCGGCAGCGGCACCGCCGCCGGTGCCGGCGGTGCCTCGGCCTTGGCCGGCGCCAGCATCTGCGCCAGCCGCATCGCCAGCGCGGCATCCGGTTGCTCGATCAACTGCCTCGCCACCGCCGCCGCGTCGCGCGCGCGCGCCTTCAGCGCGGCGTCGTCGAGCAGGTCGGCATCGTTGGCCAGCTGCTTGGTGACCTCGACCAGCTCGCGGGCGGCGGCGGCATCGGCCGGCGCGGCCGCCAGGCGAGCAGCCAGTTCGCAGGCCCGCTCAGAGTGCTGGCGGACGGCGGACTCGACATTCTCCTCGTCGCCGCCTTGCTCCATCGCCAAGGCGTGCAGGTCGAAATCATCTTCGTCGTCGGCGAGTTCGTTGCGCCGCGGCACCGCCATGTCGGCGCTGAACACCGCGCTCGCCGCATGCCACGAGAACTGGCTGCGCGGCCGGTCCGCATCCTGCTGCAGCGTTTCGATGAAGAAGCCGACCGCGCCGAGGTTACTGGCGAGGCGGGCGAAGTCGGCCTCGTCGGCCGGCGTGGCCGGATCCGCATAGCGGCGCACCGTGGCGCGCGCATCGTCGAGCGCTGCCACCGCCTCGTCGAAACCGAGCAGCGCCAGCACGCTTCCCATCTGCTCGAGCGTGCCGTCCAGTGCGGCGAGGTCGCCGCGCTCGGCAGGCTCGCGGAAGAAGCGGTCGAGGCGCTGCTCGACCTCGCGCAGCAGCCCGTTCATCTCGAGGATGACCGTCTGCATCGTCAGACGGTCCTGCGCCTTGCGCGCCAGCTCCGACAGCCAGGCGTCGACCGTCGCCGGCGCCTCGCCGAGGCGCGCAGCATGCAGCCGCTCGACCATCGCGCGGGAGCGAGTCTCGAACCGTTCGTCGAGGCTGGGCAGTTCGTCGACGCCGAGGTCGACCAGCAGCAGCGCGGTGGCCACCTCGATGGCCAGCGATTCACGCACCGAAACCGGCGCCTCCGCCAGTTCCCCGGCGAGCGTGCCGACCTCGGCGAGCAGCAGTTCGATCGGGCCGAGTTCGAGCGCCGCAGCGGCGCGGTGCGCGGCCTCGATGTGCCGGATGAACGGGGCAGCATCGCCGCTGACGACGGCTTCGTTCCACGCCGACTTCGCCTCGGCCAGCGACTCGCGCAGCACGCGCACCTGGCCGGCGTCGAGCAGCACGAGCTTGGTGCGCTCGTAGTCGGCCGGCAGCAGCGTATCGAGGTCGTACAGCTGGCGCGCTTCGGCCACCCGGGCCACGCGCGGATCGGCGCGGCCGATGTAATACAGCGCGTCGACGAGCAGGCGCTCCGCGACCGCGGCTCCGCCATCGATCAGGCGGCGCATCTGCAGGTTGACGCGCGCCAGCACCCGCTTCAGGTCGACGTCGACGGCGAGCGCGTCCGCATCGAGCGCGTCGAGCAGCCCGCGCACGACCCACCAGAAGCTGCGGGCCAGGCCACGTTGTGGCAGTCGCTCGAGATCCGACAGCGCATCGCGCATCTCGCGCCGCGCCTCCTGGTTCGACGCATCGCGCAGGAAGCGGAGCAGGGCGCCTTCGAAACGAACGCGCCGCACGCGCAGCTGGTCGGCCGTCATCGGCCGCACGTTGATCCTGGCGAGCGCCGGCCGGCGGGACAGGTCGGGAAACATCAGGTCGGCCGGGTGAACCCTTGCTGCGCCCACCAGTTGCAGCATGTCGCGATAGTGCGGGAACAGGCGGATTGGCTGGTCGGCGCGCCCGGCGCGCAGCCCTTCGAGGTAGGCGACCAGCGCCTGCAGCGCGCTTTCGACCTGGTGCACCGCGGCCGGAGTGCATTCGAGTGGCGCGGTTTCCCATCGCTTGAGCAACTGCTCGACCGAATCGAGCAGCAGCGCCGCGCCGCGCAGGTCGAGCATGCGCAATGCGCCGCCAGCCAGGTGAACCTGTACGCTCGCGCCGTGCAGCGGCCCGAGGTTGCCCTTGTCGCCAAGGAACTGGCGCACGCCGGCCACCGCGGCGTCGGTCGCGACACGAATCTCGCCGGCAAGCCAGGCCAGCGGCGCCGCGTCGGGGCCCGGCTCGATCAACGGCTGCGGCATTGTCATTTCGCCCATGGGCACCCCCCCGCTGTCGGGTGACTAGGAAACCCGGAAGCGGGCTACCGAATCCTTGAGTTCGCGCGCCAGCGTGGCCAGCTGGCCGATCGACTGCGCGGCGCGCCGCGTGCCTTCGGTCGTCTGCTCGTTGACGCCGAGGATCCGTTCGATCGCGTGCGCCACGCCATCGGCCGAGCTGGCCTGCTCCTGCGTGTTGCCGGCGATCTGCTCGATCAGCTCGGCGAGCTGGCGCGAGACGCGGCCGATGTCGGCCAGCGCGGTGCCGGCCGCATCGGACAGCTTGGTGCCTTCGACCACCCCCTGCGTGCTCTTTTCCATTGCCGCCACCGCGTCCTGGGTGTCGGTCTGGATGGTCTTGACCAGCGCGGCGATCTGCTTGGCCGCCTCGGCCGAGCGATCGGCCAGGCGCTGCACTTCCTCGGCCACCACCGAGAAGCCGCGGCCGGCCTCGCCGGCGGAGGCGGCCTGGATCGCCGCGTTCAGCGCCAGCACGTTGGTCTGCTCGGTGATGTCCGAGATCAGCTCGACGATCTCGCCGATTTCCTGCGAGCTCTCGCCGAGCCGCTTGATCCGCTTGGCAGTCTCCTGGATCTGCTCGCGGATCTCGTTCATGCCGGCGATCTGGTTGTACACCGCGCGCTGGCCGCGCTCGGCGGCTTCCAGCGAGACCCGCGCCACGCGTGCCGACTCGCCGGCGGCGCGCGACACGTCGCCGATCTTGGCGGTCATCTGCAGCACGTTGGCGCCGGTGTCCTTGATCTCTCGCGCCTGGCTTTCCGACGAGGTCATCAGGCGGGTGGCGATGTCGCGCGCCTCGGTCGAGGCGCTGTTGACCTGCTCGGCTGTCTCGTTGATGCGGCCAACCAGGCCGCGCAGTTCCTCGACGGTGTAGTTGATCGAGTCGGCAATGGCGCCGGTGATGTCCTCGGTCACCGTCGCCTGGACCGTGAGGTTGCCGTCGGCGACCTCCTGCAGTTCGTTCATCAGCCGCAGGATCGCCGCCTGGTTCTGTTCGTTGGCGCGCTTGGCCGTCTGCTCCAGTCGCTGCGCCTCGAGCCGCTGTGCTTCGGCTTCGAGCGCACGGCGACGGCTGCCGTGCAGCAGCACCTGCATCAGTGCCACCACCGTGGCCAGCGACAACAGGCCGAACAACATCGCCGCGCCCACGTTGATCGCACGTCCGCCATGCTCGCGGGCAACCAGGTCCTCGATGGCCGCCAGCTTTCCGCGCACCGCCTCGGCGTTGTCCTGCAGCACGCGGCGCGCGGCCGCCGCTTCGGCCACGGCGCCGGCCGCCGGCACGCCGGCCGCCGCAGCGGTCTGCAGCTCGGCGCCGATCTTCGCTACCTGCTGCAGCCGGTTGCGCACCTCCGCGTCCGAACTGTTCAGCAGGGTCTGCGTGATGTCGCGCATCTGGGCGAGGTCGCGGCTCAGCGACTGGCCCGCCTCCGCGTTGCCCGCCCCGCCGGCCGGCAGGGCGTTGGCGTTGCGCGCCAGCCGCCAGGCCGCCGCGGAAAGCTGGCCGGCCAGCCCGACATCGCGCGCCGGCGCATTCTGCTGCAGCTTCAGCGTGCTGACCTCGTCGGCCAGCGCGGTCAGCCGCGGCGTCGCCTCGTTGATGGCGGCCAGCAGCGCGCCGAAGGAAAGCAGCGCCTTCTCCTGCGCGACGATGCGCGAGGCGGCGGCCTCGTACGCTTTCCACGTTTCCGCGAAGCGGGTCAGCTCGGCGGCCGCTGGACCGGAGGCGTTGCGGCCGAGGTCGAGCAGCACTTCACCGGCCTGGTCGCGGCTCGACTTCAGTTCGCCGATGGCGGCAGCATTGCCCTCGCTGGCGGGGGCGGCCGCACGGGCCATCCGCTGGCTGTGCACCGCGGCGGCGGCGAACTGCTCGGTCACCTCGATCTTCTGGCCGATGGCGCGCTGGTCGATGAACAGCACCGCCACGGTCAGCACCACGAACAGGCTAAGCAACAGCAGCAGGACCTGCAGTTGCTGCGCGAGCGGACGGTTGCCGAGCCCGGGGAGGGTCTTCTCCTGCAGGCGCTGCAGTATGCGAGATACCCACGGCTCCGCCTTGCTTTCCGGAAGCTTCAACTGCGAGCGGTCGATACGCTGCGTGGGCGGCGCGGCAGGGATGACCGTCTCGCCGCGCGGGCGGTTGCCGGTGCTGGCGAACTCCGTGTAACGGAACGGCTGAACCGTGATCGGCCCCTCGGCAGTCGGCTCGCCCACTTCTTTAGCGCCCATGGTTCCCATCTCGTCCATCCTTTCTGCGCCTGTCACGGCGCTGCCGGCCGGGCCGCCTGTCGGGCCCGTGTAGTTCATCGCCTAGACGCCGATCGACGCGAAGCGCTCGTCGGCCACCAGGCGCGCCAGGTTCAGTTCAGTCAGCGTCATGCCGCCGGAATCGCGGAAGCGGGCGCCTTCCCAGGGCACTCCCGCCTCGGCTTCCGGCAGCGCATCGAGATCCTTGGCGCTGCGCAGGCCGAAGGCGCGGGTGACCAGCAGCGCCGCGTTGACTTTCAGCGACTCGCCGAGCACCAGCAGCTGCAGGCCCTCCTCGTCGCGCAGCGGCTCTTCGCCGGCCATCTGCGGCAGGTCGTAGACGCCGACCAGGCGGCCGCGCACGTTGGCCAGGCCGCGGAACCACGGCCGCGTCCACGGCACACGCGCAATCGACGACACCGGCACGACCTCGCCGATGCTGGACATGTCGACCAGGTAGCCGCGGCTGCCGATGCGCACGCCAAGCTGCGCCGCCTGCATCTCGCGCGCCGGCGCCTCGCTCAGGCGCTGCGTCAGCTGCGCCGAGAACTCGCGCAGGTTGGCCATGTGCTTGGGGTGTTCCATCGGCGCGTTCATGGTCACCCTATCGCGGCGATCTTGCCGAGCAGTTCCTCGGCCTTGACCGGCTTGGTGACGTAGTCACGCGCGCCCTGGCGCAGGCCCCAGATGCGGTCGGTCTGCTGGTTCTTGCTGGTGCACATGATGATCGGGATGTGCTGCGTGGCCGGGTCGCGCGCGATCTGCCGCGTCAGCTGGAAGCCGTTCTGCCCCGGCATCACCACGTCCATCAGGATCAGGTCGGGCTCGACGGCCTTGACCTTGATCAGCGCCTCCTCGGCGTTCTCCGCCGCCGACACGTGGAAGCCGTTGCGGGTCAGCAACTCGGTCAGGAAGTAGCGCTCGGTGGGCGAGTCGTCGACGACGAGGACCTTCTTGATCGTCATGTGTGGGGTTCCGGCGTCAGGTCAGGGCGGTCGAGTTAACCGAGTGCTGCAGCACCGCGGTCAGCAGGCTGTCCTTGGTGAACGGCTTGGTGAGGTATTCGCTGGAGCCGACCATGCGGCCGCGCGCACGGTCGAACAGGCCGTCCTTCGACGACAGCATCACCACCGGCGTCTTCGAGAAGCGCGGGCTGCGCTTGATCAGCGCGCAGGTCTGGTAGCCGTCCAGCCGCGGCATCAGGATGTCGCAGAAGATGATGGCCGGCTGGTGGTCGTTGATCTTGGCCAGCGCTTCGAAGCCGTCGTTGGCCAGGATCACCTCGCAGCCGGCCTGCTTCAGGAAGATCTCGGCGCTGCGGCGGATCGTGTTCGAGTCGTCGATCACCATCACGCGCGTGCCGCGAATCGGGCTGAAATCGTGTATCGACATGCAAAGACTCCGGGCTACGGAACGCTCTTCGACGTGAAAAGGGGCGGATGCGGACTTCGGGCGGGTGTTTCTGCGCCGGCCTTTGCGGCTCGGCTCAGATTTCCACCATTTCGAAGTCCTCCTTACGGGCGCCGCACTCCGGACAGGTCCAGTTCGGCGGGATCTGCTCCCATGGCGTGCCCGGGGCGATGCCTTCGTTCGGCAGTCCGGCCGCCTCGTCGTAGATCCAACCGCAGATCAGACACATCCATGCGCGTTTGCCCGCTTCAGCTGCCATTTCCGGTCGTGTTTGAAACGTGTTCGTGTTGACTCACATACTTGCCGAGCGATCATAGCCCGGGCTTTCCGCGGGGCGATCGGCCAAATGTTCATGCTTACGGTCTAGAACCAATCTCGGGTTTCGGAGTGCGGCTTGGGCGCCCGCGGGCGGTCGCCCGGCCCGCCTGCACGGCCCGCTTCAGGACCGCAAGTCCTGGGGGCGGGCCCCGCCGCCGTTGCCGGCGGCTTCGCCTTGGCACCGGCGGGCACGGCGTCGCGGCTGCGTAGACTTGCGCCTTTGCCGCAACGGTGAGCCACGTGGACCGCAACGAACAGCTTTTCAGCCGCGCCCAGCAGACGATCCCCGGCGGCGTCAATTCGCCGGTGCGGGCCTTCCGCTCCGTGGGTGGCACGCCGCGCTTCATCGTTCGCGCGCAGGGACCGCACTTCTGGGACGCCGACGGTCGTCGCTACATCGACTACATCGGCTCGTGGGGGCCGATGATCGTCGGCCATGCGCACCCCGAGGTGGTGCGCGCCGTGCAGGAGGCGGCCGCGCGCGGCCTGTCGTACGGCGCGCCGACCGAGGCCGAGGTCGAGATGGCCGAGGAACTGGTGCGGCTGGTGCCCTCGATGCAGCAGGTGCGGCTGGTCTCCTCCGGCACCGAGGCGGCGATGAGCGCCATCCGGCTGGCGCGCGGCGCGGCCGGCGGTGGCAAGGGGCGGCGGAAACTCATCAAGTTCGAGGGCTGCTATCACGGCCATGCCGACAGCCTGCTGGTGAAGGCGGGCTCCGGCCTGCTCACCTTCGGCAACCCGAGCTCGGCCGGCGTGCCGGCCGAGATCACCCAGCACACGCTGGTGCTCGACTACAACGACTGCCAGCAGCTCGAGGACGCCTTCAAGCAGCACGGCGACGACATGGCCTGCGTGATCGTCGAGCCGGTGGCCGGCAACATGAACCTGGTGCGCGCCACCCCGGAGTTCCTGCAGACGATGCGCCGGCTGTGCACGCAGCACGGCGCGCTGCTGGTGTTCGACGAGGTCATGACGGGCTTCCGCGTGGCTCTTGGCGGCGCGCAGTCGCTGTACGACATCCGGCCTGACATCACCGTGCTCGGCAAGGTGATCGGCGGCGGCATGCCGGTGGCGGCCTTCGGCGGTTCGCGCGAGGTGATGAAACACCTCGCGCCGCTCGGCGCCGTGTACCAGGCGGGCACGCTGTCGGGAAACCCGGTCGCGGTGGCCTGCGGCATGGCCACGCTCAAGCTGATCCAGGCACCGGGTTTCTACGAGCGATTGGGCAGCGCGACGCAGGCGCTGGTCGACGGCTTGTCCGGCGCGGCGCGCGAGGCCGGCGTGACCTTCTGTGCCGACCGGGTCGGCGCGATGTTCGGCATCTACTTCGCCAAGTCGGTGCCGGCGAGCTACGCGCAGATCATGGCCACCGACAAGGACCGCTTCAACCGGTTCTTCCACGCCATGCTCGACCGCGGCGTGTACCTTGCGCCGTCGGCCTTCGAGGCCGGCTTCGTCTCTGCGGCGCATGACAGAGCTGCCATCGACGAGACTGTGGCGGCGGCGCGACAGGCGTTCGATCTTGCTCGCTGACGGAACTCGGCGGCGCGGCTGCTGACGAAGGCACGATGACTTTCCTCGCCCGCATCTTCCTGGCGGCATCGCTGCTCGTTGTTGCCGCCACCGCAAGCGCGCAGCCGGTGCGCGTCGACAACGCCGAGGCCGAACTGGTTGCGGCCGTCGACGCGGTCGTTCCCGGCCAGCCGCTTTCCGCCGGCCTGATCATCAGGCACGACCCGCACTGGCACACCTACTGGCGGGTGCCCGGCGACTCCGGGCTGCCGACGACGATCAACTGGCAGTTGCCCGCGGGGTTCACCGCCGGGCCGATCGAGTGGCCGGTGCCGAAGCGCCTGCCGATCGGGCCGCTGATGAACTTCGGCTACGAGGGCGAGTTGCTGCTGCCGGTACGGATCGCCGTGCCGGCGGACGTGGCGCCCGGGCAGACAGTGCAACTGAAGGCGCGCGCCGACTGGCTGATCTGCAAGGAAGTCTGCATTCCCGGCGGTGCGGACCTGCAGCTTGCGCTGCCGGTGCGCACCGGGGCGGCACCGTCGCGCTTTGCGCCGCTGTTCGCCAGCACGCGGGCGCAGGTTCCGCAGCCAGCCACGCTCGAGGCGGCGTCGGCAACGATCGATGGCGGGCGGGTCCGCCTTGCCTACAAGCCGGCTGCGCCGGTGCAGCGCCTGGAGTTCTTCCCGCTCGAGGAATCACGCATCGAGCCGGCCGCCGCGCAGACGCTGCGCGCCGAGGCCGACGGCACGGCGCTGTACCTCACCGCGGCGCAGCCGGTGGCGGCGCAATTCACCCGCCTGAAGGGTGTGCTGATCGCCAACGGCGGGCCCGCCGCCGCCGACGGCGGAGGTTGGGCGGCGGAAATCGACGTGCCGCTCGTTGCCGGCGTCATGCCGCAGGTGGCGGCGGCAGCCGCCAAACCGGTCGCGGCCGGGGGCGGTGCCACGGCAGTGACCTTCTGGGTTGCGCTGGCCGGTGCATTCGTCGGCGGCCTGATCCTCAACCTGATGCCCTGCGTCTTCCCGGTGCTGTCGCTGAAACTGCTCAGCCTGATGCAGCACCAGCGCGCCGAAGACGAGGCGCACCTGCCGCACGCTTCGCTGCGCGCGCATGGCGGTGCCTTCGCCGCGGGTGTGCTGGTGTGCTTCGTGCTGCTGGCCGCGCTGCTGATCGGGTTGCGCGCCGCAGGCGAGCAACTCGGCTGGGGCTTCCAGTTGCAGACGCCGTGGGTCATCGCGGCGCTGCTGCTGCTGTTCTTCCTGATCGGCCTGAACCTGCTCGGCACTTTCGAGTTCAGCTTCGGCGGCGCGCTCGCTTCGAGCGGCGCCGCGCAGCGCCTGCAGGGCGACCGCCTGAGCGGCAGCTTCGCCACCGGTGTGCTCGCGGTGGTGGTCGCCGCGCCCTGCACAGCGCCCTTCATGGGTGCGGCGCTCGGCTACGCGGTGACGCAGCCGGCGCCGATTGCACTGGCCGTGTTCGCGATGCTCGGTGCCGGCATGGCGACGCCATATTTCGCACTGACGTGGATGCCGGCCGCTCTGAGGCGGCTGCCACGCCCCGGCGTGTGGATGCTGCGCTTCAAGCAGGTGATGGCGTTCCCGATGTTCGCCACCTGCGTCTGGCTGCTGTGGGTGCTCGCGCAGCAGATCGGCGTCGACGCCATGGCGCTGGTCCTCGGCGGACTGGTGCTCGCGGCACTGGCCGCCTGGGCTTTCGGTCTTGCCCAGTCGGGCGCGAAGCGCTGGCGCTGGATGGCGCTGGTCGCCGCGCCGCTGGCGCTGTACGGCGTGTTCGCGATGACCATGCCGGGCGCCGTGCCGCCGCGAGGCGAACTCGCCAAGGCTGCGGATGGCGCCGCCTGGCAGCCGTGGAGCCGCGCGGCGGAGGAGGCGCAGATCGCTGCCGGTAAACCGGTGTTCATCGACTTCACCGCGGCGTGGTGTGTCACCTGCCAGGCCAACAAGCGGCTGGTGCTGGCGAGCGACTCGGTGCGCGAGGCCTTCGCGAAGCGCGGCGTCACGCTGCTGCGCGCCGACTGGACCAGTCGCGACGACGAGATCACGCGCGAGCTGGCGCGATTCAACCGCAACGGCGTGCCGCTGTACGTCCTGTACGACCGCAATGGCGCAACGCACGTGCTGCCCGAACTGCTCACCGAGCGCATCGTGCTCGATGCGCTGGACCGACTCTGACCTGAATCGACCTCACCAAGGAGCCGACGATGCTGCGACGCGCCTTTCTTGCCACCGCCTTGCTTGCCGCTGCGCCCCTGCCGGCATTGTCCCAGCCCACTGCGGGTCAGCCCGCGCCCGCGTTCACGCTGACCGATCTCGACGGCCGCAAGGTCTCGCTGGCCGACCTGAAGGGCAAGTACGTCGTGCTCGAGTGGACCAACCCGGGCTGCCCGTTCGTGCAGAAGCACTACGACAGCGGCAACATGCAGTCGCTGCAGAAGCGCTTCACCGCCGAAGGCGTGCAGTGGATCGTCATCAACTCGACGAGCCCGTCGCACTCCGACTACCTGAAGCCGGCCGAGCAGAAGGCCTGGCTGCTCAAGCACGGCGCGGCCGCCTCGGTCGCCGCGCTCGATGCCGACGGCACGGTCGGTCGCGCCTATGCGGCCAAGGTCACGCCGCACATGTACGTGATCGATCCGAACGGCGTGCTCCTCTATGCCGGCGCCATCGACGACAAGCGCAGCGCCAACCCGGCCGACGTCAAGACCGCCAACAACTACGTCGTGCGGGCGTTCGCCGAACTGCGCGCCGGCAAGCCGGTCTCGGCGCCGTCGACGCAGGCCTACGGTTGCACGATCAAGTACGGCTGATCAGCGAGGGGTGTTCGCCGATCACCCGTTCGCATAGACCCATTGCAGCAGCGCGTCGTGCACGGCCTGGCCGTTGCGGGCGTTGGGGTGGTTGATGATCGCCACCACAACGTAGCGGCGGCCGCTGGCTGCGTGCACGTAGCCGGCGATGGCGCGCACGTCGGCGAGCAGGCCTGTCTTGATGTGCGCCGCGCCCGCCGCGCCGTTGCGCTTGCGCATCGTGCCGTCGACGCCGACCAGCGGCAGTGATGCCATCAGTTCCGGCATCAGCGGGCTGGCAAAGGCGTGGCGCAGCAGCCGCGCCAGGCTTGCCGCCGACACGCGTTCGATGCGCGACAGGCCGGAGCCGTTTTCCAGCACCAGTTCAGGCATGGCCAGGCCGCGGCTGTCAAGCCAGGCGCGGACGGCTGCCTCGGCTCGCGCTGCGCTGGCGCTCTGGCGGCCGCCGTCGGCACCGAGCGTCAGGTAGATCTGTCGCGCCATCACGTTGTTGCTGAACTTGTTGACGTCGCGGATCACTTCCGCGAGCGGCGCCGACTCGTTCAGCGCGATGCGGCGCGCGTCGGCGGGCACCGGGCCTTCGCGCGGCTTGCCGGTCCAGGTGCCGCCGGCGCTGCTCCACAGTGCGGCAAAGGCGGCGGCGAAATAGCGACCGTGATCGAGCAGCGACAGGTGCCATAGCTGCTCGCCGCAGGAAAGCGGATAGGCGCCGCGGAACACCGGCGCCATCGGGTCGGAGAAATCGGCCTGCAGCCTGCCGCGCCAGTCGCCGCACGGCCCATCGGCGGCGCGCACGCTGGCCGGCAGCTTCATGCCGGCGAGCAGCGGGATGGCGACGACGCGGGCGCTCCTGGTCTCGGGATCCGGCACGAAGCCCAGCGAGACCGCCTTGAAGTTCAGCAGCAGCGCATCGGGGCCGGCGTTGTACGGGCGGAACCGTTCGCCGTCGAAGTCGCTGGGTTCGTGTGCGACCAGGTCGAACGCCGAGCGGTCGAGCACCACGTCGCCGCGGATCTCGCGGATGCCGTAGCCGCGGATGCGCTGGACCATCAGCCACAGGCTCTCGATCACCAGCTTGGGATCGCCGCTGCCGCGGATCACCAGGTTTCCTTCGAGCACGTCGCGCCGCAGTGCGCCGCTGGCGAAGGCTTCCGTGCGCCATGTGTAGGCCGGCCCAAGCAGGTCGAGCGCCGCATAGGTGGTGACGAGTTTCATCGTCGACGCCGGGTTCATCGGCTGCGACTCGTTGGCCTCGACGCTCACGCCGTCGGGAGCGAGCGGCATCACGACGATCGCCGAGGCGGCCGGCGGAATCGCCGCGCTGCGCAGCGCCGCGTTGACCGTGTCCGGCACCGGCCGGCGTGTCGATGTGTCCTGCGCCGAGGCGATCGGGCCGCTCAGGGCGGCGGCGAGAAGCAGCGCTGCGCCGAAGCGGCGCGCGATCGACGAGCGAAGAAGCTCGCCGGCAAGTGGGACTTCGCTGCGGCAGACAGGCATGCGCGAAGCTTAATCGGCTGCGCGCCGCCTGCTGCCGCGACGCTCAGCGATTCAGCGCAGCGGACAGGCGACGCCTGTACGAAGACACCAGCTGCGGCTGGTCGGATGCGAGATCGAACACCGACAGCATCAGCCGCCGGCCAATGTCGTCGCCGAAGGCGCGGTCGCGCTCGACGATCACCATCAGCTGCTCCAGCGCCGGCTCATATTCCCGCCGCGCCACCAGCGCATTGGCCAGATCGAGTCGCGCCTGCAGGTCGTCCGGACTGGCTGCGGTGCGCTGCTGCAGCACCTCGGTGGCAGGCAGTTCGGTGGCGTGCTGCTGGCTCTGCAACTGGGCGTTCAACGCGGTCCAGTGCGACTGCAGCTTGCCGGCCGCCGAAACACCGGTCAGGCACTTCGACGCTTCGTCGAGGCGGCCCGCGTCGGACGAGCGCTCGAGAAGCAGCTGCGCCAGGTCCATGCGAGTCACGTCGCGGTCCGGGTCGAGCGCCAGCGCAGCGCGCAGCGCGCTGGCAGCGCCGGTCACGTCGCCGCTTTCGAGCAGTTCAGCGGCCTTGCGCCGCTGTGTCTCGGCAGGATCGGGCAGCAGCCGGCCAACGAACTGACGCAGCGCATCCGCGGGCAGCACGCCGACAAATGAGTCGACCGGCTGGCCGGCGACGAAGGCGACCACGAAGGGGATGCTGCGCACGCCGAAGCGCGCAGACAGTTCCTGGTCCTCGTCGACGTTGACCTTGACGACTTTCAGCCTGCCCTTGAACTCCGATTCGATCGCTGCCAGCAGCGGCGACAGCGTCCGGCAGGGGCCGCACCACGGCGCCCAGAAATCGACCAGCACCGGCGCTTCGCGCGACGCATCGATCACATCGCGGGGGAAGTCTTCCTGTGTCGTGTCCAGCATTGCGCACCTCCTTCGCCCGATGTCGGGGCGGAGTGCCGCCGGTACAAGGGCGCGCCGCTCGGCTGCAGGCGCTGCCGCAGCCGGCAACCGGCGTCAGGTCATCAGGTGCATCAAGCCGAGGCCGGCGCGGCGATGATGGCCGAAGCCGTGGCAGAGCCGGTACTTGAACACCTCGGGCTCGGCGACTTCGAGAGCGCCTTCGATCTGTGCGTAGTCGACCTTGACCTTCTGGCCCTTGTGGGCGAAGCGCAGCACCTGCATCGACACGTCGAGCATCATGGGAGTGAAGCCGTATCTCAGGGCGCTGGCGCGCATCCAGGCCTCGACGTCCCGCTGGTTGACGTAAGGCTCGATCTTCTTCTCGTTACCGGCGATCTTCACGCGGCCGGCACAGACCTGCAGCGCGAAGCGGTACATCAGCCCTTCGGCGAGCTGGACCACGCAGCGCTTCGGTTCGAGCGCGCTGACGGCGTTGGTGGGCCAGCGCGTCCACGGCGCGGCCGACTGAACCCAGTAGCGACCCGCGATCGAGCTGTCGGCACGGAAAAGGAACTCGCCTTCACCGGCCTTCTGCCCGAACACCTCGGTCAGTTCGCCGTGCGCGGTGATGGGGTCGGTTTCCGGTGCGAAGGCGACCGCGGTTTCGAATACCTCGAGGGCCGGGAGCTCGAGGCGCGTGAAGCTCAGTACGGAGTGGATGAACCCGGAACGCCGGGACCGGGTGCGTCTGGAGTCTCTCTTGCTGCTGAACAAGGCCACGATGCTCGGTCTTCCACGAGGGGCGGCACGGCAGTCGATTGCCCGACCGCGGCTCGCCGAATGAGCTTTGGATTGGCGCAAGCGTGCCGCAGCGATCGTGCGACGGGAACTGGCCGCGCGGATTAGTCCCTCGTTATGAGCGGCGTCCGGCATGCCGGCGCTGGTCCGTCGGTCAGGCCGGCCGACGGCCGGAGCCGTGCCAACGCCTATTCGGGCTACCCCGGGCTTCGGCCGGCTTGAACTCCGGCTCGCCCGCCCCTATCATTAGCACTCGCCCAAGGGGAGTGCTAGCAAGGTGCGTATGCTCTCCCATCTCGGCGCCGGACGGTGGTGCCGTCAGGTCGTAGTTTGTTAGTGGTTACTCTCTTTCTGTTCCTGAGTTTTCAGGACATTTATCGGCAAATCAGGAGACTTTATGAAAATTCGTCCGTTGCACGATCGGGTGATCGTCAAGCGTCTGGATCAGGAGCGCAAGACCGCGTCGGGCATCGTGATCCCCGACACCGCCGCTGAAAAGCCTGACCAAGGCGAAATCGTCGCCGTCGGCCCCGGCAAGCGCGATGAGAACGGCAAGTTGATCGCTCTGGACGTCAAGGTCGGCGACCGGGTGCTGTTCGGCAAGTACGCCGGGCAGACGGTGAAAGTCGAGGGCGAGGAACTCCTCGTCATGCGCGAAGAAGACCTGATGGGCGTGGTCGCCTAGCGAGCCCGAATGAGGTCGGCCGCCACGGGCGCCCGACCACTTCAACAACTTTCTGATCGGAGTTTTCGAATATGCCTGCCAAGCAAGTTTTCTTCGGGGATGACGCCCGCCACCGCATGGTGCGCGGCATCAACATCCTCGCCAATGCAGTCAAAGTGACCCTGGGCCCGAAGGGCCGCAACGTGGTGCTCGAGCGCAGCTTCGGCTCACCGACGGTGACCAAGGACGGCGTCTCGGTCGCCAAGGAAATCGAACTGAAGGACAAGTTCGAGAACATGGGCGCGCAGATGGTCAAGGAAGTTGCCTCCAAGACCTCGGACGCCGCCGGCGACGGCACCACCACCGCCACCGTGCTCGCCCAGTCGATCGTTGCCGAGGGCATGAAGTACGTCGCCGCCGGCATGAACCCGATGGACCTGAAGCGCGGCATCGACAAGGCGGTGGTCGCCGCGGTCGACGAGTTGAAGAAGCTGTCGCGGCCGACCACCACCAGCAAGGAAATCGCCCAGGTCGGCGCCATTTCCGCCAACGCCGATGCCGAGATCGGCAAGATCATCGCTGACGCGATGGACAAGGTCGGCAAGGAAGGCGTGATCACGGTCGAGGACGGCAAGAGCCTGAACAACGAACTCGACCTCGTCGAGGGCATGCAGTTCGACCGCGGTTACCTGTCACCGTACTTCATCAACCAGCCCGAAAAGCAGATCGCGATCCTCGATAACCCCTATGTGCTGCTGCACGACAAGAAGGTCAGCAACATCCGTGACCTGCTGCCGATCCTGGAGCAGGTGGCGAAGGCCGGCCGGCCGCTGCTGATCGTCGCCGAGGAAGTCGAGGGCGAGGCCCTGGCCACCCTGGTCGTGAACAGCATCCGCGGCATCCTGAAGACCTGCGCGGTCAAGGCGCCGGGCTTTGGCGACCGTCGCAAGGCGATGCTCGAAGACATCGCCATCCTCACCGGCGGCACGGTGATCGCTGAAGAGACCGGCATGACGCTCGAGAAGGCCACGCTGGCCGATCTGGGCCAGGCCAAGAAGATCGAGATCGCGAAGGAGAACACCACGATCATTGACGGCGCCGGTGATGCCAAGAGCATCGAAGCGCGTGTCAAGGCGATCCGCGCCCAGATCGAAGAGGCGACTTCGGACTACGACAAGGAAAAGCTGCAGGAGCGCGTTGCCAAACTCGCCGGCGGCGTGGCGCTGATCAAGGTCGGTGCTGCCACCGAAGTCGAGATGAAGGAGAAGAAGGCCCGCGTCGAAGACGCGCTGCATGCCACCCGCGCTGCAGTCGAAGAGGGCATCGTCGCCGGCGGCGGCGTGGCGCTGATCCGCGCCAAGCAGGCCATCGCCAAGATGAGGGGTGAGAACACCGACCAGGACGCCGGCATCAAGATCGTGTTGCGCGCGATGGAAGAGCCGCTGCGCCAGATCGTCGCCAACACCGGCGACGAGCCGAGCGTGGTCGTGGCCAAGGTCATCGAAGGCAAGGGCAACTACGGCTACAACGCGCAGACCGGCGAGTACGGCGATCTGGTCGAGATGGGTGTGCTCGATCCGACCAAAGTGACCCGCACCGCGCTGCAAAATGCCTCGTCGATCGCCGGCCTGATGCTGACCACCGATGCGATGGTTGCCGAACTGGTCGAGGAGAAACCCGCGGGCGGCGGCGGCATGCCCGGCGGCGGCATGGGTGGCATGGGCGGCATGGGCATGGACATGTGACGACGATGTCCAAGAGCGGGTCGCGCGCCAGCGCTGCCCGCGACTGGAGACAACGCCGTCATCCCCGCGTAGGCGGGGATCCATGTCGGTCGTACGAAACAGCCCGCTTCGGCGGGCTTTTTCTTTGGTGCGCCCATTCGACGGCAAACAGGCCGCGGTTGCGCGCAGAATCGCCGCTTTGACCGGTGCTGCCGTGTCAACGGCAAACGATGAACGCGGATACTGCCCCGCACCCAGCAGCCAACAGCCGTGCATGGCAACTGCTGGTCGCCCTCGGCGTCACGCAGATCGTTTCGTGGGGCTCGATCTACTACGCCTTCGCGCTGCTGCTCGAGCCGCTGCAGCGTGATCTCGGCGCCGGCAAGAGCGAGATCGCCGGCGCGTTTTCGGCGGCGCTGCTGGTTTCCGGCCTGTGCGCGACCGCCATCGGCAGGACCATCGACCGGCTCGGCGGCCGCTGGGTGATGACGCTCGGCTCGCTGGCCGCCGTCGCGCTGCTGGCGGCGCTGTCGCAGGTGCAGTCGCTGCCGGTGCTGTACCTGATCTGGATCGGCCTCGGCGTGTCGATGGCGGCGACGCTGTACGAGCCGGCCTTCGTCGTCGTCGCGCAGGTCTATCGCCTGAACTACCGGCGCGCGCTGACGGTGCTGACGCTGTTCGGCGGCTTTGCCAGCACGGTGTTCTGGCCGATCACGACGTGGCTGATCGAGCGCTTCGGCTGGCGCGAGGCGGTGCTGTGGCTGGCGGCGATCAATCTCGTGCTTTGCGTGCCGCTGCATCTGCTACTGCTGCCGCGCACCAGCGGCGCGGCGGTGCCGACGCCACAGGGGAAAGCCGGCACCTCACGCCTTCGGCTGTGGGCCGACCGCCGCTTCCGCGCGCTGACGATGGCGTTTCTCGCCCACTATGTCGTCGTCTCCGCCATTGCCGCTCACCTGATCGCCTTGCTGCTGGCGCGCGGCATGTCGCCGGCAGCGGCCGCGGGAATCGGTGCGCTGATCGGGCCGATGCAGGTCGCCGGCCGCGTCGTCGAGTTCGGCGCCAGCCGCTGGCTGACGGTCGGGCAGGTGGGTCGCATCGCGGCGATCGCGATGCCGATGTCGCTGCTTGCCCTGCTGTGGGCCGACACGAGCGTGCTCTGGCTGACGGTGTTCGCGGTGCTGTTCGGCGCCGGCAACGGCGCGATGACCGTCATCCGCGGCGCGCTGCCGGTGGAGATGTACGGCCGCGACAACTATGGCGCGATCGCCGGCGCGCTGGCCACGCCGGGACTGCTGGCCCGCGCCGTCGGCCCGATCTTCGCAGCGCTGCTGTGGTCGGCGCTCGGCGGCTACGAGCGAACGACGGTGGTGCTGATCGTGGTGGCCGCCGTCGGCGCGACGGCCTTCGCCTATGCAACGCGCGACGCCGGCACAGCGTCGCCGACGGACCGCTGAGGATGCCGTTTCAGCGTTGCTTGACCACCGCGTAGCGCGCCAGCGTCCTGGCCCGCGCCTCGGCGTGCTCGACGATCGGCGGCGGGTAGTCGCTGCCGATCACGCAGCCCGCCTCCTGCTGTCGCTGCAGCGACAGCAGCCACGGCGCGTGGATCTCCTTCGCCGACAGATTCGCCAGTTGCGGCAGGTAGCGCCTGATGAACCCGCCCTCGGGGTCGAACTTCTCGCTCTGCGCCACCGGGTTGAAGATGCGGAAATAGGGCTGTGCGTCGCAGCCGCTGGAGGCCGCCCACTGCCAGCCGCCGTTGTTGGCGGCCAGGTCGAAGTCGATCAGCCGGCGGGCGAAGTACCGCTCGCCGGCCCGCCAGTCGATGCCGAGGTCCTTGGTCAGGAAGCTTGCCGTCACCATGCGCAGCCGGTTGTGCATGTAGCCGGTCCGGTTGATCTGCGCCATCGCTGCATCGACCAGCGGATAGCCGGTATGGCCCTCGCACCAGGCGGCGAAGAGCTCCGGCGCGTCGTCCCAGCGGATGCGGTCGTACTCGGGCTTGAAGCTCGCCGCGGTTACCTGCGGGTGGTGATAGAGGACCTGCTGGTAGAACTCGCGCCAGATCAGTTCCGACAGCCAGGTCGCCGCGCCGGCAGACTGCAGCGAGCGTTCGCATGCGAAGCGCGCCAGGTCGCGGATCGAAACGGTGCCGAAACGCAGGTGCACCGACAGGTACGACGGCCCGCGCACGGCCGGGTAGTCGCGTGCCTCGCGGTAGTGGTCGATGCGGGTCTTGAAATCGTCGAAGAGCAGGCCGCCGCCGCGGGTGCCCGCGGCGACCTTCAGTTCGTCGAGATCGCTTTGCTTGAAGCCGAGCGCCTGCAGCGAAGGGATCGCCGCCGGTGCTGGCGGAGGCGCGAGGGCGGTGAGGTACTTCTGCACTTCGTACGACCGCAGGTGAAACGGCGTCAGCGTCTTCAGCCACGCGTTCTTGTAGGGCGTGAAGACCGAGAACGGCCGGCCGGCGCCGGTCAGCACCTCGTCGCGCTCGAAGATCACCTGGTCCTTGAAGGTGTGCAACCGGCGGCCGGCGGCTCGGAGCCCTGCGGCGACCTGCGCGTCGCGCTCGATCGCATAGGGCTCGGAGTCGTGGTTGGCGAACACCGCGCCGACGCGCAGTTCGTCGGCCAGCCGGACCATCTCGTCGGCAGCCACCCCGTGGCGGACGATCAGCGCGCCGCCGTGCATGCGCAGCTCGGCGGCGAGCTCGTGCAGGCTGCGGTGGATGAAGTCGACGCGGCGGTCGGTCGCCAGGCCCTCGGCGAGCAGTTCGTCGAGGATCGCGCGGTCGAAGACGAAGGCGGCATACACGCGCCGCGCGCTCTTCAGGCAATGATGGAGGGCCGCGTTGTCGGCAAGCCGCAGATCGCGGCGAAACCACATCAGGGCCGAATCCATCTTCAGTGTGCAGCAAGCCGCTCGTCGGGCGAGCTTACAATGCCGTCAGAGATGCCGGACCCTCGGATCACCGCGAAACCATGGACCTGACGCACAAGTTCCTGATCGCGATGCCAGCAATGGCCGATCCGAACTTCGCCGGCTCGGTGGTCTACATCTGCGAGCACACCGACAAGGGCGCGCTCGGCCTGGTCATCAACCGGCCGACCGAGCTGACGCTGGAAAGTCTCTTTGACAAGGTCGACCTGAAGCTCGAGATCGCGCCGTGGAAGGACGCGCCCGTCTACTTCGGCGGGCCGGTGCAGACCGAGCGCGGCTTCGTGCTGCATGTGCCGGCGGGCCACTACAGTTCGTCGCTGCCGGTGGCCGATGACATCGCGCTGACCACCTCGAAGGACGTGCTCGAAGCAGTGGCGGGCGGCACGGGCCCGGCGAAGTTGCTGGTCACGCTCGGCTATTCCGGCTGGGGCGCGGGGCAGCTCGAATCGGAAGTGTCGGCCAACGCCTGGCTGACCGTCGATGCCCAGCCAACCATCATCTTCGACACGCCGGCGGAAGCGCGGCAGGCGGCGGCGCTGCGCCTGCTCGGGATCGACCCGGCGCAGCTGTCGGCGCAGGCCGGACATGCATGAACGGGCGCCGCCGGCTTCCCGGACTGCGGCCCATTCTTCCTTTCCGCCTCTGTTGAAAGAAGAAATCGTGCTCGGTTTCGACTTCGGCACGCGCCGCGTCGGCGTGGCGGTCGGCAACGGCGTCACCCGCCAGGCGCGGCCGCTGGCGCTGATCGCCGATGAGGGTGACGTGCGCTGGCGGCGGATCGGCGAGTTGATCGCCTCGTGGCAGCCCGCGCAACTGGTGGTCGGCATCGCGCGGCACCCGGACGGCACACCGCACGAACTGACCGCGCGCTGTGAGCGCTTCGCCCGCCAGCTCGAGGGCCGCTACCGGCTGCCGGTGGCGCGCGTCGACGAGCGCTATTCGTCGGTGGTGGTGAACGAGGGACGCGACGACGAGGCGGCGGCGGTGATCCTGCAGCAGTGGCTCGACGAGATCGGCTCCCCCTCTCCCCTTCCCCCTCTCCCGCCCGGGGAGAGGGGAAACCTACGGTCAACGTCGCCAAACGACGTTGAAGAACAATGATCGAACTCGATGCCGAGGCGGTCTACCGCAGCCTGGCGGCAAGATTGCGCGAGGAGGTGATCGGCCGCGACATCCGGCTGGTCGGCGTGCACACCGGCGGCGTGTGGCTGGCGCAACGCCTGAAGGCGGACCTCGCCGTGGCGCACGAGGTGGGCATCCTCGACATCTCGTTCTATCGCGACGACTTCTCGCGCTCGGGGCTGAACCCGAGCGTGAAGCCGTCGTCGATCGCCTTCGACGTCGAGGGGGCCGACATCGTGCTGGTCGACGACGTGCTGTACACCGGCCGCACCGTGCGCGCGGCGATGAACGAGCTTTTCGACTACGGCCGGCCGGCGCGCATCGACCTGGCGGTGCTGATCGACCGCGGCGGCCGAGAGCTGCCGATCGCGCCGACGGCGGTCGGCCGCCGCATCGAAGTGCCGGAGGAGATCAGCGTCGTGCTGTCGCGCGACGACGATGGCCGCCTGCACCTGACCCTGGAGCAGCGCCGTGACATCTGAATTCGGCCGCAACCCGCAGCTGAACCGCGACGGCGAGCTGCATCACCTGCTGTCGCTCGAAGGACTGCCGCGCGCGATCATCGAGCGCATCCTCTCTACCGCCGACGGCTTCATCAACATCGCCGAACGCGAAGTCAAGAACGTGCCGCTGCTGCGCGGCCGCTCGGTGTTCAACCTGTTCTTCGAGCACAGCACGCGCACGCGCACCACCTTTGAGATTGCCGCCCGCCGGCTGTCGGCGGACGTCTTCAACCTGGACATCATGCGTTCGAGCACCGCCAAGGGCGAATCGCTGCTCGACACGATCAACAACCTGACGGCGATGCAGGCCGACATGTTCGTGGTGCGCCACGCCACCGGCGGCGCGCCGCACCTGATCGCACGCCACGTGGCGCCGCACGTGCACGTGATCAACGCCGGCGACGGCCGCCATGCGCACCCGACGCAGGGCCTGCTCGACATGTACACGATCCGCCACTACAAGCGCGATTTCACCAACCTGACGGTGGCGATCGTCGGCGACATCCTGCACTCGCGGGTGGCCCGCTCCGACATCCATGCGCTGACCACGCTCGGCGTGCCCGAGGTGCGCGCGGTGGGACCTTTGACGCTGCTGCCCGACGGGCTCGAGCAGATGGGCGTGCGCGTGTTCACCAGGCTCGACGAAGGCCTCCGCGGCGCCGACGTGATCATCATGCTGCGGCTGCAGAACGAGCGCATGCGCGGCGCACTGCTGCCGAGCGCGCAGGAGTACTTCCGCAACTACGGGCTGACGCCGGAGCGGCTGCAACTGGCCAAGCCCGATGCGATCGTCATGCACCCCGGGCCGATGAACCGCGGCGTCGAGATCGACTCGCGCGTGGCCGACGGCACGCAGAGCGTGATCCTGCCGCAGGTGACCTTCGGCATCGCCGTGCGGATGGCCGTGCTGTCGATCGCCGCGTCTTCGCAGAGGATGCAATGAAGCTCGTCATTCGCCAGGGCCGCGTGATCGATCCGGCGTCGAACCACGACGCGGTCGCCGATCTTTGCATCGCCGACGGTCGCATCGCGGCGCTCGGCACCGCACCGGCCGGTTTTGCCGCCGAGCGCGAGATCGATGCGCGCGGCCTCGTCGTTGCGCCGGGGCTCGTTGACCTGTGCGCGCGCATGCGCGAACCGGGCGCCGAGGGGGCTCTGAAGCGCGAGATGCGCGCGGCGCTGGCCGGCGGGGTCACCGGCGTGGTGTGCCCGCCCGACACCGACCCGCCGCTCGACGAGCCGGGCCTGGTGCGCATGCTGCGCCAGCGCTCGCGCGAGTCGGAAGGCAGCCGCCTGTATCCGCTCGGTGCGCTGACGGCGGGGCTGAAGGGCGAGGTGCTGGCCGAGATCGAAACGCTTGCCGAGGCCGGCTGCGTCGCTTTCATGCAGACCGGAGTGCTGCCGCATGACAACGGCGTGCTGCTGCAGATCCTGCGCTACGCCAAGACCTTCGACCTGCCGATCTGGCTGCGCCCGGTCGAGGACACGCTCGCCGGTGACGGTGTGGCAGGCGCAGGCGCAGTGGCCGGCCGGCTCGGCTTGCCGGCCGTGCCGGTGCTGGCCGAGACGGTCGCGCTGCAGACAGTCTTCGAAATGCAGCGCGAAACCCGCGCGCGCGTGCACCTCTGTCGCCTGTCGAGCGCGGCTGGCATCGAACTCGTGCGCCAGGCGAAGCGCGAGGGCCTGCCGGTGACCGCCGATGTCGGCGTGCACCACGTGCACCTCACTGACGTCGACATCGGCTACTTCAACCCCGACTTCCGCCTCGATCCGCCGCTGCGCACGCAGCGCGACCGCGACGCGATCGCCGCCGGGCTCGCCGACGGGACGATCGACGCCATCTGCTCCGACCACGCGCCGGTGGCCGAGGACGACAAGCTGCTGCCCTTCGGCGAAGCGACGCCCGGCGCCACGGCGCTGGAGACGCTGCTGCCGCTGGTGCTCAAGTGGGGTGAAGCAGCGAAGCTGCCGCTCGCCGCCACGCTGGCCAGGATCACCAGCACGCCGGCTCAGATCCTGGGCGAACCGACCGGGCGGCTCGCCGTGGGCGCCAAGGCAGACATCGTCATCTTCGATCCCAAGGCCCACTGGACCGTCACGCGAGCCGAACTCGTCAGCCGCGGCGGCAACACGCCGTTCTCCGGCTACGAACTGCTCGGCCGCGCCATGCTGACGATGGTCGGCGGCGACGTCCGCTTCGACCGGAAATCGGGGTCAGAGTCGAATTTCGGTTGAGCGTGAGCGCGGCGGCCAGCGCAACGTGTGGCCGCGGCCGGGCTGCACTTGCTTCGTTTCGCCGCGGTGCTCAGCGACCGTCAACGCTCGCACGATGAGAAAGCTGCTGGCACCGCTGCGCATCGTGCTGCTGCTCGTGCACGTGCTGGCCGGCATCGGCATTGCGGCAGCGATCTTCCCGTGGCAGGTGCAATCGGGGCGCAACCGGATCATCCGCTTCTGGTCGCGGCTGCTGCTGACGATCTGCGGCGCCCGGCTGCGCGTGACCGGCCTGCCGCTGCCGCCTGCCATTGCACAGACGGGGATCGAGCCGGGCAGCCGCGGACGGATGCTGCTGGCCAATCACATTTCCTGGATCGACCCGTTCGCGCTGAACGCGTCGGTGCCGAGCCGCTTCGTCGCCAAGGCCGAGATCCGCGCCTGGCCGCTGCTCGGCACGCTGGTGACGCTGGTGGGTGCGCTGTACATCGAGCGCGGTCGTCGGCACGCGGTGGCCTCGATGAACCACCGGGTGCGCGACCGGTTGAAGGACGGCGAAACGGTGGCGGTCTTCCCCGAGGGAACGACCACCGATGGCCGCTCGCTGCTGCCGTTCCATTCGAACCTGGTGGCGCCGGCACTCGGCGTCGGCGCCGAGTGCTGGCCGGTCGCCTTGCGCTTCACGGAGGACGGCGCGCCATCGACGGCCGCCGCGTTCATCGGCGAGATGAGCATCGTCACCTCGCTGTGGAACATCCTCGTTGCGCGGCGGCTGCAGATCGAGGTGGCGTTCCTCGAGCCGGTGCCGACGCTCGGCGACCGCAACCGGCATCACCTCGCCGAGGCGGCGGCCGAGCGCGTTGCCGCCTGGCTGGACTTGCCGGCGCCGTCGGGGCGGCGCTTCAATTCGGAGCCGAACCCGGGCGCCGATACTGCGGACAAGGCACCTGAATCAGGCGGCGAGCGGGCCAGCACAGCGCCGTGAGGGCACCTCCCCAGACGCAACCGGAATCGATGCATACCGCGTCGTCACGCAGCACGAGCCCGAGCGTCGACCAGTGCCCGAAGATGACCGGCGTGCCGCGCGTGGCGCGCTGCGGGTGGTCGAACCATGGCACGAAACCCGGCGGCGCCGCCTTGGTGCCTTCCTTGACCGTGAAATCCATCGTTCCGTCGGCAGCGACGAAACGCAGGCGCGTGAGCGCGTTGATCACGCAGCGCGCGCGGTCGGCGCCTTCGAGGCGATCGTCCCACTGCGCCGGCCGGTTGCCATACATGGTGGCGAGGAAAGCGCGGTAGTCCGGCGCGCGCAACCGCGTCTCGATCTCGGAGGCGAGCGAGAGTGTCTTCTCGACCGACCACTGCGGCAGCACGCCGGCGTGGACGAACAGCGCGCCGGCTTCGTGCAACGCCAGCGGCCGCGCGCGCAACCAGTCGAGCAGTTCGTCGCGGTCCGGTGCGGCGAGGATGTCGGCCAGCGTGTCGTCGTCGTGCTGCCTGCGGATCCCGGCGGCCACCGCGAGCAGGTGCAGGTCGTGATTGCCGAGCAGGGCGTCCGCGCGGCCGCCGAGCGACTTCACGAAGCGCAGCGAGGCCAGCGACTGCGGCCCGCGGTTGATCAGGTCGCCGATGAACAGCAGGCGCGACGACGGCGGCAGTTCTTCGAGCAGCGACTGCAGGCTGGCCAGGCAGCCCTGCACATCGCCGATGACCCACAGCCGATCATCGGCGGCAGTCATCGCGCGCCGCGAACCTTGGCCAGCAGCGCGCTCGTCGAGCGTTCGAACTCGAAGGCAATCGCCACCGTCCGCGCGCCCCAGGTACGCGCCAGTTGCGCCTCGGGCACGGCCGCCATGTCGTAGTCGCCGCCCTTGACGTAGATGTCGGGGCGAACGATCTCGACCACCGGCAGCGGCACCGCTTCGTCGAATACGGTGACCAGCGACACGCTCTCCAGCGCCGCCAGCACGGCGGCGCGATCGGCCTCGGTGTTGACCGGTCGGTCGTCGCCCTTGCCGAGCCGCCGCACCGAGGCGTCCGAGTTCACCGCCACCACCAGGCTGGCGCCGAGCGCGCGTGCGCGCGCCAGGTAAGTCACGTGGCCGCGATGCAGCAGGTCGAACACGCCGTTGGTGAGCACCAGCGGGCGCGCCATTCGCGCGACCGCACGCGAGAGATCGGCGCGCGCGACGACTTTCATCTCGAACAGCGGCGGTTCAGGCATGCGCATCCTCGCTCAGCGCCTGGCGCAGCAGCTCGCTCGCCACCGCCTCGGCCAGCGAGGCGAAGCGCGCGGTGGCCTGCGGCGCCAGGTCGGCCGCTGGCAGCGCACGTCCGTCGGTGCCCAGCAGCACGCGCTGCGGCACGCCGGCGGCAGCGGCAGCCTCGATGTCCGAGGCCTTGTCGCCGAACAGCACCGAGCGCGCGAGGTCGAGCGACAGCTCGCGCGCGGCGGTGAGCAGCAGTCCCGGCGCCGGCTTGCGGCAGTCGCAGTCACACCGGTAATCGGGCAGACGCGCCTGCGGGTGATGAGGGCAGTGGTACACGCCGGCCAGCGGCGCACCGGCGGCGGCGAACTCGGCCGCCATCCACTCGGTCAGTCGCCGATAGTCGTCCTCGCTGTACAGCCCGCGACCGATGCCGGACTGATTGGTGACCACGGCCAGCGCGAAGCCCTGGCGATGCAACTGCGCGCAGGCGGCGAGCGTGCCGGGGACGAACTGGAAATCTTCGCGCCGGGACACATAGCCGTGATCGATGTTGATCACGCCGTCGCGGTCGATGAAGGCGGCGCGGCGCAGGCCGGTAGCCGGCATCAGCTCGCGCCCAGCAGCCAGTCGACGTAGGAGGCCACACCCTGCTCGACGCTGGCCATCGGCCGCGTGAACCCCGCCGCGCGCAACTGCGTCAGGTCCGCCTGCGTATAGGCCTGGTACTTGCCGCGCAGCGCCTCCGGGAAGGGGACGTACTCGATGCGCCGCTGGGATACCGACTCGGCCAGAGACAGCGGCGGCTCGCCGCCGCGCGCCCGCAGCGCGTTGACCACCGTCAGCGCCACGTCGTTGAATGGCTGCGCGCGCCCGGTGCCGACGTTGTAGATGCCGGTGGCCGGCCGCTCGGCGAAGAACAGGTTGACCGCCACCGCGTCGTCGACGTGAATGAAGTCGCGCCGCTGCTCGCCGGCGCCGTAGCCGTGGCTGCCTTCGAACAGGCGCACCTTGCCGTCGGCGCGGAACTGGTGAAAGTGGTGAAACGCGACCGACGCCATCCGCCCCTTGTGCGCCTCGCGCGGTCCGTAGACGTTGAAGTAGCGCAGGCCGATCACCGGCGCTGCGAACGAGCGCAGGCGCCGGCGCACGATCTGGTCGAACAGGAACTTGGAGTAGCCGTAGACGTTCAGCGGCTTCTCGTTCTCGCGTGCTTCGGCGTAGGCCGGCCCCAGCCCGTAGACCGACGCCGACGAGGCGTAGACGAAAGGCACCTTCTGCGCCTGGCACCAGTCGAGCAACTCCAGCGAATAGCGGAAGTTGTTGTCGAGCATGTAGCGGCCGTTGGACTCCATCGTGTCCGAGCAGGCGCCCTGGTGGAAGACGATCTCGGGTCGGGCCACAGCGCCGCGCGCCACCCTGGCGCGGAAGTCCTCCTTGTCGAGGTAGTCGGCGATCTCGCAGTCGAGCAGGTTGCGGAACTTGTCGGCGCGGGTCAGGTTGTCGACGGCGACGATGTCGGTCTCGCCATGCTCGTTCAGCCGCCGGACCAGATTGGCGCCGACGAAGCCGGCGGCACCGGTGACGATGACGGTCATGAAGCGGAGTCCTCGGCGAAGAGTTCGCCGTACGATACCGTTGCCGTGCCCAGCTTGCCGACCACGATGCCGCCGGCGCGGTTGGCCACCCTGACCGCCTCGTGCAGAGGACGGCCGGCGGCCATCATCGCGGCCATCAAGGCGATGACGGTGTCGCCGGCGCCGCTGACGTCGTACACCTCGCGTGCCTGCGCCGGCACGCTCCAGGTCGCCTCGTCGGTGAACAGCGTCATACCTTCCTCGCTGCGCGTCAGCAGGATCGCCTGAACGCCCAGCCGGGTGCGGAGCCGCTGCACTCGCTGCTCGAGGTCCGCTTCGCTGCTCCAGCGGCCGATCACCTCGCGCAACTCGGCGCGATTGGGCGTGACCAGCGTGGCACCGGCGTAGCGCGAATAGTCGTCGCCTTTCGGATCGACCAGCACCGGCCGCGCGGCGGCGCGTGCCAGTTCGATCATCCGCGCGATGTGGGCGAGGCCCCCCTTGCCGTAGTCGGACAGAAGCACCACGTCGCACTCGGGCAGCAGCCGCGTGTACTCGTCCAGGTGCGCCGCCAGCACCTCGGCCTCGGGGGCGGTTTCGAAGTCCACCCGCACGATCTGCTGCTGGCGACCGATGACGCGCACCTTGACCGTGGTCGCCAGGCGCGGATCGGTATGCAGGTGGCCGTGGATGTCGCTTGCTTCCAGCAGGCGGACGATGCTGCGGCCGGCGTCGTCGTCGCCGACGACCGTCAGCAGCCGTGCCTGCGCGCCGACGGCAACGATGTTGCGCGCCACGTTGGCTGCGCCGCCGAGCCGCTCTTCGGTGGAACGGACGTGCACCACCGGCACCGGCGCCTCGGGCGAGATGCGCTCGACGTCGCCGAACCAGTAGCGATCGAGCATCGCATCGCCGACCACGAGCACGCGGCAGCGCGCGAGGTCGGCCGGCGAGACAGGCGCATTCATCGGATCAGGCCGTCAGGCCGTTGAAGAAGAACCGGCGCCGCCGCCGCTTGCAGGGGCCGATGTGCATGGCGAACGCGGGCTGCCTAGAAGTGCGAGCGCGGGCCGGGCTGAAGCACGCTTCGGCCGGCATCTTCCTGTGCTTCCAACTGCGGGATCAGGCTGCGATAACGCCAGAAGTTGGCCGAGGACCACATCCGCGCCAGGCTCGAAATGTGCCAGCGGAAATGACGCAGCGAGCGATGGCTCAGTTGCTGCGCGGCGTGCACGACCTGCACCTGCGGCATGAAGGCGAGTGGCCAGCCAGCCAACTGCATGCGCGCGCAGATGTCGAAGTCCTCGCAGTACATGAAGAAGCCTTCGTCGAAGCCGCCCACCGAGGCGAAAGCGTCCGACCGGAACAGCAGGAACATGCCGGCGAACCAGCGGGGGATCTCGGGCGATGAGTAGGTCGGCAAGCGGCGCCGGATCAGCTCCCATGGCGTGATCAGGCTGCGCGCCGTGTCGGCAATGCGGCCGTCGGGTTCGAGCACCGCCGGCGCTGCCACGCCGGCGCCGGCGCGCAGGGCGTTGACCAGCACCGGGAACGGATTGCCCATCAGCGCGATGTCCGGATTGACGACGGCGAAGTATTCCGTGTCGCATTTGCGGAACGCCGCGTTGTGGTTCATGCCGAAGCCCATCGGCGTCCGGTTGCGGACCACCTCCACCGCCGGCGAACGGCGGCCCTTGGTCGATGGCGGCGTTTCCGGCAGGTTCTGCGTCAGGATGACCCGCGCCAGTTCGGGTGACTCACAGCCGGCCAAGTCGGCGATCAGGGCATCGACGAGCGAGTGCTGTTCGTGGCTGATGACGGAGAGGGTGACGGAACCCTTGTTCATCTACGCTCGCTATCCGGCGGTCCGATGTCGTGAATTATTGGTCTGTCGCCAGCAAGAACCGGGTCACGGGACCTGATGCCTCGCCTTGGGCCTGGCCAATACTGCAAAAAGCGACGCGCATGATACCCCCGCTCGCCGGTAGGGATCCGCACCTGTTTGCGTTAAGGGCCGCGGACGCCCGCAATGCTGGCAGCCTTCGCGGGGGCCGGGGGTAACGAAATGTTTTCCCCTGCGCCGGGTTGCCAGCGCTCGCGGCTTGCCCTGCTTCAGCGGGGCGGCTCGCCACCGGCCACGGCCAGGTCCAGCGCCAGATCCCAGGGTGGCAGGGCAACGCCCCAAAGCTGCCCAAGCCGTGTGCAATCGAGGACGGAATTCATCGGCCGGCGGGCCGGGGTCGGATAGTCCTTGCTGGGAATCGGCAAGATCGATCGAAGCCGGCGTTCGGGATCGGCAACCTGCTGCAGCAGCCGCTGCGCGAACTGGTGCCAGTTGGTCCGGCCGCCTGCCGTCATGTGGAAGACGCCGCCGCGCTCGGCAAAAGACGCCGCGATCGATGCGCGGTCGCGACCCGCACGCGCGGCGATGGCGGCGATCGCCTCGGCGATCGAGCGGGCCCAGGTCGGCGCGCCCCACTGGTCATCGACAATGCGCAGTTCCTCGCGCTCGCGCGCCAGGCGCACCATCGTGCGCAGGAAGTTGTGGCCGCGCGTCGCATAGACCCAGCTGGTGCGCAGCACGACCGCCGGCGTGCCGGCGGAGAGGATCGCCTGCTCGCCCTGCAGCTTGGTGCGGCCGTAGACCGACAGCGGGTTGAACGCGTCGTCCTCGGTGTAAGGCGCCTCCTTGGCTCCGTCGAACACGTAGTCGGTGGACAGGTGGATCAGCGAGGCGCCTAGCCGCCGGGCCTCCTCGGCAAGCACCGCCGGAGCGGCGGCGTTGACGGCGTGAGCGAGATCCGGCTCGGACTCGGCACGATCCACCGCGGTGTACGCGGCCGTGTTGACGATCAGGTCCGGCGCTGATTCTCTAACGACGGCCCGGATGGAGCCGGGTTGCGTCAGGTCGCACTGCGCGCGGCCGACGCAGTGCACCTGGCCCAGCGCCTGCATGCTGCGCTGGCATTCCCAGCCGACCTGGCCGTCGGGGCCGGTGATCAGTATGCGCAAGCTGCGCGTCGAATCCATTGAGGTCGCGCCCTTCTCGTGTCCGGAGTTGCCATTCTGACCGCTGCCAAGCCGTCGTCCCGACGGTGGCAATGCCTGTCTTTCCACGTCTGCCTGGATCGCTGCGCGGCAATGCTACTGGTGGCGGCGATGGGCCGCGAGTGAGGGGCGGGCGAAGTGAATGCGGGCAGGCGAGGCGTCCCGGCTGCAATGGCTTGAAACAACCCCCTGTCGTTCCCGGAGCGGCAAGTAAGATTGCAGTTTTCCCGCGGGCCGCGCCCGGCCGGGCCTTTGCGCCCAGGGTGCGCGGCTCGTGCTCATTTCGGCGGCATTGCAGCCGCCAGAGGCGTGCTTGATTGGTGGCCTGGCCGGCAGGAGACGGCGTGGACGGTGAGACGATGAATCCCTTCGACGCCGAGGCGCGGGTGCTTTACGACCGCGACATCGACGCGGGTCGGCGCAACTCGCTCGCCGTGCTGCTGGATCTCGTGCCGCCAGGCAGCGACGTGCTCGACGTGGGGATCGGCGGCGGCGCGCTCGGGCAGCACCTGAGTTCGGTCTGCGGCTGCCGCGTCGATGGCGCGACGATCAGCCCGGTGGAAGCCGCGCGCGCCGCCGCCTTCTACCGACGTATCGAGGTCGCCGACCTGAACGTGATCGGCCTCGACACGCTGTTCGGCGGCCAGCGCTACGACGCGATCATCTGCGCCGATGTGCTCGAACACCTGCCGCGACCCACCGCCGTGCTCGATGCCTGCCGCGGGCTGCTGGCAGAGGGTGGCCGGCTGCTGCTGTCGATCCCGAATGTTGCATACAGCGGCCTGGTCGCTGAGCTGCTGTCCGGCGAGTTCCGCTACCGCACCGAAGGTCTGCTCGACCGAACCCACGTCCGCTTCTTCACGCGGCGGTCGGCTCTGCGCCTGCTGCGCGAGCAGGGCTGGCAGGTCGACGCCGTCAGGCCCGTCTATCTCGACCTGCGCGACTCCGAGTTCCGTCCCGACTTCGACGTGCTGCCGCCCGCGGTGCGTCGCTATCTGCTGGCCCGGCCGGACGGGCTGACCTACCAGTTCATCGTCCAGGCCCGGCCCGCGAATGCCGTGGCGAAGACGGGGAACGGGGCAACGGACGAGCCGGAAGTCAACCAGCCGGCATCGTATTCGACGCAGCTCTACCTGAAGGACGCCTCCGGCTACGCCGAGCATCGCAAGCTGGTCGTCCCGGCGCGGATCGGCGAGCAGCGCCAGCACGTTCTCTTCCCGTTGTCGGCTGGCGTCGGATCGCTGACCGGCCTGCGCTTCGATCCAGCCGACCGGCCGGGCTTCCTGAACCTGTTCGCCATGCGCCTGCTTGACGCCGGCGGCAATGCGGTGTGGACCTGGGATGGCGCAGTGGCATCGCTGAAGACCGGCGACACCCACGATGTCGTGTTCCAGACGCCTTGGTCCGCAGAGCGCGGCGTGGTGCTGCTGTTCACTGGCGACGATCCTTACTTCGAGCTGCCGGTCGGCGCGGCGCAGTTCGCCGCCTGCGGCGAGCGGGCGACGCTGGAGGTCGAGCTGTCGTGGCCGATGTCGCCGGAGTATCTGCTGTTCGTCGACGAACTGGCGAAACGCGGACCGCGCGAGCAGGCGCTCGAGAGCGAACTGGCGCAGGCGAGGGAGCTGGCATCGCGGCGCGAGGCGGAGGCGGCTGCCGTTCGTGCGCAGGCCGAGCAGCAGCGCGCCGAAGCCACGGCGGCCGCCGAACAGCTTGCCGGGCGGCACGCCGAGATCGGCAGGCTCGAGAGCGAGTGCGTGCAGCTTCTTCAGCTACGCGACGCGCGCGAGGCGGAACTTCGGCGCGCCACGCAGGAGATCGCCTCCCTGGCGCACGCGCTCGAACACGCCCGCATGAGCAGCGACAGCATCGTCGAGCAGCGCGAACTGCTGCACAGGCGGGCGACCGATCTCGAGGCTTCGCGCTGGACCAAGCTGGGCGCGCGGCTCGCGAGGCTTCTCGGCCGCACCGGCAGTCCGCTGGCGCGGAGCACTGAATCGCTGCTGCCGGCGGAGCCGGCCCGCGCGCTGCGGCCGCCCCGTGCGGGCATCTCGATCGTCGTCCCCGTCTACAGGGGCCTGGCGGACACTCAGACCTGCCTGGAGTCGGTCCTGCGCACGACCTCGAAGGGGCAGCTGCACATCGTCGTCGTCAACGACGCCAGCCCGGAGCCGGAGATCACCGCCTATCTTCGGCAGCTGGCTGCGCGGGATGCGCGCGTGGAACTGATCGAGAACGCGTCGAACCTGGGCTTCGTCGCCAGCGTCAACCTGGGCATGCAACGGCACGGCGACGACGACGTCATCCTGCTCAACAGCGACACCGAAGTGGCAGGCAACTGGATCGACCGCCTGCGCGAGGCCGCCTATCGCGAGCGGAGCATCGCCACAGTGACGCCGTTTTCCAACGCGGCGACGATCTGCAGCTACCCGCGGTTCTGCGTCGAGGGCGCGATGCCGGCGGACATGTCGACCGCCGCGCTCGACCGCTTTTTCGCCGCCGAGAACGCAGGCCAGCGGGTCGACCTGCCGACAGCGGTCGGCTTCTGCATGTTCGTCCGCCGCGACTGCATCGACGAGGTGGGACTGTTCGATGCGGAACGCTTCGGCCGCGGTTACGGCGAGGAGAACGACTTCTGCATGCGCGCCCGGGTCACCGGCTGGCGCCATGTCCTTGCCCTCGACGCGTTCGTCCGCCACAGCGGCGGCGTCAGCTTCGGCGGCCAGAAGGCGGTCCGCGTGCACGAGGCGCAGGAACTGCTCGCCACGCTGCATCCCGACTACGCGCGGGCGGTTGCCCGGCACATCCAGGAAGACCCGGCGCGGACGGCGCGCCTGAAGGTGGACCTGGCGCGCGTCCGCGCCAGCGACCTGCCGTCGGTGCTGTTCGTCTCGCACATCGGCGGCGGTGGCACGGAACGCCACTTGCGCGAGCTCGCCGCCGCCCTGGCGGCGCGGGCCAACGTGTTCCTGCTGCGGCCCACCGGCAGCGACGAGACGTTGCTCGAGTGGCTGCGCGAGGGCGAGGGCTTCCAGCTCGCGTTTCGCCTGCCCGGCGAGCACGACGCGCTGCTGCAGGCGCTGCGTGCACTGGGCGTTGCACACATCCACTTCCACCACACGCGCGGCCAGTCGCCTCGCGTCCTTGGACTGCCCGAGTCGCTCGACGCCACGCACGACGTCACGGTGCACGATTTCTTCGCCGTCTGTCCGCAGGTGACGCTGTCGGACGAGATCGGCCGCTACTGCGGCGAGTTCGGCCGTGAGCAGTGCATGGCCTGCCTGAAGCGGCGCCCGGCGCCGGGCGGCGTTTCCATCGAGGCGTGGCGCGCCGATCACGGCCGGCTGCTCGAGCAGGCGCGCTACGTCTTCGCGCCGAGCACGGACGCGACGGCCCGCCTGCGCTGCTACTTCCCGTCGATCAACGCGGTGCACGTGCCCCATCTCGACCTCCTGGCGACGCCCGCGTCGCCGGCGCCGCAACCGCTGGCCGGTGGCCGGCCACTGCGGATCGTCGTGCTCGGCGCGCTGAGCCAGATCAAGGGGGCCGACGTCTTCGAAGCGACCGCCGCGCTGGCCTCGCAGCGCGGCAGTCGGCTGGAGTTTCACCTCATCGGCTATGGGTACCGGGACCTGCGTGTTCTGCCCGGTGCCCACCTGACCGTGCATGGCGAGTACGCGGAGAAGGACCTTGCCGGACTGC
>CAZSYX010000010.1:0-70919 GCA_964610575.1 uncultured Burkholderiaceae bacterium
CCGAGCGGGTCTGGATGGGCGCTCGCTTTAGCCGCATTTGTTAGGCGCCCGCAAGTCGGGTAGGGACAGCGCGTTGCCGCGCCATCCCCCCCTAAGAACCGAGCGTGCGAGTTTCCCCGCACCCGGCTCAAGCCTCCTGCAAGCCCACAAGTGTGAGCCGGCAGCTTACCGAATCTCATCCAAAGTGCACCTGCATATGGCAGTTCCGGTGAAGCAGGATCAGGTTGGCCAGCTTTTCCGTGCCGCCCAGATGCTTCGGCTGCACGTGATGAACATCAAAGGCTTCATCGAACCCGATGAGCTGTTCGCACACCGGACACTTGCCGTTCTGACCCAGCCATAACCGTGCAAGCCGCTGTCGCTCCATCAACGAGTGAATCATCCTGAGCTTGGCTCGTTGTTCGAGCTGCGGCTCCCATTCGGGCAGGAAAGGATTGAGGGCCCCTTCCACCTTCCTGTGCACGACGATCCTCGTCTCCGCCGCTCTGCGCAGCTTGACGACCACCTTCTTGCCGTCCGCGACGACGGTCTCGGCAAACACCCAGTTGCGCGAGCCCTGGCGGGCGAAGTACCGCTCTTTCACCCATTTCAGGCCCTTGCGAGGATGCCTGCGCTTCGCCCATCGCCACAGTGCGTACCACACGTCGTTATCCACCCGCGAGTACGTCTCCTTGGCGTTCGCGGTCTTGTGATACTCGGCCCAACCCTTGATGACGGGGTTGAGCAGCGTGATCAGGTTGACCGTCTTCGCCGCCTTGTTGCTCCGGATGATCTCCCGCACCTTCTCCATGAACGCTTTCACGTTCTTCCTCGAAGGCTTGATGATCAGTTTGTCCTTGAACTTCCGGACGTTCTGACCAAGGAAGTCGAATCCTTCTTCGACATGCGTGATCCTTGTCTTTGCGGCGGAAAGTCGCAGCCCCCGCTCAGCCAAGAACGTCTCCACCAACGGCTTCGCCTCGTTTTCCAGCAGTTCCTTCGAACGGCCGGTGATGATGAAGTCATCGGCATACCGGATCAGGTTGACCTTGTTGCTGTTGCGCCTGCCGAAGCGTTGCGTCAGCAGTCGTTCCAGCCCGTCGAGGGTCATGTTCGCCAATGTCGGCGAAATGATTCCCCCCTGAGGCGTGCCTTCCTCGGTTGCATGCAACCGGTTCAACTCGACATACCCCGCCTTCAGCCACTTGCTCAGCACCGCCCGATCCATTGGGATGTGCTCAAGCAGCCACGAGTGGCGGATGTGGTCGAAACAGCCCTCGATGTCCGCCTCAAGAATCCACTGCGCACTCGCGCGCTGGGACAGTGCCGTTCGACACTGCTTCATCGCATCTGCTGCGCAGCGATAGGAACGAAACCCGTAGCTGTTCGAATCGGCAAGCGTTTCGGACACCGGCTCCAACGCCAATAGGTGCAGCGCCTGCATGGCGCGGTCCTTCATCGTCGGAATCCCCAATGGCCGAAGCTTGCCGTTGGACTTCGGGATGTACACGCGCCGGAGCGGCAAAGGTTGGTAGCCTCGCCGCCCAAGCCGGGCGATCCCTCGGGCCTTCGATTCCGGCGTGGACCACAGCACCTCGTCCACGCCGGCGGTCTTGTGCCCGCGATTCTCGGTCACTCGTCTGACGGCGAGTGCTTTGCCACTGAACGAGCGGGTCAGGAGTCGTTGCAGGGCTTTCACCCTGCGCCAGTCCCCTTCCTTTGCCGCCTGAGCGATGCGTACCTGCAGGTTCCGAACGATCCGCGTCGTTCTGGCCCAGTCGATGCCGTGCCAGTCCAAGCAGTCCGCGGAAGACGCAGATACAGCCCGCTCGACAAGTTGCTTCCTGTCGTCGAACTGCATTCTCACTTGCTTTCTCCCATGAACGGAGCCCGGCAAGGAGACGCGACTTTCCCCTTGCGGGGAATGCGACGCCTCCCCGCAGGGTGTTTCATCAGAACATCTACCGGCTCTTCGCCCGTAGAGACCACGTGGAAGTGGGCCCGCTTTCGCGTGGGGTGACGTTCAAACCCCTATCCGGACCGTTACAGCCCGTCATTCGCTTTTTCCACAATCCTCTACCCGCAACACCGACAGCTTTTCTTGCGATCGGCTTGCCGACGAGTGAGACGACCCCGTCGGCGGCGTTACGGGCTTACCCAGTTCCATACCGGCAACACGAACAGCGTAGGTCCTGCCTTTCCACCGGCGGCGCATCTGTCGACGTGTCTCATTCAGCACAGAGACAACCGGCCGCGTACCGTTTTGGTCAGGGCGTGTTTCGCTGCGATCGCCCAGCTTTGATAACGGTGTTTATCAGCAGTTCACATCTGTTGACCCTACTGTCCAGCCTAACCCCCTTGCGTACCCGCAGCGGGCGAGCGCGTCGGCGGTCCTCGCGGACCGCCGACATCTGCAAAGATGAGGGCATTCTCAGGGCGCTCTGCACGCGACGGTTACCCGTCACGCACTGCCCATAGGCTACGTCCGGTCGAACGGACGGTTCTCTTTCCTCGGGCCGCTGAGGCAGCCCTGCGGAACAGAACAATTGCCGGCATGGCTTACACCACGCCCACTCTGGCCGGGGACGACCAGACATCTCTGGTGCTGCCGTTTTATGACACTTGGTGTCACCGGTCAATCGAACCGGAGGGTTGGGCAGCTACCCTAGTGGCGCGACCACTGGTCGCACGCTGAACTCAAATCGGCGCCGACAGCGGCGAATGTTACACCGTGCTCACCTCAGGACTCGGCCGCTTCGATGGCCAGCGACAGCTGCAAGCGGGCAGCATCGTCCGCCCCGATGGACGGCTGCTCGCGGGCACGCTCGACACGGTCGAGATAAGCGGGTGTCACGTCGCCGGTGATGTACTCGCCGTCGAAACACGAGGCCTCGAAACGGGTCAGCGCCGGATTGCCGTCGCGCACCGCCTGCTTCATGTCCTCGAGGCGCTGGTAGATCAGCGCGTCGGCACCGATCTCGCGGCGGATCTCTTCATCGCCGCGCGAATGGGCAATCAGTTCGGCGCGCGTGGGCATGTCGATGCCGTAGACATTCGGGAAGCGAACCGGCGGCGCCGCCGAGGCAACCATCACCCTGCGCGCGCCGGCGTCGCGGGCCATCTGCACGATCTCGCGGATCGTCGTGCCGCGCACGATCGAGTCGTCGACCAGCAGCACGTTCTTGCCCTTGAACTCGACGCCCACGGTGTTCAGCTTCTGCCGCACCGATTTCCTGCGCACCGCCTGCCCGGGCATGATGAACGTGCGGCCGATGTAGCGGTTCTTGATGAAGCCCTCGCGGTAATCCAGTCCCAGCTTGCGTGCCAGTTCGAGCGCGGCCGGCCGGCTCGAGTCCGGGATCGGCATCACCACGTCGATGCCGCCGCTTGGGATCGCTTCACGGACGCGCTCGGCCAGGTACTCGCCCAGACGCAGGCGCGCGCCATAGACCGACACGCCGTCGATCAGCGAGTCCGGCCGCGCCAGGTAGACGTACTCGAAGATGCACGGATTGAGCGACGGGTTCTCCGCACACTGCTGGCTGAAGAAGCGCCCGTCGTTCGCAACGAAGATCGCCTCGCCGGAGGCGACGTCACGCACCAGCCGGAAGCCGTTGCCTTGGAGCGCGACGGATTCGGACGCGATCATGTACTCGGTGCCGGTATCCGTCTCGTGGACGCCGAAGCACAGTGGCCGGATGCCGAACGGGTCGCGAAAACCCAGCAGCCCGTAGCCGGCGATCTCGGCGACCACCGCGTACGAGCCGCGCACGCGGCGGTGCACGCCCGCCACGGCGCGGAAGATCGCCGCCGGATCGAGCGACAGTCCCTCGCTGGCCAGCTGCAGCTCATGCGCCAGGACGTTGAGCAGCACCTCGGAATCGGAGTTGGTATTGATGTGGCGCCGATCGACGCGGAACAGCTCCTCCTTGAGCTGCTCCCAGTTGGTGAGGTTGCCGTTGTGCGCCAGCACGATGCCAAACGGCGCGTTGACGTAGAACGGTTGCGCTTCCTCGGAGTTGGTGGCCGAGCCCTGCGTCGGATAGCGGACCTGGGCGATACCGGACAAGCCGGGCAGCGAGCGCATGTTGCGCGTGCGGAAGACGTCGCGCGCCAGGCCGTTGCCCTTTTGCATGTGGAAAGCGCGGCCATTGGCGGTGGCGATGCCCGCCGCATCCTGGCCGCGGTGCTGCAGCAGCTGCAGCGCGTCGTACAGCAGCTGGTTGACCGGCGAGGTTCCGGAGACTCCGACGATTCCACACATGCTTCGACTCTCCTAGGCGCGCGGCCCGCGCACCGCGGCATCCGGAAACTGGCGCAACGCGAATGCTAGCGCCGCCTCGACCTGCGGCAGCACCAGCGACTCGCGCCACAGCGGCTCGCGGTACAGCGCCGTGTCGCGCACCAGGAACACGGCAAGCCCGATGATCAGCAGGCCGCGTACCAGTCCGAACAGGCCGCCGAGGGTTCGGTCGGCCGCCGACAGTTTCGCCGCCTTGATCAGTTCACGCACCAGCCAGCCGACCAGCGCCGCGGCGAACACGCAGCCGACCACGATGAGCACCGCCACCACCGCCGTGCGCGCCAGAGGCCACTCCTGCCCGAGCGGCACCGACGCGCTGATCGCCGCGGCAAAGCGAAAGGCCAGCCAGATGCCGGCGATCCAGCCGGCGAGCGAAATCATCTCGCGCATGAAGCCGCGCAGCAGGCCGAGCAGGATCGACGCGCCGATCACCGCGACCACCGCCCAGTCCAGCGCGTTCATGCCGTCAGCCACCGACCACGGTCGCCTTGTGGCCAGCAGCCTTCAATCGCTCCGCCGCCCGTTGGGCCTCTTCCCGACTGGAAAACGGCCCGACACGCACCCGATGCAGCGTGCTGTCAGCAGTCGAAACTGCTTCGACGTAAGCGCTGAAGCCGCCCTTCTTCAGGCGGGCGACCAGTTCCTTCGCTGCCGCCGCAGTTGACAAGGCGGCCACCTGCACGGCGAAGTTCTCCGTCGTCGTTGCAGCCGCAGCGGACGGCTGGGCAGGGGTTGCCGGCTGCGCAGACTGTGCGGATTGCATCGGCTGTACAGGCGGCGGCGCCTTGGTTGCCTTCGCCGGTGGCTCGACCGGCGGTGGCGGCTCGTTCCGTACGGGCGCGGGCTCGGCGATCTTCTCGTCGATCGCCGGCGACCTGTCCGCCGACTTCTGCGCCGGCGCCGGCGGGCTCGCGATGGTGATCGAAATGTCCTCGCGCACCGGACGCGGCGCAGTATCGAGCAGCATCGGCAGCACGATCACCGCCGCCAGCAGCAGGGCCGCCGCGCCGATCAGGCGGCGCCGGGTCTGCGTGCGAAGTTCGGCGGCCGGATCGCGCGCATCGGCCCGGCGGCCGTTGCCCTCGCCGGCTTCCTTGTCCGCTGACTCAGGCTCGTTGCGCGAAAAGGGCCAGGGCATCTCGCTACCGGTATTGCGCGCCTCGGCGACGCTGCGCACGCATTACATCCGCCACGGTGAGGAAGCTTCCGAAAACGACGATTCTATCGTCGGCGGCTGCCGCGCGATGCGCGGCGTCGTAGGCTGCGCCGATGTCGTCGAACGATTCCACGGCCGCCTCCGGCCGCCGCCCATGCAGGATGTCGGCCAGCGCCTGCCCGGACAGACCGCGCGGCCCGGCAGTGCCGCCCAGGTACCAGTGGTCGATGCGGTCTGCCACCTTGTCGATCACCCCCGCCGCATCCTTGTCACGCAGCATGCCGAGCACCGCCAGCGTGCGCGGGTAAAAGCCCATGCTGTCGAGGTTCTTCGCCAGCACCGCCGTCGCGTGCGGGTTGTGCGCGACGTCGAGGATCACCGCGGGTCGCCCGGGCAACACCTGGAAACGGCCTGCAAGCTCGACGTTCAGCAGCCCCTGCCGCACCGCCTGCTGGCTCACCGGCAGCCGCTGGCTGAGCGCCTCCAACGAGGCAAGCACGCCAGAAGCATTGAGTAGCTGATTGGCGCCGCGCAGCGCCGGATGTGGCAGGCCGGCGCGACGAACCTTCCGCCCGCCGTAGGCCCACTGCTGCCGGTCGCCTTGGTAGTTGAAGTCGCGCCCAAGGAGCCAGAGGTCGGCACCGAGGTCGTGCGCCACCTCGAGCAGGGATTCGGGCGGCTGCGGATCCGAGCAGATCGCCGGCCGCCCCCGCCGATAGATGTGCGCCTTCTCGTAGCCGATGTGCTCGCGCGTGGGCCCCAGGTAGTCCATGTGATCGAGGTCGACGGAGGTGACGACGGCACAGTCGGCATCGACGATGTTGGTGGCATCGAGCCGGCCGCCGAGGCCGACCTCGAGAATGACCGCGTCGAGCCGCCCGGCCATGAACAGGCGCAGGATCGCCAGCGTCGTGAACTCGAAGTAGGTCAGCGAGGTTTCGCCGCGCGAGCGCTCGACCGCGTCGAACTGCTCGATCAGCGCCTCGTCACCGACGACCTCGCCGGCAATGCGGGCGCGCTCGCTGAAGCGCAGCAGATGCGGCGATGTGTACAGGCCGGCGCGATAGCCCGCCGCGCGCAGGATCGATTCCAGCATCGCGCAGGTGGAGCCCTTGCCATTGGTACCGCCGACCGTGAACACCGGGCAATCGAAACCGATGGCCAGCCTGTCGGCGACCGCCCGCACGCGGTCGAGCGAGAGATCGATCGTGCGGTAGTGCAGGCGTTCGATGCGCTCGAGCCAGCCGTCGAGGGTCAACGAGGATCCGCCCAAGAAATGCCGTGGTCGGGCGCGCAAGCGCCCGAAGGTCCACCCTAACTTATCGCCTCGGCCGGCTGGCGCAGCATCAGCGCCAGCAGCTGTGCGAGTTCATCGCGCAACGCGCGCCGGTCGACGATCATGTCGATGGCGCCCTTGGTGAGCAGGAATTCGGCGCGCTGGAACCCTTCCGGCAGCTTCTCGCGCACGGTCTGTTCGATCACCCGCGGGCCGGCAAAGCCGATCAGCGCCTTGGGCTCCGCGATCACGACGTCACCGAGGAAGGCGAAGCTTGCCGACACGCCGCCCATCGTCGGGTCGGTGAGCACCGAGATGAACGGCAGCCGCGCATCCGCGAGGCGCGTGATCATCGCCGTGGTCTTGGCCATCTGCATCAGCGACAGCAGGCCCTCCTGCATCCGCGCGCCGCCGGTAGCGGTGAAGCAGATGAAGGGCAGCTTCTGTTCAAGCGCCGTCTGCACGCCGCGCACGAAGCGCTCGCCGACGACGGAACCCATCGAACCGCCCATGAAGCCGAACTCGAAGCAGGCGACAACAACCGGCAGCGACCGGATCGAGCCACCCATCACCACCAGCGCGTCGGTCTCGCCGGTCGAGGACATCGCTTCCTGAAGCCGCTCCGGGTACTTGCGACTGTCCTTGAACTTCAGCGCGTCGGTCGGCAGCACCTCGACACCGATCTCGTAGCGCCCCTCGGGGTCGAGCAGCACATCGAGCCGCGCGCGCGCGCCGATGCGCAGGTGGTGCGAGCACTTGGGGCAAACGCTCAGCGTGCGCTCGAGTTCGGCGCTGTACAGCACCGATTCGCAGCCCGGGCACTTGGTCCACAGCCCTTCGGGAACGGTCTTGCGCGAGCCGCCCTGCTTGATCCGCGGCGGCAGCAGTTTCTCGAGCCAGCTCATCGTTCCTCCCGGGTGCAGCACGGTTGCACAGCGATCAGCGGGCCGCGCGGCGACTTCACGCCGCCTCCGCTGCCGGAGCGACCGCGTCGATGGCGCGACGCAGGTCGGCCAGCAACGCGGCCGCCGCCTGCACCGCCCGCTCGCGCGGCACGCTTTCCATTTCCTGGATGATGCGGCTGCCCACGACCACGGCGTCGGCGACTCGCGCCACCGCCTGCGCGGTGGCTGCGTCACGAATGCCGAAGCCGACACCGACCGGCACCTTCGCCAGGTTCTTGATCAGCGGGATACGCGCCGCGACCGCGTCGACGTCGAGATGACCGGCGCCGGTGATGCCCTTCAGGCTCACGTAGTACAGGTAACCGCTGGCGACTTTGGCCACACGCGCGATGCGGTCCTCGGTCGACGTCGGTGCGAGCAGGAAGATCGGGTCGATTTCGGCTGCCTTCATCGCCGCGGCGAAGTCCTCGCACTCCTCCGGCGGGTAGTCGACGACCAGCACGCCGTCGACGCCCGCAGCCGAAGCGGCGCGTGCAAACGTGTCGCGCCCCATGTGCTCGATCGGGTTCGCATATCCCATCAGCACGACCGGTGTGCTCGCATCCCGCTGCCGGAATTCGCTAACGAACTGCAGTGTCTGCTTCAGGCCGACGCCTTGTCGTATCGCCCGCTCGGTGGCGCGCTGGATGACCGGGCCGTCGGCCATCGGATCGGAAAACGGCACGCCCAGTTCGATGACGTCGGCGCCGGCGGCCGCCAGCGCAAGCATCAGCGGCACCGTCAGCTCGGGCGCCGGGTCACCGGCGGCGACATAGGGAATGAGCCCCTTGCGCTTCTGCGAGGCAAGGCGGCCGAAGGCCCTGGCGATTCGCGACATCAGTGGCCCGCCTTCTTGAACGCGATCGACGCCTCGCGGCACGAAGCGCGGCAGTAAAACTCCAGGCCGCTCGCCTCGGCGACGATGTGCAGATCCTTGTCGCCGCGACCGGAGAGATTGACCAGCAGGACCTTGTCCTTCGGCAGCGTCGGCGCCAGTTTCGCCGCGTACGCCAGGGCATGGCTGGATTCGAGCGCCGGGATGATGCCCTCGATCCGGCAGCAGTCGTGGAAGGCCTGCAGCGCCTCGGCATCGGTGGCGCCGACGTACTGGGCACGGCCGCTGTCCTTCAGCCACGCATGCTCGGGCCCGACGCCCGGGTAGTCGAGGCCGGCCGAGATCGAATGGGTCTCGGTGATCTGGCCGTTCTCGTCCTGCAGCAGGTAGGTGCGGTTGCCGTGCAGCACGCCCGGCGAGCCGCGCTGCAGGCTGGCGGCGTGCCGCATCGTCGTCAGGCCCTCGCCCGCCGCCTCGACGCCGACCAGCTTCACCTGCTCGTGCGGGATGTAGTCGTAGAAGATACCCATGGCGTTGCTGCCGCCGCCGACGCAGGCGATCACGTAGTCGGGCTGCCGGCCGGCGATCGCCGGCATCTGCGTCAGGCACTCCTTGCCGACCACCGAATTGAAGTCGCGCACCATCATCGGATAAGGATGCGGGCCGGCCACCGTGCCGATGATGTAGAAGGTGTCCTCGATGTTCGTCACCCAGTCGCGCATCGCCTCGTTCAGCGCGTCCTTCAGCGTGCGCGAGCCGGACTCGACCGGCACCACCTCGGCGCCTAGCAGCTTCATCCGGTAGACATTCGCCGCCTGCCGGCCGATGTCCTCGGAGCCCATGTAGACGACACACTTCATGCCGAAGCGCGCCGCCACCGTGGCCGTGGCCACCCCGTGCTGGCCGGCGCCGGTCTCGGCGATGACCCGCGGCTTGCCCATGCGCCTGGCGAGCAGCGCCTGGCCGACCGTGTTGTTGACCTTGTGCGCGCCGGTGTGATTCAGATCCTCGCGCTTCAGATAAATCTGCGCGCCACCAAGCAGTTCGCTCCAGCGGCGGGCGTGATAGACCGGGCTCGGCCGGCCGACGAAGTGCGCCAGGTCGCTCTGGTACTCGGCGATGAACGCCGGGTCCTTGCGATACCTCGCATACGCGTCGTTGAGTTCGGCCAGCGCGTGCATCAGCGTCTCGGCGACGAAGATGCCGCCGTAGGGGCCGAAGTGGCCGCGCTCGTCGGGAAGGTCGTAGGGCTTCATGCTGCGTCCGAAAGTTCTGGGTATTCGCGCCGGTCGGCCAGCCGCACGGCGGCGCAGAAACGCTGCAGCCGCTCGGCACTCTTGATTCCCGGCGCCGCCTCGACACCGCTGCTGACATCGACCGCAAACGGGCGAACCCGGGCGATGGCGTCGACCACGTTTTTTTCGTTCAGTCCGCCTGCGAGGACCAGCGGCATCGTTCGCTGACCTGGTGCCGGCAGCCGCGCCCAGTCGAACACCATGCCGCTGCCGCCGAATCCCGCTGCCGGCGCGTCGGCCAGCAGCGCGATTGCCGAGGGAAAAGAGCGCACGAAGTCTAACAAATCGACACCCTCGGCCATGCGCGCCGCGCGCAGGTAAGGACGGTCAAAAAGCTCGCAGTCGGCAGCCGTTTCGTCGCCGTGAAACTGCAGCAGCGCGTTGGGCACCTGAGCGAGACACGCTCGCACGTGCTCTGCGCCGGCGTTGACGAACAGCAGCACGGGCGTCACGAAAGGCGGTAGCGAACGAGCCAGTTCACGCAGTCGGTGAGGCTCGACGAAGCGCGGGCTGCGCTCGTAGCAGACGAAGCCCACCGCATCGGCGCCGCAGGCAACCGCGTTCACCGCGTCCTCGACGCGGGTGATGCCGCAGATCTTTACGCGCGTTCGCCGCATGCGGGTGCGATCTCGTCCGGCGGTGCCGGCAGGCCGAAGGCCGGATCGTATTCGACTCCGGTCAGGTACAGGCCGGCGGCAACAAAGGTCGGCGCCGCCGCGCTGCGGTCGCGTCCTTGCAGCACCTCGCCAACCCACTGGGCCGACTGCCGGCCGAGGCCGACATAGACCAGCGTGCCGACAAGGTTGCGCACCATGTGATGCAGGAACGCGTTGGCCACCAGCCGGAAACGGATCAGGTTGCCGAATCGCTCGATGCGCAGTTCGCGCAGTTCGCGCACCGGCGAGGCGGCCTGGCACTCGGCCGAGCGAAAGGCGCTGAAATCATGGCGGCCGATGAGCAGCGCTGCTGCCTCGCGCATCGGCTCCAACTGCAGCGGTCGGGCGAGCCAGCCGGTTCGGTGCGCGAGCAGCGGCGAGCGCACCGGATCGTTGAGCAGCCAGTAGTCATAGCGGCGGGCGGTGGCGCCGAAGCGGGCGTGGAACGTTTCAGGAACCTCGACCGCCCAGCGAACCGCAGCCGCCTCCGGCAGAAAGCAGTTCACGCCGCGTACCCAGGCGTTCAGCGGCCGAGTCACCGGCGGGTCGATGTGCACGACCTGATACGTCGCGTGCACGCCGGCGTCGGTCCGCCCGGCGCAGATGGTCGGCACCGGTGCGCCGGCGAGCTGCGCCAATGCCTGCTCCACCCCATCCTGCACCGTTCGGCCGTCGGCCTGCGTCTGCCAGCCGTGAAAGGCGGCGCCATCGTACTGAAGTCCAAGCGCCAGTCGCATGCGTGCGGAGCAGGAAATGAAAAGGGCCGGCGCGAAGCGTACTCGCGCCGGCCCGGTGCTGCGGCTGGAACGTCAGCGGTCGATCTGCTTCATCAGTTCGACCGCAGCCTGGCGCTGCTCGCGCGTGCCGTCGCGCATGACCTCCTCGAGCAGTTCGCGTGCGCCGTCCTTGACGCCGAGGTCGATGTAGCCGCGGGCCAGATCGAGCTTGGTCGCCATCTGCGATGCCATCTGGCTGCCGGTCAGAGCGCCAGCCGCGCCGGGCCGCGTCGTCAGCGGAAGGCCGGCCCCGCTCAGGTCGAAGTCGATCAACGGAACGGTCGCCTGATCGGTGTTCGACATCAAACGGGTCGATCCCTCGGGCAGGGCTGTCAGCCCGCCCAGCAGCGTCGGCTGGTTCAAGGTTTCCTCCAGAGGTGCGGGGCGCGGCCGCGAGGTACCAGTGGCCGGGGGAGCCGCGGCCGTCGCGACTGCCTCGGTCGTCACCGGGCGCCGGCCCGTGAGGTCGAATTCCATACCGCTGACGGCCTCTTTCTTCACCGGCGCCTTGGCAACCTCAGGCTTCGGCGCCGTCGACGGCGGCAGGTTCAGGTCGAGGTCCGGCAACTCGGGCAGCTTCGGCGCCTTGCCGGCCGTGACCGCGGGAAGTCCGAAATCGAAATCGAGGGGCCTGTCCACCGCGGGCGCAGGCGCAGGCCCGGCTTCGGGCCCGATGATGCGGGTACGCGGCATGGTCGTCATCGACTCGAACTCGAGCGCCGACAGGTCCACCGGTGCGCGCGACGGCGACGGTACGGCGCCCGATACGGTCGGAGCCTCCGTGCCTACTTTGGACTCCAGCGGCAGCACCGTTTCGGCGCTGATCGAACTGTCCATCGCCACGACCGAATCGGGCACCTGGCGCTCGCCGCCTTCGCCGGGCGCTGTCGCCGAACGATCCAGTGCCGTCGCTTCTCCGCCAAGGGTGGCTGGCGGCGCCCGGAACCCGCCGGTCTCGGCGCCGAGGCGATTCGGCGTGGTCGTTTCGAGGTGCAACTCCTCCATCGTGTCGCGACGGATCATTTCGGCCATCGCCGCCGTCGAGGCGGTAAACATCGAGTTAGTCGGGTCGATGGACCGACCGACTGCCGCTGCGCGTTCCCAATCCTCGCCGGTTCCCCCGGTACGAGCCATCAGATCCGCCGCATGGCGGGAGAAGCCGGCCTTGTCGCCGCGGCGAGCGAGAATTTCCATCAGCTTGACGCGCGCCGGGTGGCGGTCCGGTTGCACCCGCAGCGCTTCCTTGAGGATGTCCTCGGCCTGCTCCTCGCGGCCGTAGGCGATGTACACGTCGGCCTCGGCAACCGGATCGACGTCGCTCGCATCGACCTGCGTCGCCGCTGGGATGAAGCTCGAATTGAACGTGCTGACCGCGCCGGTGTCGACACTGCGTCCGTCCGTCTGGCCAAACAGCGAGTTCCCGTGGGCTGCCTCGGCGCTCAGACCGAAGTCCTCTTCCCCGCCGGCCGGCTTGCGACGACGGTACAGGCTGTAGCCGACGAGTCCCGCAAGGACCACGCCGAGCCCGGCCACCAGCGGCAAGTTGGAGCCAACCAGGCTCGACAGCATGCCGGGTTCTTCGGCAGTCGGCGGGGCCGCCTTCGGTGCCGCGGCCTTCGGAGTCTCGGCGGGAGCCGGCGGCACAGCGGGTGCAGCCGCCGGCGCCGGCGGAGCCGCCGAGGGGGCCGCAGCGACGGGGGCGGGGCTCGGTGCCGCCGCCGTCGTCGCGGCAGCGCTGGGCTTGCCTTCGGCAGCAGCCTGCACCTGTGCGCCGGTCTTGCTCTGCAGTTCGAGCGCCTTCTGCAACTGCTGGTTGGTGCGCTCCAGCTCAGCGACGCGGTCAAGCAGGTCCTTGATCTGGCGATCGCGCGCAACCGCTTCGTCGCCGGTCTTCGCCGCAGTTGCCGCTTGGGCGATCTTCAACTGATCGCCGGCTGGGGCCGCTGCACTGCTGTCCTGCACCTGTGTCGTCACACGGCCCTGACCGGCGGCCGCCGCGGCACCCGGCCCGGCTTCCGTGGCCGCCTGGGCAAGCCGGCTGCGATAGCGCGCAAAGTCGGCGCTCTGGGCAGCGACCTCGCGGCGCGCGGCGGCTTGGTCGGTCGCCCGCACTTGCGGCTCGTCCGGCACCTTCAACACACTGCCGGCACGAAGGTTGTTCATGTTGCCGCCGATGAACGCCTCCGGATTGCCCCGGAACAGTGCCACCAGCATCTGGTCCAGCGAGGCTGACGGGGGCCGTGTCCTCTCCGCGATGCTGCCCAGCGTGTCGCCGCGCTGGACCTCATAGGTGGAGGCGGTGCGCGAGCCGGACACAGCCGGCGCGGCAGCCGCGCGCGGCGCGGCCGGTGCTGCGGCGGCAGCCGGGGCGGGCGACGGAGCAGGCGCGGCGGCTCGTCCGGCGGCCGGCGCGACCACGTCGGGTGCGGCGCGAAGCGCCGGCGGGTCGAGCAGGATCGTGTACTCGCGCAAAACCCGCCCGGTCGACGAGGTCAGTTCAAGCAACAGGTCGAGGTACGGTTCATTGACGGCGTTCGGCGAGGAGATCCGCACCACATAGCCGGTGTCGGTGCGCTGGCCCAGGGTGACCCGAAGGCCGCTAAGCGCTGGGTTGTACTCCAGGTTCGCCTGCCGGAAAGCGGCCGCAGAGGCCAGCTTGATCGCCAGCGAAGCGGCCTCTTCCCGGTTGACCGACGTGATCTCGACCTCGGCCCGGAGCGGTTGCCCGAGGGCTGACTGAACGGTGATACGGCCCAACCCGGCACCGTAAGCAGCTGGCGCGGAAAACGCCAGACCGATCGCCAGCGCCAAGCCGCACCGGCCCGGCATGCGCGTATGTTTCTTCATTGCCACGGTTGCCTCTCGGCGGCTGTCATTTCGAAATTTGAAATTAGCATCAGCCACTTAGGCCTGCAAGCTGACAAAGCGCCGTAACTCATCGTCCGTGCGGCCGAGGCCTAACTGCGGACCGTGGCTCAGCCCCGTCCGAACGCCCTAGACTCGACCGGCGGGCTCAGTCGAGCTTGTTCAGCAGGATGCGCAGCATACGCCGCAGCGGCTCAGCGGCACCCCAGAGCAGCTGGTCGCCAATCGTGAAGGCGGACAGGTATTCGCCCCCCATCGCCAGCTTGCGCAGGCGGCCGATCGGGATTTCCATCTTGCCGCTGACACGCGCTGGCGACAGCTCGCGAATGCTGTCCTCGCGCCGGTTCGGGATCACCCGCACCCAGCGGTTGGCGGCCGCCAGCATCGACTCGATCTCGGCCAGCGGCAGGTCCTTCTTGAGCTTGATCGTCAGCGCCTGGCTGTGGCAGCGCATCGCACCGACGCGGACGCAGAGGCCCTCGACGATCAGCGAACCGGGCTGGCCCATCGCAGGGCGGCCGAGGATCTTGTTGGCCTCCGCCCCGCCCTTCCACTCCTCGCGGCTTACACCGTTGCCCAGATCCTTGTCGATCCACGGGATCAGGCTGCCGGCCAGCGGTACGCCGAAGTTCTCCTTGGGCAACTGGTCGGACAGCAGCGCCGCGCCGACCCGGCGATCGATCTCGAGGATCGCCGAAGCGGGGTCTGCCAGAAGATCCTTGACCGACGCATGCGCATGGCCCATCTGCGCCAGCAGTTCGCGCATGTTCTGCGCGCCGGCACCGGAGGCCGACTGATAGGTCATCGCGGTGACCCACTCGACCAGGTCGGCCTTCAGCAGACCGTCGATGCCGAGCAGCATCAGGCTGACGGTGCAGTTGCCGCCGATGTAGTCCTTGATACCGCGCGCCAGCGCTGACTTGATCACCGGCATGTTGACCGGATCAAGGATGATCACCGCGTTGTCTTTCATGCGCAGGCTGGAGGCCGCGTCGATCCAGTAGCCGTTCCAGCCGGCGGCGCGCAGCTTCGGATGGACGTCGCCGGTGTAGTCGCCGCCCTGGCAGGTCACGACGGTGTCGCAGGCACGCAGCGCGGCGAGGTCGTTGGCGTCCTTCAGCGTGGCTTCGGCACGGGCCACCTTGGGCGCCGCGCCACCGGCGCTCGAAGTGCTGAAGAAGACCGCGTCGAACAACTCGAAGTCCTTCTCGGCCGCCATCCGGTCCATCAGAACCGAACCAACCATGCCGCGCCAACCGACGAAACCCACTCTCATGACACCGCTCCCCTCAAAGATCCTCTTTCAACGCATCAGCCGAGCGCCGCGACGACCGCGTCACCCATTTCCCTGGTGCCCACCGTCCGCGCGCCACCGGCGGCGATATCCGCCGTGCGCAGCCCCTGTGCCAGCACCTTCTTGACCGCCGCCTCGATGCGGTCGGCCTGCTGCGCGCGATCGAGCGAATAGCGCAGCATCATCGCCGCCGACAGGATCGTCGCCAGCGGATTGGCCACGCCCTTGCCGGCGATGTCCGGCGCGCTGCCGTGGCTCGGCTCGTACAGGCCCTGGCCGCGCTCGTTCAGCGATGCCGACGGCAGCATGCCGATGGAGCCGGTCAGCATCGCTGCTTCGTCGGACAGGATGTCGCCGAACATGTTGCCGGTGACGATCACGTCGAAGCTCTTGGGAGCGCGCACCAGTTGCATCGCCGCATTGTCGACGTACATGTGTTCCAACGTGACGTCCGGGTAGGCGGCGTGCACTTCGGTGACCACGTCCTTCCAGAACTGGAAGGTCTCGAGCACGTTGGCCTTGTCGACGCTGGTCACCTTGCGGTTGCGCTTGCGCGCCGCCTCGAATGCCACGCGGGCAATCCGCTCGATCTCCGGCCGCGCATAGCGCATGGTGTCAAACGCCTCGGGCTGGCCGGCGAAGGCGCCGTCGGGGGCGCTGCGCCTCCCGCGCGGTGTGCCGAAATAGATGTCACCGGTCAGTTCGCGCACGATCAGGATGTCGAGCCCGGCCACCACTTCGGGCTTCAGCGTCGAGGCCGCGGCCAGTTCCGGGTACAGGATCGCCGGGCGAAGATTGGCGAACAGGCCGAGCGACTTGCGCAGCCCGAGGATCGCCTGCTCGGGGCGCAGCGCACGCTCGAGCTTGTCGTACTTCCAGTCGCCGACTGCGCCGAACAGCACGGCATCTGCCTGCTTTGCCAGCCTCAGCGTCGCCTCGGGCAGCGGATGGCCGTGCCGGTCGTAAGCGGCGCCGCCGACATCGGCGAACTCGAGTTCGAAGCGCTCGTCGAGCGAATGCAAGACGCGCACCGCCTCGGCGATGATCTCCGGCCCGATGCCGTCGCCCGGCAGCACTGCGATCTTCATTCAGGTTGCTCCGCGGGGCACTTCTTCGTCCGACTCCGCCCGCCCCAGGAACGAAGTGCGCGCCACTAACGGCTGGCGGTCTTCTCCAGCCACGGGAACCGCGCCAGGCGCTGCGCCTCGAACTGCCGGATCTTGTCCTGGTGGCGCAGCGTCAGCCCGATGTCGTCCAGGCCGTTGAGCAGGCAGTACTTCCGAAACGGCGCGATCTCGAACGCATGCTCGGCGCCGCCCGCCTCGATCACCTTCTGCTGCGGCAGATCGATGGTCAGCCGGTAGCCGTTGAAACCAGCCACCTCGTGGAACAGCCGGTCGATCACCAGTTCCGGCAGCACGATCACCAGCAGGCCGTTCTTCAGCGAGTTGTTGTAGAAGATGTCGGCAAAGCTCGGCGCCAGGATCGCCCGGAACCCGTGCTGCACCAGCGCCCACGGCGCATGCTCGCGCGACGAGCCACAGCCGAAGTTCTTGCGCGCGAGCAGGATCGAAGCCCCCTGGTAGCGCGGCTGGTTGAGGACGAAGTCCGGGTTCAGCGGACGCCTGCTGTTGTCCATGCCCGGCTCGCCATGGTCCAGGTAGCGCCATTCGTCGAACAGGTTCGGCCCGAAGCCGCTGCGATGGATCGACTTCAGGAACTGCTTCGGAATGATCGCGTCGGTGTCGACGTTGGCACGATCGAGCGGCGCGACCAGGCCTTTGTGAACGGTGAAGGCTTCCACGATCCGAGCCTACATCTTCTTCTTGGTGTCGGTCGCGGCCTTGTCCACCGCGCTGCCGGCGGCCGAAACATCCTTGCCGATGCCGGCGATCGTGTTGCAGCCCGCCACCGCGATGACGGCAGCGACAACGACGAACAACTTCTTCATTGTCTTCACTGGAGTCTCCTGACGTCGGCAAAATGTCCTTCGATGGCGGCAGCGGCCGCCATGGCGGGGGAGACGAGATGAGTGCGGCCGCCTGCGCCCTGCCTGCCTTCGAAATTGCGATTGCTGGTCGACGCGCAGCGCTCACCCGGCTCGAGCCGGTCGGCGTTCATCGCCAGGCACATCGAGCAACCGGGCTCGCGCCAATCGAAGCCGGCAGCACGGAAAACCTTGTCGAGCCCTTCCCGCTCGGCCTGTGCCTTGACCAGACCGGAGCCCGGCACGACCATCGCCAGTTTCACGTTGGGCGCCACGCGCTTGCCGAGCCGCTTGACCACCCAGGCCGCCTCGCGCAGGTCCTCGATGCGCGAGTTGGTGCAGGAGCCGATGAACACCTTGTCGATGCGGATCTCCGCAATCGGCGTGTTCGGCTTCAGGCCCATGTACTTCAGCGCCCGCTCGATGCCTTCGCGGCGGACCGGGTCCTTCTCCGCATCCGGATCAGGCACGCGGTCGTCGATCGTCGCCACCATCTCCGGCGAGGTGCCCCAGGTCACCTGCGGCGAAAGCCGCTCGGCGCGGATCTCGACCTCGGCATCGAAGCGAGCATCGGGATCCGAGCGCAGGGTGCGCCAGTACGCGACCGCCTGCTCCCACAGCGCACCCTCCGGCGCAAACGGCCGGCCCTTCGCGTAGTCGATCGTCTTGCTGTCCACGGCGACCATGCCGGCGCGCGCGCCGGCCTCGATCGCCATGTTGCATACCGTCATCCGACCTTCCATCGACAGCGACTCGATGGCCGAGCCGGCGAACTCGATCGCGTAGCCGGTGCCACCGGCGGTGCCGATGCGGCCGATCACTGCCAGCACGACGTCCTTGGCCGCGCAGCCGAAGGGCAGCTTGCCTTCGATCCGCACGCGCATGTTCTTCGCCTTCTTCATCAGCAGCGTCTGCGTGGCGAGCACGTGCTCGACCTCGCTGGTGCCGATGCCGAAGGCAAGCGCGCCGAAGGCGCCGTGCGTGCTGGTGTGCGAGTCGCCGCAGACGACCGTCATGCCTGGAAGCGTGGCGCCCTGTTCCGGCCCCATCACGTGAACGATGCCCTGCCGCCGGTCGAGGAAGGGGAAGTAGGCGGCGGCGCCGAACTCGCGGATGTTGGAGTCGAGCGTGACCACCTGCTCGCGCGAGATCGGGTCGGTGATGCCGTCATAGCCGAGTTCCCAGCCGGCGGTGGGCGTGTTGTGGTCGGCCGTGGCCACGACAGAGCCGATCCGCCAAGGCTTGCGGCCGGCGATCCGCAGCCCTTCGAAGGCCTGCGGGCTGGTCACCTCGTGGACGAGGTGGCGGTCGATGTAGAGCACCGTCGTGCCGTCCTCCTCGACATGCACGACGTGTGCGTCCCACAGCTTGTCATAAAGCGTCTGCGCCATCGCGACCATGCGCCCAGCGAAACCAGAGGGCGCATTATGCCGCGTTGCGACATCCAACCTGCGCAGCCGAGGAACTCGCATCCCCCTCCGCGCGTCGAAGGTGTTTCATCGCCGTCACAACTGAATCAAGCCTATGCGAGAACGACTTAACAACGCTTCCACGCTGCGCCGGCGGCAGGCCATCTTTGCCCTGTCGGCCCTTGGCGTGGCGCCGCTGGCCAGAACGCAGGCAGGCGCCGGCCGCGCCACTCCGAGCCAGGCGCTCGGACCCTTCTATCCCCGCAACGCCGGCGAGCGGCCGCGGCAGACCGACGCGGACCTTCTCGCCTTCGACGGCGACCGGCTGCTGAGCCGCGGCGTGCCGCTATATCTCACTGGCCGCACCCTCGACCGCCGGGGCAACCCGATCGCACAGGCCGAGGTCGAGATCTGGCAGTGCGACGCCAACGCCGTCTACCACCACCCGGCCGGCGGCGCCGAGTCCGAGCGCGACCCGCACTTTCAGGGTTACGGTCGCGCGCTGAGCGAAGCCGATGGCCGCTTCCACTTCCGCACCATCAGGCCGGTGCCCTATCCCGGCCGCACGCCGCATATCCACGTGCGCATTGCGCCGCGCAGCGGTGGCGTGCTGGCCACCCAGCTGTACCTTCCCGACGAACCGGGCAACGCACGCGACTTCCTGTTCCGCCAGCTGTCGCGCGATGAGCAGGCCGCTCTCACGCTGACGTTGCGCTCGACCGAGTCCACGCATCCGCTGGCGCGCGGCACACGCATCACCGCCACCACCGAACTGCTGCTCGCCTGACCTGCTGCCGCTGCTCGCGCAGCGGCCATGTTGATCAGGCAGCGACTTCGCGCGCACGCTGTGCAGCGTCGTGCTCGCGTGCCCGCCGCACCGCCAGCCAGCCGAGCAGTGCCGCGACGCTGCTCGACAGGAAGGCAGCGGAGGCCCCGAACGCCGACCAGAGCCATGCCGCCAGCAGGCTGCCGGCAGTCCCGCCCACGCCGTAGCCGATGCTCACGTAAAGCGCCTGGCCGCGCGCCGTGGCGCTGCCGTGGAACCAGCGCTGGATGGTCAGGATCGACGCGCTGTGATGCACGGCGAAGGTGGCCGCATGCAGCACCTGCGCAATGACCAGCAGCGTGATCACGTGCGCGAACTCGGCGATCAGCGCAAAGCGCAGCGCCGCCAGCGCCAAGCTCGCCGCCAGCAGGCGGAAGGGATCGAAGCGAGCAAAGACGCGTCCCTGGACGAAGAAGAAGCCGATCTCGACGATCACGCCGAGCACCCAGAACACGCCAATGGCGCTCTTGCTGTAGCCGAGCGCGGCCAGGTGCAGCGAGAAGTACGTGTACAGCGCGCCGTGGGCGAAGATCATCAGCAACACCGACAGGAAGAACCAGCGCACCCGCAGTTCGGCAAACAGCGCGCGCACCGAAACCGCCTCCGCCCCATGCGGCGAATGCGGGGCATCGCGTACCAGTTGCGCGACCAGCGCTGTGCCGACCAGGAACGCCAGCACCAGCCACGGCTGCAGCGCTACCCCCGCCCAGTCGAGCAGCACGCCGGTGGCCAGCACGACGACCACGAAGCTGATCGAGCCCCATGCGCGCAGCCGCCCATAACGCGCGGCGGCCTGCGGATCGCCGCGCAACCGGGTTGCGGTCATGGCCTCGGCGATCGGTATCTGCCCGGTCATGAAGAAGTGCACCGCGAACATCGTCAGCAGCACGTAGCCGAAGCCGCCGGGGAACAGCACCGGCACGAAGCAGATCGCCGCCGCCACCGAGGTGAAGCGCAGGATGCGCACCCGCTCGGTGGTGTGGTCAGCGAGCCAGCCCCAGGCGGTCGGGCCGAAGATGCGCATGCCCTGCGCCACCGCCATCACGATGCCGATCTGCGCTGCCGTCAGGCCGCGGTGCTCGAGATAGAGCGGGAAGTAAGGCGCCAGCACGCCCGTGCCGGCGAAGTAGGCGGCGAAGAACAGCCCGATCCGCCACGGCTGCCACGCCGGCGCCGCGTGCATGCTCACGATCAGGCTTGGGCCGGGATCGGCGGGGTCGGGTGCCGGACGTCGCCGTTTTGCGCGCGATGGATCAGGGCATGGTCGATCAACACCAGCGCCAGCATCGCCTCGGCGATCGGCGTGGCGCGGATGCCCACGCAGGGGTCGTGCCGGCCGTGCGTCGCCACGGTGACCGCTTCGTTGCGCGCGTTGATCGAGCGGCGCGGCAGGCGGATGCTGGAGGTCGGCTTGATGGCGATCGAGACCTCAAGGTCCTGCCCGGTGGAAATGCCGCCGAGCACGCCGCCGGCGTGGTTGCTGGCGAAGCCCTGTGGCAGCAGTTCGTCGCTGTGCTGCGAGCCCTGCTGCGCGACCGCGCCGAAGCCGGCGCCGATCTCCACCCCCTTGACCGCGTTGATGCCCATCATCGCGTAGGCGATGTCGGCATCGAGCTTGTCGTACAGCGGCTCGCCCAGGCCGACCGGCACGCCGGTGGCACTGACCCGGATGCGCGCGCCGCAGGAATCGCCGCGCTTGCGCAGCGCGTCCATGTGCTCCTCGAGCTGCGGCACGATCGCCGCGTTGGGCGCGAAGAAGGCGTTCGACACCGCATCCTGCCACGACACGAACGGGATCTCGATCGGCCCCAGCTGCTGCATGCAGCCGCGGATCACCGTGCCGTACTGCAGGCGCAGCCACTTCTTCGCCACCGCGCCGGCGGCCACCATCGGCGCCGTCAGCCGCGCCGACGAACGCCCGCCGCCGCGCGGATCGCGCCGGCCGTACTTGCGCCAGTAGGTGTAGTCGGCATGCCCCGGTCGGAACGTGTCGACGAGGCTGTCGTAGTCGCTCGAGCGCTGGTCCTCGTTGCGGATCAACAGCGCAATCGGCGTGCCGGTTGTTTCGCCGCGAAAGATGCCGGACAGGATCTCGACGAGGTCGGACTCCTGCCGCTGCGTGACGTGGCGCGAGGTGCCGGGCTTGCGCCGCTCGAGGTCGGCCTGCAGGTCCTCGGCGGCCAGCGGCAACCCGGGCGGGCAACCATCGATCACACAGCCGATCGCCGGCCCGTGCGATTCGCCGAAGTTGGTGACGCGAAACAGGCGGCCGAAAGTCGATCCGGACATGGCGCGCGAATTGTACGGTGCCGTCTCGCACCGCCCCTCATCTAGCGCAGCGCTGCCTCGGCAAGCGCAAGCCCGGACAGGTAGGCGCCCTCGATGCGCGGGCCGCCGCACCAGTCGCCCGCCATGCCGAGGCGCTGCGCCTCGTCCCAGAGGAATGACCGCGGCAACGGGTTGACCGGTGTCGCATGCGGCCAGCGGATCGCCCGCGCATGCAAAGGGTTCAGGTTGCGACGCAGGCGCGCCGAGAACGAGCGCACCATCCAGTGCGCGATGTCCTGCTCGTGCAGTCCGGCGTATCGCTGCGACCACTGCGGCCGGGCGTGCAGCACCCAGCGCTCGGCGACACCGTCGACCTGGCCGCGGCGCGGCTTCGCACTGTCCAGCGCCATCCAACCGAGGATCGGATCGTCGTTGATGAAGGCCCCCTCGAAACCGGCGCCGCTGCGATGCGACAGCGCCACCGTCACCGCCCAGCATGGATCCCAACTCACGGCATGGGCGACTTCTGCAAGCGTCGTCAGCCCCGCCAGCAGGGCCGCGGCCGCCGGCGAAGGCACCGCCACCAGCACTGCATCGAACGGCCCCACGCTTTCGGCGTCGTCGATCTCGCCGTGCAGGTGCCAGCCGTCCGCCGCGCGCTGCAGGCGCGCAATCGGCATCGAATAGCGGACATCGAGCCCCTGCGCCAGGTACACGCCGAGCCTGCGCATGCCGGGCACGCCGACGAACCGCTCAGCGGAGGCCGTCTTGTCCTCGGTCGATCCGCTGTCGAAGGCGACGATCCGTCCCGGCCAGCGCTGCACGATCCCGGCCGACTGCCAGTGCTCCAGCGTGGCGACAAAGCGTCCGTCGGCAGCGGTGAAATACTGGGCGCCGTGGTCGTATGGGCCGGCGCCGTTGATCAGCGTGGCCGCGCGCCCGCCGGGGAACGGCTCGCACTCGAAGACGGTGACCGCCGCCCCGGCATCGTTCAGTGCGTGCGCGCAGGCCAGTCCGGCAATGCCCGCGCCGACGATCGCGAACCGCCTGCCCTGCGTCAATTGCCGACTTGCTCCTGTTCCGGCCAGTCGCGGATATAGGCCTTGAGCATGCGGTTCTCGTAGCTCTGCTCCTCGAGCACGGCCTTGGCGACGTCGTAAAACGAGACCACGCCCATCAGCGTGGTGCCGTCGAGCACCGGCAGGTAGCGCGTGTGCTCCTCGAGCATCATCCGGCGCAGCTCCATCACGTCGGTGTGCGGGCTGACGATGCGGGGCGCGACCATCGCCGCGCGCACCGTGCCGTCGCCAACCGCGCCGCCATTGGCGTGCACCTTGTTAAGCACTTCGCGGAACGTCAGCATGCCCACGAGGTCGCCACGGTCCATCACCACCACCGAGCCAATGTCGTTCTCGGCCATCGCCTGCACCGCCGACCACAGCGTGGCCTGCGGCGTGACCGTGAACAGGGTGTTGCCCTTGAGCCGAAGAATGTCTGCCACTTTCATCGCCGTGTCTCCTCGCTCGGGACGATGCCGGTCGCCGGCCGCACCGGCGTGCCGCGATGCTACGCTGCAACGGCCCCGCGGCAATCGAGCATTGCCGCAGATACGGCATTCAGACGACCCGCATCCAGCCTAAACCGGCCGAGGTACCGCCGGCGCCGCCGCGCACCGGCCGGTACTCGCAGCCGACCCAGCCGCGATAGCCGAGCCGGTCGATCAGCGCGAACAGGTGTCGGTAATCGATCTCGCCGGTGTCGGGCTCGCTGCGGTCCGGCACGCCGGCGATCTGCAGGTGGGCAATCAGCGGGAGATGCCGCTCGAAACGGCGCGTCAGGTCGCCCTCCTCGGTCTGCAGGTGATAGAAGTCCATCTGCAGGCCAATCTTGCCCTGCGCCGACTCGCCGATGATCTGCGCCGCCTGCTCCTGCGTGCGCAGGAAGTAACCGGGCGCATCGCGGCCGTTGAGCGGCTCGATCGTTACCGTGATGCCGTGCGGTCGCAGCAACGCGCAGGCCCAGTCGAGGTTGCGCAGGTAGGTGCGTCGGCATTCGTCCCGCGGCGCCTCCGCCGGCGGACATCCCGCCAGCACGTGCACGCGCCGACAGTTCAGCGTGCGCGCATAGTCGAGCGCGACAGCAATCGACGTTTCGAACTCCGCCTGCCGACCGGGCAGCGCGGCCAGGCCACGGTCGCTCGCTTCCTTGCCGCGTGGCGAATTGAGCAGCACCAGCGGCACGCCCGCCGCATCGAGCGCTTCGCGCCATTGGGGGGCCGGTGCTTCGTAGGGAGCCTGCACCTCGACCGCGGCGAAACCGTCGCGCGCCGCCGCCTCGATCCGATCGAGCAGCGGAAACTCCGGGTACAGCGTCGAAAGGTTCGCGGCGAAGCGCGGCATCAGCCGAGGAGGCGTTTGAAGCGCTCGACCTCGCGGATCACGGCTGCGCGCACCGGCGGTTCCCACACCGAGTGACCACCGTCGGGCACGATCTCGTAGCGCGCGTCGGGCCAGGCACGGGTCAGTTCGTCGGCACTGGCGATTGGGCAGATCATGTCGTAACGGCCGTGCACGATCGACGCCGGCAGGTGCCGGATGCGGTGCAGGTCGGTCAGCAGCTGCTCGGGCGACAGGAAGCACTCGTGCGCGAAGTAGTGCGCCTCGAGCCGCGCCAGCCCGATCGACTCGTCCGTGGTCTGCCGGGTCATCTCCGGATTCGGCAGCAGTGTCGAGCAACTGGCCTCGTACTCGCTCCAGGCGCGGGCAAACGGCACGTGGACCCGCGCATCGTCATGGAACAGCCGCTTGAGGTACCCGCCGAGCAGGTCGCTGCGCTCGCCAGCGGGCAGCATGCCGGCGAAGCGACGCCATGCCTCGGGAAATACCTGGCGCAGTCCATAGAGAAACCACTGGATCTCGGCCGGCCGGCCGAGGAACACGCCGCGCAGCACGAAGCCGAGGCAGCGCTCGGGCTGCGCCTGCCCATAGGCCAGTGCCAGTGTGCTGCCCCAGGAGCCGCCGAAGACCAGCCACTTCTTCACGCCGAGGTAGTCGCGCAGCGTCTCGATGTCGCGCACCAGGTGGCGCGTGGTGTTGTCGAGCGCCCCGCCGAGCGGCGTCGAGTTGCCGGCGCCGCGCTGGTCGAACAGCACGATGCGGAACGTCTCGGGGTCGAAGAAGCGCCGATGCTCGACCGAGCAGCCGCCGCCCGGCCCCCCGTGCAGGAACAGCACCGGCACACCGAGCGGATTGCCGCAGCTCTCCCAGTACATCGTGTGCACGTCGTCGAGCGCGAGCATGCCCTGGTCGTAGGGTTCCAGTGCGGGATAAAGCTCGGCTCGCAGATCCGACCGCATGTCCATGCGTGGCATTATGCCGCCGGCTTGCCTGCCGCCTGCATCGGACCGACGGATTCAGGCTGGCGTTTCGTCTTCCCATTTCACGCCCTCCCGCCATGAGCAGATACCCCGGCTTCGACACGCTGGCGCTGCACGCCGGCCAGGCTCCGGACACCGCCACAGGCAGCCGCGCGGTGCCGATCTATGCCACCACCTCGTTCTGCTTCGACGATTCGGAGCACGCGGCGTCGCTGTTCAACATGGAGCGCGCCGGTCACGTGTACTCGCGCATCTCCAACCCGACGGTGGCGGTGTTCGAGGAGCGGGTCGCCGCTCTCGAACGCGGCGTCGGCGCCATTGCCACCGCCAGCGGCCAGGCCGCGCTGCACCTGGCGATCGCCACGCTGATGGGCGCCGGCAGCCATATCGTCGCCAGCCGCGCGCTCTATGGCGGCTCGCACAACCTGCTCGCCTACACGCTGAAGCGGTTCGGCATCGAGACGACCTTCGTCGATCCGCGCGACCTCGAGGCGTGGCGCGGCGCCATTCGTCCGCAGACGCGGCTCCTCTTCGGCGAGACGCTCGGCAACCCGGGACTCGACGTGCTTGACGTCCCTGCTGTCTCGGCGCTGGCGCACTCGCACGGCCTGCCGCTGCTGGTCGACAGCACCTTCACCACGCCGTACCTGATGCAGCCGGCCGAACTCGGTGCCGACCTCGTCTACCACTCGGCGACCAAGTTCATCGGCGGCCATGGCACGGCCATCGGCGGCGTGCTGGTCGACAGCGGCTGCTTCGACTGGCGCTCGAGCGGCAAGTTCGACGTGCTCACAGGGCCCTACGAGGGCTTCCATGGCATGACCTTCGCCGATGAGAGCACGGTGGCGCCGTTCCTGCTGCGCGCCCGCCGCGAGGGGCTGCGCGACTTCGGCGCCTGCATGAGCGCGCACACCGCCTTCCTGCTGCTGCAGGGCCTGGAGACACTGCCGTTGCGCATGGCGCGGCACGTGCAGAACGCGCGCAAGGTGGTGGCGTTCCTGGCCACGCACCCGCAGATCGAGTCGATCGCCTATCCGGAACTGCCGTCGCATCCGGACCACGCGCTGGCGCAGCGACTGCTGCCGAAGGGGTGCGGCGCGGTATTCAGCTTCAACCTGAAGGGCTCGCGCGCGGCGGGGCGCAGGTTCGTCGAATCGCTGCAGGTGTTCTCGCACCTGGCCAACGTCGGCGATGCCAAGTCGCTGGTGATCCACCCGGCATCCACCACGCACTTCCGCGTGCCGGACGACGAACTGGCCGCTGCCGGCATCGCGCAGGGAACGATCCGCCTGTCGATCGGCCTCGAGGACCCGGTCGACCTGCTCGACGATCTCGGCCGTGCGCTGAGAGCCGCCTCGAAGGTGAAATAGATGGATCTCGGCATCCCCGGCAGCCGCATCTACGCCTACACCGGCGGCAAGCCCTTCGACTCTTCCCTGCCCTGCGTGGTGTTCATCCACGGCGCGCAGCACGACCACAGCGTGTGGATCCTGCAGTCGCGCTTCCTCGCCCATCACGGTCACGCCGTACTTGCGCTCGACCTGCCCGGCCATGGCCGCAGCGACGGACCGCCGGCTCGCGCGGTCGAGGAAATGGCCGAGCGGGTCGCCACGGCACTGGCGCCGCTGGCCAACCCACGCCTGCTGCTCGCCGGCCACAGCATGGGGTCGCTGATCGCGCTCGAAGTTGCCCGGCGCCTGCCGGCGCGCATGGCCGGGGTGGCCCTTCTCGGCACGGCGGCGCCGATGCGCGTCTCCGATGCACTGCTGGCCGCCACCCGCGACGATCCGTCGGCGGCGATGGACATGATCAACGTCTGGTCGCACAGCCCCGTCCTCGCGCCGTTCGCCGCGCGGCCCGGCTGCCCGGCGCCGGGATTCGACATCGTCTGGCAGAACCTGCGGCTGATGCAGCGGGTCGCGGCAGTCAACGGCGCCGACGTGCTGCCGACCGACTTCGCCGCCTGCAACGCCTACGACGGCGCGCTCGATGCCGTTCGCGCGCTGCGGTGCCCGGCGCTGTTCATCCTCGGCAGCCGCGACCAGATGACGCCACCGAAGGCGGCGCAATCGCTGATCGATGCCTGCGCGCAGCCGCAGGTCGCTACGCTGGCTGCCACCGGCCACGCGATGATGACGGAGAACCCCGACGGCGTCCGGCGCGCGCTGCATGCCTTCGCGCAGAAGGTGTTTGTTGCAGGCGTTGCCGCCTGATCCGGGCGGTGAGCCTCGACGCCGTCAACTGGGACACCTACTGGCTGTACGTCGCCACCGAGGCGGCGCTGTCGCTGTCGCCCGGGCCGGCGGTGATGCTGGTCATCGCCTACGGACTCGCCCAGGGAGCGCGCCGTTCGCTGTGGGCAAGCCTCGGCATCCTCTCGGCCAACGGCCTGTACTTCGCGCTTTCGGCCACCAGCCTCGGCGCGCTGCTGGTCGCCTCCGAGACTTTCTTCCAGGCGATCAGGTGGGCCGGCGCCGCCTATCTTGTCTACCTCGGGCTGGCCGCGCTGTTCGGCCAGCCGTCGCCGATCACCGTTTCCCGGTCGGCCGCGCGCGATGGCTCGCCAGGGGCGATCTACCTCTCCGGCCTGACGCTGCAGCTGGCGAATCCGAAGACGCTGGTGTTCTTCGTCGCCATCCTGCCGCAGTTCGTCGACCCGCGGCTGCCGATCGGGGCGCAGATGGTCTGGTTGGCGGCGGGTTCGGTGATCCCGGAGCTCTTCATCCTTGCCGGGTACGGATTCGCCGCCTCGCGCGCGGCGCGGCTGGCCGCCGATCCGCGTTTCGCGCGCATCATCGATCGTGCCGCCGGTTTGCTGGTTCTCGCCGCGGCCGCCATGGTGCTGAGCGTTTCACGCGCCTGAAACCCGGCCGCGTCGCGCGGCATCACGCGGCGGCCTTGCCTCCCCGCTCGGCGCCAAGAACCGCAGAAAGGGGTTCCTGCAGCCAGCTCGCGCCCAGCCCCGCGTCGAGCCATCGACCGAGTTCCGGCTGCGCGGCGAGCAGCGAATTAGCCGGGTCGACGGCCAGTCGCGTGAACAGCGGCAACAGCGTCGCCTGGCCGACTTCACAGGTCAGCAGCCACTTGCCGGCGTGCGCACCGTCGAGGCGCGACACGTAGTTGAGCTTCTCCAGTTCGGCCAGCAGGCGCTCCACACCGTCGTCCGGGAAGCGCACCGCGCGGGCGAGCGCGGCGACCGGCATGCGGCCGTCGTCGATCCCCTGCTCGCGCGAGCGCAGCAGAGTACGCAGCAAGGCGACCGCAGTGATGAAACGATTGCCGGCGCGGCGCTCGTCGGCAAAGCGCGTCGAGCGCAGCATGGGCAGCGTGGCGGCGATCGCCGCGCCCAGCAGGACCGCGTACCAGGACAGGTACACCCAGAACAGGAACAGCGGCACGGCGGAAAAGGCGCCGTAAATGCCGGGCAGCGTGCTGCTGCGGATGTACAGGCCGAAGAGGTAGCTGAGCAGTTCGCCAATCGCCGAAGCGATGCAGCCACCGATCAGCGCATCGTGCCATTCGACCTTGCGGTTCGGCACCAGCACGTACAGGGCCGCCAGCGCCAGGCCGCCGAGGACGAACGGCGCCAGATCTAGCACGGCGCGCGTGAGTCCCGACGAGTACGCAAGCGGGCTGCCGGACAGCGCGAACAGGTAAGAGGTGGTGCTCAGGCTGGCGCCGATCGCCAGCGGCCCCAGCGTGAGCAGCGTCCAGTAGACGAGCACCCGCGCCAGCACGCTGCGCCGCGCCTGGACTTTCCAGATGTCGTTCAGCACGCGGTCGACGGTGTGGATCATCAGCAGCGCCGTGACCACCAGGAACAGCAGGCCGTAGGCAGTCAGGCCGGCCGCGTTGGCGGTGAAGTCGTGCAGATAGCGCAGAACGGTCGACGAAAGCTGCGGCGGCAGCAGCCCCTGCAACATCCGGTGCTCCAGCGCGAGACGGTACTCGGCGAACAGCGGAAAGACCGCGAACACCGACAGCGCCACTGCCAGCAGCGGCACGATCGACAGCGTGGTGGTGAAGGTCAGACCGCCGGCGACCTGTGCCACCTTCACCTCGCGCGCCCGGTGCAGCGCGAAGGCCAGAACCTCGCGCGCCTGTTCGAGCCACGTCCGCGCCCGCTGCGGCCAGCGGTCGACGCGAACCAGCTCGGCGATCCAGCCGGACAGCCGCTCGCGTGCATGGCTCAGAAAGAGGCTCGCCATCGCGTTCCTATAATTGGCCGCTCCGATAATAGCGACCTCGCCGTGTCCGCCAGCATCGACATCCTCGTCCTTTACTACTCGCGCCACGGCGCAACGCGGCGCCTCGCCGAGCTCGTCGCGCAGGGCATCGATTCGGTGCCAGGCGCTGCAGCGCGCCTGCGCACCGTGCCGCCGGTGGCGCCCGCCACCGAGATCGCCGCGCCGCCGGTGCCACCGGAAGGCAGCCCCTATGTCGAGCTGACCGACCTCGAGCAGTGCGCCGGCCTGGCGCTCGGCTCGCCGACACGATTCGGCAACATGGCCGCGCCGCTGAAGCACTTCATCGACAGCACCGCCGGGCTGTGGCTGTCGGGCGCGCTCGCTGGCAAGCCGGCGGCGCTGTTCACCTCGACCAACTCGCTGCACGGTGGCCAGGAGTCGACGCTGCTGTCGATGATGCTGCCTCTCCTGCACCACGGCATGCTGATCGTCGGCCTGCCCTACACCGAGCCGGATCTGAACGAGACATCGAGCGGCGGCACGCCGTACGGCGCCAGCCATCACGCGCGCCTGTCCCAGCAGCCAGTCACCGCCGAGGAAGGACGCCTGGCCACTGCGCTCGGCAAGCGCCTGGCGTGGGCGGCATTGAAGCTGCGCGGATGAGCGCGCACACGCTGTTTCCCGCACAGCGGGCGGCCTGGCGAGTCGCGGCGGCAAGCTGGCTGGCGCTGATCGCGCTCGCCGTCTCGTGGGAGTGGCTGCTGGCGCCGCTGCGCCCTGGCGGCTCGTGGCTCGTGCTCAAGGCCCTGCCACTGCTGCTGCCGCTGCGCGGCGTGCTGCGCGGCGACGTGAAGGTCATGCAGTGGGCGCTGCTGCTGGTGCTCGTGTACATCGCCGAAGGCAGCGTGCGGGCGGTGGACGCGCCGCCCGCCGGAGCGATGGCGATGGTCGAGATCGCGCTCGGACTGGCGTTCTTCGCCGCCGCAATCGTCTACCTGCGGCCGTTCAAGAAGGCGGCGCGCGCAAGGACACGGAAATGAACCTGCTGCAGGCACTGGCCGCCGCGGTCGGCAAGGCAAACGTCCTCACCGGCGACGACGCCGCACCGTACCTGACCGACTGGCGCAAGCGCTACATCGGCCGAGCGCTGGCGGTCGTGCGGCCGGCGAGCACGGCGGAAGTGGCGGCGATCGTCCGCGCCTGCGTCGAGGCGCGCACGCCGATGGTCCCGCAGGGCGGCAATACCGGGCTGGTCGGCGGCGGCACGCCGGACGCCTCGGGTGAGGCGGTCGTCATCAGCCTGCAGCGGATGAACCGCGTGCGGTCGATCGACATCGCCAACGACACCATCACCGTCGAAGCCGGATGCGTTCTCGAGGCAGTGCAGCAGGCAGCGCACGAGCGCGGGCGACTGTTCCCGCTCAGCCTCGCCGCCGAGGGCAGCGCGACGATCGGCGGCAACCTTGCCACCAACGCCGGTGGCGTGCAGGTGCTGCGCTACGGCAACGCGCGCGACCTGACGCTCGGGCTGGAGGTCGTGCTGGCCAGCGGCGACATCTGGGATGGCCTGCGCGGCCTGCGCAAGGACAACACCGGCTACGACCTCAAGCACCTGTTCATCGGCGCCGAGGGCACGCTCGGCGTGATCACCGCGGCGACGCTGAAGCTCTATCCGCTGCCGGCGGCCCAGATGACGGCGCTGGCTGCCGCGCCTTCGCTGGCGGCGGCGACCCGGCTGCTCGAACGTGCGCGCGCGGCCGCCGGCGCCGCGCTGACCGCCTTCGAGGTAATGGGCCGGATCACCCTGCAGCATGCCGTCGAGACGCTGCCGCGGCTCCGCATGCCGCTGCCGCTGGCACAGCCGTGGTACGCGTTGCTCGAGCTATCCGACACTGAAGGAGAGGAACACGCCACCAAGGTCTTCGAGCGCATCCTCGCCGACGCACTCGACGATGGCGACATCGTCGATGCGGCCGTGGCCCGCTCGCTGGCCGAGGCGCGGGCGCTCTGGCAGCTGCGCGAGGGCATTCCCGAAGCGCACGCCAAACGCGGCGGCAACGTCAAGCACGACATCTCGCTGCCGGTGTCGTGCATCGCCGAGTTCGTCGAGTCGACCGACGCCGCGCTGCGCAGCCGTTTCGCCTGGATCGAACCGATCGTCTTCGGCCATCTCGGCGACGGCAACCTGCACTACAACATGGGCACCGTGGCCGGCACGCCGATCGACGTCGCCTTCGCCCATGAAAAGGAGATCAATGACGCGGTCAACGACGCCGTGCACGCGCGCGGCGGCTCGATCAGTGCCGAACACGGCCTCGGCCAACTTAAGCGCGAGGCGATCACCCGCTACAAACCGGCGCTCGAACTCGAACTGATGCGGCGAATCAAGCGTGCGCTCGACCCGCTCGGGCTGATGAATCCCGGCAAGGTCATCTGAGCCGCTTTCACGATCGCTTCCCGAGCGCGCTAGTCCGGTCGGCGCAAGAGGAAGATTCACGTCGTTTGGCTCTTGGGTTCGCCACCCGCGCTGGGTAGACTGGCCTCGCTATCGGGACCGACCCATGCGCTTCGCCACCGCCGCCCTCGCCTTCATCGCCCTGCTCGCCGCCGGCGTCGCGCGCGATGCGTCGGCGATCGTCCGCTGCGAGTCCGCCGACGGCAAGGTCACGTACTCGAACAGCGACTGCCCGCCGAACACCAAGCTGGTCCGCAAGATCGAACCCTCGCCGCCGGTCGTCGTGCACGACAACGTGCGCCCGGCCGCGAAAGCAGGCGAAACGCGGCCGCCTGCCAAGGTGGAGCCGTCCCGCGCCCGCCGCACCGAGGACCCGGTGCAGATCGACGAGGAACTGAATGCGCAGCTCGCCGAGCAGCGGCGCGAGTGCGAGGCGCGCACCCGCGAGCTGCAGCGGCTGCAGGACGACGTCAATGCCGCGCTGCCTGCAAACCGCGCCTCGGCCGAACTGGCGCTGCGCCGCGCCCAGGACGAGTACAAGGCGCTTTGCCCGCGGCAGCGATGAACCGCCCCCATCCGCTGCTCGCCGCACTGCTGGCGCTGGCGACACCGGCCATCGCGCAGGACGTGCAGCGCTGCGAAGGCGCCGACGGCAAGGTCAGCTACGCCAACAACGCCTGCCCGCCCGGCACTACCGCGGTTCGCGCGCTGCCGCCCGCCGGCACGCCGAACGCCGCCGATCAGAAGGCCGCTCAGCAGAGGGCGCAGCAGGCCCTGCGCAGCGCCGCGGCGCTCGACCGCGCCCGCCAGGCCGAGGAGGAACGCGCGGCCCGCGAACAAGAGCAGCTCCTGGCCAAGGCAAGGAAACAGGAGACGCAGTGCCGCCGTCTGCTGACCAGCCTTCGGCACGCGCAGGAAGATCTCGCCAGCGCCCGGCCACAAAAACGGACCGAGGCGCAACGCCGGGTCGCGCGCGCCGAGGATCTGTACCTCGAGGACTGCGGACCGCGGAAGAACTAGACACCATGGTCGCCCGCCAAGGCGCGGGCGACCATGGTGTCTAGCGGGCTCAAGCGGCTGAGGAAGCCGCGGCTTCGGCCCAGTCGGTGCGCCGGGTCGTGAACGCCCGCGCCGCCGCGTGCAGCGACTGGGCGCCGTGGCGATCGATGAGCTCCGGGTCGCTGAGCAATCGCCGCCAGTTGCGCGCACCATGCTCGCCATGGAACAGCTGCAGCATGTGACGCAGGATGGCGCGCGGCGGCACGCCGACTGCCGCCTGTTGCTCGAGGTAGGCGGACATCGCCGCCACCACCGTCGAACGCGCAGGTGGCGCATCGGCAGCTCCGAACAGTTCGCGGTCGACCGCGGCCAGCAGGTACGGGTCGTGGTACGCGGCGCGGCCGAGCATCACGCCGTGCAGCCGCTGCAGCGGATCGGCAGCCTGTGCCAGCGACGTGATGCCGCCGTTGAGCACGAACTTCGCACGCGGAAAATCGCCCGCCAGCCGATAGACCACCTGGTAGCGCAGCGGCGGCACCTCGCGGTTCTCCTTCGGCGAAAGGCCCTTGAGCCAGGCATTGCGGGCGTGGACGATGAACACCTCGCAGCCGGCCTCGTGCAGCTGGCCGACGAAATCGCGCACGAAACCGTAATCCTCGCCACGGTCAATGCCGATGCGGTGCTTGACCGTCACCGGGATCGACACCGCGTCGCGCATCGCCTTCACGCAGTCGGCCACCAGGGTGGGCTCGGCCATCAGGCAGGCGCCGAAGGCACCGCGCTGCACGCGCTCTGACGGGCAGCCGCAGTTCAGGTTGATCTCGTCGTAGCCCCACTGCTGCCCGAGCCGTGCACAGTGCGCCAGGTCGTCGCGCTCGGAGCCGCCGAGCTGCAGCGCGACCGGATGCTCGGCGGGATCGAAGTCGAGATGGCGCGCCACGTCGCCGTGCAGCAGCGCGCCGGTGGTGACCATCTCGGTGTACAGCCGCGCATGACGGGACAATTGCCGATGGAAAAACCGGCAGTGGCGGTCTGTCCAGTCCATCATCGGCGCGATGCAGAAGCGCCAGGGCGAGGGTGACAAGGGCGTTAGACTCGCTGCAAGAAACATCGCGCGGCAGGCGTGCTCGCCATCGGCCCGCCAGCAAGGCGGACCCCACAGAGGAAGAATTATGCGACGAGACGATCACCATGCCTCGCACGCCGGCGTTGCGCGCGCAGAGCTGGCGGAGGCACCGCCCGCAGCGGAAGAACGCGACAGGGGCGAGATCGGCGCGCTGCAGGCCCTGCGCGAGAGGATCGCCTTCCTGCGCGGATTCGTCGCCCGTCCCGAGCAGGTCGGCTCGGTGATCCCCAGTTCGCATGTGCTCGAGCAGCGGCTCGTGCGCAGCGCGCGCCTGCTGCACGCACGTTGCTTGGTTGAACTCGGCCCGGGCACCGGCGGCACGACGCGCGCCTTCCTCCGTGCGATGCCGGCAACCGCGCACCTGCTGGCAATTGAACTGAACGAGGACTTCGCCGCTCGCCTGCGGGCATCGATCCGCGACCCGCGGCTCACCGTCGTTCATGGCAGCGCCGAGTTCATCGACCGCGTCCTCACCGAGCACGGTCTGCCGGCGCCGGATGCGGTCATTTCCGGCATCCCTTTCTCGACCATGCCGCGCGAGGTCGCCGACCGCATCGCCGCCGAGATCGCGCGCGTGCTGGCGCCGGGCGGGCGCTTCGTCGCCTACCAGGTTCGCCCGCACGTGGCCGACTATGCGAGCCCGTACCTCGGCCAGGCGCGCAAGGAGTGGGAAGTGATCAACATTCCGCCGGTGCGCGTGTTCACCTGGACCCGCGGCGGCTGAGGACCCTCATCGGCAACCAGCGGCGGCTACTCGATGCCGATCAACCACTGGATGACCTGCTTGGCGATGAAGCCGAGGATACCGAAGGCAAGCACGAAGAACAGGATGAAGGTGCCGAAGCGGCCGGCCTTCGAGTCGCGCGCCAGCTTGAAGACGATGAACAGCATGAACGCGATGAACGCGCCCACGCCCCAGGTCATGCCGAATTCGGCGACCTGAGCTTCGGTCAGGCCGAAGGGTGCGGATTGCATCGCCGGCCTCAGATACGCGGCGGTAACCGCTCCACATCGAGCACGTCGCGATAGGCGTGCCAGCTTGCGTGCCCGATTACCGGCACCGCAAACACGAAGCCGATCATCAGCGTCGCCATCGACGCCGCGGTTGCCAGCAGGATCAGCACCGCCCACAACGCCATCGGCGCCGGGTTGTCGCCGACCGCGCGCACGCTGGCGAGCAGCGCGGCGCGGAGGCTGAGTCGGCGTTCGAGCAGCAGCGGCGCCGAGACGACGGTCAGCGAGAACACCAGCGCCGCGCCGAGCCCGCCGGCCAGCAGCCAGAGAAAGAACAGCCAGCCGCCCTGCCCGGCGACCGCATAACGAAGGAAGCGCAGCGGCGAGTCGAGCGGCACCGGGACGAACAGCTTGAAGAGCAGCGCCGAGACGAGCACCCACGCCGTCGACGCAACGAAGAGCAGCAGCCCGAGCGCCACCAGCGGCCGCGTGCCACGCCGCCAGGCCTCGATGGCATGGCGGAGCCGCGGCCGCTCGCCAGCCGCGACGCGGCGGCTCAGTTCATACAGTCCCGTGCACAGGACCGGCCCGACCAGCAGGAAGCCGGTCAGCGCGCCGGGCATCAGCGGCAAGGCGTGCAGCGTCAAGGTCAGCACGGCAAGTCCGCCGATGGCGACGATCAGCCCGTGCAGCACGCTCGGCCCGAAGCAGGCGTGCAGGTCGCGCCAGCCCTGGCGCAGCCATGCAAACGGCCGCGTGAACGCGATCTCGCGCACCGTGGGCAGTGCCTCGCTCGACGAATCGGCGGCGCTTGGACTCATGCGCGCATTATCGTCGAGCGTGGCGGCGGCACGCCGGCATGAGGAGCGGACGCGCCGACCCAGCCGTGCAGATCGATCGTCCTGACACGCCGGCTAGCGCGGCCAGGGCGGCCCTTTCAGTTCGACCGTGTTGCCGTCGGGATCGGTGACGTAGATCGACGGCCCGGACCCTTCCGCGCCGAAGCGCGAGGCCGTCTCGCCGGCCGCAATGCCGTGCACCGCCAGGTGGGCGCGAATTGCCGGTTCGTCGAACGGCTCGAGACGCAGGCAAAGGTGGTCGAGGTTGTGCCCCTCCGCACCCGGCGCCGCGCCGCCGGAACGGCCGAGCGGACCGTCGACCGGGATCAGGTCGATCAGCGAGCGGCCCGCGCGCAGCTGCACGAGACCGATCTCGTCCTGCTTGCGTTCGACGGTGCAGCCGAGCGCAAGGCAGTAGAAATCGAGCATCGCCTGCAGGTCGCGCACGCGCAGCACCAGGTGGTCGATTTCGCGGATCCGGATCATCGGCGGATGCTCTGCGACGCCGGCGCCAGGGCCTCGAACTCGGAGAAGATCTCCCGCGCCTCGGGCACGCCGGCGATCGGCACGCAGTCGCAGGCGGCGCCGAACTCGGCCCACAGCGACTGAACGGCGGGGTTGCTGTGCGCCCGCTCGATCGCCGCCGTCGACAGCCACTCGAAGACCTCGACCACCGTGCCATCGACGGCGCGCATCACGTGCGCCGGGCGCTCGGTGATCAGCCCCTCGGCGCGCAGCACCGGCATGTGCTTGCCGACGGCGGCGAGCACATGCCGCCGCATTGCCGGCTTCGGCCGGTAGACGGCGATGACGAATCGGCCCATGGTCGCCCCCGCTACTTTTCAACAGCGGCGATTCTGCACCCGCGGGCGACGCCTCGGCATCCGAGCCGGCAGCCAGGGGCGGTTCGCGTCAAGAGGGCAGGAAGTCGACCGGCCAGGTGACGGTCATCACCTCGACATCCTTGGCGCCGAAATCGAACTGGCGGATGCGTGCCAGCAGCTTGCTTTCCAGCTCCGCCGCCTTCAGTTCGCTCGACACCAGGCGCAGTTCGGCGATCGCCCCGCTCGGCGCAATCTTCAGTTCGAGCACGATCTTGCCCTGCAGCGTCGGATCCTCGCGCAGGGCGCGGTTGTAAAGCGCGTAGATCGCCCCCTTGTTGCGCTCGAAAACCAGCCGGATCTCCTCGATCGAGCGCGACGCCTTGCCGCTGCCGCTGCGCTGCACCGTGCCGCCCGCGCCCTTGCCGCTGCCGCCTGCTCCGCCTCCGGCGACCGCGCCCCCACCGCCGTAGCCACCGCCTCCGCCGCCACCCGCCACGCCTTCGACCAAGGTGGTGGCGCGTCCGGCAAGCCCGCCGCCGCCGGTGTCGCGGCTGTAGGCCGCCGAGTTGATGCCGCCGCTGCCGCGGGTGGCGTTCGACGTGATCAGCGCGCGTGTCGGAATGCCCTGCTCGACACCGGCGCCCACACCGGGCCCTGTGCCGCTGCCCACCCCCGGTCCCGGCCTGATGTCCTTCTGCAACTGCACGGCGACTGGCGCGCCGCGGATCTCGGCCAGTTCGTTGGCCATGGCCAGCAGACCGACGCCGGCCGCCTTGCGTCGAGCCTCGCCGACTTCGCCCGGTGGCTTGTTCGGCTGCGGCCGTCGCGCCTCGGGCACCGGCACCTTGGCGGGTTCGGCCTTGCTGGGCTCGAGCTTTGGCGCGTCGGACCTGCGGTCATCCGCTTCGGCGAGCTTCGTTTTTGTCTCGGCAGGCCGGGGAAGCGTTGCCTGCGGCAGCGGACGATCGAGCAGCAGCTTCGCCATCGGCGGGGGCAGCTCCTGCGGTTTGCTGCGGTCGGGCTCACGTACCGGCAGCCAGGGCATTGCCAGCGCGAGCGCCAGGCAGATGCCCAGCGTGCGCGCCAGGATGCGGCGGAAGCGCTCCTCGTCGGCGCGGTAGCCTGACCACGGCAGGACGCCAGGCGGAAAGGCGATGGCGGCGCTCATCTTGCCCCCTTCGCGCTACGCGCTGTCCCCCCCAGGGGGAGCAAGCGCCTTCGGAACGGCCGGGCGGCGCTCATGACTGATCCCTGCGCTGCACCGCGAACGCCACGTTGCTGAAGTTGGCGCGGGCACAGGTCACCATCACCTTGCGCAGCAGGCGGTACGGGATGTCCTTGTCGCCCATGATCGTGATCGCCTGCCCGGCATCGGCATTCTCCTGCCGCACCACCCGGCGGCCGGCGAGCAGGTCGAGCTCGGCCTTCAGCGGCGCGATCAGGTCGTCTTCCGAGCGCAGCACGTCCGCCACCGCGGCAACCCGGCGTCCGTCGACGACGATGTCGGCGTCGTTGACGACCACCACCACTGTCTCCTTCGGCGCCTTCTCCGCGCTCGACAAGGGCAGCTGCACGGCTTTCGAGCTGGGCAGCACCTGCACTTCGGCCATGTTCGACAGCAGGAAGAAGATCAGGATGGTGAAGATGTCGATCAGCGCGACCAGGTTCAGGTCGACACCGGAATGATTCCGCTCGCGCCGCTCGACGCGCTTTTCCAGGGGAGATCCATTCATAGCCTGGCCTGCCGGGTGCGGACCGGCGCGTCGCCGATCGAGATGTCGGGGAAGTAGTCGACGGTCACCATCCTGGCGCCCTGCACCTGCCGGCCGGCGCGCATCCGGTCCATCACCTGGACGAGCACGTCGTACGGCGTGTTCGGCTCGGCCAGCACGGTCGCCGCGGTCTGCTGCGGGAAGCGCTGCTTCAGTTGCGCCATCAGCGCGCCGAGCGCCTGGACGTCGTGGCCGCCGGAACCGGCCGGAATGCGCTCGATCAATCCGCCGATGCGGTCGCCGACCTCGAGCACGTCGGCACGGATCACCACTTCGAGCTGCAGCTCGCCGGTGAGCTTCTCCACGCCGGAGGACTGCGCCGGCAACGCCAGGTCCAGCACCGCCAGCCGCGTGAAGACGGCGCTCGACAGCAGGAACGGCACCAGCACGATGATCAGGTTGATGAACGCCGACACCTCCAGCGCCGCCGGGTGCTTGCGCAGTCGTCGCTTACGCATGATTCGTTCTCCTTGGCAGCGGTGGCCGCTGCCAGCGGCTGGCTCTCGTCACTCGGCGCCGCGCGCGGCGTCGGCGGGCCCGCGATGGATCAGGTTCAGGAAGCTGATCTTGGCGGCTTCCAGGCTGTCGACGATCTCGGTGGTGCGCGCCTGCAGGAACGCGTGGATCAGCAGGAACGGGATCGCCACCATCAGCGCGAAGGCGGTGTTGTTCATCGCGATCGAGATGCTCGCCGACAGCAGCTCGGCCTTCTCGGCCGGATTGACCTGCGCCACCGCGGTGAACGCCTTGATCAGGCCGATGATGGTGCCGAGCAGGCCCACCAGCGTCACCACGTTGGCGAAGGTGGCGATGTAATGGGTGCGTTTCTCCAGCCGCGGGATGATTTCCATCATCCCCTCCTCCATCGCCGCGTCGATGTCCTCGCGCCGGCGTGCCGACTGCATGCGCGCGAGCCCGTTGTGCACGATCAGGCCGATGGCCGAATCGCGCCGTGCGGTGGCGCCCTGCACTTCCTTGAACTGGCCGCTCTTCAGCATCGGCAGGATGCTGTCCCACATGCGGCGGTTCTGCTGCCGCGCCCGCTGCAGGAAGACAAAGCGCTCGATGGCGATCGCCAGGCCGAGCGCCAGGATCATGATGCTCACGTAGATGAACATCCCGCTGTCCTGGAAAAACTTGATCATCGTGTCCAACGTACTCATGGCTGCACCTCCGTGTTCAGGTTTGGTTGCGCGATAAAGGGGTCATTTGCGCTGCGGCTCGGGCGGGGCCGCGGGCCGCCGCAGCTGCGCGTCGTAGGCGAGCTGGCGGCGGAAGACGTCGCGGTCGACCGGCGCCAGCGCCTCGTCGACCAGGCTCGCCGGCGGCCTGGCAGCGAGGTCGCCGGGAAGCGGCTTCTTCCAGGGCACGATGTAGGTGACCTTCGGCAGTTCGCGGTTGCCGATGATCTGCGTGCGGTCGATGTCGGCGCGGTCCTGCGCCGTGGCGGCCGAAGCGAGCACCGCGGCGGCGAGCGCCGCGCCAAGGCCGCACCTCATGGCCGCTCCCTCATGCCGACGAGCTGCGGCTGCGACTTGCGGTTGCGGATCTCGGCGACCCACTTGCGGACCTTCTCGTCGCCGTCGGGCGCCAGCGCCAGGTAGCGCTCGTAGGCTGCCAGCGCGCCGCGGCTGTCCCACAGGTACAGGTCGAGCAGGATGCCGAGGTTCAGGTGCGGCGCTGCGTAGCCGGGCGCGAGTTCGATCGCCCTCTCGTAAACCCGCTGCGCGTCGGTGAAGCGGCCGAGTTCGCGGTAGGCAATGCCCAGCTGGTTGAGGTAGACCGGCTGCTGCGGGCTGGTCTGCACGGCCTGCTCCAGTCGGGCCGCCGCCTGCTCGGGCTTGCCGGCGCGGCGGTAGATGAGGCCGAGGTTGGCGAACGGGCCGCCCAGTTCGGGGTTCGACTTCGTCAGGGCGAGAAAGCCCTGCTCGGCCTCGTCGAGGCGCCCGGCGGCAAGCGCGCCCGTCGCCCGCTCGAAGGCGAGCCGCGCGGCGGCGGGAATGTCGTCGGCCGATGGCGCGGCGGTTGATGCCGCGCCTCCCGCGGCGGCCTGCGCCGCAGCCGAAGGTGCGCCACGGTCGGCCGTCGGCGCGGCCGGCGACGTGGACTGCGCAACCTCTTGCGGCTGCGACGAAGGACGCAGCGCGCAGGCGGAGCACGCCACACCCAGCGCGATGAGCAGGACTGCGCGCATGGCGCGTTCAGCGGATCGCATCGATCGCTCCTTCGGTCAGTTCGCTCTTGCCGAATTGCACCGGCCGCAGCTTGGCCAGCGCGCCGTAGCTCGACTTCACCCAGCGGTCGTAGATGCCAGAGGCCGCGCGCCGCGCGTTGGCCTCGTGCAGCTCGATCGCCTTTTCCTCGAACGGGTAGGCCTGTTCCTCGAGCAGCACGTCGTACTGCTCCAGTTCCTGCTTCTTCAGTCCCTTCGGCCGCTGCGACGACAGCAGCGCGCGTCCGAACTCGGCGTACAGCTCGGCGGTCTGGAAGGTGGCCGCGGTGGCCGCCTCGGCCACGCCATAGTCGGCGGCGCGGGCGTAGGCCTTCAGCACCTCGTCCATGCGCGCCTTCTTCAGCTTCAGCTGCCGCTGCAGCGGCTCGACCAGCGCCACCTTGCGGAACTCCTCCCGCGCCGGCTCGGCCAAGGCGAGCGTGGCCATCGCGCCGAGAGTGCGCGTACGATCGGTGCGCGCGCCGCCCGCCGATTGATCCGCCTGCTGCACTTCCTTCATCAGCGCCAGTTCGCGCCGGCGGTCGCCCGCGTTGCGCGCCAGCAGCGCCAGCCGGTAGCGCGCTTCCACCGCCGGTTGCAGCGGCTGCGGATACTGCTTCAGATAGCGCTCGTAAACGCGCGTCGCAGCCGCCGCGGCGCCGGCCTTCTCGTAAAGCTCCGCCGCCTGCCAAAGTGACCCGCGCGCCAGCGTCGGATCGACCTGCGCGTCGGCAATCCGCTCCAACTCGGCGCCCGCCTGCGCCCAGCGGCCCTGTTCCAGGTAGACCGCCGCGAGCTTCTCGCCGGCGTCCCTGGCCAGCGGATGGTTTGGCTGGCGCCTGCGGAAGTCAACCAGCACCGCTGCGGCGCGGTCCCAGTCCTTCAGCGCGACCAGCGCGGCGGCGGCATCGACCTGGGCCGCGGCGCCGACGGGCGAGGTCGGCGCTGCCGCGACCACGCGCTCGAAGTGGCTCACGGCGTCGGGCAGCCTGTTCTCGGCGCGCGCCTGCTCGCCCTGCTTGTAGATCGACGCCGCGATCCGCTCGACCAGCTCGGCGCGACCCTTGTCCTGCTCGCCGGTCAGGGCCAGCGCTGCGCGGTAGCCCGCCTCGGCGCGGTCGAAGGCGCCGCGGTCGAAGGCCGCGTGGGCGATCACCAGCGACGCGGTGCGCCGCTGCCTGTCGGCGGCCGGCGGTTCGAGCCGCAACACCTGCTGCGCCACCTCGCTGGCGCGATCGGCCTGGCCCAGGCGGTAGAGCGTCTCCGCGGCGCCGGTCAGCACCGGGCCGACACGTGCATCGGTCGAAAATGCCTCGGCAAAGCGCAGTGCGCTGTCGATGCCGGACTGCTGCAGTCGCCGCCGCGCCTGCTCATCGCCGTTCCTTTCCTGCTCGCCGTAGGCCAGCAGCGCCGCGTAGCCGGCGTCGGCGCTCTTCGGGTGCGGCGGATAGCCGTAGGCCGCCTTCTCGTATTCCGTTGCCGCCTCGGCGTAGCGCCGGTCCTCGAACAGCAGTTCGGCGAGCAGGAAGTTGGCCGCCGCTGCCTGCGGGTCGTTCGGGAAGGCAGCGAGGAACTCGCGGTACCAGCGCACGGCCTGCCGGTAGTCCTCGGCTTTCCTGTCCTTCTGTGCGGCGGCGTGATGATGCCGGGCCAGCTCCGCCAGGTGCGTCTTCACCAGCGGCTGCGCGCGCTGCCACACGGCGGCGTTCGTTTGCTTCAGTTGCGACGCCGCGCCGTAGCGCTCGACGTATTCGCGCTTGGCGTCCAGGGCCAGGGTGGCGAAGCCGCTGTCCTGGTAGATGTCGATCACCCTCGCCTGCAGACGCGGCGCCTGCGTGTGCTGCGGATTGCGCCGCCCGAAGGCGGCGAAGGCATCGGCGGCGTCCTTGATCCGCTCCTGCCGCACGTACATCTCGCCGAGCGCCTCGTACACGCGCACCTCGTAGCCGCGGCGCAGGTCGGTCGTCGCGAACTGCGGGATCGTTTCGGCGCCCTGCAGGCTCTGCAGGCTCAGGCTCGTCACGCGCAGCGTGTCTTCCAGCAGCTCGCGATCGGCGCGGGTCAGGCCGCGAGCCGACGCCAGTCCGTCGTCCGCCTCGACACCGGCGAGCTTCAGGTCGAGCACGCCGAAGAACGACTGCAGCGCTTCCTCGAGCCGCGCCTGCTTGAACTGTGTCCAGCCGCGCATGTACAGCGAGCGGTCGTGGTACGGCGTCAGCTGATCGCGCGCCAGCACGGTGGCGAACGCCTTCTCCGCGCCGGCGTAGTCGCCCATGGTGAACAGCAGCTCGCCGCGGCGGAACTGCGCCTCGTCGACGTAGCGCGTCTGCGCAAAGCGCTGCACCAGCCGGTCCAGCGTCGCCAGCGCCGGCTTCAGCTCGCCGGCCAGTTCGTAGGCGCGCGCGAGTTGATAGAGCACGCGGTCGTTGCCCACGTCGTCGGGATGCGCCTTCAGGTAGTCGAGGTACTGCGCGATCGCGGCGCGGTAATCGGCAGCCGCGCCAGCGGCCAGCGCACCGTCGACTCGATCCATCTCCAGGTCGCCGAGGCGGCGCATTGCCTCCGGAACCTGACGGTCCTTCGGCGCTGCCTTCAGGAATTCGCGATAGGCGGCGATCGCCCGCTCGGGGCCGCCGGAGATGCCGCCATCGGCATCGACGGCGACGGTGCGGCCCTCCAGGCTCTTCAGCGTCGGCGCGTTCTCGGCGCTCTTGCGTCCAAGCATCGAGCAGCCGGACAGCGCAACGAGCGCGGCCAGCAGTGCGGCGGCGATGGGCTTACGGTTGGGCGTCACGGCGGCTTTCCGCGGCCAGATGCGCGCGGTCGTAGAGACGGGCGACGGCGAAGCGCGCCTGGTTCGAGTACTCGGCCAGGCGCTGCTTCTGCCGCAGCAGCGCCGCGGCGGCCAGCTCCTGCACGTACGCCTTCTGTGCGCCTGCCAGCTCGGTTGCCTTCGGCAGCAGTTCGTCGATCCGCCTGTCCAGCCCGACGATGCGCTCCGCGAAGCGGTCGAAGTTCGCCGGCTCGTCGCGCTGCGCCTGCGCCAGCGCCTCGGCGCGGCCGCGCGCCTGCGGCAGCAGCGCGTCGACCTCGCGCATCGCCTTCTTCGCCTGCCACAGGCGTTGCGCGAACTGCTCGTTCTGCTGCCAGGCGAGCGCGCCGGAGACGCGGCGTAACCGCTCGCGCAGCTCGGCGGCCGGCGCGTCGTCGCCGATGCGCTCGATTCCCTCGCGTACCCGCGCCAGCCGCGCCGCCAGCTCGTTCTCCCTGGTGTTGGCCAGCGCGGCGACGTCGCCCTGCGCCTCGATGCGGGCGATCGCCGCGGCAAGTTCCGCCGCGCGCGCCGCAAGGCCGTCGACATCGGTTCCCGCTTCCTTCGCCTTGACCTGCGGCAGCCGCTCGGCGAAGGCGGCGCGGCGGTTCTCCAGCATCTCGCGCAGCGCGTCGAGGCCTTCCTTCCAGCGGCGCAGGTTGCGCTCGAGGAAGAGCAGGTCGCGATAGTTCTTGAAGCCTTCCTGGAAAGCGTGTTCGGCCAGCACCGGCGCCAGATGGCCGGCGTGCGGCATCTCGGGCAGGCGGTCGATCTTCCAGAACCAGCCCATCTCCTCGCCGGCGTCGGCGGCGAGCAGTCCATCGATCAGACGTCCGGCGCGGATCGCCGTCACCGATTCGTCGAGGCGACCGTCCTCCCGCTCGAACACGGCGATCGCTTCCTCGTACAACTTCAGCGACTGGCCGAAGGCGCCGAGCTCGCCGAAGGCGTGCGGTACTGCAAGGTGCGCCTCCAGCACTGCGGCGTCGCCGAGGTCGCGGCCGGCCAGTTCCGTCCACGGCACCAGCGCCAGCTTTGGCTGCTGCATTTCCGCCGCTGCCCAGCCGAAGCCGAGCAGCGCCTTGTTCGCGTGCATGCCTTCGAGACGCACGCGCTCCAGGTAACCGCGCGCCTGCTGCGGCCGGCCGTCCTGCAGGGCGGCGAAGCCCAGCGCCACGTTGGCGCGGTCGCGCAGCCCGCGCGCTTCCTCGTCGGCGGCGGGCGCGCGACCGAGATCATCGAGCAGCGCGGCGCCGCCTGCGACGTCGCCGCTGCGGATCAGCGCGACACCGAGGTTGAAGCGCATGTAGCGCGAGCCTGCGGTCCTGACCGCGGCCAGCACCTGCGCCGCGCCGGCGTAGTCGGCACGCGCCATCAGCAGCTGCGCGTGCAGCAGCACTCGCTCTTCCTCCAGTGCCGGCGGCAGGTTGCTGCCGACGCGGCCGATCGCCTGCTCGGCCTCAGGCAGCAGCCCGCGCTGATAGCGGATCTTTGCCAGGTAGAACCACGCCCGGTCGGCCACCGGCGGCGCGGCGTTGCCCTCCAGCAGGCGGGCGAAGATCTGCGCCGCCTCGCGATGCAGCCCGTAGGAGAGGTTGAGCCCGCCGCGCAGGATCTCCGCTTCGTCGGCGTGGCGGGAGACGCGGCCGAAATGCTGCGAGGCCATCAGCCCGGTGAGCGAAGTGAAGTAGCGGTCCTGGTAGAAGTGGAAGAGCGCGTCGCCGTAGTGCGGGTCGCGGATCACCGTACCGTCGAGCGGCGCGGCGGTGGCCGCGCCGGCGACGAGCGCCGCCGCGAGCGCATACAGCAGGGTGGCAAGCGTCCTTCGCATCGGGGCCGTTGCGCTACTGCCAGACCTTGACGTCGAACTCCGGCTGCAGCTTGCCGGTGGAGTCCCGGATGCGCAGCTCGACGTACTTCGGCTCGGTGCCCTTCTCGATGACCACCGTGGTGCCCCGCTTGTAGTCGCGCTCGTGCGGCCCCTGGCCGGTGAAGAAGGCGGTCAGTTCGTGCTTGCCGGCCTTCAGGCTGCCGACGTACAGCCGCTGCACGCCGCCGCGGTGCAGCGCCTGCACCTCGCCCGGCGTGTACAGGTAGCTGCCGACCACCTTGTCGCCGAGCCTGACCTGCACCGACTCCAGCGCGAACAGCTTGCCGACGTCCATCGACACGAACACCGCCACCTGCGTGTTGGCCGGGAAAAGCAGCTCTTCCTCCAGCACCAGCAGGTCGCGGTTCAGGCCGATCACGTCCGCCTTCAGGTCCTGGATCCGGTTCTCGAGGCTGCCGGCGTCCTTCGCCGCGGTCGTCTCGCCGGCGCCGTGGGCGACCGGCGCCAGAGCGGCACAGATGGCGACTGCCAGGCAGCGGATGCATCGAATCGACATTTGGCAGACCCTCAGAATTTCGCCGTCACGAACAACTGAAGCACGTGGGCGGTGTACGAATACGGCGTCCCGGTGCGAACGTCGGTGAAGTCGTCGAAGCTGAAACTCAGGAACTCGTAGGCGCCGTTGAGGCGGATCTCGTAGCTGCCCGGCACCTGGCGCGCGCGGTAGGAGACCTTGACGCTCGGCCCGATGCTCGAGAACGTCGACAGCTGGCGGTTGCGCGAGATGTAGACGGTTTCCGTGCTGGCGTTGTCGCTGTAGAACAGCGCCGCGCCCTGCGTGTGGTAGCGCAGGTACGCGTCGGCGAGCAGGTTGTCGCCGAAGTAGCGGCTGAAGCCGACCCCCATCGTGTGCGCGCGAATGCCCCAGGTGTCCCAGTAGTAGCGGTAGTCGGCGAACGCCGCACCGTAGCTGCCGACTTCACCGATCGTGCGGAACTTGACCGCGCGGCTCGAACGCGTGCTCGGCACACGCTCGGGCACCGATGCTCCGTACACCAGCGCCGAGCGATACGGACTGCCCAGGTAACCGTCGTCCGAGATCGCCTCGATGTTCACGCTCGCCAGCCAGCGCGGCGTCAGGATCTGCGTCACGCCGACCCGATAGCGCCAGTGGCTGGCCGTCTCGGAGAACTCCGGCGAGTCCTTCTTGCCGACCTCGTCGGAGGCACGGGTGAAGCCGAGGTTGACGGTGGTCATGCCGCCGAACACCTCCTGCGCGACGTCGACGTTCACCGCGTCGGCCTGGTAATCGGGTTCCTTGCTGCTGGAGCCCGACAGGGTCATGCGCGCGTTTCGGTAGACGTAGTCGGCCCCGACTCCGTACTCTGTGCGCGTCTCCTTGTAGGGGCTGGCGGTGGTGACGACGTCGATCGACGCATTGCTGACCATGTCGACGTAGTACGAGGCCGACAGTGAGACCTTGTCGGCAATGCTCTTGCGAACCAGCAGTGCCGGCCCCTGCGCCTCGACTCCGCCGCCGTCGTAGAGGTGGTACATCGCGTCGCCGCGGTCTTCCGGCAGTTCGATCGCACTCGCCCCGGAACCCATCAGCAGCCCGCCCACGAGGCCGAAGACCCTGGCACCGGCATGCCGTTCGCCACGCAGGCTCGTGCGTCGGGCGAATCCCTCCGTCAGCGCGCGCCGCACGGCGGCCACCAGGCGGTGCAGGCGTACCTGCAGCCGAACGCGCGGCCCGGACCGCGTCGGCCGCGCGGCCCGCTCGCCCGCCACCGGGCGCAGGCTCGACGAGCGTTGCAGCGGCGCCTCAGTTGCAGCCACAGCCGCCTCCCTGCACGCCCGCCGCGCCGCGCGCGCCCTCGCGCACCTCGTACACGTGCTCTCGATGCTTGTCGGACAACGGATCGCGCGACAGCGTCATGATCGGATCGGCGAGCCGCTCCCGCTCGTAGGGCTTGACCCAGGGCTGGATGCTGCAGCCGGCGGCCGGCGCCAGCGCAGCGAGCAGCGCCAGCGACCGCAACGAACACAGGGCGAGCGCTTTCATTCCTTCAGCAACTCCCGGATCTGTTTGTCGTAGGTGGTCTCGTAGCCTTCCCGGTAGCCGAGGTGCACGTACCGCACGCGCCCGTCGCGATCGATCAGCACCGTCGACGGCATCGTCGACAGGTCATAAAGGCGGCTCACCTTCTTGTCGGTGTCGAGCAGCACCGGGAACTGCAGTCCGAGGCGAGAGGCGAGGCTGACGGCCTTTCCCTGGTCCTCGTCGATGTTCACGCCGAGCAGCGTGAACCCCGCGTCGCGGTACCTGCCGTACAGGCGGTTCAGGTGCGGCATCTCCTGGCGGCAGGGTCCGCACCACGTTGCCCAGAAGTTCACCATCACCACCCGGCCGCGCTGTTCCTGCAGCCGGACGGCCGGCCCTTCGGCCGATCGAAGCGTGAAGTCCGGCGCGCTGCGCGCCGCCAGCGGCGCGACTTGCGTCGCGCCCGTGCCGCCGACCGACACCGCGAGTGCCGCGCCGACGATCATCCGGCGTCGTGTCCAACCGATCATTCGTCCGCCCTCCCCGATCAGAAGTAGTAGGTCGCGCCGAAGGTCAGCTCGAGGTTCTGCGTGCTTTCACGCTCGCCGAGCAGGTCGAGCGAGAAGACGTGGTCGCGCACGTCGACCTGCAGCGCGAAGCGGTCGGTGAACAGCAGGCGCATGCCGAAGCCGAAGTTCAGCGTCTGCTGCCGCTGCTCGAGGAAACTCGTGCTGCCGATGCCGGCGATCACGTAGAAGGCGGAGGCCTTGGCCACGCTGGATCCGAAGAAGACTTCGCCGGGCAGCAGGTTGTAGCCGAGCGACAGGTTGTAGTACGACAACGTTTCCTTCGGCTGCGGGAAGATCCCGCCGGGGAGGATCTGGCGGAAGTCCTGGTCGCTGACCTCGGTGCTGCCGTACGCCGCCTCGACGAAGAAGTCCTCGGTGAGGTGGTAGCCGAGGCGCAGTCCGTACACCAGGCTGGCGCCGAAGTTCTGCGCGCTGTAGGTGCCGAAGAACACGCCCGCTTCGAAGTCCTTCGACGGGAAGCGCGGCAGCTTGACCTCGCGGCGGGCCACCTCGGGCACGATCACCTGCTCGCTGGCCGTCGGCGTGCCGCTGCCCTGCGCCCAGGCGTGTGGCGCGCTGAAGGTGATCGCGGCGGCCAGCAGCGGTATCGCGGTGCATTTGAAGTTCATCGTGCGTCGCCCCGGGTGCGTCAGAAGAAGAAGGACAGGCCTGCGGTGACCGCGCCGTACTCTTCGGTGCGGCTGTCGGAAAGGAAGGCCGTGTACAGCGTGTAGTCGAGCCGGGCGACGAAGCGCCGCGTCAGGTAGTAGCGGACACCGATCACCGCGTCGGCGAGATTGGCATCGGTGGTGACGTTGCCGACCAGGCTCGCGTTCGGGACGTTGCTGAACCGCCCCAGGCCGATGCCGAAGAACGGCGACAGCCGCTGGTCGGCAAAGGGCTCGACATTCAGGGCCAGGTGCCAGAACTCCGTTCCCGAGTAGACCCCCTGCACCTGGCCGATCGCCACCTCGACTGAAACGACCTCGGCCAGCCGGTAGGCCAGCCACAGCTTCAGCATCGGCTCGGACTTGAACAGGCCCCACGCCGCGCCTGCCTCGAGCCGCCGCTGCAGGTAGTCGTCGAGGACGACGTCGCGAAACGTCGCGGCGGCCCCGGCTGCGGTCACCGTGCTGGCCAGTTGCAGCCGATGCACCCAGCCCTCGCGGCCGTTCTCCGTGCGTACCTTGTACCAGTCGGTGTAGCGCAGCTGGACCTCGACCCATTCATCGCGCGCCGCGACATGGAAGATCGGATAGCCGCGCCCCGGCCCCGTGCGGATCTCGATGAATGGATCGTTCACCTGCAAACGCTCGGCCTGCGCCGGCCGTGACCACAGCCCGAGCAGCAGCAGGGCGCAGCAAAGCGCCAGGGCAAGTGCGACGCGCCGGGATTCGGCCGCTGCCATCGTCATTCCGTGTTGCAGGCGCCGGTGGACGGATCCGGCGGCGTGAACATGCTGTTGGCGGCGGATCCGAACTCGTCCTGCCCCAGCGGCATCGGCCGGCTGATCCAGTAGGCGAAGGCCCTGGCGTTCGGGTCCTGGTCGCTCGCGAAGATCAGGCCGCCGCCGTGCAGCACGCCGCGGATCAGCGGCTTGTTGAGGAGCCGGCTCGTCGCCGGCGAGCCGATCACCGTCTCGCCCTGCGCCGAGTAGAAGTTCTTGTACATGTCCGTGGCGCGGATCGCATCGGGCGTGCTGGCCGGATCCGTCAGGTCCACCTCGGCCGCCGGGAACAGCCGCAGCGCGCCGCCGGTGCCATTGGCGTTGTCGTGACAGCCGGAGGCGGCGCAGCTGTTGGTCGACACGACGCCGTTGACGTTTATCTGCAGCTGGGCCTGGAAGATCGGATAGACGCAGCGCTGGAAGTACGCGAACGACAGCTTCCGCCCGCTGGTCTGCGCTGGATTGCTGACCTCGGGCGGGATGTCGAACGGGTTCGAGCCCGATCCGCCGCAGCCGGCGGCCGCGGCGACGAGCGCCGCAGCCGCCACCCGCATTCCGGTTTGCCGCAGCGCCGTCATCGCGCCGGGCAGCCGGTCAAGATCCAGCTGGCGATCGTGTTGAACTCGGCGCTGCCGACCGGCAGTACCGCGACCGACTGGCCGACGGCGCCGGAAGGATGCGGCACCGTCGACGGCCGCGCGAGCAGGTAGCTGGCTGCCGGATTGCAGGCGTCGCCGACCATCGTCAGCGTGACGTTGTAGTCGCCGTCCGCATCGCCGGTCAGCACGTAGCGGTTGCCGCTGAACGAAGCGGCCGAGCCCGCGCCTTCGCTGCCCACCGGCTGATGGCAGCCGACGCAGCGGCCGCGCAGGACCGGCAGCACCTGCGCTTCGAAGGCCGACTGGCTCAACCCGGTGACGGCGCGCACGCCGCTGCCCGAGCCGAACGGGTCGTTGTAGTACTGGCCGCCGAGATCCATCCATTCGACCAGCAGGCGCTTTTCGGCGGCACTGAGCAGCCTTGCGTGGTCAGGCGCCGTCGCCGGCGGATTCGGGTGTGCGGCGCGGGCGCCGGCGCCCGCGAGCAGCGTCTCGCCGAAGAGGATCTCCGTCAGCCGGCTCTTGCGCGCCTGCCCCGCGGTGCCCGCGGCGCCCGAACTCGTCTCCACCAACGGCGCCCCGCGCTCGATGGTCGGCACGCCGTTGCGCAGCCGCGTGACCGGCTGGCCGGAGGCGTCGAGCAGCGGGTCGCCGATCAGCAGCTCCTCGTACGACACCAGCCGTCCGCTGCCGGCCACATTGGCACGCAGATCGAGGCGAGCAGGGTCGGTGTGGCAGTTGGTGCAGGTACCGGCGCCGCGATCGCGCGTCCACAGCGGCTGGATGTGCTCCGGGTAGTTGATCACGCCGTTGACCGGCACCGCCGTGACGAGATCGTCGGCCGGGTTGGGGTTGCCCGTGTAGCGCAGCGAGATCGACGCGCGCGGCGTTACCCCGGGGCGGGCGGCATCGGCCCAGACGTCGACGAACACCATGTCGGCCGACAGCTGCAGCATCGCCGGATCGAGCCGCGTGCGCAGCGATGCCATCGTCTCGCCCGACTGGTGCTGGCTTGCCAGCGCGGACTTCAGGCCCGCGGGCAGCGTGTTCACCACCAAGCCGGAGTTCAGCGCCGCGCCGCGGCGGGGGCTGTGGCAGCCGTCGCAGGTGCGCCGCTCGCCCGGCCGCACCTGGATCCAGTTGGTGTGGGTCTGGATGCCGCGGCCCTTGGCGTCGATCACCTGCAGTGCCAGCGGCACGTCGGCCGGCACCTGCAGCTTGAACGAACCGTCGGGTTCGATCGGCGCGTAGCCGAGGATCTGCTGCTGCTCGAAGTTCGTCTCGCCGATCGCCTCGCGCAGGCCCATCGACGACGACGGCGGCGCGATCGCCCGCAGTGCGCGGACGAACCGCGCCGGCGCGCAGCGGTAGGCGGGATCGGCCGGGTCCTTGATGCGGACCAGATCGGGAACCGTTGCCCGCGTCTCGTGCGGGTCGGTGCTGGCGGTCATCGCGATGCCGACCGCGCAGCCGGCCGGCCGGTCGGCGTCGGTCAGCATCGTCTCGGCCATGCGCTGCAGGCCGTCGGTGTCGTAGACGCTGCGCACCTCGATCAGCGCCAGGCCGCGCGCGGCCAGCGCCGCGTCGACGGTGGTCGGATCGGTCGCGTTGGGTTCGGCGCGCGGCTGCAGGGCCACCGGGTCCGTGTACATGAAGCCCGGTGGTGGCGCGGCAACGATCAGGAAGGTCTGCTTCGCCGGGTCGTACATGTAGACCGCGTATGCGGGCAGCACGTTGTCCTGCAGCGGATCGTTGGCCACCTCCTCTTCGGTGCGATCGTCGTCGTTCAGGCGCGCCTTCTCCTCGGCGGTCAGGCTGGCGCAGGGCACCACGACGCCGTTGCGCCTGACCTCGCATGGCGCGTAGGCCAGCAGCACGCGGTCGGTGCCGTCCCACAGCGGGTACGGCGAGGTCACGCGGCCGAACTCCGACAGCCCGCGGCCGTCGTTCAGCGGCTGCTGGGTAGCCTGCTTCTGCCCGCCCTGCGCCGGCACCGAGCTGCTCGCCGGCGTGTTCTGCTCCGAGTAGTTGGCGGCATCGATGAACATCAGCGCCCCGCCCTCCTGTGTGCCGGACAGCGACATCAGGGTGGAGGCGACGAACCCCTTGTAGGCGCCCTTCGGGTCCATGTCGCGCGGGTGCAGGAAGCTGTTGCCCGGGCTCTGCGCGCCGTACAGCACGAACATGTCGGTGCCGTCGGGCTTGGCGCGGAAGATCGCGAAGCGGTTGCGGTCGGCCACGTGTTCCCAGCGCGAGAACATGATGTCGCCGTTCGGCCGCACGACCGGATTGCGGTCGTGGCTCTGGTTGAACGAGATCTGCTCGATGCTGCCGCCGGCGGCGTTCATCGTGTGCAGGTTGAACACCCGCTCGCGCTCGTACTCGTCGAGCGCGAAGTACGCCCGGCCGAGCGCCTGGTTGTTGCGCGACTTCGCCTGCCGGTTCGAGGAGAAGACGAAGCCGCGGCCGGCCGGCAGGTAGGCCGGATCGACGTCGTCGTCGGACGTGCTGGCGGTCAGGCGGCGGAACACACCGCCGGTGAGGCCGCCAGCGGTCAACTCGTACTCCCAGATGTTCCAGCGGCCGGTGCAGGCCGGCGCGTCGCCGATGGTTGCCGTATTCGCTGCCGGACAGCGCATCGCGAAGACGATCTTGCTGCCGTCGTAGGAGACCTCGGGATCCGACACGTCCCCCGCGCCCTGCGTGAAGCGCGCGGTGATGTTGTGCTCGGGTGCGCTCGGCGAAGACTTCTCGCGGATCATCAGGTCGCCACCTGCTGCACTCGGTGCGCCATTGGTCGGATTCATCCTGACCGAAGTGGCCCGCTTGACGTAGGCGATCGGGACGTCGCCGGCGACCGTCACCGTCGACGAGGCACTGCCCTCGCCGCCCGAGCAGCCGAACAGGCCGACCGCCGCGGCGGCCAGCGCCAGCGCTCCCGCCGCCGGCAGCAAGCCGATTGAGTTGATGCGCTTCATCTCGACCGTCTCCTTCCTGAGTTGTTCAGCACGCCGCAGGCGCGCCCGCCGCCAGCAGTCCGGCGGAGTAGTGCAGGCGCCCGGCGTCGTCGACGACCACGGCGTCGACGCCTTGCTGCGCCTCGACCAGGCGCAGCCCGTCGGCCGTGCCGAGCACGAACACGGTCTTCGACAGCGCCTCGCTGGTGAGGCCGTCGCCGGCGACGATGGTCACGCTGCGCACCGAGGACGGCGAACGGCCGCTGCGCGGGTCGATCAGGTGGTGGTGGCGCACCTTGTCGGTCTCGAAGTAGCGCTCGTAGTCGCCCGAGGTGGACACCGCGACATCTTCGAGCGGCAGCACGGCGACCACCCGCCCTGCTCGTCGCGGATCGCGCACGCCGATCGTCCACGGCCGGCCGCGCCGGTCGCCGACGATGCGGCTGTCGCCGCCGGCGCTGACGATGCCGTGGCCGATGCCGAAGCGGCGCAGGATCGCCGCACCGCGCTCCACCGCATGGCCCTTGGCGAAGCCGCCGAGGTCAATGCGCATGCCGGCGGTTGCGAAGCGCACCGTGCGCGATGCCGCATCGAGGAGCATCCCGCGGTAGCCGACCGCTGCGCGTGCACTCGCCAGTTCCTCGTCGCCTGGCGCGATGCCGCGCCGGTAGTCGTATAGGTGCCCGACCGCCGCGTAGGTGATGTCGAAGGCGCCGCCGGAAAGGCGCGAGAACTGCAACGAGCGCTCGAGCAGCGCGAAGAACTCGTCGCTCACCGGCACGGCGCGCTGTGCCGCCTCGCGATTGACGCGCGACAGCTCGGACTCCGGCTTGTACGGGCTCATCGCCGCGTCGATGCGGCGCATCTCGGCCATCACCGCGTCGATCGCCGCCTCGCCGGTCGACGGGTCGTCGCACCACAGCAGCACGCCGATGGCCGTGCCCATGATCGATGCCTCGCGCTGCAACCAGCCGCCGCTCGCTGCTCGCGCGGCCGGTGTGCGGTGTACTTCGATGTCGCTGCCAGTCAACGTGGGCTCCGGTGGCTCGTCCGTGCCGTCGCTCGCCCTCCGGCGTCGGCGACGGCCGCTCCGCTCGCTGGCCGACTCTTCGATAGCTGCTCGACGGCGGATTTGCGAAGTCGTCGGCAGGTTATCGAAGCAGCACGATTCCCTCCTTCAACCGATCGAGCGAGCGCACTCACCGGTCGCTGCTAGTCCGGGCGACGTACATCGGATGGGCTGGTGAAGGTTCACACACGTGCGGCCTCAGCACTCGCGCGGCGCGAGCGCGCGCTGGCGCAGCAGCCGCGGCCACGGTGCTGCCCTCGGCGATCAATGCGACGCGGACGCGTCGCGACGCGCGCCTGTCTTGATCACCCTCAAACGAGCGGGTCGCCGGTGGCGCCGAAGCAGGGAGGTCGCCCGTGCAGACCTGCCAGAATCGCTCGGCCTGCCTCACGGAGAAGAAGCTCGATGTACATCGTCATGATCGCCTCCGAATGCGCGCCGGTGGCCAAGGTCGGCGGCCTGGCCGACGTCGTGTTCGGCCTCAGTCGTGAACTTGAGTCGCGCGGCCACGCGGTGGAGATCGTGCTGCCCAGGTACGACTGCATGCGCGACGACCACGTCTGGGGTTTGCACGTCGCCTACGAGGACCTGTGGGTGCCCTGGGACGGCGGCGCCATCCGCTGCACGGTCTGGTTCGGCTTCGTGCACGGCCGCAAGTGCTTCTTCGTCGAGCCGCACTCGCAGCAGGCGTACTTCGCGCGCGGCACCTACTACGGCTTCTGGGACGACCCGCAGCGTTTTGCGTTCTTCAGCAAGGCGGCGCTCGAATTCCTGCTCAAGTCCAACAAGCGGCCGGAAGTGATCCACACGCATGACTGGCAGACCGCGCTGGTGCCGGTGCTGCTGTACGAGATCTACGCCCGGGCGGGGCTGGCCGAGCAGCGCGTCTGCCACACGATCCACAACTTCGCCCACCAGGGCGTCACCGGAGCTCACATCCTCGCCGCCACCGGCCTGCACCGGCCCGAGTACTACGGCCATCCCGACCGCATGGGCGACGGCGTCGACCACCACGCGATCAACCTGACGAAAGGCGGCATCGTCTACGCCAACTTCGTCACCACCGTGTCGCCGCACCATGCCTGGGAGGTGCGCCACACCAACCTCGGCTGCGGGCTCGGCCACACGCTGCACCGGTTCCGGGACAAGTTCGGCGGGATACTGAACGGCCTCGACTACGAGATGTGGAACCCGCACATCGACCCGCACATCCCGTTTCACTACGACATCGAGGGCATCGACCACAAGGCCGCCAACACCCGCGTCCTGCGCCAGCGGCTTCGGCTGCGCGAGGGCCGCCGGCCGCTCGTCGCCTACGTCGGCCGGCTCGACACGCAGAAGGGCCTGCACCTGATCCGCCACGCGCTGTTCCACGCGCTGGCCCACGACGCCCAGTTCGTGCTGCTCGGCTCCGGCTCGCAGCACGGCATCAACGAGGACTTCTGGCAGCTCAAGCAGATGCTGCACGACAACCGCGACTGCCACCTGGAGATCGGCTACAACGACGACCTGGCGCACCTGATCTACGCCGGTGCGGAACTGCTCGTCATGCCGAGCCTGTTCGAGCCCTGCGGGCTGACGCAGATGATCGCCATGCGCTACGGCACCGTGCCGGTGGTGCGCTCGGTCGGCGGCCTGCGCGACACGGTCTTCGACTGGGACTACTCGGAGCTGCCGCTGTCGCGGCGCAACGGCTTCGTCTTCGAGCATCCCGACCACGCCGGCGTCGACTCGGCGCTGAGCCGGGCCCTTGGGCTGTGGCGCAACGAACCCGGCCTGTTCCGCCGGCTCGCCGAGCAGGGGATGGCCTACGACTACTCGTGGAACCACCCCGGACAGCACTACCTGAACGTCTACGAGTTCATCCGCCACAAGTAGCGGCGAGGAGCCGGCCGATGACCGAGTTGCCCGAGACCGTCGACGGCCTGCCCAACCTCAGCGGCGCGGAAGAGCTGATCGAACGCACCCTCGCCGCCGCGCGCGATGCGCCGGTGTTCCTGCCCGAGAGCCGGATCGACTTCGCCCGCGTCCGCAGCGCCTGCGCCGTGGCGCTGCACATGCACCAGCCGCTGACGCCCTCCGGCGGCGACGACCTGCGCACCGCCCGGCTCATCGGCAACCTGCAGTGGATGGCCGACCACCCGGGCATCGGCGACAACCACAACGCGCCGGTGTTCCGCCACTGCTACGCGCGCATGGCCGACATCGTGCCCGCCCTGCTCGCCGAGGGCGGCGAGCCGCGCGTGATGCTCGAGTACTCCGGCACCCTGCTGCACGGGCTGAGCCTGATGGGCGCGCACGAGGTGATCGACGGCCTGAAGCGGCTGACCCGGTCGGCCGAGACGCGCCGCTGCGTCGAGTGGCTCGGCGCGCCGTGGGGCCACGCGGTGGCGCCGTCCACCCCGGTGCAGGACTTCCGCCTGCACGTGCGCGCCTGGCAGCACCACTTCGCGGCGATCTTCGGCCTGGAGGCGCTGGCGCGTGTGCGCGGCTTCTCGCCGTCGGAAATGGCGTTGCCCAACCACCCTGAGGTCGCCTACGAATTCGTGCGCACGCTGCTCGACGCCGGCTACCGCTGGGTGCTGGTGCAGCAGCACACGGTCGAACAGCCCGGCGGCGCGCCGCTTTCCCGCCCGCACCTGCCGCTGCGTCTGGTCTGCCGCAACGCCGCCGGCGCGGCGGCGACCATCGTGGCGATCGTCAAGACCCAGGGCTCGGACAGCAAGCTCGTCGGCCAGATGCAGCCGTGGTACGAGGCGCGCGGCCTCGGCCGGCAGGACCTCGGCGGCCGCGCCGTGCCGCCGCTGGTGACGCAGATCGCCGACGGCGAGAACGGCGGCGTGATGATGAACGAGTTCCCGCCCAAGTACGCCGAAGTCGTGCGCGCCGCTTCCGGCAGCGACGTGCCGCTGCTCAACGCCACCGAGTACCTCGAGCACCTGTGGGCGCTCGGCGTGCTCGAGGCCGACCTGCCCGAGATCCAGCCGCTGTTTCAGGGCCGCATCTGGTCGCGCATGCAGCCGGGCGACGGCCTCGAGCGCCTGCAACGGGTGATCGAAGAGTTGCGCCGCGAGGACGGCCGCTTCCACATGGAAGGCGGCAGCTGGACCAGCGACCTTACCTGGGTGCGCGGCTACGAGAACGTGCTCGGGCCGATGGCCGAGGCCAGCGCGCTATTCCACGAGAAGGTCACGCGCCGCGGCCTGCCGACCGGCGAGACCCGCTACCGAATGGCGCTGCTGCACCTGCTCGCCTCGCAGACCAGCTGCTACCGCTACTGGGGACAGGGCCAGTGGACCGACTACGGCCGCGAGGTGTGCCGGCGGGCCATGGAGATCCTGCGGCACGACTACTGAAGGTCGCCCGGCTCAGGCCGGCCGTTCGCCAGCAACCGGTGGCGCCGGAAGATGTCCGATCCGGGCCGGTCTTCGCCTCGGACGGCCTCGCTGCCTTGCCGAAGAATCACCGACTGCGTACTGCGGTAAGACCCACCGGACGCAATGTCCGCAAAGGCACCGCAAATAGCGCTTCAAAGCCGCCAGCAGCACGCGCGATCTGGACTGCGGCTGTTGTTAAGGGTTGTGGGACATCTGCCCGTCGTGCGAGATGACGCGGCGAGCGGGGGCGATCTGAGGGCAGGTGTCCCACAACCCTTAACATTGGCGGAAGTCGGCCCCGAGCGCCGGGCGCCGGCAAGCCTGAGCCGAAACTCATGCGGGCGATATCGTCCAGGAGGGTGGCCCGGCACGCCCTGTTGCTGACATTGACAACGGCTCGCCGATGTTGCTAGGATGAGCAACATGAAGGCCGAGCCCCTAATGCGTGAACGCCGCGTGTTGGAGGTCGGTTTTGTCGAAGTGATCGTCTGGAGGTTGCCGGAGCCGCTGAGCGGCTCGACCCACAGCTTCAAGTATCGGCTCGCCTACGTCGTCGAGAGCGAGTGCGTGCTGCGCTACGACAACGAGTCCGGCAAAGGCGACCACAGGCACATCGGCGGCGCGGAGACGACCTACGTGTTCGTTTCCGTCGACCAACTGCTCGACGACTTTCTGGCCGACGTTGCCACATGGAAAGGGGAATGAAATGGGTGCTGTGACGATCACGGTCGATTCGACCGAGTCCTTCAAGCAGCGCGTGAAGGCTGCGTTTTCGGGCAAGCGGCAGGAACAGCGGATCTCGTTCGAGTCGTTCGAGCTGCTTTGGAAGGTGCTCGCACCCAACCGCATGGCGCTCGTGCAGACACTGACCGGCGCCGGGCCGGTGACGTTGCGAGAGGCCGCGAGGCGCGTCGGCCGCGACGTCCGCGCGGTGCACTCGGATGTGCACTTGCTGCTGCGGGCCGGGGTGTTGCGCAAGGATGATGAGGGCCGAATCGAGTTTCCGTACACCGGAGTGCACGTTGACTTCATGCTGAAGGCCGCGGCGTAGGCTTCATAGCGAGGCCTCCCGCTGCCGGGCTTGATTGAGTTCTCCTGCCTGCGCCATTCGCGCGCACCGGCGAGATCGGCCGGATGTTCCCCGTCGCTCGTCGGCACGCGGCGCAGGCAAGCGGTCGTTCGCCAATGCCGGCTCATGGCCGCTTGCCGAGATTGCGCCCGCTCGCGTAAAGCGGAGATTGACGCTTCAGGCCGTCGCCCCGACGGTCAACTCTCGGGCGTGAACGCGAACGGGAACAGCCGGCCAGTTCCCGCCCTTCGTTAGCCCGTGACGCGCCGTTCCGAACGACCGGCGACCAAGCGGAGCCGACGTTGCTCGTCGGCCAGGAGAAATCGAGTGGAATTCTCCGCATTGCTGACATTCGAAGAGTTCGGTGCTCGCCAGCACGCCGCGTTGCGCGAACGGCTGCATCAGAACGCGGCGAACTGGTACTACCGACCCGCTGCGGTCGTTCCAATCGAGCGGAAGCGGTCGTTCAGTAGGCGCTGACTAGCGGACGTTCGACAACAACGCTTCCCTGGTCCAGGCGCCCGTTCGCGTCGACGGCGTTGTCTTGCAGCCGGTTGGTTTCACGCGAGTAATACTCGTAGGCGGTGTAGTACACGCTGCGCGTACCCAGATCTGAAGCATCCGCCAGGCTCATGTCGTGCAGCGCTTTGTCGGCCTGCTCGCGGAAGCTGCGTGCCATGTCGTTCAGATAGGCATCGACGATAGCCTTCTGCGTCGCCGCGCCTTCGAGGTAGTAGTTTCGAATCAGCTCGGTACGCGCCGACAGCCCCGAGGCCAGCGAGCCGACGTTGTCGATCAAGTTGTTGACGATCGTTTGTTCGTTAGCGGTACTCGTCGTCATCTCTCCTCCGAAGGGATGTGAATCGCAGCACGAAGCCGACCGTTACCGTGATAGTGCCGAATACAAAGAACACTAGAAACAGATAGAAGAGAGGACCGAGCACGGCCAAGCCGATACGTGAGTTGAGGCTTAGGTACAGCATCGCCTTTGCATGCCCAAGATCCGGTGACAACGATGAGGTCTCGCTGGGCGCAACCAGAGTGCCAACAGCAAGCACCAGCAGCAGCCATCCGGCACCGATCAGCAGCAGGTGCTGCTTGATCGATCCCATCGACGTTAGTGCGACGCGTGCGAGATCTGCCCACGGATAAACGGCCATCCGTGCGAGGAAGAGGCCCAGAACGGCGGGCGCAGTCAGCGCGTACCAGACCCCCACCACATCGGGCATCGATGACGATTTCCGTTCTGCCCAACCGATGTAGGGATAGAACTGAGCCATCAAGTCGACATAGGCCCTCATCAGACTGCCTCTCGGCGCGAGACCAGCGGGCAGCACCAGCGCCAACACGGCCGCTGCCCCGAACACCGCCCACATTGCCCTGAGCGAACGGCGGGACCAGCGTCGAATACCTGGGGGCGTCTCGCCCTTCAGGGCGAACTCCGGCAAAGGGCGCCCCCGTCCATATGCGCGAAGGAACTTCAATGGTTCGCCCGCCTATGCCGTGGTCGGCTGTCGTTGATCTGTCTTGACCGCCCCCAGTTGGTCAAGGAGTCGGTCTTGCCGCGATTCTCGCCGCGTCCGCCAGCGCCGGCTGCTGGCCGACCAGAGTCAGTGGCTCAGGCGGCCTGCAACTCCTCTCTAAGGATCTTACGCAGCGCCGCGGCGGTCAGCGGCTTGTCGTCAGCGACCTTTCCCTTCATTTTGCCGGCTGCTTCGCGCAGAGCAGCGTTGATCATCGTTTGATAGCCCATGCCCTTCGCCTCAGCTCGCGCACGGAAGTGCTCGAGGATGTCATCGTCGAGCATGATCGTGATCCGGGTCTTGCCTTTCGAAGAGATGACCGCGCCGCGTCGTCCCTTGCCGAAGTCGTACTCTTTACGCATGGTATTGCTCCACTTCGCCTTTGCTGGCCTTCCTGGCTGAGATAAGGCGTATTCGATCGCCCCGCGTCGTGTGGACAACGACCAATACTCGCCCCAGGGTGTCCATCCCCAGAGTGACGAACCGTTGCTCGGCTACCGCGTCGGGGTCGTCGATTGTCACGGCAAAGGGATCTCGAAGCGCTTGTTCCGCGTCCGTGAAGCTGATGCGGTGCTTGCGCAGATTTGCACGCGCCTTTGCCGGGTCAAACTCGATGTCCACATGGCCATTATGCATATATTATGCATATTGTCAAGTCGTGTACGACAACCCGGTTTCGAACGCATCGTGACGCGCCCGACTGGCCGCTTCAGGGCGAGTTGGGGCTGCCTCGTCACGACGGCTCATGGCCGGGTACGGTCGGCCCATCGCTTACGGATGGGGGCGTTTGGGGTGGCCGCTTTCGAGCATTCCGAGCGGCGGGGTTCCAGCATTGCCGGTGCCGCATTTCCGGCATTGAACGCAACCGATGAAGCTCAGCGGCGCGCCACGAAGAACTCGTAGGCGTAGAAGTCGGAATGGCGGCGGTGCATTTCGGGCTCCTCGGCGAGCCGGTCGAGTACCGCCGAGGCCTCGGCATCGCCGGCGTACTTGCCGCGCAACTCGGTGATGCGCGCCTCCATCGGCGCGTAGAAGTCGTCCCACCACGCTTCGTCAGGCAGGGTGAAGTGCCCGACCAGCTCGAACCCGCATTCCCGTATCGCCGCAACATCATCGTCCACCCATCCCATGGTCGGGTAATCCAGTTCGAAGCCGGCCTTGACCTCGGCAGGCGGGTTCTCCCGGCGCCAGACCGCATCGGTGAAAGCAAGGTGGCCGCCGGGTCGCAGCAAGCCGTGGCAGACGCGAAGGGCGGCCCGCAGTCCGATGTTGTAGAGCGCGCCTTCCGACCAGATGAGGTCGAACGATCCGGGCGGCAGCCCCGGGCGCGCCATGTCCCCGACGACGGCGCTGACTCGCTGCGAGAGCCCGCGCTCCGCAACCGCCGCCTTCAGCCGTTCGATGCTCGGCGCATGGCTGTCGATTGCCACGATGGAGCCCGACGTCAGTTCGGCGAGCTGGAGGGTCTGTCCCCCGACACCGCAGCCCAGGTCGAGGACCGCAGGGCATTGCCGAAGTTCGCGGCACAGACCAAGGGCCCTGGCGGCGCAGGCGCGGTTGCCCGGCCCCTGGCGGGGCAGGTTCTCGTAGACCTCGAAGAAGATCTCCCGGAAGCGAGGTCCGGGCTGGTTCATGCGCCCTGCCCTTGCCGACGGTGACGCACCATGAGCACGTGCCGCCCATTGGGGACGTCGTCGAATTCCCTGTCCCTGCGGAAGCCCGCCTTGACGAAGGCCCGCTGCGAGGCCAGATTGTCCAGCCGGGCGCACGCCATCACGAACGGCACCGTCGGGTCGGACAACGCGGCCCTGGCGACGAGGCTTATCGCGGCCGACCCCAGCCCGCGTCCCAGCGCATCGATCTCGCCGATCATGATGTCGATGTCGATCACGCTCGTCGGAACATCGGCCAGGCCGGCCGCGTCGAGCTCCTCGCGCGTCGGGTGCTGCCACAGCACGACCCCGACGCTGCGCCCACCCGCCTCAATGACGGCCCGCCCGTTCCCGGTGGCGGGCGGCTCGCTGAGCAGCCGCAGGTTCGCGCCGGGATCGCCCCAGGTGCTGCGCACAAGGTCCGCATGCAGCCACTGTGCGATGCGCGGCAGGTCATCGTTCGTCACGTCGCGAAGGCGCAGGCTCATGGCGACCTGTCTCGTCGGGGACGCGGACGACCCATGCCGGTGCGGGTCGCCACGACCAAGGTGCTGGGCCTCAGTCGCGCTGCCGCGGCGGGACTAGAGCTCTCGCGAGTAGACGATGAAGCCGGCATGGCGGGCAACCTTGTCGTAGAGCGCGCGACCGGCCGCGTTGGTAGTCTGCGTCTGCCAGTACACCCTGCCGCACCCTGCAGCACGCGCGGCAGCATAGACAGCGTCGATGAGCTGCTGACCGATGCGCCGCCCGCGATGGCTCGGCACGGTGAACAGGTCCTGCAGGTAGCACACGTCGTGTAGCCGAGTGGTGCTGCGGTGGAACAGGTAGTGCGCGAGCCCGACGATGGCCGGGCCCTCCACGGCGACCAGCGCCTGCACCGGCTCGGCCGGGTCGTGAAACCTCTCCCAGGTCGCCTGCGTGATGGTCTCGGGCAAGGCGGTGTCGCCTTCCCTGCCGTAGAAGGCGTTGTAGCCGTCCCAGAGCAGCCGCCACTGCGCGTAGTCGCCGCGTGCGACAGGGCGGATGGAGATGGCGGGGGGCATGCGGTGCTTTCGCGCTCTGAGGCCCAATGCTCGAAGTGAGGCGCCCGCAGCAGCATGCGCCGTGAAAGCCACGATAGACCACTGGTGCTGGCGCAGACAACGCCGTCGCGGGCCGCGCCAAGAGCCCGGGCCGCACCTTCTGCCGCAGCGCTAACCCAGGAGCTCGGGGTTGCCGCGCCAGAGAGCAAGCGTGAGCGCGGCAGCGAAGCCGACCCAGGCCAGGTAGGGCAACAGGAGCAGTGCGGCCAAGCGCCGGACTCGCCAGAAGGCTACCGCCGTGGCCGCGACCAAGCCCCACAGGACAAGCACTTCGACAAGCGCCAGCGCTCCCAGGCGCCAGGCGAAGAACAACCAGCTCCACAGGGCGTTGGCCAGAAGCTGCGCTGCGAACAGCGACAGCGGAGCGATTACCCGCGGGAAGCCAATTTCGCGCCACACCAGCCAGGCAGCCACGGCCATCATCGTGTAGAGCACTGACCAGACCGGCCCGAACAACCATCCCGGAGGCGCCCAGTTGGGCCTGGCCAGCTGCGAGTAGAACGACGCGGCGTCGACGGACGCGATCCCGCCGGCCGCAGCGGCCAGGAAGGTGATGGCAAACGCGACCAGCAAGCCGATGGCCTGAGCCACGGTGGATGGGTGACCTGCCTGGTTGGGCGCGTGCGGCATAGTGCTTGACTCGGGCGTGGAGTTGGGCCGCGCTTTCACGCTGATCGCAGGGCCTTGGTCATGAAAACGTTGAACTCGGTGGCAGCGTAATCGCCGAAAGGTGCGCACCAGCTGAAACCGTTGCGCAGGTAGAGCTGATGTGCCGGAGCGAATGCCGGACCCGTGCCCGTCTCGAGGTACAGATGCCGGTAGTTCCGGGCTTGGGCGGTGCCGACGATCGCGTCGAGCACCGCCTGGCCCACACCCTGCCGCAGGAAGGCCGTTCGCGTGCGCATGGACTTGACTTCTCCCGAGGTGGCGTCGAGTTCCTTCAAGGCTCCGCAGCCGCAGAGCGCGGATTCCTTTCGGGCCGAGAAGAAGGTGACATCCGGCCTCCTCAGGCCTTCGATTGCCAGGGCGTGCACCTGGCCCGGGAGCGAGTTGCTGCGCATCCCGCTCAAGTGCTCGGCGACAAGCGCCTGGACTTCCTGCGAGGAGAGATCGTCGATGCGGACTGCGAAAGACATGCGGCTTACGAACTTCGCGGCACAACGCTTCAGTCAACCGGCGCCGCGTACACACCGCAGGCGGCGTCCGCCTTGAACGACCCGTCAGGCGATCCATGGCACGGCCGCGCCCAGCGCGGCCGCCTCGCCTGCGGCGAAGCGCCGGAGCGATCGTTGCTACACATTGACTTCGAAGCCGAGGTCGATCTCGGACGCCGGAACCCCTCCCCGAACGCCGAAGTTCTCGCGCGGAATCTCGCGCAGCAGCACCTTGACTTCGCTGGCGGGAATCCCGAGCGCCGCCGGGCGCGCGCCATCGCACGACACAGGGCCCGCTTTTCATCCAGCGAGCGACCGAGAAACATGTCGATGCTGACCAGCGTGTACCGCTCGCCGCGACCAGGCGGGGCGGCGAAGCGATGCGCTCGCGCGAAGTCCGTGGCACCGACGAAGATGCGCGAGAACATGCCGGCGCGTCGCTCGGAGTTCCCCTGTGCGGCCTGCTGGGCTCTAGGCGGTGCCGGTTCCGGCGCCCCCCTGCTTCGCGGTGAAGTCATCCATGCTGATCGTGTACTTGTCGAGCACCTCCTGAAACTGCAGTCGCTTCTGGCCGGACGAGACGGCCATCACCTTGGCGAGCACCTCGCAGATGTCGCCCTTCGAGATACCTGCCTTCCTGCACTCCTGCAGGTAGAAGCGCTGACAGGGAATGCAGTTCAGCCCCATCGCGGCGGCGAGACCCACGAGCAAGGTCTCCCTGGCCGAGAGATGCTCGTTGTTCTTGGTCGAGTTGTAGAAAGCCGCGTAGGCCCTTTCGTGTTGTTCGGTCAGTCCTGGCAGCACGGATGCCTCCTGGGTCGCGGGAAGTGCGTCGTCGTCGCGGAGTGTAGGACGCTGTGCCGGGAGAAGCGGCGGGATGAAGAGCGCACCCGGGTCACGCCAGAGCGCGCCTCCTGAGGCCGTCTCCTCAAACAGCTTCTGATCAAGTACCTCGATGTCGGCGATTACGTATACGGCCACTTCATCTCCTCCACGAGTGTTCGGCGACGGCCCCGCGCCCGCCCCGCCGGCATTCTGGCTCTTGCAGGCGTCACCCTGTGCAACGAACGTCGCCGGGTTCCGCGCCAGAGGAGTCTTGCGGCCCAACGTTCAAGGTCAGAAGCGGCCGCCAGCGTCTGTCACGCCATGAATTGACGAATGGAGCCGCAGACCGAGAGCAACTGCCGATCGTCCATGCGGCCAAGTATGTTGCGGATGACGGTGCCCATCGCCTTCCGCACGCCAGCCAATCCAAGGGCGGCGGACTGCTGCACGACGAAGTTCGCCCTCGTGGCCTTGAGCGATTGCAGAAAGTACTGATCCATGCCGCTATCGGTCAGTTCGAGGACCAGTTCAGTGAGTTCTCCGCAGTAGACAGTTGCCTTCTCAGCGCTCTCGACAGTCACGAGAACTTCGAGTGTCTTCACTCGCAACTCGTGCGAGTGGTGGAAGCGCAGAAAGGGTTTCGAGACCGGCTCGCCAGCCTTCTTCGGTGCACGCCTGGGTGTGACCGGTGCTGCGCGTTTCGCTGAGGTAGGCATGCTTCTGACCGTATCGCGAGGAGATCACCATCGTACGCTGCACCGCAGCTACGACTCGCGGATCTCCCGCGAGGGTCTTGTCTTGCAGCGCTTGCGAAACACCAGATCGCCGGGATCGTAGCTATACAGTGGGTGTGGCGGGGCTTCTGTCTGCTCGTAACCGCAGCGCTGCAAGAGCTTCTGCGAGCGGACGTTGGCGAGCGTGGTTGTAGCCCAGAACTCGGTGATTGCGATGGAACGGGCCAATTCCTCGTGGAGCCAGCGAAGCCCCGCAGTCGCGAATCCACGGCCCCAGTACTGCGGACCGAACAGGAACGCCACCTCGGCAAGCCCGTGGTGGACGGTTGCTTCGAGGCGACCGACCATCGCTCCTGTGGTGTCTCGGACCAGGTAGTTCAGCCAACGTTCGTCGTTCGTGGCTTCGCCCGGTCCGGCGATCGCGCGCTGCAACCTGAGCTTGAACTCTCTGGTCGACGGTAGCGTCCCCTCGATGTGTTCGTAGACGGCAGGGTGAAGCAAGACGGTCGCAAGTTCGTCGAGATCGGCGGGCCGCAATGGCTCGAAGTGCAACTCAGGGCTCATGCGGCTGTCGTGCGGCCTGACTTGTCCTAGGCATCACTCTGGCTGCTTGAACTGAACGATGTTGCCTTCTGGATCCCAACCGTCCAGGACGATACAGCCACGAAAGCGCCAGGCGCGCTCCACCGGTTTGAGGTGGCCGCCAGTCCTCTCCGCTGCCATGCGCACCGCCTCGAGGTTGCTCACGACGAAGGTGGGCTTGAACGGTGTCCCTTCACGTGGCTGCGCCGGCCTGGCAATCTTGATCGCCGCAGCATACTTGCGGGGGATGCTATGTATGACGATCTCATAGCCCATGCCGCGAAGGAGATCATGCGTCGAATCTGACTCCTCGACTGCCAGGCCGAGCGCCTGTTGGTAGAAGGCAGACACGCGCTTCATGTTCTTGGCAAACACGACGCAACCCTGCTGCGGGGAAACCCGCTTTCCGCTTTCCAAGATCAATGCTCCCTCTGATGCCCAATGCCCCGATTCAGCGGCGGGCCACGCAGCGGACGGTCCGCTGCAGCCGGACGTTAGACGGTCACCTCGCTACCCAGCCTCCGCAGACCGGAAAGACTTGTCCGACAAAGCAGTCGGCCGCACTGCTGCACAGGTAGGCAGCAAAGAGTGCGTCCTCACGAGCCGCGACCAGCCGACCGAGCGGTACCTCCCGGGCGAGGCGTTCTTGAAACCTCGGGTTGGCCTGAACCTCGGCAGGGAAGTAAGTGGGGTTGTCGACGAAGTTCTGCGCGATGGCGTTGACCTGCACGTTGTGCGGGGCAAGCTCCACACCGACTGCCTGCACATAAGCCAGCTGAGCCCCTCGCGCGGCACTGTAGGTCGAGGCGCGCTTCATTCCGCGAAGCGCTGAGGCACTGCCGATGACGAGCACCTTGCCCGAGCGGCGGGCGATCATGGCTGGCGCCACCGCGCGGATCAGACGGGGCAACGGATCGACCAAAGCAGCGAAGACGGTCCGCCACTCGGCCTCATCGACGTCGGCCGCGGGTGTAGTCGGGGCCGTCATGGAGAGATTGGCAACCAGCACATCGATGCGGCCTGCCCCAGAGACGAGCTGCTCGACCGCCCCAGGCGCCTGCAGCTCGTCGTCGCTGGGGACCACTTCCGCGCCTTGCTCGGCGAACACTTCGCAAAGCGCGGGCCCCATGAACTCTGAGGCCTGGGTGACGAGGATCCGCTTGCCTGCAAGACCGGTGTTCATGGAAGGCGTCGAGAAGAGTGGAGACGAGGGGCTGGCTTGCGCCGCCTGACGCAGAGTCAGGCGTCCGGTCGGGCTCCAGGCCGCAGACTACCTGTCCGAGAGAACCTCGTGCGTAACGTTATCGACCACAACGGGCGTGGCAAAGTAGGTGATCGAAGGCTCTGCACCGTACTTCTCCCGGACCAAAGCCCGCCAGTTGGCGGTGTACATCGCCTCGGCCTCTGCGCGTGACCTCCAGAGGTAGATTCCGCCGACCGTGCTGCCGTCTTCCGAAAGGACATAGCACTTCCGAATGAGGCCAGCTACACGCTGATACATGGGCGCTGTGCTCAAGAAAATGCGGCGCGCCTCTTCCTGGGAGACCGGCTGCGGCAACTGAATCGTGTTGATGACGGTAATCATTCCGCGGGGTTCCTCCGTCGTGGGCCTGTGACAGACGCCTGACGTTTGAGCTAACCGGGCACCGACGGCATGGCACCCTGGCCGTGCGGCGCAGAACGAACCACGGCGCTGCGCGGCCAGGGTGCCATGCCGCTGGGGCTCCGGTTGAGCGAGGGGTTAGGCGGCACTGCGGCTCCGCCACGCTATGGCGCCACGCCTTTGACGGCCCATGCCAAGGCTGCGTACGACCGCGGTCCATCCGGCTCGCCGTCCAGGTACGCATCCCGAACAGCAAGCTCCAGACGACCGCGTTCGTCTGCGCCCAAGGTGGCCACATACTCGGCGCCTGGACCGTCCTTGCCGAGATAGGGCGCCCAGTAGTCGGCGAACGACGCGTACTCCATACGGATGTGCAGCGTGACCTCGGAAACGTCGAGGAAGCCGGCGTGGCGCCAGGCCGCCGCAAGTTCTCCAGGTCGAGTCAGCGGCCTGGTGTAGTTCTTTGCCCTTCGCTCTCCGGCCTTCGGATCAAGTGCGGCTGCGGTGTCAAAGAACATGCGGTTGGCCACGAATCCGCCGCGTGCATCCCATACGGCAGCAGCTACGACGGCGCCCCGCTTGGCGACGCGACGCATCTCTGCAATCGCATCGTGCGGCCGCGGCACGAAGTGCAAGACGAGGAGCGAGAGCACACGATCGAACGTACCATCCGGGTACGCGAGGGCACAGGCATCGCCTACGCGGAACTCGAGTCGGCGATCCGTCGTCTTGGCCTTCGCGTATTCGATGTAGACCGGTGCCAGATCGATGCCGTCGACGGTGCTGGAAGGCGAGCGTTCCAGCACCGCCGTGGCCACGTGGCCCGTTCCGCACCCCACGTCCAAGACGCGTTCAGCGTCGCGAGTACCAACATAGTCAAGAAACGGGCGAGCCAAACGGCGACTCCATCGTCCCATGTTCAGTTCGTAGCCATCGCCGTCGGCAGCTGCAAACGTGGACGAAGTGTTCATAGCAAACCCGCGGATCGTAGCTGTGATGCCTAACGTTCGAGCTGAGCCGACCACGGAGGCAGGTGCCGACTGGCCGCGGAACGACAATGACCACGATTGTCTGGAGCGGCCAGGCGGCGCCTGCCGTAGCGGGTCGGCTCGAGCGAAGGGTCATGCCGCACTTCCTGCGGCGCCAGGTTGACGAAACCGGGCACGGAACGCATTAGGTGGCTCGTGCTGCGAAGTAGGCGGCGATCGGATCCCTGACCGCCTCTGGCGGGGGACCCTCCACGAATTTCAAGATTTCCGTGAGATGCGGATGCCAGGAGTTTGCGCGGGAGACCCATACTTCGCACGTTGGCGAGAAGATTGACGGGTCGTCGAGGCTGCCGGCTTGTACAAACTGAACCAACGGTGTCTCGGGGCGAGTTATTCCCAAGGGAGAGCCGCACTCCGCGCAATACAGCCGGCGCATCGTTCGACCGCTGTTTGAGGTGACCGAGTAGGACTTGGGTTGGCGCCCAGTGAACTGAAGTCGGTCCGATGGAAAGATCAGACAAGCAGCAAATGCGCTGCCGCTCGCGCGTTGGCAATCTCTGCAGTGACATATCAGTTGGGCAAGCGGGCGCTCGGTACATGTATATCGCACAGCGCCGCAGGCGCAACCGCCGGATATGACTCCTGTCACTGTTCACCTCGGTGTGTTGACACTCTTGACGGTTGAGAGACTTGGCGCGGGTTGTGCGACCTAACGAAGGGTTAGGCATCACGTCGCGACAGTGCCAGGCGTACGGCCAGCCCAACCATCACCAGCCCACTGCACCGATAAAACCACAGCAATGCCGCTGGGCGTGACCGGAACCAGGCCGACAGACGACCAGCGAACACGGCGACCGGCCCCTTGATGAGAAACGTCAGCGCCGCGAACACCAAGCCCAGCACCAAGACCGTCAGCGTCGGGTGCGTGGCCTCGCGGGCAACGAACTGCGGCAAGAAGGCAAAGTAGAAGACCGCGATTTTCGGGTTGCTGATGTTCGACGCGGCACCTGTGACGAACAAGCCCGAGAGCGACTGAGGAGCCGAGGCTGCGGCCGTGATCTGTGCGCTGCGCGTGAGCAGCAGCTGAACGCCCAGGTACAGCAAGTAGGCGGCACCGACGAATTTGAGCGCGGTGAACAGCCACTCCGAGGTGCGCAGCAGCACGCCCAACCCGGCCGTTGCCAGAAGCGTGTGGCCGACCAGGCCCACACTGACCCCGGCCGCGGTGGCCAAACCAGCTCGTGTGCCATGCGTGACAGACCGCGACATGACAAGGATCATGTCTTGTCCCGGCGTGATGATGACGACGAGTGACGCCACCAGAAACAGCAACCACTGAGCTTCGATCATCGGAGCGGTCCTTGGTGATGCCTAACGTTCGCGGTAACCGGCGCGGAACGGCGTGCCTGGCTTGGGCCAGAATGAAATAGCGCCCAAGGCAAGCATGCCGAGGAGCGTCCGCTTGACCAAGGGGTTCGGCCCCAATGTGTCCGGTGCGCGGCTACGCGGCCTGAAGGAGGAACTCGACCTTCACCGCTTCGTAGGGGAACTCAATACTTCCCGACTCAGTGCGGTTGAGCACACCAGCAGACAGAAGTGCTGTCACGTCGCTGTGTACGGCCTTCACATCCCTGTCGACCCGACGGGCCGCCTCACGAATGGACACCGGCCCGGCGCCACAAAGTGCCTTCAGAAGCTCCCAGCGCTTGGCGGTGAGAACCTTCCAGAGCAACTCAGGCGTGGCAAACCCGATTCGAGCGGACCGCTGGGCCTTTCCCGTCTTCCAGGCATGGGTGAAATCGGCGAACGCCTCATCGGGCGAGCGGACCTCGAGAGTTACCGTTTTCATCAATCCACCTCGCTATGTCACGCTTGAAGTCGGCGATCAGCTTCTCGGGCGAGACGAAGGCATAAAGCTGTTCCTTAGCGCCAATGTGACGGTGATCGCCCCTACCGGATTCGTTGTCATAGCGCAAGACACACACGCCATCAACGACGAAGGCCAGTCGAGGAAGGCCAGTTGCTCATGCGGCAGCGGGTACGGAGATGCGGATATCGAGTGGCTTGACTTCGCCGTGCTCCAGCCGGTCAGCAAGCACACGCAGCGCAAGGACTTCGGCCTTCGCCATTGCCTCAGCGGAGGATCCCCCGTATGCGAGGACTCCGGGTAGCTCTGGGACCTCGGCGAGCCATCGGCCGTCGTCCTCTTTCTCGCACTCGAGCGTGAAGTTCATCGCGCGCCTCCAATGCAGACCTTGATTCTATCGACTACCCCGGCCGCGACAGCGGGCGAGTGAAGATGCGCCGTTCCGTCGCGGTGCTTGTGACGGCTAACGTTTGAGATGAGAGGCGTGCTTTAGCACGTCCTCTCGATTGAAGGGTTGGGCG
>CAZSYX010000011.1:0-3823 GCA_964610575.1 uncultured Burkholderiaceae bacterium
GCATCGGCGCGCGCCTCGCCTGGATCGCCGCCGATCTCGACGTCGGTGGTGCCGATGAGCGTGAAATCGCGCTCGAACGGGATCGCGAAGACGATCCGCTTGTCCGGGTTCTGGAAGATGTACGCGTACGGGTGGTCGAAGAGCTTGCGCACGACGATGTGGCTGCCCTTGACCAGCCGCAACTGGCGCACGTGCGGCCAGTCGGCGGCGTCGCGCAGAAACGATGCGGCCCAGGGCCCGGCGGCGTTGACCAGCGCGCGCGACTGCACGCTCAGCCGCTGCCCGTCGTCGGCTTGCAGCCCGGCGCGCCAGAGGCCGCCGTCGCGGCGGATCGAAACGCAGCGGGTGCGCACCAGCACCGTCGCGCCCCTCTCGTAGGCGTCGAGCGCGTTGAGCACGACCAGTCGCGCATCGTCGACCCAGCCGTCGGAGTACATGATCCCGGCGCGCCAGTGCTCCTTCAGCGGCGTGCCGGCTTCGTGCCGGCGCAGGTCGACGGTCTCCGAGCCCGGCAGGATCTCGCGCCGCGCCAGATGGTCGTACAGGAACAGGCCGATGCGGATCATCCACACCGGCCGCATCGAAGTGTCGTGCGGGATCAGGAAGCGCAGCGGCCAGACGATGTGCGGCGCATTGCGCAGCAGTACCTCGCGCTCGGCGAGCGACTTGCGCACCAGGCCGAACTCGTAGTGCTCCAGATACCTCAGCCCGCCGTGCACCAGCTTGGTCGACGACGAGGAGGTGTGCGCGCCGAGGTCGTCCTTTTCCGCCAGCACCACTTTCAGTCCTCGCCCGGCGGCGTCACGCGCGATGCCGACGCCATTGATGCCGCCGCCGATGATCAGCAGATCACATGCCACTTGTTGTTCTTGTTGCATCGTTCCGTTCAAGGCGCGCCTAGTGCGCCTGCTCCCAGTTCTCGCCGATGCCGACCTCGGCCAGCAACGGCACCTTCAACTGGGCCACCCCGCTCATCAGGGCCGGTACCTGCGCGCGCACGGTGTCGAGTTCGGCCTGAGGCACCTCGAACACCAGTTCGTCGTGCACCTGCATGATCAGCCGCGTGGCCAGCCGCTCGCGCAGCAGCCAGTCGTGCACGGCGATCATCGCCAGCTTGATCAGGTCCGCCGCCGTGCCCTGCATCGGCGCGTTGATCGCCGAGCGCTCGGCGCCCGCACGCCGCGGCCCATTGGGCGAGTTGATCTCGGCCAGCCAGAGCCGGCGGCCGAACACCGTTTCGACGTAGCCCTGCCGCCTGGCCTGCTCGCGCGTGCGCTCCATGTACTTCGCCACCCCGGGGTAGCGGGTGAAGTAGCGCTCGATGAAGCTGCGCGCGACGTCCTTGTCGATGCCGAGGTTGGAGGCCAGGCCGTAGGCGCTCATGCCGTAGATCAGGCCGAAGTTGATCACCTTGGCGTAACGACGCTGCTCGCCGCTCACTTCACCGAGCGGCACGCCGAAGACCTCGCTGGCGGTGGCGCGGTGGATGTCCTCGCCGGCGGCGAAGGCCGACAGCAGCCCTTCGTCGCCGCTGATGTGCGCCATGATGCGCAACTCGACCTGCGAATAGTCGGCCGAGAGGATGCGCGAGCCGGGCGCCGCGATGAACGCCTCACGGATGCGCCGCCCCTCGGCGGTGCGGATCGGGATGTTCTGCAGGTTCGGCTCGCTGGAGGCGAGCCGCCCGGTCACCGCGATCGCCTGGCCGTAGCTGGTGTGCACTCGCCCGGTGGCCGGGTCGATGCTGGCGGCGAGCTTGTCGCAGTAGGTCGACTTCAGCTTGGCCAGTCCGCGGTGCTCGAGCAGCACCTTCGGCAGCGGATAGTCCTCGGCGAGCTTCTCCAGCACTTCCTCGTCGGTCGACGGCGCGCCGCTGGCGGTCTTCTTCGCCACCGGCAGCTTCAGCACGCCGAACAGGATCTCGCCGATCTGCTTCGGGCTGCCGAGGTTGAACGGCTGGCCGGCCAGCTCCTGCGCCCGCGCCTCGAGCTCTGCCAGCCGCTTGGCGATCTCCACGCTCTGCGCAGCCAGCTTGTCGCGGTCGATGAGCACGCCGATGCGCTCCATCTCGAACAGGATCTTCGACACCGGCATCTCGATCGCTTCGTAGACGTTGCGCAGCTGCGGCAGCTTCTCCAGCCGCGGCCACAGCGCCTGGTGTAGCGCCAGCGTCACCTCGGCATCCTCCGCCGCGTACTCGGTGGCACGATCGAGCGCCACCTCGTCGAAACCGATCTGGCTCGCGCCCTTGCCGCAGACGTCCTCGTACCTGATCGTGCTGCGGCCGAGGTGCCGCTCGGCGAGGTCGTCCATGTTGTGGCTGCGGTGCGCCTCGAGCACGTAGCTCTCGAGCATGGTGTCGTGCACGATGCCGGCCAGCCGGACGCCGTGGTTGGCGAACACGTGCGCGTCGTACTTCAGGTGCTGGCCGACCTTCTTGTGCTGCTCGCTCTGCAGCCAGGGCTTCAGGCGCTGCAGGGTGGCCTCGAAGGGCAGCTGCTCCGGCACGCCCGGGTAGCGATGCGCGAGCGGGATGTAGCAGGCCACGTTGCCGTGCTCGCCGGCCACCGCGAGCGAGATGCCGACCAGCTTCGCCGCCATCGGGTCGAGCGACGTCGTCTCGGTGTCCAGCGCCACCAGTGGTGCGATGTTGATCCGCGCGATCCACTGCTCCAGCTGCGCGGCCGTGACCACCGTTTCGTACAGCGGCCGGCCGGCGGCGGCCGGCGCGTCCGGCATCGGTTCCTCTGCGGCAGGCCGCGCCGAGGCCTCCCGCGGCGCGCTGCCCTCGAGGTCCTTCAGGAAGCTCCTGAACTCCCAGCGCTCGAACAGTTCGCGCAGCCGGGCGTGGTCGGGTGAGCGCACCGCGAGCGCGTCGAAGTGCGGCAGCTGCGCGCCGAGATCGCCGTCGGTGCGCACGGTCACCAGCTTGCGCGCGGTCGGCAGCCAGTCGAGAGCCGCGCGCAGGTTCTCGCCCACCTTGCCGCCGATCTTCTCGGCGTCGGCGACGACGGCTGCCAGCGTGCCGTACTCGGCCAGCCACTTGGCGGCCGTCTTCGGCCCCACCTTGTCGACCCCGGGAACGTTGTCGACGCTGTCGCCGACCAGGGTCAGGAAATCGACGATCTGGTCGGGACGCACGCCGAACTTGGCCAGCACGCCGTCGGCGTCGAGCCGCTCGCCGTTCATGGTGTTGACCAGCGTGACGTGCTCGTTGACCAGCTGCGCCAGGTCCTTGTCGCCGGTGGAGATCACGGTTCGCACGCCGTGCGCTTCCGCCTCGCGCGCCAGCGTGCCGATCACGTCGTCGGCCTCGATGCCTTCGATCTCCAGTAGCGGCCAGCCGAGCGCCCTGGTCGCCTCGTGGATCGGCGCGATCTGCGCCGCCAGGTCGGGCGGCATCGGCGGCCGCTGCGCCTTGTACTGCGGATAGATGTCGTCGCGGAAGGTCTTGCCCTTGGCGTCGAACACGCAGGCGCAGTAGTCGTGCGGCACCTGCGCGCGCAGCGTGCGCAGCATGCCGATGAAGCCGCGCAGCGCACCCGTCGGTTCGCCTTCGGCCGTACGGAGGTCCGGCAGCGCGTGGAAAGCGCGGTATAAGTAACTGGAGCCGTCGACGAGCAGCAGCGTCTTCAAGGAGGTACCCGGCAGTGCTTGATCGTCAGAAGAACATTCCCCCGCTGCGTGCGGTGACGATGCCCGACCGCGCCACCAGCCAGAAGGCGCGCGAATCATGGCATCTGTGGGGGATTATCTCGGAGTTCGTCGAGTCCGCCGAGCGGCTGTCCGAGATCCGGCCGGCGGTGTCGATCTTCGGCAGCGC
>CAZSYX010000011.1:3923-62419 GCA_964610575.1 uncultured Burkholderiaceae bacterium
AGTCCGCCGAGCGGCTGTCCGAGATCCGGCCGGCGGTGTCGATCTTCGGCAGCGCGCGATTGAAGGAAGATTCGCCGGTCTACCAGCAGGCGATGCGCATCGCCCGCAAGCTGTCGGACGCCGGCTTCGCGGTGATCAGCGGCGGCGGGCCGGGCGTGATGGAGGCGGCCAACCGCGGCGCCTTCGATGGCCGCTCGCCGTCGGTGGGACTGAACATCGAGCTGCCGTTCGAGCAGCACGGCAACGCCTACCAGGACATTTCGCTGCGCTTCCGCCACTTCTTCGCCCGCAAGGTGGCCTTCGTCAAGTACGCGGCGGCCTACGTGGTGATGCCCGGCGGCTTTGGCACGCTCGACGAACTGTTCGAGGCGCTGACCCTGATCCAGACCGGCAAGGGCCGCAGCATTCCGATCGTGCTGGTCGGCAACGGCTTCTGGGGCGGACTGCTCGGCTGGATGAAGGACACGCTGGTCGCGCGCGGCATGATCGCCGCCGCCGACATCGACCTGATGAAAGCCGTCGACGACGACGACGCTGTGGTCGATGCGATCTTCGACTTCTACGAGGCGCGCGGCTTCGCGCAGAGCGCCACCGAGCGGGAACTCATGCTGTACCTCTGAGTATCCGGCGCCGGCTTACAATTGATTCCTCTATGACCGGCCGGAAAACGATCCTGCTCGCTGCACTGGCGGTGACACCGCTGGCGTGGGCGCAACCTGCGCCCCCGGCCCTGAAAGACGCGCCGCCGTCGCCGCCCGCAGCGCAGGCCGCGCCGGCCCCGACGGCTGCGCCCGCCCCGGCGGAGGCACCGGCCAAGCCGCCACCATCCGACCTGTCGGACCTGCTGCGGACACGGATCGAGCAGGTCAAGCGGGGCAACCGGGTCAGCGAGGTGCGCGTCACCGGCGTCGGCGGCGAAGTGCGCTACACGATGGACGTCCGCGACGGCCGCGTGCCGGAGCCGACGCAGGGCCCCGGCACCGGCCTGTCGACACCCAACTTCCTGAAGATCGAGTTCTGATTTCGGCCGATGAACATCGGACGCGGACTCGCGAGGCAGCTTCGTGCCCGCGCAACTTGCAGCGCCCGGGCGCGGCTGACGCAGGCTCATCGCTGACATGGCCGTCTTCACTGCGCTGACCGACGCCGAAGTCGAGCGGCTTCTGCAGCAGTACTCGCTCGGCCACCTGCGCGAGCTGAAGGGCATCCCCGCCGGCATCGAGAACAGCAACTTCTTCCTCACCACCAGCGCCGGCGAGTTCGTGCTGACGGTGTTCGAGCGGCTCACCTTCGCGCAACTGCCCTTCTATCTGGAGCTGATGCAGCACCTGGCGCGGCGCGGCCTGCCGGTGCCGTCGCCGCGCGAGACGCGGGTCGGCCGGCTGATGGCCGAGGCGCGCGGCAAGCCGGTGGCCATCGTCGATCGGCTGCCCGGCCGCTGGGTCGAGGCGCCCACACCTGCGCAGTGCGCGACCATGGGCGCCCTGCTCGCGCGCATGCACCTGGCGGCGAGCGATTTACCGCGCTTCCAGCCCAATCTGCGCGGCATCGGCTGGTGGAAGGATGTGCTGGTACGCCTCGAGCAGAAGGTCACGGACGACGTCTTTCACGAGCTGGCCGAGGAAGTGATCTTCCAGGACAGCTTCTTCCGCAGTCCTGCCTTCGAGCAGTTGCCGAGCGGACCGATTCACGCCGACCTGTTCCGCGACAACGTGCTGTGGGACGGCGAGCGCATCGGCGGCGTGATCGACTTCTACTTCGCCGGCTGCAGCCTGTGGCTGTACGACCTCGCGGTCACCGTCAATGACTGGTGCGTCGACCTCGCCACGGCGAAATTCGATCCGGCTCGCGCGCAGGCGCTGCTCGATGCCTACCACGAGGTGCGGCCGCTGACCGATCTGGAGCACGACTGCTGGCGTACCGCGCTGCGCGCCGCGGCGTTGCGCTTCTGGATCTCGCGCCTGTACGACCTTCACCTGCCGCGCGAGGCGCACACGCTGACGCCGCACGACCCGACCCGCTTCGAGATCACGCTGCGCCAGCGCAAGGCCGACGCGATCCTGCCCTGGCCGCAGCAATCGAGGCGTGCCGCCTCATAGAATCGCCGCATGCAGATCAACATCCTGCCGGCCAGCGCCGGGTTCACCTGGCTGCGTGAGGGCATGCGGCTGTTCGGCCGCCAGCCGATCGGGCTGCCGGCGATGGTCGTGCTGTACCTGATGATGCTGATCGCGCCGGCGCTGCTGCCGATCATCGGCATCGCGATCTCCGGCGTGCTGGCGCCCTTCGCCTCGGTCGGCCTGCTCGGCGCCTGCCGCGACGTCGCCGAGGGCCGGATGCCGACGCCGCTGGCATTCGCACAGCCGTTCCGCGCGACGCCCGCCCGCACGCAGATGCTGCGCCTGGGCATCATCAATGCCATCCTGCTGCTGATCGTGGCCACGCTCGCCGCGCTGCTCACGCCCGAGCTGCCCGCCGGCGAGGCGCCGCCGTCGCTGCAGGACATGCCGCTGCTTTCGCTGCTGGTGCAGCTGCTGCTTTACATGCCGGTGATGGCGCTGATGTGGTTCGCCCCGGTGCTCACCGGCTGGCATGGCATCGCGCCGGCCAAGTCGATGTTCGGCAGCGTCGTTGCCTGCTGGCGCAACATGGGCGCGATGCTGGTCTTCGGGCTGGCCGCCGGCGTGCTGACGCTCGGCGTCAGCGTGGCGGCGGTGATGCTGCTGACTTCCCTTATCACTTCTCGCGAAGTGCTGTCGATCGTGATGGCGCCGCTCGCGCTGGTCCTGATGACCATCGTGCAGGCGAGCCTGTATCCGATGTACCGATCGGTGTTCGTCGACACCGCCCACGCGGCGGCCTGACCGGTCAGGCCACTTCGAGCTTGGCGATCGACAGCAGCAGTTCCTTGACGCCCTGCGCGCCGAAGTTGATCTTGGCGCGCGCGTCGGTGCCGGAGCCCTCGAGCCGGATGATCACACCCTCGCCGAAGCGGGCGTGGCGCACCGTCTGGCCGATGCGGTAGCCGTCCTTCTCCTGATGGCTTCGCATCGGCGTGGCCACCGCAACAGACGGCTGTACGCCGGCGTCGTGCCAGCCGCCGAAGCGCAGGCCCGCACTTTCACGCAGCCGCGGCGTCAGCCACTTCAGGCCGGCCTCGGGCAACTCACCGATGAAGCGCGAGCGGATGCCGTAGCGCGTCTGTCCGTGCAGCATCCGGCTCTGCGCGAAGGACAGATACAGCCGGCGGCGTGCGCGCGTGATCGCCACGTACATCAGCCGCCGTTCCTCTTCCAGGCCGTCGAGTTCCTGGATGCTGTTCTCGTGCGGGAACAGCCCTTCCTCGAGGCCCGTGATGAATACCGCGTGGAACTCCAGCCCCTTGGCGGCGTGCACCGTCATCAGCTGCAGCGCATCCTGGCCCTCGGCGGCCTGGTTCTCGCCGGCCTCCAGCGACGCATGCGACAGGAAGGCCGCCAGCGGCGACGGCAGCGCCACCGCGCCGTCGGCCTGCGTCCCCGACGCGTCCTGCGCATAGCCCTCCTCGGCGACGAACGCCGCCGCCGCGTTGACCAGTTCCTCGAGGTTCTCGACCCGCTCCTGGCCTTCCTTCCCGGTCTTGTAGTGGGCGAGCAGGCCACTGCGATCAATCACCGCCTCGACGATCTCCGCCAGCGGCAGGTTCGCCGTCTCGAAACGCAGGCTGTCGATCAGCTTGACGAACGCCGCCAGGTTCACGCCCGCCTTGCCGGCGACGCCGCCCACCGCCGCATACAGGCCTTGGTCTTGCGTCTTGGCGGTGTCCTGCAACTGCTCCACCGTGCGCGCGCCGATGCCGCGCGGCGGGAAGTTGACCACGCGCAGGAACGCCGTGTCGTCGGCCGGGTTCTCGATCAGGCGCAGGTAGGCGAGCGCGTGCTTGATCTCGGCGCGCTCGAAGAAGCGCAGGCCGCCGTAGACGCGATAGGCGATGCCGGCGTTGAACAGCGCGTGCTCGATCACGCGCGACTGCGCGTTCGCGCGGTACAGCACGGCGATCTCGCGCCGCGCCAGCCCGTCGGCGACGAGGTTCTTCACCTCGTCGACCAGCCACGCGGCTTCCAGCCCGTCGGAGCCGGCCTCGAAGACGCGCACCGGTTCGCCGGTGCCTTCCGAGGTCCACAGGTTCTTGCCCAGCCGCCGCGCGTTGTGGCGGATCAGCGCGTTCGCCGCATCGAGGATGTTGCCGTGCGAGCGGTAGTTCTGCTCGAGCCGGATCACGTTGCTGACGCGGAACTCGCGCTCGAAGTCGGCCATGTTGCCGACGTTGGCGCCGCGGAAGGCGTAGATCGACTGGTCGTCGTCGCCGACCGCGAAGATCGCGTTGTGGCTGCCTGCGAGTAGTTTCAGCCACTTGTATTGCAGCGTGTTGGTGTCCTGGAACTCGTCGACCAGGACATGGCGGAAGCGCTCCTGGTAGTGCGTGCGGATCGGCTCGTTGCGCAGCAGAAGCTCGTAGCAGCGCAGAAGAAGCTCGGAGAAATCGACCACGCCCTCGCGCTGGCACTGCGCGTCGTACATCGCGTAGAACTCGACGAACTTGCGGTTGTAGGGGTCGTCGACCTCGACCGCGCCCGAACGCAGGCCCGACTCCTTGGCGCTGCTGATGAACACCTGTAGGTTGCGCGGCGGGTACTTCTCGTCGTCGATTCCGTTTGCCTTCAGTAGCCGCTTGATCGCCGAGAGCTGGTCGGCGGTGTCGAGGATCTGGAACGTCTGCGGCAGGCCGGCGTCGCGGTGATGCGCGCGCAGCAGCCGGTTGCACAGCCCGTGAAAGGTGCCGATCCACATGCCGCGCGTGTTGATCGGCAGCATGCTGCTTATGCGGGCAACCATCTCCTTGGCCGCCTTGTTGGTGAAGGTCACGGCGAGGATGCCCTGCGGGCTCGCCTGGTGCGTCTGGATCAGCCAGGCGATGCGCGTGGTCAGCACGCGAGTCTTGCCCGACCCCGCGCCGGCGAGGATCAGCGCAGGCTGCGCAGGCAAGGTCACGGCGGCGAGCTGCTGGTCGTTCAGCCCCGCGAGGAGTCGGTCGGACACGAGAGGAAGTCCGGGCAGGTAGGCAGCGTTCGATTCTAGGCGAGCACGCACTTCACCGTTCGGACGATAGCCAGTCGCCGCTCGATCACCTACCGTCGGTAACGACCTGTTTCCGCGCTTGCATGCGCCGCGGTCGTTCCTGCAGCATCGTTCTTGCCGCCTCTGTCCTGCGAGGTTCCGATGAACAGCGATATCGTCGACGCCCCGCCGCCCGCAGACGCAGCGGCGCCGGACGACACCAAGCCACTGCCCGCCGCGCCACTGTCCGACGCGCCACCGCCGTCGGCCGCGCTCATGCTGGCCGCGCTCGGCTCCGCTGCCCTCGCGGCCTGCGGCGGCGGAGGCGAGGCGTCGATCTCCGCGCCCACGCCGCTGCCGGCGCCCGCCCCGGCACCTGCCCCTTCACCGGCGCCGGCACCTTCACCGGCGCCGGCACCCGCGCCCTCGGTGACAGCGCCCGAGGCAGTGCGCTTCCTCGCGCAGGCGAGCTTCGGCGCCACCGAGGCGTCGATCGACGAGGTGATCGCCAAGGGCTACGGCGGCTGGATCGACGCGCAGCTGTCGATCCCGCAGGCGCTTCATCGCGCAACCGTCGAGTCGGGGATCGACCCCGCGGAGACCAACCAGGGCGTCTACCGCGATCTGGTGCTCGACAGCTTCTGGAGCCAGGCCATCGCCGGCGCCGACCAGCTGCGGCAGCGCCTGGCGTTCGCCCTGTCGGAGATCTTCGTCGTCTCGCAGGCGGCCTCCGCCGTCAACCAGCGGCCGCGCGGACTCGCCGACTACCTCGACATGCTCGGCCGCGAGGGCCTCGGCAGCTTCCGCACGCTGCTCGAACGCGTCAGCCTGCACCCAATCATGGGGCTGTACCTTTCGCACCTGCGCAACCAGAAGGAGGATCCGGCCACCGGACGGGTGCCGGACGAGAACTACGCACGCGAGGTGATGCAGCTGTTCACCATCGGCCTGTACCAGCTCGAGGCCGACGGCAGCGTCAAGCTCGACGGCAACGGCAGGCCGCTGCCCACCTACGGCAACGACGACGTGATGGGACTGGCGCGGGTGTTCACCGGCTTCTCCTGGGCCGGACCCGACACCTCCAACCAGCGCTTCTTCGGCGGCGCCGCCGACCCCGACCGCGACGTGAAGCCCATGCAGGGGTATCCGCAGTATCACTCGACCGCGGAGAAGCGGTTCCTCGGCGTCACGATCCCCGCCGGCACCGGCCCGGCCGAGAGCCTGCGCATCGCCCTCGACACGCTGGCCGCCCATCCGAACGTGGGGCCGTTCTTCGGCCGCCAGCTGATCCAGCGGCTGGTCACCAGCAACCCCTCGCCCGCCTACCTCCGCCGGGTCGCCGGCGTGTTCAACGACAACGGGCGCGGCGTACGCGGCGACCTGAAGGCGGTGCTGCGGGCGGTGCTGCTCGACCAGGAGTCGCGCGGTGCCGGCGGCAAAGCCGACCCGGCCTTCGGCAAGCTGCGCGAGCCGGTACTGCGGCTGTCGGCCTGGGCGCGGGCGTTCAAGGCGACTTCCGTCAGCGGCGGCTACCGCATCCGTGACACCTCGGATCCGTCGACGCGCTTGGGGCAGACGCCGCTCAGATCCAGTTCGGTGTTCAACTTCTTCCGGCCCGGCTACGTGCCGCCGAACACGACAATCGCCGCCGCCGGCCTGGTCGCGCCCGAGTTCCAGATCACCGGCGAGACCTCGGTGGCGGGCTACCTCAACTACGTGCGCAACGTCATCAGCAACGGCGCCGGCGCCAGCAGCGACGTGCGCAGCGCGTATGCCGACGAGATTGCGCTCGCCGGCGATCCGCAGCGGCTGGTCGATCGCGTCGACCTGCTGCTCACCGGCAGCCGGCTCGCCCCCGCGACACGCACGGCGATCCGCGACGCCGTGGCGGCGATTCCGGCAACCGCCAGCAACGCCACCGCCAACCGCGCCCGGCTGGCGGTCTTCCTGGTGATGGCCTCGCCCGAGTTCATCGTGTTGAGCTGAGGTTTCCGATGAGCATGCACGACCCCCTCGATGCCGGCAGGCGCCGGTTCCTCCATACCGCCGGCGCGCTCTCGACGCTGGGCGCGGCGACGCCGCTGGCGATGAGTCTGGCCGGCGTCGGCGCCGCGGCAGCGCAGGCGCTGCCCGCGGACTTTCGGGCGCTGGTCTGCGTCTTCCTGTTCGGCGGCAACGACCAGTACAACACGGTGATCCCGGCCGATACCGCCGAGTACGACGTCTACCGCGGTGCCCGTGCCGGCATTGCCCGCGAGGCCGCCGACCTGGTCTCGCTCGGCACCGTCGCCAGCCAGGGCGGCCGCCGCTTCGCCCTGCCGAAGGAACTGGCGCCCATCGCCGGACTCTACGGGCAGGGCAAGGTGGCGGTGCTCGCCAACGTCGGGCCGTTGGTGGTGCCGACGACCAAGGCCCAGTACCGCAACGCTTCGGTGCCGCTGCCGCCGAAGCTCTTCTCGCACAACGACCAGCAGTCGGTCTGGCAGTCCTCGGCCGCCGAGGGCAGCACGGTCGGCTGGGGCGGCAGGCTCGGCGACCTGCTGGCCGCCGCCAACGGCGCACCGACGTTCACCGCGGTCAGCGTCAGCGGCTCGGCGGTGTTCCTCTCCGGCCAGCAGATCCTGCAGTACCAGGTAGGCACCGGCGGGCCGGTGACGATCAGCGCGCTGTCCGGCAGTCCGTTCGGTTCGTCGGCCGCTGCGGCCGCGCTGCGGCAGATCCTCACCTCCGGGCGCGCGCACCTGTTCGAGGGCGAGCTGGCGCGCGTGACCGGCCGCTCGATCGATGCCGCCGCAGCGTTGGGCACCGCGCTGGCGGGCGCACCGGCGCTGGCGACCGAGTTCGACGCGGCCAACGCGCTGGCGAGGCAGCTGAAGATGGTGGCGCAGATGATCGCGGCGCGCGGCGCGCTCGGGGCGCGACGGCAGGTCTTCTTCGTCAGTCTCGGCGGCTTCGACACGCACGACAACCAGCTCACCACGCAGCCCGGCCTGCACACCACGCTTGCGGCGGCGATCGACAGCTTCTACAAGGCCACGGTCGAGCTCGGCGTGGCGGCGAACGTCACCACCTTCACCGCCTCCGACTTCGGCCGCACGCTGACCAGCAACGGCGACGGTTCCGACCATGGCTGGGGGGCGCATCACTTCGTCGTCGGCGGCGCCGTGCGCGCCGGCTTCTACGGGCAGTTCCCGGCGGTGGCGCTCAACACCGACGTCGACGTGGGCTCGGGGCGGCTGCTGCCGACCACCGCGGTCGCGCAGTACGGCGCCACGCTGGCGCGCTGGTTCGGCGTGCCCGACGGCAGCCTCGCCGACGTCCTGCCCTACCTCGCCAACTTCAGCAACCGCGACCTCGGTTTCCTCGGCTGACGAGCCGCGGACGAGCGGTCGTCGCGCGACTCGGCGCGCTCAGGGTTGTCCAGCGCTCTCAGGTCCGTTTCAGCCTGCAAACGGGCCATTCATTCATGACTGCGTCGGACCGCAACCGACCCTAGGGCGTCCTCGGCGGTTGGCCGACCGACGGACGGCTCCACCCAGAAAACTCCCGGAGGGCAAACTCAGCTTGCAACCAAAGTTCGTGAGCAGCGGTCGTTCGGGCGCGCTCAGTGCTCGCCCGGTCGAGATCAGAGTCGACCAGCCGCCTTCGGCGTGGCCGACTTGCTTCACCGATCCCTTGCGGACATCTCGTCCTGCCGCAAGCAGGCGCTGCCGGGGACCGCAAAGCGGCCATCGTCCCTCGTCTCAGCCGGCCACCTTTGTCCGAACTCCTCGCGCCCGGCGCGACCGATCACCGGCATGGGCATCAACGTAGGCGTCCAACAATCGACGGATCATCCGTTGATACTGGGTGTCCATCCTGGCAGCTTCGGACTTGAAGAACTCCACACTCTTCTTGCTCAGAGTGATCGTGATCTTCACATCCTCATCCCGAAACGCCAACTCGGCCGGCGATGGCAGGAAGTCCCGGATCACCCGAGGCTCGCCGATCGGCTCATTTGTGTATGCGATTTTCCTGCTCATAGATCGTCTTCCCCTTGCGCCAGTAGCCGGCGCCGAAAATGCGGATGATTCCGGCCCGATAGGTGAACCGAACGGTCACGATGCCTTCGCCGACACGGCCGAAACAGAAGAACCGCGGCTCATTGCTACTGTGCGCCGTGTCTTCGGCGATCACCCGCTTCGGGTCCGCGAAGGCGTACTGGGCCAATGCGAACGGAACCCCGTGCTTGGCCTGGTTCTCCGCATCCTTGCGTTCATCCCATTCGAAGCTTGCCTTCGCCATTGACACAGTCTACGCTGAATATGGTGTTATGGCCATATAAGCATGTGGTGACACGCGATGCGTAGCCGGGGCGCGAGAGCGGCCTGCGCGCGCAACTGATGGAGATCCGCGCCCCGTGCGACGGCATCGTCAAGGACCTGTCCGTGCATACGCTCGGCCATGCCGTTCAGGCCGGCCAGCCGCTGCTGCAGGTGGTGCCGAAAGGCGAGGTGCTGCGTGCCGAAGCGCTGCTGGCCAGTGAGGATGCCGCTTCGTCGCGGTCGGCCGGACCGTGAAGCTGAAGCTCGCCGCCTATCCGTTCCAGAAGTACGGAATGCTCGAAGGCCCGGTTGCTGCAGATCAGCGCCGATGCGATCGAGCAGGCGGAGGCTGCACGAGCGGCGGGGACGAACTCGCTGGCCGCGCCGGTGCAGACGTACAAGGCGATCGTCGAACTGAATGAGCAGGCGTTGCGGCTACCGAACGGCAAGGTCCTGGACATCGCGCCGGGCATCGCAGCGACGGTGGAGATCCATCAGGGCACGCGCAGCGTGATGGAGTACCTGCTGTCCCCGGTGCAGCGGGTGGCGCTGGAGGCGGGGCGGGAGCGGTGAGTAGATGAAGCAATTTATTGGGGTCTTTTGAAGCCCTTGGATCTGGGGCACGCTCTTGATTGGCGCAATGGTTGCCTGGTTCGCTCCGCTCAATGTGCTCGACCAGAGCGCTGCTTTGAGGTCTTTCACGGAGGTGATGGGCGGGATTTTTCCGACGGTTGTTGGATACAAGAAGTCTTCCAAGTTTCCGCAGGTCAGCGCCTTGTACTTCTCGCTGATGTTCGTTCTGGGGCCGATCTGGTTCTGGAAAACCCTCTCAATATCGCGCCGCACAGTCCGCCAGCCAAGCGGGAAGATCTGGTCGTTGCCGCGTCCCCTGCGAGTACCAGTTGTACTTTTACTCGGCGGAGCGCTTTTCATCGGCCTGCCTGCGTTCCAATTGTTCTTCAACCCAGGCTATGACCTCCATGTCATGCCAATAAGCAGCTCGCGATTATCCCTTGGTATTTGGGGGCCACTACATACCACGGTTCCCTGGATGATGTTCGCGGAGTTCTTCCTCGTGGCAAAGCTTGCGTTCAAAAATTCGCACCCAATCGGGAGGCAAGATGTCGTCAAGTGGTGAACTTCTGACATTCCGAGATGTGCTTTCTCAGACAGGCCAGGAACTATTGACTCGCGGTTTCACGACGACGGGTAATTACTTCAACGAAGTCGCGAACGAAGTTTCGGCGCTGGCGCAGCAACGAAAGACGCAGGCCGAGACCGCGCAGGCACTTTGGCAGCACCTGGATGTGTTGGGCGAGCGGGCATTGGATGGTCTCAGCGGTACCCGTCGTCATCTCTCCTCCCGATGGATGTACGTCGCAGCACAAAGCCGACCGTTATCGTGATAGCACCAATTACAAAGAACACCAGAAACAGATAGAAGAGCGGGTCGAGCACGGCCAGACCAATGCGCGAATTGAGGCTGAGGTACACCGCGTGGGCCGGTCGCCGACCGGAAGAACGCCTCAAGATGCCGGAACAGGCCGCTGCAGTGACGGCCTGGCGGCAGCGCGGCAGGTTCAAACTTCATCAGTAGGCACTCGGTCGATTACTTCTGCGGGCAGGTGCTGCTCCGCTTCGAATATCGGCTGCGGCGTTTCCGATCGTCAGTGCGCGACGATCAACTGCGTCCGCTGCACCTCCGAACCGGGCGTTCCGAACGTCGCGTTACGAGCGCGTGAATGCCCGGAGATGGCCGGTTGCAGGCATGCCGGCAGGGACTGCTGCCGCTGAATCTGGGAAGGTTGCAGCGACCGACTCGAGCAGCCGGAGGTGGTCGATTCGAGCCTGCCGGCCAAGCTGCCAGCCAGATTCCTTCCGACATTCAAGCAGGCCGCGATGAGCGGTCCGGCGCTAACGCTGAACCATTTGCATGGGCGGCGCGGTATCCGCGGGACGCGGTCTGACAGATCAGATCCTTGAGCGCCCACGGCGCATTCCTTTCAGCGTCCAGCGCCCGCGTCGCGCGCCGGCTCTCGGCGGGCGCCCACGATCGCGCCGATATACTCGCATCGGAAATTCAGTCACTTAGAGCGAATCCGATGCAGGGGAAATACGACCCGCAGCAGGTCGAGGCGGCGGCGCAGGCGCACTGGAGTAGCCGCGACGCCTATCGCGCCGTCGAGCACGCGAAAGACGGCTCCGGCAGGCCGAAGCCGAAGTTCTACGTCTGCTCGATGCTGCCCTACCCCAGCGGCAAGCTGCACATGGGCCACGTGCGCAACTACACGCTGAACGACGTGCTGTACCGCATCCTGCGCATGCGCGGCTACAACGTGATGACGCCGATGGGCTGGGATGCCTTCGGCCTGCCGGCGGAGAACGCCGCCATCGACAAGGGCGTGGCGCCGGCCGAGTGGACCCGCGCCAACATCGCCGACATGAAAGCGCAGATGCAGCCGCTCGGGCTCGCTTTCGACTGGAGCCGCGAGGTCGCCACCTGCGACGCCACCTACTACAAGTGGAACCAGTGGCTGTTCCTGAAGATGCTGGAGAAGGGCATCGCCTACCGCGCCACCCAGGTCGTCAACTGGGACCCGGTCGACCAGACCGTGCTCGCCAACGAGCAGGTCATCGACGGCCGCGGCTGGCGCTCCAATGCGCTGGTCGAGCGGCGCGAGATCCCCGGCTACTACCTCGGCATCACCAGGTACGCCGACGAACTGCTCGAAAGCCTTGCCAAGCTCGACGGCTGGCCGCCGCAGGTGCGGGCGATGCAGGAGAACTGGATCGGCCGCAGCGTCGGCGTCAACTTCGGCTTCCCTTACCAACTGGACGGCGAGAAGAAACTGCTGCGCGTGTTCACCACGCGCGCCGACACCATCTGCGGCGTGACGTTCGTCGCCGTCGCCGCCGAGCACCCGCTCGCCGAGCGGATGGCGCGCGGCAACCCCAGGCTGGCGGCGTTCGTCGACGACTGCCGCAAGGGTGCTGCCACCGAGGCGGACATCGCCATGATGGAGAAGAAGGGCATGGCGACCGGCTTCTTCGTCGAGCACCCGCTCACGCGCGAGAAGGTCGAGGTGTGGGTCGGCAACTACGTGCTGATGGGCTACGGCGAAGGCGCGGTGATGGGCGTGCCGGCGCACGACGAGCGCGACTTCGAGTTCGCCAAGAAGTACGGCCTGCCGATCAAGCAGGCGATCGCCGTGGCCGGCGAGACCTTCTCCACCGAAGGATGGCAGGAGTGGTACGCCGACAAGCAGCGCGGTGCCTGCGTGCACTCGGGCAAGTACGACGGCTTGCCGTATGAAGCCGCCACCGACGCGATCGCGGCCGATCTGAAGGCCAAGGGCCTCGGCGACAAGCAGGTGCAGTACCGGCTGCGCGACTGGGGAATCTCCCGCCAGCGCTACTGGGGCACGCCGATCCCGATCGTTCATTGTGAGTCCTGCGGCGCGGTTCCCGTGCCCGAGAACGACCTGCCGGTGGTGCTGCCCGAGAACCTGGTCCCCGACGGCAGCGGCAACCCGCTCGCCAAGTACGAGCCGTTCCTGAAGTGCTCGTGCCCGAAGTGCGGCAGGCCCGCTCGGCGCGAGACCGACACGATGGACACCTTCGTCGACTCGAGCTGGTACTACATGCGCTACTGCTCGCCCGATGCGGCGGACCGCATGGTCGATGCCCGCAACGACTACTGGATGCCGATGGACCAGTACATCGGCGGCATCGAGCACGCCGTCCTGCACCTGCTGTACGCGCGCTTCTGGACCAAGGTCATGCGCGATCTCGGCCTGGTGAAGTTCGACGAGCCGTTCACGCGCCTGTTCACGCAGGGCATGCTCACCCACGACTGCCACTTCCGCGAGGACGACGAGGGGCGCAAGCGCTGGTTCTATCCGAACGAGATCGACATCGAGTACGACGAGAAGGGCCGCCCGGTGAAGGTCACCGCGCGCGAGGACGGGCTACCGGTGGTCTACGGCGGCACCGAAAAAATGAGCAAGAGCAAGAACAACGTCGTCGAACCGCGCGACATCATCGGCAAGTTCGGCGCCGACACCGCGCGCGCCTTCGTCATGTTCGCCGGCCCGCCGGACCAGAGCGCGGCGTGGTCGAACTCCGGTGCCGAGGGCACCTACCGTTTCCTGCGCCGGCTGTGGAGCTTCTGCCATGCGCGCCGCGACGCGGTAGCGAAGGCGGCGCCGGTCGAACCGGGTTCGCTCGCCGCGCCGCTGAAGGCCGTGCGGCGCGAGATCCATTTGAACCTGAAGCAGGCCGATTTCGACTACGAGCGGGTGCAGTACAACACCGTCGTCTCGGCGGCAATGAAGATGCTCAACGCGCTCGAGGACGCCAGGCTTGGCGACTCGGCGCCAGAGCAGTCGCTCGCCCGCGAAGGGCTCGGCATCCTGCTGCGCGTGCTTTATCCGATCGCGCCGCACATCACGCACGTGCTGTGGCAGGAGCTGGGATTTGCCGCCGCCCACGGCGACCTGCTCGACGCGCCGTGGCCGGCCGCCGACGAGGCGGCGCTGCGGCAGGACGAGATCGAGCTGGTGGTGCAGGTCAACGGCAAGCTGCGCGGCTCGATCCGCGTGCCGGCAGCCGCCGACAAGCAGGCGATCGAGGCGGCGGCACTGGCCGATCCGGCGGTGCAGAAGTTCGTCGCCGGCAGCTCCGTCAAGCGCGTGGTCGTGGTGCCGAACAAGCTCGTCAATGTGGTGGTCTGACATTCCGCACGCCGGCAATCGCACTGCGCGGCAGCGGGTCGACCGTTCGCGTCGCGCTCACCTGATCGCGGCTATGCTGTTGTCGGGCGGGTTGGTCTCCTGCGGCTTCCGCCTTCGCGGCACGCAGCAGCTGCCCTTCGACAGCGTCTTCATCGCCGCGCCGCACACGTCGGGGATCAAGCCAGAGCTGGCGAGCGCGATCCGCTCGGGCACCTCGACGGGCGTGGTCGACGATCGCACGAAGGCGAACGCAGTGATCGAAATCGTCAGCGAGACACGCGAGCGCGACGTGCTGTCGGTCAACGCGCAGGGACGGGCGCGCGAGTTCCGGCTGCGCCTGCGCGTGGTGTTTCGCGTGCACGACGGCAAGGGGCGCGAGTACCTCGCCCAGATGCCGGTGACCACCACCCGCGACCTGGCGGTGCTCGAGGAACAGCTGCTGGCGCGCGAGTACGAGGCGGAGCAGCTGCACCAGGACATGCTGTACGACGTCGCGCAGCAGATGCTGCGCCGCATGTCGGCGCTGAAGATCTGAGCCGCCGATGCTGCTGAAGGCCGACGGCCTCGCCGGGCATCTGCAGGCCGGGCAGAAAACCGGGGCACTGGCAGCGATCTACGTCATCGCCGGCGATGAGCCGCTGCTGGCGATCGAGGCGGCCGATGCGATCCGCGCCGCCGCGCGCGCCATCGGCTACAGCGAGCGCGAGGTGCTGCACGCCGACGCCCGCTTCGACTGGTCGCGGCTGACGCAGGCGGCCACCGGCCTGTCGCTGTTCGCCGAGAAGCGGATCGTCGAGCTGCGCCTGCCGGGCGGCAAACCCGGCAAGGCCGGCGGCGAGGCGCTGCGCGAGTTCGCCGAGTCGCCGCCGGAGGACCTGCTCGCGCTGATCTCGCTGCCGCGGCTGGACCGCGACACGCGGGGCAGCCGCTGGGCGGCGGCGCTCGAACACGCCGCGGTGTGGGTCGACGTCGAGCGCATAGAGCGCAGTGCGCTGCCGGAATGGATCGGCGGCCGCCTGGCGCGCAACCGCCAGCGGGCGGCACGCGAGGCGCTCGAGTTCATCGCCGATCGCGTCGAGGGCAACCTGCTCGCCGCGCACCAGGAGATCGGCAAGCTGGCGCTGCTTTACCCGCCCGGCGAACTGAGCCTCGAGCAGGTGGCCGACGCCGTGCTGAACGTCGCCCGCTACGACGTGTACGCGCTGGCCCCTGCCCTGCTCGCCGGCGACAGCGCCCGCGCGCTGCGTCTGCTCGAGGGACTGCGCGTCGAGGGCGAGCCGCTGCCGCTGGTGCTTTGGGTGGTCGCCGAGGAACTGCGCACGCTGCTGCGCGCGCAGGAAGCAGTCGCCAGCGGCAAGACGTTCGGCATGGTGGCGCGCGAGCTGCGCATCTGGGGTCCGCGCGAGAAGCTGATGCCGAAGGCGCTGCGTCGCCTGCCGGCGGCGATGCTGGCCGCGCTGCTGGCGCGCTGCGCCGACATCGACCGCCTGGTCAAGGGGCTCGCCGCTCCCGGGTGCGACAGCGACCCGTGGCTAGAATTGGCCGACATCGCGCTGGCCTGTGCCGCCGGCTCCCAATGAACGCTCCCGCCGAACTGACTTCGTCCGCCGACCTGCCCGCCTACATGGAGGCGGTCGGCAAGCGCGCGCGCGCCGCCGCCGCCGCGATGGCGCGCGCGTCGACGGCGCAGAAGAACGCCGCGCTGGCGGCGATCGCCGCAGCGATCCGCGCCGCCTCAGCGAGCCTCGTCGAGGCCAACCGGCGCGACCTCGAGCGCGCCACGGCGGCCGGGCTCGCCGGTCCGCTGCTCGACCGGCTGCGCCTGACCGCAGCCGGCATCGAGAAGATGGCCGCCGGCGTGGAGAAGGTCGCGGCTCTGCCCGACCCGGTCGGCGAAGTGAGCGACGTGCGGCCGCAGCCTTCGGGGCTGCGCGTCGGCCGCATGCGCGTGCCGCTCGGCGTGATCGGCATCATCTACGAAAGCCGGCCGAACGTGACGGTCGACGCCGCCACGCTCTGCCTGAAGAGCGGCAACGCGACCATCCTTCGCGGCGGTTCGGAGGCATTCGAAAGCAACTGGCTGCTGGCGCAGCAGGTGAGCCACGGCCTGCGCGAGGCCGGCCTGCCGCCCGAGGCCGTGCAGCTGATCGAGAGCACCGACCGTGCGGCCGTCGGGCTGCTGGTGTCGATGCCGAAGTACGTCGACCTGATCGTGCCGCGCGGCGGCCGCGGCCTGATCGAGCGGCTGGCCAACGAGAGCCGGGTGCCGATGCTCAAGCATCTCGATGGCAACTGCCACGTCTACGTCGACGCCGCCGCCGACCTGGCGCAGGCAGTCGACATCGCGGTGAACGCCAAGACCTACCGCTTCTTCGTCTGCGGCGCGATGGAGACGCTGCTGGTGCATGCGGACGTCGCCTCGGTCTTCCTGCCGCAGGTCGCCGCGGAACTCGCCTCCCGCGGCGTCGAGCTGCGCGGCTGCGCGTGCACCTGCGCGATGCTGCCGCAGGCGAAGGCGGCCACCGAAGAGGACTGGTTCACCGAATACCTCGGGCCGATCCTCGCCGTGCGGGTGGTCGATTCGCTCGACACCGCGATCGCACACATCGAGCACTACGGCTCGCACCACACCGACTCGATCGTCAGCCGCGACCACCTTGCGATCGAGCGCTTCCTGCGCGAGGTCGATTCCAGTTCGGTGTTGGTCAACGCGCCGACCTGCTTCGCCGACGGCTTCGAGTACGGACTCGGGGCGGAGATCGGCATCTCGACCGACAAGCTGCACGCCCGCGGCCCGGTCGGCCTCGAGGGGCTCACCTCGCAGAAGTACGTCGTCTTCGGCTCGGGACAACTCCGCGGTTGACGCCGTTCCCCGCGGCGCCGGATCATCGGTGCCTGCGTCAGCGAGGGTGCCGATGCTCTGGATCAAGTCGTTTCACATCGTCGCCGTCGTCACCTGGTTCGCCGGCCTGTTCTACCTGCCGCGCCTGTTCGTCTATCACGCGATGGCCGACGACGCGCCGTCAAACGAACGCTTCAAGGTGATGGAGCGCAAGCTGTACTACGGAATCATGGCGCCCGGTGCGGTGGCCGCCATCGTCTTTGGCGGCTGGCTATGGATGGGCTACGGCATCGGCCAGGGCCAGCGCTGGCTGCTCGCCAAGCTGGCGCTGGTGGTTGCCCTGATCGTCTACCACCTGTACTGCGGCATGTTGCTCGACGACTTCAAGCACGACCGCAACACCCGGCCGCACACCTGGTTCCGCTGGTTCAACGAGTTCCCGGTGCTGGTGCTGGTCGGTGCGGTGCTGCTGGTCGTGTTCAAGCCGTTCTGATCGTCGCCTCGGCGCCAGACCTCTCAGGCAACGCGGATACGCGCCGCCAGTTCGCGCAGCTGCTCCAGCGGCGGCTCCTTGCGCGGCCAGACGAGCCCGACGCCGTCGCCCTGATGCCGCGGCAGCACGTGCAAATGAACGTGCGGAACCGTCTGCCAGCCGGCGGGCTTGTTCGCCTGCAGCACCGTGATGCCCTCGGGATGGAAAGCCGCGTCGACCGCGCGCGCGACGCGCGCCGTCGCACGGAACAGCGCGCCGGCCAGTTCGTCGTCCAGGTCGAGGATCGTTTCCACCTGCCGCTTGGTGGCAACGATCACGTGGCCAGGATTGACCTGGCCGGCGTCCATGAAGGCGATCGTGTGCTCGTCCTCGTAGACCTTCGCTGCCGGCAGTTCGCCGCGGATGATGCGGGTGAAAACGCTGGGCTCCATCGTCGCCTCCTTAGACTTGTGTGCCGGCGCGGACCTCGCCGCAGCCGATTCTAGGAGCGCGTATCGTTCGCCGGTCGCCGCACTTGCCTGCCGCCAGTCGTGACTCCGCAAACCGAGTCGTTCTTCGCCATCTGCCCGCGCGGCCTCGAGCCGCTGCTGGCCGACGAACTGCGCGCGCTCGGCGCGCAGCAGCCGGCGCCGGAAGGCGGCGGCGTGAGCTTCTCCGGCACGATGAAGACGGCATACGCGGCCAACCTGCACAGCCGCATCGCCAGCCGCGTGCTGTGGCAGCTTGCCGTCGGCGAATACCGCGATGAGCGCGACCTGTACGAGCAGGCGCGGGCCATCGCCTGGGAGCAGCACTTCGATGCGCGGCAGACGCTGCGCGTCGACGTGAGCAGCACGCGCTCGCCGCTGCGCAGCCTCGATTTCGCGACGCTGACGATCAAGGACGCGGTCGTCGACCGCCTGCGCGACGAGACAGGTGAGCGGCCGTCGATCGACCGCGCCCGGCCCGATGTGCGCGTGTTCGCCTACCTCGACGAGCGTCGATCGACTTTCTACCTCGATCTTTCCGGCGAGCCGCTGTTCAAGCGCGGCTGGCGCGCTGAAAAGGGCGAAGCGCCGCTGAAGGAAAACCTCGCCGCCGGGTTGCTGATGCTGTCCGGCTGGACGCCCGACGTGCCGCTGCTCGATCCATTCTGCGGCAGCGGCACGATCGTCATCGAGGCGGCGCTGATGGCCGCCGATCGCGCACCGGGACTGAATCGCCGTTTCGGCTTCGAGCGCCTCGCGGGTTTCGATGCTGCGCAGTGGCGCGAACTGAAGGCGAAGGCCGCTGCGTCGATCGACGACTCGACTGCCGCCCGCATCGCCGGCAGCGACATCTCGACTCGGGTCGTCGAGACCGCGCGCGGCAATGCGGAACTGGCCGGCCTGCAATCCTGGCTCGACGACGGCCGGCTGTCGTTTGCCGCCGCCGACGCGCGAGACGCGCAGCCGATCGCGCCCGCCGGCATGATCGTCACCAACCCGCCCTACGGCGAGCAGAGCGCACCGAAGTCGGCCACGGTGCCGGCGCTGATGCGCAACTTCGGCGACCGGATGAAGGAAGCGTTCCCCGGCTGGACCGCCTGGATGCTGTCGTCCGACCGCGACCTGCCGCGGCAGATGCGGCTGCAGGAAACGCGCAAGACGGTGCTCTACAACGGCGCGCTCGAGTGCCGGCTGTTCCGCTTCGAGATGGTCAGCGGCCAGTACCGGCCGCGGCTGCGGCCGGCCGCCTGATTACTGCGCGCAGCGAGCGCAGCTAAGCCAACAGTTTCGCATTCAGCCGGATCTCGGGGCCGGCGAGCGCCTTCGACACCGGACAACCTTTCTTCGCCGCCTCGGCGTGCTCGGCGAACTTGTCGGCCGTCAGACCAGGCACCTGTGCCTCGGTAACCAGCTCGATCAGGTTGATGGTCGGGCCTTCGCCGACGTGGACGGTCGCCGTCGTGCGGATGCTGGTCGGCTTGAAGCCGGCCGTGGTCAGCAGCGCCGACAGGAACATCGAGTAGCAGCCGGCGTGCGCGGCCCCGACCAGTTCCTCCGGATTCGTGCCCGGGCCGGACTCGAAACGCGAGGCGAAGGTGTATGGCCCGGTGTAGGCGCCGCTGCCGAGGGTCATCGTGCCGGCGCCGTCCTTGAGCGTGCCGTTCCACTGCGCTGATGAAGTGCGCTGAACCATGAGGGTCTCCTCTTCAATGGACAGCCATCTGTCCGCGATGCGCAGCCGGCGCGGTCGTCCTAGCCGAGCAGCTTCTCGATGTCGGCCGCGATTTCCTTCGGCTCGGTGGTCGGCGCATAACGCTTCACCACTTTGCCGTCACGGTCGGCCAGGAACTTGGTGAAGTTCCACTTGATACCTTCCGAGCCGAGCAGCCCGGGCTTGGCCTTGGTCAGGTACTTGTACAGCGGATGCGCCGATTCGCCGTTCACGTCGACCTTGGCGAACAGCGGAAAGCTGACGCCGAAGTTCATCTCGCAGAACTCGGCGATCTCCGACTCCGGCCCCGGCTCCTGCTCGCCGAACTGGTTGCTCGGGAAGCCGAGCACCGCGAAGCCGCGCTTGCCGTACTCCTTGTACAGCGCTTCGAGCCCCTTGTACTGCGGCGTGAAGCCGCACTTGCTCGCCGTGTTGACGATCAGCAGCACCTTGCCCTTGTAGTCGGCGAGCGTGCGCGTCTTGCCGTCGATGGTCTTGGCGGAGAAGTCGTATACGGAAGTCATGGGCAGTGATGCGGCCGGCGGCCGCTGAGGATGGCGCCGTGCGCCCGAAGGAAAAAATCATAGCCCGCCGAGGGCGGTCATCCTCGCGGCGCGAAGAGACTGCCCCGCGAAGGCGGGGGCCTCGCCATCACGGCGCCGCGTGCGCGGCGCCGGTCCTCACTCCGTCAGCCCGAGATGCTCGATGCCGCGCTGCATTTCCGCCACGCCGCCGTAGAGCTTCGAGTTGAGCTTGATGTTCAGGCGCAGGTCGTTGACCGAGTCGGCGTTGCGCAGCGCGTCCTCGTAGGAGATCAGGCCGGCCTCGTGCAGGTCGAACAGCGCCTGGTCGAAGGTCTGCATGCCCTGCTCGCGGCTGCGCTTCATCACCTCGCGGATCTCCGGCACCTCGCCCTTGAAGATCAGCTCCTGGATCAACGGCGAGTTAAGCATGATCTCGACCGCCGGGATGCGCCCCTTGCGGCCCTTGAAGGGAAGCAGGCGCTGCGAAACCATCGCCCGCAGGTTCAGCGACAGGTCCATCAGCAGCTGCTGGCGCTTCTCCTCGGGGAAGAAGTTGATCACCCGGTCGATCGCCTGGTTGGTCGAGTTGGCGTGCAGCGTGCACATCACCAGGTGGCCGGTCTCGGCGAAGGCGATCGCGTGCTCCATCGTCTCGCGCTCGCGCACCTCGCCGATCAGGATCACGTCCGGCGCCTGGCGCAGCGTGTTCTTCAGCGCCACCTGCCAGCTTTCGCAGTCCACACCGATGTCGCGGTGGGTGACGATGCAGTTCTTGTGCTGGTGGACGTACTCGACCGGGTCCTCGATGGTGATGATGTGGCCCTGGCTGTTCTCGTTGCGGTAGCCGACCATCGCCGCCAGCGTGGTCGACTTGCCGCAGCCGGTGGCGCCGACCATCATGACGATGCCGCGCTTGGCCATCGCCAGGTCGTTGACGATCGGCGGCAGGCTCAGCTCCTCGGCGGTCGGGATCTTGTCGGCGATGACGCGGAAGACGATCCCCACCTTGCCTTGCTGCACGAAGGCGGAGACGCGGAAGCGGCCGATGCCGGTCGGGCTGATGGCGAAGTTGCACTCGCGCGTCGACTCGAACTCGGCCGCCTGGCGGTCGTTCATGATCGCCCGCACCAGCTCGGCGGTGTGCTGCGCCGTCAGCGGCTGGTTCGACACCGGCGTCACCCGGCCATCGACCTTGAACGCCGGCGGAAACTCGGCGGTCAGGAACAGGTCCGAGCCCTTCTTGTTGATGAGCAGCTTCAGCAGGTCGTGAATGAAGCGGGTTGCCTGGTCGCGATCCATTGCAGATTCCTCAGCCGACAAACGATTCCGGCATCTTGGCGTACGTGCGCGCCTCGCCGTGCGAGATGGAATTGCGGCGGACCAGGTCGAGCAGGCACTGGTCGAGCGTCTGCATGCCGAACTGGGCGCCGGTCTGGATCATCGAGTACATCTGCGCCACCTTGTTCTCGCGGATCAGGTTGCGGATGGCCGGCGTGCCGACCATGATCTCGTGCGCCGCGATGCGGCCGGTGCCGTCCTTGCGCTTGAGCAGCGACTGCGAGATCACCGCCACCAGCGACTCGGACAGCATCGCCCGCACCATCTCCTTCTCCGCCGCCGGGAACACGTCGACCATGCGGTCGATGGTCTTCGCCGCCGACGAGGTGTGCAGCGTGCCGAGCACCAGGTGCCCCGTTTCGGCAGCGGTCAGCGCCAGGCGGATCGTCTCGAGGTCGCGCAGCTCGCCAACCAGGATCACGTCCGGGTCCTCGCGCAGCGCCGCCCGCAGCGCGTTGGCGAACGACAGCGTATGCGGCCCGACCTCGCGCTGGTTGATCACGCACTTGCGCGGCTCATGCACGAACTCGATCGGATCCTCGACCGTCAGCACGTGGCCCTGCACGTTGCTGTTGACGTGGTCGAGCATCGCCGCCAGCGTGGTCGACTTGCCCGAGCCGGTCGGCCCGGTGACCAGCACCAGGCCGCGCGGCTTCATCGAGAAGTCGGCGAAGATCTTCGGCGTCGCCAGTTCCTCCAGCGACAGCACACGCGACGGAATCGTCCGCAGCACCGCAGAGGAGCCGCGATCCTGCATGAACGCGTTGACGCGAAAGCGCGCCAGCCCCGGCAGCGCGAACGAGAAGTCGACGTCGTACGTCTCGTCGTAGTGCTTGCGCTGCTGGTCGTTCATGATGTCGTAGATCATCGCGTGCACGTCCTTGTGCTCCAGCGGCGGCAGGTTGATGCGCCGCACGTCGCCGTGCACGCGGATCATCGGCGGCAGGCCGGAGGACAGGTGCAGATCGGACGCCTTGTTCTTGACGGAAAATGCGAGCAGTTCGGAGATGTCCATTTGGGCGTCCAGCAGCAGCGAGCGATGACTCGGTCAGGAGCGGATGCAGCAAGCACCCGCTTTCCGCCGAGCCCTTTCAACTCAAGGACTTCGCCCGGCGGAAAACCGAGAGCGAATCGATTATGTCCAGTTCGGACAAGCACTTGCAAGCCAACCTTACATCGTTGTCTGAACGGATTACTGTCGCCGCCCGTCGCGCCGCGCGGCGGGCCGAATCGGTGACGCTGATCGCGGTCAGCAAGACCTTCCCGGCCGAGGCCGTGCTGGCGCTGGCACGCTGCGGCCAGCGCGACTTCGGCGAGAACTATGTGCAGGAAGCGCTGGCCAAGATCGACGCCGTGCGCGCCGCTGCGCCCGACCTGCCGCTGGTCTGGCATTTCATCGGCCCGATCCAGAGCAACAAGACCCGGCAGATTGCCGAGCACTTCGACTGGGTCCAGTCGGTCGAGCGCCTGAAGATCGCCGAGCGCCTGTCCGAACAGCGGCCGGCACAGCTGCCGCCGCTGAACGTGCTGCTGCAGATAAACATCAGCGGCGAGGCCAGCAAGAGCGGTGCGGCGCCGGACGAGCTGCCGGCGCTGGCGCGGGCCGTCGCCGCCCTGCCGCGGCTGCGCCTGCGCGGCCTGATGGCGATTCCCGAACCGAGCGACGAGCCGGCGCAACAGCGGCTACCGTTGGCGGCGATGAAGCGCCTATTCGATGCGCAGCGGGCGGCCGGCTTTGCCGACTGGGATACCCTGTCGATGGGCATGTCGGCCGACCTGGAAGCGGCCATCGAACAAGGCGCGACGATGGTGCGCGTCGGCACCGCGCTATTCGGAGAACGGAGCAAATGAAGATCGCCTTCATCGGCGGCGGCAACATGGCCACGGCACTGATCGCCGGGCTGCTGCGCGCCGGCCGCTCGGCCGCAGACCTGTGCGCGGTCGAGATCGACAGCGCGCGCTGCGCGCAGCTGCGCCAGCAGTTCGGCATCAGCGCCGTCACGGCGCCCGACGCGACGCTGAAGGACGCAGGCGCCCTGGTGCTGGCGGTCAAGCCGCAGTACATGCGCGAGGCCTGCGAGGCGGCGCGGCCGCATGTCGGCCAGCCGCTGGTCGTTTCGGTTGCCGCCGGCATACGGTCGGCGGACATCGCGCGCTGGCTCGGCCTGGCCGCCATTGTGCGCACCATGCCGAACACCCCCGCGTTAATCGGCCGCGGCGTGACCGGCATGGCGTCCACGGCGCAGGTCAGCAGCGCGCAACGCGAGCTCGCCGAATCGATCCTGCGCACCGCCGGCGACGTAGTGTGGTTCGACGACGAGGCGCAGCTCGATGCGGTCACCGCCGTCTCCGGCAGCGGCCCGGCCTACGTCTTCTATTTCATCGAGGCGCTGGCACGCGCCGGCGCCGAACTGGGGCTGACTGCCGAGCAGGCGCGCCAGCTCGCCGTGCAGACGTTCGTTGGCGCCGCGCACCTGGCCGCCGAGTCGTCCGAGCCGCTGGCGATGCTGCGCGCCCGCGTCACGTCGAAGGGCGGCACCACCGCCGCCGCCCTCGCCTGGCTGGAAGCGAATGCGGTGGAAGCGAGGATCGTCGAAGCGGTGCACGCCGCCCACCGGCGCGCCGGCGAACTGGGCGAAGAGTTCGGCCGCCAGTAGCGGCGCCGGTCTAGGCGAGCGCGTAGTGGCTTGCCACGCCGGCCAATACCGCCAGGCCCAGCCACTGGTTGTGGCGGAAGGCGCGGAAGCACTCGTCGCGCCGGCGGCTGCGGATCAGCAAGAAGTGATAGGCGGCGATCGCCGCCGCCGCGCCCCAGCCAACATAGAACGGCCACGAGAACCGCATCACCACGCCGATCGCGGCGAGCAGCAGCAGGTAGGCGGCATAGCAGCCGACCACCGCCGCCACGTCGGCGCGGCCGAACAGTATCGCGGAGGAGCGCAGGCCGATGCGAACGTCGTCGTCGCGGTCGACCATCGCGTACTCGGTGTCGTAGGCGACCACCCAGAACAGGTTCGCCGCGAACAGCCACCAGCCGATCACCGTCACCTCGCCGCGGACCGCGGCGAAGGCCATCGGGATGCCGAACGAAAAAGCGATCGCCAGCCAGGCCTGCGGCAGCGGGAAGAAGCGCTTGAACAGGGGATAGCTGAGCGCCACCACCGCACCGGCCACCGCCAGCCAGAAGGTCAGTGCATTCAGCGGAATCAGCAGCAGCGCCGAGGCGGCAATCAGCAGCACGCCAACCGCCCATGCTTCGCCGGGCGATACCTGCCCGCTGGCGACCACGCGGTCGGCCGTGCGCTTGACGTGGCCATCGAAGTCGCGGTCGAAGACGTCGTTCACCGCGCATCCCGCCGAGCGCATGAACAGCGTGCCGAAGCAGAAGATCGCCAGGTGCAGCGCACTTGGCGCGCCCTCGGCGGCGATCCACAGCGCGGTAAGCGTCGGCCACAGCAGCAGCAGCGTGCCGACCGGCTTGTCGAACCGGATCAGCCGGGCATACAGCAGCAGACGTTCTGGGACCGCCATCGTTTGAGCAGTGTCATCGCCGCAAGGCCGGGCATGGCTTTGCGCCCGGCAGCCGACCAAAGTATCGTAGCAACCCGGTCATAGCCAAGCACAACAATTCCGGTTTTCCAGAGGAGACCCCCCGATGCTACGCAAACGCCTTGTCGCGGTGATCGCCGCCGCCCTGTCCGTCGGCTCCCTGCCGGCGGCGCATGCGCAGACCGAAATCCAGTGGTGGCACTCGATGGGTGGCGCGCTCGGTGACCAGCTCAACGAACTGGCCAAGAAGTTCAACGAACGGCAGAAGGAATACAAGGTCGTCACCGTCTACAAGGGCAGCTATCCCGAGTCGATGACCGCCGCCATCGCCGCCTACCGCGCCGGCAGCGCGCCGCACCTGCTGCAGGTCTTCGAGGTCGGCACGGCGACGATGATGGCTGCCCGCGGAGCGATCGTGCCGGTGGCCAAGTTGATGGCCGATGCCAAGGAGCCGTTCGACCCGAAGGCCTACCTGCCCGTGGTGACCGGCTACTACTCGGACGTCAAGGGCAACATGCTGTCGTTCCCCTTCAACAGCTCGACCGTGATGTTCTACATCAACAAGGACGCCTTCAGGAAGGCGGGCCTGCCGCCGGTGGCGCCCAAGACCTGGAAGGAGTTCGTCGCCGCCGCCGAGAAGCTGAAGGCGGCCGGCCAGGGCTGCGTCTACACGACCAGCTGGCCGTCGTGGATGCACATCGAGAACTTCAGCGCCTGGCACAACGTGCCGATCGGCACCAAGCAGAACGGCATGGGCGGCTTCGACACCGTGTTCACCATTAACTCGCCGCTGCACGTGCGGCACGTGGCGATGCTCGGCGACCTCGCCAAGAAAGGCATGTTCACCTACGCCGGACGCACCAACCAGGGCGATGCCAAGTTCTCCAGCGGCGAGTGCGCGATGTTCAGCGGCAGCACGGGCGCGCAGGCCGGCATTCGCCGGGCCGCCAAGTTCGACTGGTCGATCAACTTCATCCCCTACCACGATGACGTCAAGGGAGCGCCGCAGAATTCGATCATCGGCGGCGCGTCACTGTGGGTGATGGGCGGCAAGAAGGCCGAGGAGTACAAGGGCGTGGCCAGGTTCCTCGCCTTCCTGTCGCGGACCGATGTCCAGGTGCAGTGGCACACCGCCACCGGCTACGTGCCGATCACCAAGACCGCCTACGAGGCGACCAAGCAGACGGGCTTCTATCAGAAGGACCCGGGCGCCGAACTCGCGGTGCTGCAGCTGACGAACAAGCCGCCGACCGAGAACTCGAAGGGCCTGCGCTTCGGCAACTTCGTCCAGGGTCGCGAGGTCATCGAGGAAGAGCTTGAGGCCGTGTTTGCCGGCAAGAAGGACGCGCAGACCGCGCTGAACGACGCCGTCCGCCGCGGCAACGAGATCCTGCGCAGGTTCGAGACCGCCAACAAGTAATCCCGCAGCAGCGCCGGGCGGAATGGAAAAGCGCGTCGTCTTCCGCTCGGCGTGGCTGCCGTATGCGCTGCTGGCGCCGCAGCTGGCCATCACCGTCGTCTTCTTTTTCTGGCCGGCGGCGCAGGCGATCTGGTATTCGTTCCAGCTGCAGGACGCCTTCGGGCTGAGCAGCCAGTTCGTCGGCCTCGAGAACTTCGCCATCCTGTTCGGCGACGAGAACTACCTGCGCTCGTTCCGCACGACGGCGATCTTCAGCGCGCTGGTCGCCGGGTTCGGAATCGTCCTGTCGCTGCTGCTGGCGGTGATGGCCGATCGTATCGTCAAGGGCGCGCTGGCCTACAAGACCGTCCTGATCTGGCCTTACGCGGTGGCGGCGGCGGTGGCCGGCGTGCTGTGGTCGTTCCTGTTCGCGCCGTCGATCGGCATCGTCACCTACGTGCTGAAGGGGCTCGGCATCGACTGGAACTGGATCATCAACGGCAACCAGGCGATGCTGCTGGTGGTGATCGCCTCGGTGTGGAAGCAGATCAGCTACAACTTCCTCTTCTTCCTCGCCGGGCTGCAGTCGATTCCCAGGTCGCTGATCGAGGCCGCCGCCATCGACGGGGCCGGCCCGGCGCGGCGCTTCTGGACCATCGTGCTGCCGCTGCTGTCGCCGACCACCTTCTTCCTGCTGGTGGTGAACATCGTCTACGCCTTCTTCGACACCTTCGGCGTGATCGACGCCACCACGCAGGGCGGGCCGGCGCAGGCGACCCAGATCCTCGTGTACAAGGTCTATCACGACGGCGTGAAGTCGGCCGACCTCGGCGGCTCGTCGGCGCAGTCGGTGATCCTGATGATCATCGTCATCGCCCTGACCGCGGTCCAGTTCCGCTACATCGAACGCAAGGTCCAGTACTGAGCCCGCGCCGATGGTCGAGAACCGCCCCCTGCTGAACTTCGTCTCGCACGCGGTGCTGATCATCGGCGCCGCGCTGGTGGCATTTCCGATCTACGTCACCTTCGTCGCCTCGACGCTGACCTTCGAGCAGATCATGACGGTGCCGATGCAGCTCACGCCCGGCGACCATCTGATCGAGAACTACCGGCAGGTGCTCACCGGCGGCACGACGACCGGCTCGCGCGCCGCCGTCGGCGACATGCTGGTCAACAGCATCATCATGGCGCTGGTGATACCGATCGGGAAAATCTCGATCTCGATCCTTTCCTCCTTCGCGATCGTCTACTTCCGCTTCCCGCTGCGCAACTTCTTCTTCTGGATGATCTTCATCACCCTGATGCTGCCGGTCGAGGTGCGGATCATCCCGACCTTCAAGGTGATCGCCGACCTCGGGCTGCTGAACACCTACGCCGGGCTGACGCTGCCGCTGATCGCCTCGGCCACCGCCACCTTCCTGTTCCGCCAGTTCTTCATGACCATCCCCGACGAACTGGCCGAGGCGGCGCGCATCGACGGCGCCGGGCCGATGCGCTTCTTCTGGGACGTGGTGGTGCCGCTGTCGAAGACCAGCATGGCGGCGCTGTTCGTGATCCAGTTCATCTACGGCTGGAACCAGTACCTGTGGCCGCTGCTGATCACCAGCGAGGAGTCGATGTACACGGTGGTGATCGGCATCAAGCGGATGATCGTTGGCGGCGACGCCGCCAACGAATGGAACCTGGTGATGGCCACCGCCATGCTGGCCATGCTGCCGCCGGCACTGGTGGTGTTGCTGATGCAGAAGTGGTTCGTCAAAGGCCTGGTGGAAACGGAGAAGTGATGGCCGGGGTCTCGATCCGGAACGTGTACAAGTCCTTCGGCGCCGTCCAGGTCATCGAGGGCGTCTCCATGGACGTACGCGACGGCGAGTTCGTCGTTATGGTCGGGCCGTCCGGCTGCGGCAAGTCGACGCTGCTGCGCATGGTCGCCGGGCTGGAGACGATCACCTCGGGCGAGATCGACATCGGCGGGCGGGTGGTCAACAACCTCGAGCCCAAGGACCGCAACATCGCCATGGTGTTCCAGAACTACGCGCTCTATCCGCACATGAGCGTGTACGACAACATGGCCTACGGCCTGAAGATCCAGAAGCGTTCGAAGGCCGACATCGACGCGCGCGTGCAGCGCGCCGCCGGAATCCTCGAACTGTCCAGCCTTCTCGCGCGCCGGCCGCGCGAGCTTTCCGGCGGGCAACGCCAGCGGGTGGCGATGGGGCGCGCGATCGTGCGCGAGCCGCTGGTCTTCCTGTTCGACGAGCCGCTTTCGAACCTCGATGCCAAACTACGCGTGCAGATGCGCAGCGAGCTGCAGGCGCTGCACCAGCGGCTGAAGACGACCACCCTGTACGTCACGCACGACCAGGTCGAGGCGATGACGCTGGCGCAGCGCATGCTAGTGATGAACGCCGGACGGACCGAGCAGATCGGCGCGCCGCTGGAGGTCTACGGCAAGCCTGCCAGCACGTTCGTGGCTGGCTTCATCGGCTCACCGCCGATGAACCTCGTTCCGGGGGTGATCAGGGACAACGGCAGCATCCTCGCCGGCGACGGCGACGTTCGCGTGCGGCTGCCCGAGCCGCGCCCGTCACTGGAAGGCCGCAATGTGCTGCTCGGCGTGCGGCCGGAGCACCTGGAAAGTTGCGAAGCAAGCGCCGCCGCGCTGCAGCCGGACATCGACTTCATCGAACTGCTGGGGTCGGACTCGCTCGTCTACGGCCACCTCGGCTCCGACAAGCGCGGCGCGCGCGTGGCCGCGCGGCTGCACACGTCGGTCACGGCCCGCGAAGGCCATCTGCCGCTGCGCTTCGGCGCCGCGCACATGCACCTGTTCGATCCGGACAGCGGCAAGCGGATCGAGGCTTGACGTGATACGCGCCGGCATCGGGTCGGCGCGCGGTTCCCAGTGCAGACCTATTTCAACAGGCTGCGCAACATCCAGGCAGTCTTTTCGTGAATCTGCAGCCGCTGCGTCAGCAGATCGGCTGAAGACTCGTCGCCGGCCTTCTCGGCCGGGGCGAACGCCGCGCGGGCGGTGCGGGCGACGGCCTCGTGGCCCTTGACGAGTTCACGCACCATCGCCATTGCCTCGGGCACGCCCTCGCAGTCCTCGATCGAACTGAGCTTGGCAAACGCCTTGTAGCTGCCCGGCGCCGGGTAGCCGAGCGCACGGATTCGTTCGGCGATCGCGTCGAGCGCATTCCACAGTTCCGTGTACTGATCCATGAACATCAGGTGCAGCGTGTTGAACATCGGCCCTTCCACGTTCCAGTGGAAGTTGTGCGTCTTCAGGTACAGGCCGTAGGTGTCGGCCAGGAGGCGCGACAGCGCGTCGGCCACCTTCTCGCGGTCCTTGGCACTGAGGCCGATGTCGATCGCCGGCGCCGTCTCGGCGGCTGCCTTCGTTTCCGGTTTCTTCCTGGCCATTCGCATTCTCCGTGTCGGGGTCCAACTGACGAGAAATCTTACCGGCCGGCCGCCGCACCGACCAATTGTTGTTTCCCAAGGCAGCGATAGCCATTCACGATGACTCGGCAGGCAGGTCGAGCTTCTCAGTGCCGTGCAGCGGGCACTTCAGTATCGCCTTGCGCAGCGCCTCGATCGCCGCGCCGCGGGTGAAGCTCTTGCGCCAGGCCAGCACCACCCGCCGGTCCGGCACCGGCTTCCTGAACGGCACATAGGCGATCAGCGAGTCGCGCGGCAGCTTCTCCGGGATCGAACTCATCGGCAGCACGGTGACGCCGAGGCCGGAGGCGACCATGTGGCGGATGGTCTCCAGCGAAGAGCCTTCGAAGGTCTTCTGGATCCCCTCGGCGCCGGAAGAAAAGCGCGCCAGTTCCGGGCAAACCTCGAGCACCTGGTCGCGGAAGCAGTGCCCGCTGCCGAGCAGCAGCATCGTCTCCTTCTTCAGGTCATCGGCGGACACCGCTCGCTTCTTCGCCCACGGATGCGAGCGCGGCACGGCGACGATGAACTGCTCGTCGTACACCGGCTGGATCATCACGCCGGACTCCGGCAGCGGCAGCGCCAGGATCGCCGCGTCGATCTCGCCGTTCTTCAGCAGCTCGAGCAGCTTGACGGTCAGGTTCTCGTTCAGCAGCAGCGGCATCTGTGGCGTATCGCGCACCAGTTGCCGGATCAGCGTCGGCAGCAGGTACGGGCCGATCGTGTAGATGACGCCCACCCGCAGCGCGCCGCTGAGCGGATCCTTGCCCTGCTTGGCCAGTTCCTTCACCCGCGCCGCCTCGTCGAGGACGCGCTGCGCCTGCACCACGATGCGCTCGCCGGAGGCCGTCAGCGACACCTCGCTGCTGCCGCGCTCGAACAGCACCACGCCGAGTTCGTCCTCCAGCTTCTTGATCGCCACCGACAACGTCGGCTGGCTGACGAAGCAGGCTTCTGCCGCGCGCCCGAAGTGCCTCTCGCGGGCGACGGCGACGATGTACTTGAGTTCGGTCAGTGTCATGGCAGGGACGTGTTGCTCGCCCGGACAGGGGAATCATAGGCCGCGCCGCGGCCGTCACCGGGCTACCTTCCCGCTGTCGCTCGAAGGATTCGCGCTTGGGGCGGCCCGGCGCGTTCACGCGACCAGGTACTCGGCCCGCGCGCCGAGCCAGCGCTGCACGTGCGCGGCCGCCTGCTCGGGATGACAGGCCAGCATCTGCAGCGCCACCTCGCGGGCGCGCTCGAGCAGTTCCACGTCGCGCTCCAGATCGGCAAAGCGCAGCAGCGGCACGCCCGACTGCCGCGCCCCGAGGAACTCGCCCGGCCCGCGCAGCTGCAGGTCGCGGCGGGCGATCTCGAAGCCGTCGGTCGACTCGTAGACGATCTTCAGCCGCTCGCGCGCCGCTTCCGACAGCGGCTCGTCGTACAGCAGCACGCAGAAGCTCTTCTCGCTCCCGCGGCCGATGCGGCCGCGCAGCTGGTGCAGCTGCGCCAGGCCGAAGCGCTGCGCGTGCTCGATCACCATCAGCGAGGCCCTGGGCACGTCGACACCGACCTCGATCACCGTGGTGGCCACCAGCACGTCGATCTGGCCGGCCGCGAACGCGCGCATCACCGCGGTCTTCTCCGCCGGCGGCAGCTGGCCGTGCAGCAGGCCGAAGCGCAGCGCCGGCAGCAGCGCGCGTGTTTCCTCGTACATCCGCGTGGCGGCGGTCAGCTCGGCCGTCGACTCGTCTTCGCCTTCGTTGACCAGCGGGCAGACCCAGTAGACCTGCGCCCCGCGCGCCGCCTCGGCGCGCACGCGGTCGAGCACCTCGTCGCGGCGGCCAGCCGACACCAGCTTGGTGACCACCGGTTGCCGGCCCGGCGGCAGCTCGTCGATCACCGAGACGTCCAGGTCGGCGTAGTAGCTCATCGCCAGCGTGCGCGGGATCGGCGTGGCCGACAGCATCAGCAGATGCGGCGTGCGAGCAGCCTCGCCCGTGCGCGAACGCAGCCGCAGCCGCTGCGCCACGCCGAAGCGATGCTGCTCGTCGACGATTGCCAGGCCCAGGTTGGCGAACTGCACTGCATCCTGGATCAGCGCATGGGTGCCGATCACCAGATTTGCGGCGCCCGAGGCGGCCGCCTGCTGCGCGGCGCGCTTCTCGCTCGCCCTGAGCTTCCCGGCCAGCCACGCCACCTGCACGCCGAGCGGTGCCAGCCACTGGGCGATGCGGCCGAAGTGCTGCTCGGCGAGGATTTCGGTCGGCGCCATCAGCGCCGCCTGGTGACCGGCATCGATCGCCTGCGCCGCGGCGAGTGCCGCCACCACCGTCTTGCCGCTGCCGACATCCCCCTGGATCAGCCGCTGCATCGGCACGCCACGCGCCAGATCCGCCTCGATCTCGCGCCAGACGCGCTGCTGCGCGCCGGTCAGCCTGAACGGCAACACCGCGTGCAGGCGCTGCACCAGATCGCCGCCCGATGCCAATGGCGGTGCCGATCGTTCGGCACGCCGCGCCCGTGCCGTGCGCAGCGAGATCTGCTGCGCCAGCAACTCGTCGAACCTGATCCGCTCCCACCAGGGCCCTTGCTGCTGCGCCAGTGCCGCCGCGTCGACACCGTGCGGCGGCTGGTGCAGTCCGGGAATCGCCTCGGCGAGCGACGGCAGGCCAGTGCCGGCAAGCAGTTCGGCCGGAACCGTCTCGGTGATCTCGACATCGCGCAGCGCGCGGGCGATGCGTGAGCGCAGCCAAGCCTGGGCGACGCCCTCGGTGGTCGGGTAGATCGGTGTGAGCCGCTGCGGCAACTGCTCTTCGGCGCGCACGGCGTGCACGCGCGGGTGCACGATCTCCAGCCCCATCAGTCCGCCGCGCACCGGGCCATAGACGCGCACGCGCCGGCCCACCGCCAGCTGCTGCCGGGTCGACGGATAGAAGTGGAAAAAGCGCAGCAGCAGTTCGCCGCTGGCGTCCGCCAGGCGAACCAGCAATTGCCGGCGGCCGCGGATGGCCACCTCGCAGGCCATCACCTCGCCCTCGGCCTGCTGCTCGGCGCCGGGAACCAGCTGCGCTATCGGCGTGACCTGCGTCTCGTCGATGTAGCGCAGCGGCAGGTGCAGCAGGAAGTCCCAGTCGCGCTTCAGGCCGAGCCGCTCGAGACGCTTCGTCGGCGTGCTGCGATCGGCGCTGTCGGCACGTGGCCGCGCACGGGTCACAGCACGAAGATCGCCTCGACCTCGAACTGTGCGCCCTTCGGCAGGCTGGCCACGCCGACGGTCGAGCGCGCCGGGTACGGCTGCGGCACGACTTCAGCCATGATCCGGTTGACCGTGGCGAACTGCGAAAGGTCGGTCAGGAACAGCGTGAACTTCACCGCATTCGCCAGTGTCGCGCCGGAGGCGTGCGCGACCGCCTCCAGGTTCTTGAAGGCCTGCTTGACCTGCGGCTCGAACTGCGGGCTCACCAGTTCCCCGGTGGCCGGATCGAGGCCGACCTGGCCGGAAGAAAACACCACCAGCCCGGTCTTGACCGCCTGCGAGTAGGGCCCGATCGCTGCCGGCGCTGCCGAGGTCGAGATGATCTCCTTGTTCATGACGTCTTCTCCTGCGAAGGGTGGGTGTCGCCGGCCATCCCCGCCCGGCCGGCCTTCGACGGTGCCTCGATGATCGCACGCGCCACCGGCCGACTCGGCCGAACGGCTCAGACGCCCGAATGCTGTGCACGTGCCGGCGGCGCCGCTACATTGGATCGGCGCCTCCCTGCCTGCCCACTCGCCCACATCACGCAGCAGATCTCGGCCAAGGCCAGCACGATGATCCTGTTTCTCGACTTCGACGGTGTACTGCACGAGGACCCCTGCTTCGACGAAGGGCGGCTGTTCGCGCGGGCACCGGACCTTGGGCAGGCGCTCGAGCCGTTTCCCGAAGTCCACATCGTGCTGTCGACGTCGTGGCGCACCCAGCGCACGCTCGCCGAGATGACGCAGCCGCTGCCGACCGCCCTGCGCAAGCGGGTGATCGACGCCACGCCGCTGATCACGTCGTCCGACTCGACGGCTGCGCTGCGGCCCTACCGGCGCCACGCCGAGTGCGCCTGCTGGCTGCGCGGGCAGGGCCACGAGCAGACGCCGTGGGTGGCGCTCGACGACCGCCCGTCGCTGTTCGCGCCGCACTGCGAGCAGCTGATCCTCTGCGAGTCGAACGTGGGCTTCGTCGACGCCACCGCCCGGCGCCTGCAGGCCGCGCTACTGCGCGGCCGCTTCCGTCGCAGCCAACCGATCGGCGCGGCGGTCTGAGCCGGCGGCCCGCTACAGCGGCCGCATGTGCAGCCAGATGGCCACGGCTGCCCAGACGACCAGCGTCAGCACCAGGTTGAGCGGCCCGTGGTTCTGGCGGAACAGCTTCCAGTTCCAGATCGCCACCGGCTGGCCCGGCTGCGGCAGGCCCGGAACGAAGCGCCGCACCTGCGCGCAGTAGCGCTCGTAGGACTGGCCGAAGATCTGCCGCAGCCGCGCTTCCTCGCGGCTGACGCGCGAGTCCATGTACAGCCAGTAGCCGATCGCGTAAGGCAGCAGGATCCACGGCTGGCCGAGCAGCAGCAGGAAGCCGCCGATGATGAAGAAGCGGCCGAGGTACATCGGGTTGCGCACCAGCGCATACGGCCCGCGCGCGGCGAGGTCGGAGTTCTTGTCCAGCGAGGCAAAGCACCACAGCTGGATCAGCTCGCCGAACATCGACACCAGGAAGCCCGCCGGCAGCCACTCGCGCTTGAGGTACGGCGCCAGCAGCACGATCGCGGCGATGGTCAGCGGCACGCGCAGCGCCACCACGAATCGCCGCAGCTGCGGCTGGGCAAAAAGCGATTTCAAGGCCTGCATCATTGTCTCGTTCCCCGATTGCGTTCCTTGCGCACGCCGAAGTAACCGCGGCCGATCCACAGCCGCCGCAGCCGCGTGCTGCGTTCGTAGGAGGCGCGGCGCTCGGCGTCGAGCGAGGCCGGCGCGTGCCGCAGCCAGTTCTTGTACACGCCGCCCATGTCGACCGCCTCCAGCACGCGGCGAAGCGGCGGCGGCAGCAGCGCCGTGCGCAGCGCCGCCTGGAAGTCGATCACCGCCGGCGTGCCCTGCGGTGTCGCCAGCAGGTTGCTCGAGCCGCGCGAGTCCAGGTGCACCAGCCCGCGCTCGTGCACCTGCCGGAACAGCGACTCCAGGGCGAGAAAGAATGCCTCGTTCATCTGCTCGCGCGGCGCGCGGTCGAGCGTCACGCCCGGCACGAAGCGCGCCGCGATCGCAAAGGCATCGACGCGGAACGCCTGCGCCGGCACGCCATCGACCCCCGCCAGCTTCCGCAGCGCCCGCAGTTCACGGCGCAGCAGCCAGCGGCCGAACAGGTTGCGCACCCACCACGAGCGCGAGCCGAAATCCTTCACGGTCCAGTCGGCGCCGCCGATCGTCGCCTTGACCACCCGCGCATTGGCCCAGCGGCCTTCGCGCAGGATCTGGCACGGCGCGGCGATCAACTGCGCGCGGGTGAAAGGCTTCGAATCGCGGTTCATCGGCACTCGGACTGCGCGAAGCTTAAGCGAAGGCCAAGCACGCCATGCGCCTGACGTGTTACGTCGCTGACAAGCGCGAGCACTTGGCGGCCGACGCTGCCGGGATTCACACGATTCGCTCCCACGGCAGATCCAGATCGTCGCGGCCGAAGTGCCCATATGCGGCCGTGGCCTCGTAGATCGGCCGCAGCAGATCCAGGCGGGCAATCATCCCGCCCGGCGTCAGGTCGAATTCACTGGTGAGCCGGCGTTCGATCTCCGCTGAGTCGAGCAACCCGGTGCCGAAGGTCTCGACCACGAAGCTCACCGGTTCCGCCACGCCGATGGCATAGGAAACCTGGATCAGGCAGCGCTCGGCCCAGCTACGGGCGACCACCTGCTTGGCCAGGAAGCGGGCCATGTAGGAAGCCGATCGGTCGACCTTGCTCGGATCCTTGCCCGAGAAGGCACCGCCGCCGTGCGGCGCGGCGCCGCCGTAGGTGTCGACGATGATCTTGCGGCCAGTGAGGCCCGTGTCACCTTTGGGTCCGCCGGTGACGAAGCGGCCAGTGGGGTTGACCAGCACGCGCTCGGGCACGCGATAGCCGGCCTCTTCCAGCACCGGCGCGACGATCTGGCTGCGCACGGCGGCCTGCAGTTCCGGCAGTTCGATCCCCTCGGCGTGCTGGGTCGAGAGCACGACCGCTTCGACCGCCACCGGCTGCCGGTCCGCGTAGCGGACGCTGACTTGCGACTTGGCGTCCGGCCGCAGCCACGGAGCCGCGCCGCTCCTGCGCACCTGCGCCTGCCGGCGGACCAGTTGGTGGGCGAGCGTGATGGGCAACGGCATCAGCACCGCCGTCTCGCGGCAGGCGTAGCCGAACATCAATCCCTGGTCGCCGGCGCCGAGGACGGCGTCAGCGCGGTCAACGCCCTGACTGATGTCCTCGGACTGGCGATTGAACCAGACCAGCACTTCGCAGGAATCCGGATCGATGCCGGTGGCGGCGTCGCGATAGCCAATCCGCCGGATCACGCCGCGCGCAATTGATTCCGCTTTGCCTCGCACCTCGCCGTACAACCCGGGGACCCGGGTCTTGAACTCGCCGGCGAGGACGACGAGGCCGTTGGAGAGCAGCGTTTCGCAGGCCACACGAGCGCGTGGGTCGCGGGCCAGGAAGGCGTCGACGATGGCGTCCGAGATCTGGTCGGCCATCTTGTCCGGATGGCCTTCCGATACGGATTCGGAAGTGAATAGTCCGTTGCGGATCAGCATTGACGTTCCCTGTCTCCATGAGCGAGGCCGCGCCGCTCGCTAGACTCGTTGCCCTTGCCCAAGTTAACCACAGCCGCACAGGCCACCATGCCCTCCTTCGACATCGTCTGCAAGCCCAACCTGGTCGAGCTGCGCAACGCCAACGACCAGGCCAACAAGGAAATCGCCAACCGCTTCGATTTCAAGGGCTCGGATGCGCGCATCGAGCTTAAGGAACTCGAGCTGACCGCCTACGCCGACAGCGAGTTCCAGCTCGGCCAGGTGCGCGACCTGCTGCTCGCCAAGCTGGCCAAGCGCAGCGTCGACGTGCGCTTCGTCGACCTTACCGGCAAGATCGAGAAGATCGGCGGTGACAAGGTCAAGCAGGTCTTCAAGGTGCGCAGCGGCATCGAGCAGGCGCTCGCCAAGCGCATCGTGCAGACGATCAAGGACTCGAAGCTGAAGGCGACCGCCAGCATCCAGGGCGACACGGTCCGCGTCGCCGGCGCCAAGCGCGACGTCCTGCAGGAGTGCATCGCGCTGGTGCGGGAGAACGTCAAGGACCTGCCGCTCGCCTTCGAGAACTTCCGCGATTGAGGCGCGGCGCCCCGCTCACGTCGACAGTTTGCGCCCCAGCTTCTGCTCCACCGAACTGATCTTCGACTTCAGCCGGCCACCGGGTCCGGCGCGGTAGTCGATGCGGATCGACGTGCTGATGCGGTCGCAGTCGGCGCGCATCCGCTCGAAGCACGCCGTCACCACCGCCATCACCTCGGCCCACTCGCCTTCGATGATCGTGCCCATCGGCGTGAGCTGGTACGGCAGGCCGCTCTTGTCGATGATGTCGAGCGAGCGGGACACGTAGGCGCTGACGCTTTCGCCCTTGTCCAGCGGCGATATCGAGAATTCGAGCAGGACCATGGCACTCTCCCAAGTTCGACCTGGCGGCATCGATTTTCGTGCATCGCGTCGGCGCAGTGTGCGCAACGCGCCTCGGCCGAAGCGCGGTAGTGTTGCGCATCGTCGGCCGAGCCGACGCTCAAACAACAGCAAGAGGGAAAGCAATGGAAGGTCCGGCGAGCAGCATGTCGTGGGAGGCACTGTCGGCGCGGGTGGGCACCGAGATCGGCGCATCGGACTGGATCACGGTCACCCAGCCGATGGTCGACGCCTTCGCACAGGTCACTGGCGACGAGTACTTCCTGCACATCGACCGCGAGCGCGCGGCGGCGCTGCCCTTCAAGGGAACGATCGCGCACGGCTTCCTCACGCTGTCGCTGCTGGCGGTGATGGGCTACCAGGTCTGTCCGTATGTCGAAGGGGCGCGCTTCCCGCTTAACTACGGATTCAACCGCGTGCGCTTCGTCGCCCCGGTGCCGGTGGGCGGGCGCGTGCGCGGGCGCTTCCTGTTGCGCAGCGCGGAGATCGTCAGCCCCGAGCAGCGGCAGGTGCTGTACGACGTCACCGTCGAGATCGAGGGCGGCAGCCGGCCCGCGCTGGTCGCCGAGTGGCTGACCCGCTACGCCATGTGAACCGCCGAAAGAACATCGAACGCCATGGCCATCCTCAACGAGCGCGACCTCGCCTTCCTCCTCTACGAATTCCTCGACACCGAGGCACTGCTCCGCCGCGAGCGCTACGCCGAGCAGTCGCGCGAGATCTTCGACGCCACGCTGGACACGGCACGCCGGATCGCCGAGGAGCGCTTCGCGCCGCACATCGCCAAGGGCGACGCCAACGAACCGACCTTCGACGGCAGCGCCGTCACGCTGATTCCCGAAACCACGCTCGCCTGGGACGCCTTCGCCGAAGCGGGCTTCCTCAACGCCCACTGGGATCTCGAGGAAGGCGGCCTGCAACTGCCGCAGGTGGTGCACAGCGCCGCGGTCACCTGGTTCAACGCCGCCAACGTCGCCACCACGACCTACTCGTGGCTGACCGTGGGCGCCGCCAACCTGCTGCGCACCTTCGGCACGGCGGAGCTGAAGGCGCGCTTCCTCGCGCCGATGGGCGACGGCCGCTTCGCCGGCACCATGGCGCTGACCGAGCCGGCGCAGGGCTCGGCACTGGGCGATATCAGTACCACCGCCGAGCCGCAGGACGACGGCACCTATCGACTGCGCGGCCAGAAGATGTTCATCTCCGGCGGCGACCAGAACCTCACCGCCAACATCGTGCACATGGTGCTGGCCCGCATCAAAGGCGCGCCGGCCGGCGTCAAGGGCATTTCCCTGTTCGTGGTGCCGAAAGTACTGGTCGATGCAAACGGCAGCCTCGGCGCGCGCAACGACGTCGCGCTGGCCGGCCTGCTGCACAAGATGGGCTGGCGCAACGCCACTTCGACCGTCCTGTCGTTCGGCGAGAAGGGTGGTGCCGTCGGCTACCTGCTCGGCGAGCCGGGGATGGGCCTGGCACACATGTTCCAGATGATGAACGAGGCGCGCATCAACATCGGCCTGTGCGCCGCCGCCATCGCCTACCGCGGCTACCTGCTGTCGCTCGACTACGCCCGCGAACGCGCGCAGGGGCGGCTTCCCTCTTGCAAGGACCCGTCCACACCACAGGTGAGGCTGATCGAGCACGCCGACGTGCGCCGCCTGCTGCTGGTGCAGAAGGCGGTCGCCGAGGGCGCGCTGGCGATGAGCCTGTACGGCGCGTCGCTGGCCGAGGACCAGCACACCCATCCCGAGCACGCAGCGCGCGACAGTACCGCGCTGCTGCTCGACATCCTGACGCCGGTCATCAAGTCCTGGCCGTCAAAGTACGGTTGCGTGGCCAACGACCACGCCATCCAGGTGCTCGGCGGCTCCGGCTACACGCGCGAGTACCTGGCCGAGCAGTTGTACCGAGACCAACGGCTGAACCCGATCCACGAGGGCGCCGAGGCGATCCACGCGCTCGACCTGCTCGGCCGCAAGGCGGTGATGCACAACGGCGCGGCGTACAGGGTGTTCCGCGCCGCGGTGGACGCCACGCTCGCCGAGGCGGCCCGCACGCCGGGCACGCAGGCGCTCGCTACGGAGTTCACGACGCCGCTGGCGCGGCTCGATGCGGTCACCGCCCAGTTGGCCGCGCTGTTAGCAACCGACCCCGACCGGGCCCTGGCCAACGCCGGCGTCTACCTCGATGCCTTCGGCCGCATCGTCGCGGCGTGGATCTGGCTCAAGCAGGCGCTGGCCGCGGAACAGGGCCTCGCAAGCCGCCCCGCCGATGCCGATTTCTACCGCGGCAAGCTGCAGGCCGCGCGGTACTTCGTGACGTGGGAGCTGCCCGCCACCCTGCCGCAGTTCGACCTGCTGGCCGAGGTCAACAGCGTGCCGCTCGAGATGCAGGACGGCTGGTTCTGACCGGCAAGGTCGGCATGTCGACCGCATTGAGTCAGACAAGACTCGGTCTACTTTCTTTGGGCGGGTGGCCTGCATGACGACAGTAACGGTAAACATCTACGAAGCGAAGACGAAGCTGTCGCAGCTGGTCGACAAAGCGGCCTCCGGAGAGGACGTCATCGTCAGTCGCAACGGCAAGCCGCTGGCGCGCATCACGCGTCTCGAGGAGCCGAAGCGCCGCATCAAATTCGGGGTTCTCAAGGGAAAGATCAGGATCGGGCACGACTTCGATACGCCTCTGCCCGACGATGTCCTGACGGACTTCGAGGGCCGGTGAATGCGTCTGCCGCTCGATACGCATGTCTTCCTGTGGGCCGTCGCCGGTAGTTCGTCCCTCAAACGGCCGGCCCGCCGCTTCATCGAGTCGGCGGGCCAGGTCTACGTTTCCGCCGCGTCGATATGGGAAGTTGCCATCAAGGCAAGCCTCGGAAAGATCGACGCCGACCCTGCGGCGCTCATTGCTGCGATCACCGACAGTGGTTTCATCGAGCTACCCGTTACCGCCACGCATGCAGCCGGCGTTGCCGCGCTTCCGTCCCTGCACAACGACCCGTTCGACCGGATCCTGCTGGCGCAGGCCCTGGCAGAGCCGTTGAGGCTGCTGACCGCTGGCGCCGCCCTCGCCAAGTACAGCGATGTGGTCATGACCCTGTAGCACGCCCCTGAGCAGCCCAAGGCATCGACGATTCAGGCCCTGCCTTGGTCATCGCCCGCGAGCCGCCCCGGCAACAGCAGCACGTACTGCTCCTGCGGCACGGTCTCGACCGTTCCCGGCCTCGCCCGGCGCACCGCATTCAGCGCCTGCAGCGGCGTCAGGCCGGCTTCCACCAGCAACCGCGACGCGACCAGGCCAGTGCGGCCGAGACCGGCGCGGCAGTGGATCAGCACGCGCTCGCCGGCCGCCAGCCGTCCGTGCAGCTCCGGGCCGGCATCCGTCCAGCGCGTCTCGAATTCCTCATCGGGAACGCCGCCGTCCGGGATCGGCAGCCACAGCCAGCGGAAGTCGCTCGACACCTTCGCCTCGAACTCAGGCACGCCGAGCAGCCAGAACTCGCGGTGTTCCATCAGGCTGACGATCGCCGACGCGCCCCAGTCGCGGATCACCTGCAGGTCGGCCTGCAGGTCGCGGTCCCAGGCGCCGAACTTCGCGTACGGATCCTTCTTGCCGGGACACAGCGTCATGCCGATCGTGCCCGCCCTGCCGGGCATGGCAACGGCGTCGATCCGGAGCGGGTTCTTCTCGCTGGTCAGCAAATGCGTCATGGCCGTGGCTTCGGCGCGAACAAGCGGCGGTTCATTTAACCCGGATTATCGCGGTGCGCTCAATTCCGTGAACTCCAGCGCGTACCCGGCCGACCGAGACCATGAAATTCCTCTATCTCATGGCGGAATCTCGTGGTCGCTTGCAGTCTGCAACCAGGTCGGCACCTGGCCGCACGACAAGCTCAAGGAGGGGCGATGAGGGAACTCTGCGGCTTCGCCTCCGAGTACCCCGGCATTCGCCACGGTGGCACGCCGGCCAATGCGCTGCGCGCCGTCGACATGCGCGACATGGTGGCCATGTCCATCCTGCTCGCGGGGTTCAAGCCATACCTGAGCAACGCGCTCGACGCCGACGTCGTGTTTCGAGGAGCCTGAATCACACCACAGCAGAACCTTCTGGCTGGGTTGCACACGGCAAAGCCTGAAACAGCGCCCGCCGTTGATTTATCTTGACAGTCCAATCTAAAATAACGCCCGCCCTTGTTATAGGTTCCCCTCCCATGCGGCGACCCGCTCCCGGCCGCTACGTCACCGTCACGACGGCCGGCGAGCCGTTCCAGGCCTTCGTGCCGGCGCCGCTGCCGCCGGAGCCGCCGGTCGTGTGGTCGGCCCCATTGCGGCGGCGCTTCGACGCGGCGCTGGTGGCGCTCGGGCGGCTGGACGCGGTCACGGCGTTGCTGCCCAACGCGGCGCTGCTGCTCTACAGCTTCGTGCGCAAGGAGGCGGTGCTGTCCTCGCAGATCGAGGGCACGCAGTCCTCTCTCGCGGACCTGCTGCTGTACGAGATCGACGAACAGCCCGGCGTACCGGCGGACGACGCGCGCGAGGTGAGCCGCTGCGTGGCGGCGCTCGAACGCGGCCTCGATAAGTTGCGGGGCGGACTGCCGCTTTGCATGCGTTTGCTCGGCGAGATGCACGAGGTGTTGATGAGCCACCCCGGCGGCCGCGGCAAGACACCTGGGGAGGTGCGTCGCTCGCAGGTCTGGATCGGCGGCACTCGGCCCGGCAACGCGGCCTTCGTCCCGCCGCCGGCCGATGCGGTACCGGATTGCCTGGCGTCGCTTGATCGCTTCCTCAACGACGACCCCGAGCCCGTGCCGCCGCTGATCAAGGCGGCGCTCGTGCATGCCCAGTTCGAGACCATCCATCCGTTTCTCGACGGCAACGGGCGCCTGGGGAGGCTCCTGATCGTGCTGCAGCTGGTGGCTGACGGCGTGCTGCGCGAGCCGATGCTGTACCCGAGCCTGTTCTTCAAGACGCATCGCGCGCTGTACTACGAGCTCCTGAACGAGGTACGCCTGCGCGGGGACTGGGAGCGCTGGCTCGATTTCTTCGCCGAGGGCATCGAGGCGAGCGCGACACAGGCCGTGGCAACGGCGAACGCATTGCTCGCGCTGGTCAATGCGGATCGCGACCGCATCGCCGGCCTGGGGCGCGCGGCGGCGTCGGCGCTCGAAGTGCACCAGGCGCTGCAGCGCCAGCCCATTGCCACGTCCGCCGCGCTGGTCAGAGCCACGCGGCTCACGCCGGCCACGGTCAACAAGTCACTGGCGCACCTCGAGCGCATCGGTGTTGTGGGTGAAGTCACGAACCGGCAGCGTGGCCGCGTGTTCAGCTACCGCAGGTACGTCGAAGAGCTGGCGGCCGAAGTCGAGGCGCCCGGATGAGCCAGTTCGCCTTCCTCCAGGGCGAATGGTCGGCGGTTCACGATGCCGCTGCACGCGCGGAAGCGGCCGTGCACGCCGAGCCGCGCACGGCGTGCTTCTACGCGCGGCGCGCGCTCGAACTGGCGGCGGCCTGGGCCTACAAGCACGACGCTGCGCTGAAGCTGCCGTACCAGGACAACCTTTCGGCGCTGATTCACGAGCCGAGCTTCAAGCAAACCGTCGGCGAGGCCGTATTCAGCAAGGCGCGGGTCATCAACACGCTGGGTAACCGCGCCGTGCACGGGCATCGGGCGATTCCGCTCGACGACGCGATGGTCGAGGTGCGCGAGTTGTTCCACGTGACGTACTGGCTCGCCCGCTCCGACGGCCGCGCGGCGCGTCCAGCGCCGGGCTTGGCCTTCGACGCGAGCGCGTGGCCGAAGGCGACACCGGTGCGTGGGTAGACCGCCGAGCAGCTGCAGCAGCTCGAAGCGGGCCTGCGCGAGCGCGACGAGAAGCTCGCCGCCTTGCTGGCCGACAAGACCACCCTCGCCGAGGAACTGAAGCGCCTGCGCGTCGAGGTGGCGGCGGCGAAGCAGGTGGCAGCGGCGCAGCCGGACAGGCACGACTACTCCGAGGCCGAGACCCGCGACTACTTCATCGACCTGCTGCTGAAGGAGGCTGGCTTGTCGGCTCACGCAGTCAGGTCACGCGGTCGGGCGATATATGAGAAAGTTATCGTGAGTTAGCGAATTTCGATAAACTCGCATAACTTTCCTATAGATGGCCTTCGTGGACCCTCGATCGAACCCCTACGCGCCCGGCGCGGGCTCGCCACCGCCGGATTTGGCTGGCCGGGACGAGCTGCTCGAACGCGCAGCGATCGCCCTCGACCGTATTCGCGCAGGGCTGGCTGCGAAGAGCCTGATCCTTGTCGGTCTGCGCGGTGTGGGCAAGACGGTCTTGTTGAATCGAATCCGCAACGACGCCGATGCGCGTGGGCTCGCGACGATCTTCATCGAGGCGCCGGAGAAGCGCTCGCTGCCGGCGATCCTCGCCGGGCCGCTGCGGGCGGCGTTGCTGAGGCTCGATCGCCTGGCAGCCGGGGGAGACCTTGCCAAGCGTGGGTTGCGCGCGCTCGGCGGTTTCATCAATGCGATGAAGGTTAAGTTCGGCGACCTGGAGTTCGGCATCGATTTGGGCACCGAGCCCGGTGTGGCTGACACCGGCGACCTCGAGCACGACCTTGCTGATCTGCTCGCCACGGTTGCGGCGGCAGCGCGAGAGAGAAAGACCGCGCTTGTGCTCTTCATCGATGAGCTTCAGTACGTCGAGGAAGAGCAACTGGCCGCGCTGATCACGGCTCTGCATCGCTGTGCCCAGCAGTCGCTTCCAGTGACCCTGGTGGGCGCGGGCCTGCCGCAACTCGTCGGCCAGACGGGGCGCGCCAAGTCGTACGCAGAGCGCTTGTTCGAGTTTCCGGAAGTCGGTCCGCTGGCGCCGGACGATGCGCGTCACGCCCTGCGCACGCCGGCGGCGAGGCACGCGGTCGCCTACAACGACGACGCGCTGGACGAAATCCTCGCACAGACGAAGGCGTATCCGTACTTTCTTCAGGAATGGGGCAAGCACTGCTGGCAGTGCGCGCAGGCGTCACCGATCACACGCGCTGACGTTGATCTGGCCACCGAGGTCGCGATCGCCGAAATGGACGCAAGCTTCTTTCGCGTTCGCTTCGACCGCTTGACGCCGTCGGAGAAGCGATACCTGCGTGCAATGGCAGAACTCGGCCCTGGGCCGCATCGATCGGGCGACATTGCGAATCAGCTTGGCGCCAAGGTGCAGTCGGTCGCACCGGTACGCGCGGGGCTGATTGCCAAGGGCATGGTGTACAGCCCGTCGCACGGCGACACGGCGTTCACGGTGCCGCTGTTTGATCAGTTCATGCGCCGTGTCATGGCGTGGCCGTGAACGGTCTAACGGCGACCGATGACGATTGCCGGTTGGCGCGCGAGCCTGGCGCACCGCACCGTACCGATCCGCTGTAGGGCCACGCCATGAACGATTTCGATCTCTTCATCGGCATCGACTACTCCGGCGCACAGACGCCCACCTCGCGCCTGCCGGGCCTGCAGCACGCGGGCCGGCGATTCCTGGCCGGCATCGATCACAGCCTCTCGTTTCCCGGGTCGTACTTCAAGCGCAGGGAGCCGGCGGCGGGAAAGTCGGTGATCGTGGAGGTGTATCCGTCGATCTTCCGCAGTCGCTATCCGCGCGAGGACCGCACAGCCGACGAGCAGGACGCCTTTGCGACCGCGCGCTGGATGGCCGACATGGCGGAGCGAGGCGCCCTTGCGCAGTACTTCTCGCCGCCCTTGTCTGACGCGGAGCGGACGCTGGCGGGGCTGGAAGGCTGGATCCTGGGGGTGCGTTGATGGCCACGCGCAAGCAACGTACGGAAACCACGGGGGTCGAGGCGGAGTTCGGGCCCGGCGCTGTGTAAGTGATTGCGGTGCCGACCATCGCCAACCCAGGAGCGCCGTTGGAGCAGTTTGAGCGGTTGCCAGGGATTCGGATGGCGGTGCAGACGCGCCGTGAACGGGACATCGGCCGAACATCCGGGTTGACGCGCAGCGGCGCGGCTCTTTGAATCGGGCATCGACCCGGAAGATCCGCCATGCGATTCGACGGCAGGCTCGACAAGTGGAACGACGATCGGGGCTTTGGCTTCATCACCCCGGCGCGCGGCGGCGAACCGGTGTTCGTTCACATCTCCGCGTTCCCGCGTGATGGATGTCGGCCGCAACCGGGTGAAGCGCTGACCTTCGAGGTCGAGCCGGCGGGCGACGGCAAGAAGCGCGCGATCGAGGTCGAGCGTCCCGGCACTCAGCGGCTAGTCCGGCCTCGGCCAACGGCGGTCGAGCGCGCAGAGCGCGGACCACGCCGAGCCACCGGCAGGCGTTCATTGGCGGGCGCGGCGATTGCTGTTGCCCTCATCGCCGCCGGCGGGAGCTGGCTGTATGGCCATTTCGGCAGCGGTCGCATCGGCGTCGCGCCTGCGACGTCCGGCGACACGCGAGCGCCGGTCATGCCGCAGAACCTCACGAGCGCGTTCCGCTGCGATGGACGAACCCGCTGCTCGCAGATGACCTCGTGCGACGAGGCGAAGTTCTTCCTGAAGAACTGTCCTGACACGCAGATGGACGGTGATGGCGACGGCACTCCCTGCGAGCAGCAGTGGTGCACTGGAATGTCCGGTCGGTGAACGGATCTCTCGGACGGGTCGGCTCGCCTTCTGGCAGCGGTATGCAAGGGAACTGGCGGCAGGCCTTTGCAGCCTGCTATAGTAAGGATTCCTTACATCAAGGAATCGCCATGCTCGCTAAGCTGACCTCCAAGAACCAGCTCACGCTGCCGAAGAGCGCTGTCCAGGCGGTCGGAGAAGCCGAGTACTTCGATGTCGCGGTGCGCGAGGGGCAGATCGTGCTGACCCCCGTGCGCATCCAGCGCGGCGACGCCGTGCGCGCGAAGCTAGCCGCGCTCGGTCTGACCGAAGCGGACATTGCCGATGCCGTGCGTTGGGCGCGCGCGGGCGGCGCGGCGGCGGCAACTGAGCCGACTGCGACCTACGGCGCGGCCAAGCGCGCGACCAAGGCTGCCTCCAGGAAGAAGACAGCGCGGCGGCCATGAGGACGCCGCCGCGCGTGGTGCTGGACACCAACGTGGTGCTGTCGGCGTTGCTCTTCGGCGCCGGCACCGCGGCGCGTGTCCGCGCCGGCTGGCAGTCGGGGCGTTTAGTGCCGTTGGCGAGCACCGCCACTGCACAGGAACTCGTGCGCGTGCTGGCGTATCCGAAGTTCGGGCTATCGGCTGCCGAGCAGGAGGAACTGCTGGCCGACTACCTACCGTGGGCGCACGTGGTGCAGGTCCCCGACCCCCCGCCCGCAGTGCCGCGTTGCCGGGACCCGTTCGACGTGGTGTTCCTTCAGTTGGCCGTTGCGGGCAAGGCGCGGGCGCTGGTGTCCGGCGACCGCGACCTGCTGACGCTGGCCGGCGCGCAGGCGCCCTGCCCCATCCTCGCCGTGGACGCGTTCTGCCGGACGTTTCTTGATCGTTGATCCTGTCGCGGTGGCTGAGCCGACCGACGGCGCGCAGTGATTTGCCAAAGCTGCAGTGCGGCTACAGCGCCTTCAGGTAGATGTCCCGCCGCATGATGCTTCGCCCGTCGACGTCGAGCACGTCGATCCTTTTCATCGCCTCTTTGGTCTTGCGCAGCAGCTCCTCCGCGCTGTCGGCGCGCACCATGAACGACGCCACGCGATCCGAGCTCGACAAGCTCGCGCCAATCGGCGCCCCGCGCGACTTGTGGATGTAGAACTCGGCAACCACGCCTTCCGTCAGCAACCGGTCGTGGTTGCGCACTTCGCCGAAGCGGCCCGCCTCGCTGTACACGTGGTTGGCCGCCAGGTACCCGCCGCCGGCATCGTCGGCAAGAGCGGTGGGCCGACCGAGGTAGGCGTTGACGGTCGCGTCGATGATGTCGACGCCCGTCTTGAGCAGCACGAACCGGTAGTTCAGTCCGCCGCCGACACGGGGGGCGAACTCGATCACCCGGACCTCGTCGCCGTTGACCATGAACTGGACGAGCAGCGGCGTCGTCTGTAGCCCGAAGCCGCGGGCGATGTCCCGCGTCACCCCGCGAATCCGCTCCTGGGCTGCCGGGGAGATCACGGCGGGACTGACCGACGCGTAGGCCGACAGCACCGCGCCGCCGACGCCACGCTGGATGTACCTCTTGCGCAGCAGGAGGATGTGCGACTCGCCGCCTTGCACCAGGCAATCGGCGGACACCTCTTCTCCTTCCAGAAATTCCTCGACCAGGATCTCCGCGGAGCGCGTGACCTTGAACGCTTCCTCCACGGCGAGCTTCAGTTCCTCGGCATTCGAGGCCTTCCTGACGCCCTTCGAGCCGCCGGTGTCGATCGGCTTGGCGACGACCGGAAAATCCATCGCCAGCCGCTCTGCCTCCGCCGGGCTCCTGAGCACCTTGAACGCCGCCGTCGGAACGCCGACGCTCACCAGCCGCTCCTTCATCCGCAGCTTGTTGGCGACCAGTTCTGCAGTCGCGAAGCCGTACGGCGCCGGCAAACCGAGCTGCTCGGCGACATAGGCGGCCGTGACATTGGCCCGGTCGACGCAGGCGGCAATCACCAGCGCCGCCTTTCTCTCCCGCGCCAGCGAGAGCACATCGTCCATGGCCAGCGTGCTGACACGCGAATGCTCGTCGGCCACCTTCCTGGCAGGGGGCGACTCGAGATAGTCGACCAGCAGGACGTAGTAGCCGCGCGCCTTGAGGTTCTCGATCAGCGGGATGTGCGGGTTGGTACCGGCCAGCACGATGGCCAGGGGCTTGGCTGCGAGCATGGGCGGGAAGAGTCAGACCGTATACGGCAGGTTGACCGCCAGCGGCGGCCGCAACGCATTGGACTTGAAATCGAGCTGGTTGATGACCTGCGCGATCAGGCCCGGCAGGCGGTTCATGCTGAAGATTCCGGCGCCCACCTGCGGGGCGAGGCCGAAGCACTGGAACCAGACGGCGGCGCCGAAGTCGGTGTTGGGAGCAAGGCCCGGTTTCATCGTGCGCACGGTGCGTGCGAACTCCTCGAGCGCGGCGATCTTCTCCGCCAGCTCCGGGAAGGCCTCGCGCGCCCGGGCGATCTGGAAGGCGACGCGCGGATCGCCGCCCGAGCCCTGATCGCGCTTGTGAATGCGGTGACCGAAGCCGTACAGCTCGCCGAAGCGGAGCAGATCCTTGACGGACTGCTGCCGCGACGGCGCCTTCAGGTAGCCATCCATCTGCTGCATGCACTCGGGCAGCGCTCCGGCATGCACCTTGCCCGCCCGCACCATGAAGCTGGCGATCAACGCCTGCGGAAACGTGGTCCGCACCGAAGAGGCAATCCTGGCGGTGAATTCGCCGGGATTCAGGCCATGGGTGGCGTGAACGAGCATGAACTGGCGGAAGGCCTTCAACCGTGCCGGCGTCAGCCGAAGGCCGGCCTGCGTCAGAGTGGCAGCAACGGGGCAGGCATCGTCGAGTTCTCGTGCAGCGAGCGGCGCGCTGCCCTCGTTCATCAGCGACACGCACGACATCAGCTTGCCGAGGAGGAAGTAGCCTTCTTCGATCGCCCGCAGCTTTGCCTGACGGTTCTGTTCCTGCGTGCGGTTCGGCACGAACTCGTACTCGCGCAGGCTGGGATAGGCACCCGACCGCTGCTCGCGCAGGAGAACCTCGGTGAGCAGGTCGTCTGCGCCCCACCCCGCCTTCACTGCGCTGCGAACCAGATCGAGCGAATCGCGGTCGAGAACGAAGCCGCGCCGCCACGCGGCCAAGGCTAGCGCGGCGATTTCCGGCGCATCCTCATCGACCAGTTCGAGGGTGGCGCGGATGTAGTCGGGATTCGCGGCGAATTCCTCGGCGGGCTTGCCGGCGATATTGATCCGGCCATCGGCGACGTAGCTTTGCGTCCGGTCGACCTGGCGCAGGCTCTGCAGGGACTCCACGGCCCGGCTGAGGGACTGTCGCAGCTTGGCAATCTCGCCGGCGACGGTCGCGGCGGTCTGCCGGCGACCGTGATGCTCGAGGCGGGCAACGAGCTTCGACGCCGCTTCATCGGCCTGCCGACAGAGAAGATCGATGCCGTGCTGGCCGTTGAACGACTTCAGGAACGAGAAGCGGACTTCGTCGAAATCAGCGATCGCGATTCCGTCTCCGCGAAGTATGTCCAGGATGTCCCAGTAGGCCTGAGCCACCAGGTGCTTCCAGACCACTTCGCGCGGATCGTGATAAGCGCTTGGAGCGAGTCGATCCATGGCTGCAGTGCCCGGCGCGCCCACAACTGCTGCGACGCGTTGCCGCCGATCTCGTGCGGCCTCTACAAGACGAAAACGCCCAACCAGTTGACGGTTGGGCGTCAATTGGGCGGGACAAGGAGGATCGACGTGTTACCGGAAAGCCGCATGATTCCTTGATCTGCGAGTTCGGTCAAGGCGCGACACCGTCAAAGAGTGCCGTCCCGATCCCAGCCAGTCCGGCCAGGGCGATGGTGATCTTCACGTCCTCGTCGCGGAAGGCGAGTTCGCCGGGTGACAGCAGGAAATCGCGGATGACCTTCGGCTCGCCGATCGGCTCGTTCGTGTACTTCGACATCAGGCTGCGGCCTTGAGCGTGAAGTCGACGCGGACTGCGTCATAAGGAAATTCGAAGGCGCCCGCTTCGGTGCGATTGATCACGCCCGCTTCGAGTAGCGCGTGCACGTCGGTGTGCACGCCCTTGACGCCTCGGGCGATCTCCCGCAACGCCAACGGCCCGGCGCCGGTCATCGCCTCCAGCACCGCCCACCGGTTGGGGGTTAGAACGCGCCACATCATGCCGTGCGAAGCGAAGGTGAGGCGCGGGCCACCCTGGGATCTTCCTGAAAACGCCGCTGCCAGGCGCTCGCGTGCCCGCTCCTTCGATGCGACACCGATCGTCACGGTTCTCATGGTGACTCCTTCCGGCGGGCCACGTCGGCCCAGAAATCAGACTGCAGCTTTTCGAGCGAAGTGAACTCATAGGCACGCTCGCGCTTCCCCACATGCCGATGGTCTCCTTTGCCGGTTTCGTTGTCGTACCGCACGACACAAACGCCTCGCACCACGTAGGCCAATCGGTACTTGAATCGATGCCCGCAGCCGGGCAAGGGGCGCTCCAGGCGCCAAATCTACTTCCGGGGCATATCGATGACCCGGGCCGAAGCCTTTTCAGGGGACGAAGGCGGCTCGAACTTGCTCAGGAAGCTGGGCGCGCGTGGTGCCCATCCGCCAGGCCATCGCGTCTTCACTGAGCACGGCGGTTTCAGCGGAGGTCGCTCGGTGCGAACCGGATCCACTTCCTGCCCGGCGTCCGCTCGGCGATGAACGTGTCCCGCACGGCATTGAGCCGGTAGGTCAGGAACCTCCGGTCGCGGACTTTCGAAAGCCGCTCCGGCTTGAAGATGGCCGCGTTCGTTCCATCGCAGCGCGCCGACAGTGCCAGCAGGCCGTTGAGGTCTTGCTCATGCACGTAGCGGCCGATCTGCTGCGTGAAGGCGTAGTTCCTGCGGCTCACCAGGTCGGGATAGGCCGCCCGCTTTCCGCGCAGGTCGATCAGCAGCGCGTCGCAGCGCACGTCGAAGACCCGCCGCTCCGTCCGTATCTCGCGGTCCTCGGCCGGGTAGCTGTCGGTCACGAAGCGACACCAGTGCCAGGCCGTCTCGTACACCGTCGTCTCGACATCGAGCGATCCGTACCACACCCCATAAGTCGTGCCGTCCGAGTAGCGCGTGGCCTGCCAGTGGGCGGAGTCGAACGAGTAGCTGATCACGGTGCCGTAGTCGAACGGCCGGCTGATCAGTGCCGCGGCGGTCGGGATGCGCTGCGCGCCCTCGGCGGCAATGGCGATGTCCCAGTCCGCCGGATCAGGCGACAGGTCGTCGAACAGGTGCTGCGATTCCCGGATCCCAGGGATGTTGCGGACCAAGTCGTCGTGGAAGTCGACGTTGGCGGCGAACAGATCCGCCCGCATTCACTGCCCGCGCTGGAAGTCGAGGTAGCGACGCACCGCCAGCAGGCCCTCGAAGCCGTGCTCGATCACGAGATCGACGGGTCGCGCGCCGAGCCGGCGGTTGGGCTGCGTCATCCAGCGGTAGGCGAGGTCTCGGTCGTGCGGGAACAGCAGCCGCAGCGACTTGTGGATGCCGAGCAGGTGGCCGGCGCGGTCGAGCAGGTCGCGGCTGTCGGCCAGCGGCTCGCCGCTGCGGTAGCGGCTCAACGTGCTGCGGCTGGCCGCGGAAAGGCCCAGCACCTCGGCTTGCTCGGGGGCGGTGAACTGCCAGTGATCCAGCAGCCTGGTGACCATCACGGCCAGCCGGGCACGCGCCTCGCGGCTGCTGGTATCGACAGCGGCATGCTTCTCTGCCACGGCGGGCATCGGGCCCTCCTTTGGTCGGTTTGTCTGTATTTTTTGGTACGACAAGTGTACCAAAATGTTCAGCGCGTCAAGCGGCGTCCCTTGCCGTCAAGCGACCTTTCGCTTCCGTCCGTTCCGCACCGGGGTCTTGTTCAGGCGTCCGGGGATCGAATCGATCGATCAGTCGCTCCGACACTGTCCGCTCGCGCCGACGAGGTCTCGCTGAGCACTACCAGCGCGCACAACGAAGGCCCTGGGCGCTGCAGGTCGCCGACGAACTTGATCCGCTCGTCGGATTTGCCGAGACACTCGCGGTAGACGACGCCCAGCCGGAACCGCGGGGTTGAGCGGCGCCGACGCGCCTACTTGCGAGGCATGTCGATGATCCGGGCCGACGCCCTTTCGGGGGACGCAGGCGGCTCGAACTTGCGCAGGAACACAGGCGACACGTTCCATTGCTGGCCGTCGGACGTGATGACCGTCACCGTCTTGCGGTTGTACCGGGCGACGATCCCGGAAAGCACCGGGTGCCCCGCCGGCTGAAACGTCACCTTCTCGCCGATTGCGAAGTCGAGCATCTGGGCATGGGCGCGCATCTGCTGGAGGAACTTCAGCCGCGCGACGACCCGGTTGTTGAGGTCGACGAGTTCCGCTTCGGTCAGTCTGTCGATGTCGATCGTCATGGGTAGGGCTCCTGCCTCGTGCACTGGCGGCGCGGCGCGCCGGCTCTCAGGCCACTTCGAGTTCGACGCGCACCCGGCGGCCGATCGCCGTGGCGATGTTGACGAGGGCATCGAGCGAAAAGCGCGACACGCGCCCGCGAAGCAGATCGTTCATGCGCGGCTGCGTCACGCCGCAGCGGCGCGCGGCTTCGGCCTGGGTCCAGCCGATCCCTGGCGATTTCGACATCGCGCTTCGATGTGGCCTGCGTCTTCTTCTGGAAAGCGCGCAGGACATGCACGGCATCGGCCATTCGCGCGGTGTAGATCACCCGGTAGGTTCCGGCGTCCTCCCAGATCCTGATTTGGCTTCACGGCAAGACCAAGTGCGTTTGGATATAGACGGTCAACCCAGAGGTTCCGCGGTCCGGTGGAGCACGGATCGGCGTCCGACCACGGAGCCCAGCCGCACACGCGAACCGTGTCCCCAAGAAACAAACGGGCCGACCAAGTGGCCAGCCCGTTCAAAGTTCGGTGGTGGAGACGAGGAGGATCGAACTCCCGACCTTCGCATTGCGAACGCGACGCTCTCCCAGCTGAGCTACGTCCCCGACAGGGCGCGAATTGTACTCAATTCCCGGGGGCGGCGGCTGTGCCGGGCTGGGTAGACTGACCGCCACTCGGGCCGCGGCGGCCCGCGGCCAGCCGAAAGCACGACGATGAAATACACAGTCGAGTTCTGCGAACGCGAGTACAACGCCCGCGCGTCGATTCCCGAGCACCCGCAGTTCTTCGCCCGCTGGGCCGAGCAGTCGGCGGCGGTGCGCCGGCTGCGCGCCTGCGTGATCGACCTCACCTACGGCGAGACCACCGGCGAGCGGCTGGATCTCTTTCCGGCGAGCCGCGATGGCGCGCCGCTGCTGGTGTACATCCACGGCGGCTACTGGCGCTCGCTCGACAAGTCGGACTTCTCGTGGATCGCGCCGCCATTCGTGAACCACGGAGTGTCGGTCGCGCTGCTGAACTACGGGCTGGCGCCGGGCACGCCGATGGAAGAGATCGTGCGGCAGATGCTGCGCGCCCACGCCTGGCTGTACCGCAACGCCGACCGGCTCGGCTTCGACCCGAACCGCATCTACGTTGCCGGTCACTCGGCCGGCGCACACCTGACGGCGATGATGATGGCGGCGCTATGGCCGGTCTGCGGCGCCGACCTGCCGGCGGACCTGGTCAAGGGCGCTCTGGCGGTCAGCGGCATCTACGACCTCGAGCCGCTGCTGCACGCACCGTTCATCCGGACGGACCTGAAGCTCACCGCCAGGCGCGCGCGACTGCTGTCACCGGCGCACCTGCCGCCGGCCACCGAGCGGCCGCTCTACACGGCCGTGGGGGCGCTGGAGTCGGGCGAGTTCAGGCGGCAGACGGCGCTGATCGGCAGGGCCTGGCGGCGCAACCTGGTACGAGAAATCTCGATGCCGGGTCGGCACCACCTGAACGTGATCGACGAGCTGGCCAACGTGGCCAGCCCGCTGTTCGACGCGGCGCTGGAGATGACGCGGCGGTGAGAGCGACGCTTGTCGTCCCGGCGCAGGCCGGGACCCAAGTTCGCCTCGATGAGATTGGGCCCCGGCCTGCGCCGGGGCGACTTCGAGTGGCGCGCGAGCGGCTAGATCGCGCTTTCGCCGGTTTCGCCGGTGCGGATGCGGACCACCTGCTCGACCGCGCAGACGAAGATCTTGCCGTCGCCGATCTTGCCGGTGCGGGCGGCCTTGGTGATGGCTTCGATGGCGCGCTCGACCAGCGTGTCGGGCACGGCGGCCTCGACCTTGACCTTCGGCAGGAAGTCGACGACGTATTCGGCGCCGCGGTACAGCTCGGTGTGACCCTTCTGCCGGCCGAAACCCTTGACCTCGGTGACGGTGAGCCCGGTGACGCCGGTGTCGGCCAGCGCCTCGCGCACCTCGTCGAGCTTGAACGGCTTGATGATCGCGGTGATCAGTTTCATGTTCTCCTCCTGCGTACCCTCGTTTCCGGGCCGATTGTATGGCAGGCGGGAACCCAGTTAGAGGGCGATCTGCTCGCGGAAGCGGTTGGTGATCGGGTAGCGCCAGTCACGCCCGAAACCCCTATGGGTCACCCGGATGCCGACCGGCGCCTGCCGCCGCTTGTACTCGTTGATGCGGATCAGCCGCACCACCCGGTTCACATCCGCCGCCGAGTAGCCGGCGGCGACGATCTCCGGCAGGCTGGCGCCCTGCTCCATGTACAGCTCGATGATGCCGTCGAGCACGTCGTAGGGCGGCAGCGAGTCCTGGTCGGTCTGGTTGGCCTTCAGCTCGGCCGACGGCGCCCGGCTGATGATCCTCTCGGGAATGACGTGCGACTGCGCATTGCGCCAGCGCGCCAGCCGGTAGACCAGCGTCTTGCGGATGTCGCGGATCACCGCGAAGCCGCCGGCCATGTCGCCATAGAGCGTGCAGTAGCCGACCGCCATCTCGCTCTTGTTGCCGGTGGTCAGCACGATCGAGCCGTACTTGTTGGTCAGCGCCATCAGCAGCGTGCCGCGGATGCGCGCCTGGATGTTCTCCTCGGTGGTGTCCCACGGCAGGCCGCGGAACTCGCGCGCCAGCGCGGCGAGGAAACTGTCGAACACCGGCTTGATCGGGATCTCGTCGTAGCGCACGCCGAGCGTCTTCACCATCTCGCGCGAGTCGAGCCACGAGATGTCGGCGGTGAACTGCGACGGCATCATCACCGTGCGCACCTTCTCCGGGCCGAGCGCGTCGACGGCAATGGCCAGCGTCAGCGCCGAGTCGATGCCGCCCGACAGGCCGATGACTGCGCCGGGGAAGCCATTCTTGTCGAGGTAGTCGTGCACGCCGAGCCGCAGCGCGCCGTAGGCCTGGGCTTCGAGGGAGCCATGCTCGGCGCGCTGGCCCGGCTGCGGCACGCCGTCGACGAAGTGCGCGACCAGCACGTGCTCCTCGAACTGCGGCGCCATCTGCGCCAATTGGCCAGCCGCGTCGAGCACGAACGAGGCGCCGTCGAACACCAGCTCGTCCTGGCCGCCGACCAGGTTGGCGTAGACCATCGACAGGCCGGCGCGCGAGACGTTCTCGCGCATCTTGTCGAGCCGCTGGGCGGTCTTGCCTAGGTGGTACGGCGAGCCGTTGGGCACCAGCAGCACCTGCGCACCGGCGGCGCAGGCGGCTTCCGGCGCGTACGGGTACCAGGTGTCCTCGCAGATGTTGATGCCGAAGCGCGTGCCCTTCACCTCGAAGACAAACGGGCGGTTGTCCGGCGTGAAGTAGCGCTGCTCGTCGAAGACATCGTAGTTGGGCAGGTCGTGCTTGCAGTAGCTGCCGGCGATCACCCCGCCCTGCAGCAGCGAGGCGGCGTTGAAGCGCTGCCCCTCGCGCGCCAGCGGGTGGCCGACGATCACGCGCAGCTCGGGAAACTGCAGCAGCTGCGCGGCGAGCCTGGCCAGCGCGTCGTCGACCGCCCCGTAGAATGCCCGCCGCAGCAGCAGGTCCTCCGGCGGATAGCCGGTCAGCGACAGCTCGGGAGTAAGCAGGATGTCGGCGCGCGAGGCCGCGGCGCGCCGCGCCGCCTCGACGATCCGCCGGCTGTTGCCCTCCAAATCGCCGACCGTGCAGTTGATCTGCGCGACGGCAACGTTGACCTGCGAACTCATCGACTCGACTGATCCCGGTGGCCAACGATTATTGCACGCAGGTCGTCGATGACCCGGCGCGCATCGATCGCGCTGCGTGGAATGCGCTGGTCGACGCCGATGCGGATGCCAACCCGTTCCTGCGCCACGAGTACCTCACCGCGCTGACCGCGAGCCGTGCGGCCACGGCGGCGAGCGGCTGGCATTCGCAGTTCCTGCTGCTCACGCGCGGCGACGAACTGGTGGCCGCGGCGCCGCTGTACGCCAAGGACCACTCCTACGGCGAGTACGTGTTCGACTGGTCGTGGGCCGAGGCGTACCAGCGCCACGGGCTCGCCTACTACCCGAAGTGGCTGGTCGCGGTGCCGTTCACGCCGGTGCCGGGCACGCGGCTGCTGGCGCGCGACGCGCAGGCACGAAGCGCTCTGGCCGCGGCGCTGCTGGCGCAGGCGCGGGACAGCAGCTTGTCGTCGCTGCACGTGCTGCTGGCGCCGCCACGCGACATCGATGCGCTTACCCAAGCCGGCATGCTGGTCCGCGACGGCGTGCAGTTTCACTGGCGCAACGCGGGCTATGCGAACTTCGAGGAGTTCCTAGCGCAGCTGGCGCAACCCAAGCGCAAGAAGATCCGCGCCGAGCGGCGCAAGGTTCACGAGGCGGGGGTGGCGCTGGAGCGTCGCGTCGGACGCGAGATCACGGAAGGCGACTGGCGCTTCTTCTTCCGCTGCTACCTGGCCACCTACCGCGCACACTTCTCCTCGCCGTACCTGAACCTGGAGTTCTTCCTGCGCATCGGCGAGTCGATGCCGGAGAACCTGATGCTGGTGCTGGCAAAGCGCGACGGGCGGCCTGTTGCCTCCGCGCTCGGCGTGTTCGATGCGCAGCGCGAGGAGCCGCGGCTGTACGGGCGCTACTGGGGCGCAGTCGAGCACATCGACTGCCTGCACTTCGAGTGCTGCTACTACCAGATGATCGAGTTCGCGATCGAGCGGAAGCTCGCCTGGTTCGAGGGCGGCGCGCAGGGCGCGCACAAGCTGGCGCGCGGCCTCGACCCGGTGGCGACACGCTCCGCGCACTGGCTGGCACACCCGGGAATGATGGAAGCGGTGGCGCGCTTCCTCGACCGCGAGCGCGCGGGGGTGTCAGCGTCGATCGACGAGCTAAGCGAGCACCGGGCGTTCAGGGCTGCCGCCGGCGGCCAACGCGTGCCCGATTAGCGCCTTGAAGGGCCCGCCACGCGTGCTAAGAGCCGGCCTTGGTCCTCGCGCTTCAATCCTGAGTCCCCGCCCCCGACGTCGGCAAGCCGCGGTGCCGCCCCGCCGGCTCAAACGACGAGGCGCACGCCGACGATCGCCAGTGCCACGGCAATCGCGCGTTCGATCCACATCGCCGGCGCGCGCGTCGACACCAGCGAGCCCGCCAGGATGCCCGGGATCGAGCCGAGCAGCAGCCAGCCCAGCAAGGCGAAGTCCACGTTGCCGATCACCAGGTGGCCCAGGCCCGCCACCAGCGCCAGCGGCAGCGCGTGCGCCAGGTCGGTGCCGACGATCTTCGCCGGCGTCAGCCGGTACGGATACAGGTAGACCATCATCACCGTGCCGAGCGCGCCGGCACCGACCGAGGTCATCGTCACCAGCACGCCGAGGATCACACCCGCGGCCACCGTCAGCGCCGGCTGCAGTGCCTTGAACCGGATCGGCATGTCGGTGCGCAGCCGCCGCCCGATGCCGTGCAGGCGGCCCTTGAGCATCAGCCCGACGGCGGTGAGCAGCAGCGCCGCGCCGAGCGCGTGCAGGATCGCGCCCTCGCCGATCTTCTGCCGGCCGTAGATCGCGAGGAACGCCGCCGTCAGCCCGGCGGCCGGCAGGCTGCCCAGCGCCAGCCGCCGCACCACCAGCCAGTCGATCGTGCCGTGGCGGCCGTGCATCGCGGCGCCGAAGGCCTTGGTGACCGAGGCGAACAGCAGGTCGGTGCCCACCGCCAGCCCCGGCGCCACGCCGAACAGCATCACCAGGATCGGCGTCATCAACGCGCCGCCGCCGATGCCGGTCACGCCGACCGTGAAGCCGACACCGGCGCCGGCGACGCTGTACAGCCAGCCATCGATCATCGGCGCGCCTTTGCTTTCTACGCGCGGCGGCGCAGCGGGCCGGCGCGCACTAGAAGTACCCCTCCTGCTTCTTCTTCTCCATCGAGCCGGCCTGGTCG
>CAZSYX010000012.1:0-54631 GCA_964610575.1 uncultured Burkholderiaceae bacterium
TTAACATCAGGCAAGTGCTGGATTGGAAATAGGAGCAATGCCGTGCCGACATTGACGCCAGAAATTGCGCGCTTGACCCTGGCCGAGCGAATCCAGTTGGTCGAGGACCTGTGGGACAGCATCGCGGCCGAAGCGAGCCGGAGTCTGCCGTTGACCGAGGAGCAGCTCGACGAACTGCAGCGGCGTGCGCAGGCGCACAGGGACAATCCTGGCGCCGCAATTGCCTGGGAGCAAGTCCGCGCGGAGCTCGGTGGGCGCGTCGGCTGATGCGCGTTCTTCTTCGGCGGTTTCCGTACTCGCTCGTGTATCAGTTCCGGGGCGACACGCTGGTTGTACTGGCGTGCTTTCACCATGGGCGCAACCCGCGGACGCTGAGCGACCGCATCAAGCGGTAGCCGCCAAGTGCTTCGACACCGGGGTCTTCGTGCTCGCGATTGAGAACCTGCACACCGTGCTCGATACCGACCACGGCCTGGTGCGCGCGGTCGACGACCTGGCACTGTCGATCGGGCGCGGCGAGACCTTCGCGCTGGTGGGCGAGTCGGGCTGCGGCAAGTCGATGACGGCGCTGTCGATCCTGCGTCTGCTGCCGGAGAACGGCCGTGTCGCTGAGGGCACGATCCGGGTCGGCGACATCGACGTGGTGCAACTGCCCGAGGCGCGGATGCGCGACGTGCGCGGCCGGCGGGTCAGCATCATCTTCCAGGAGCCGGCGACCAGCCTGAACCCGGTGATGAAGGTCGGCGACCAGATCGTCGAGGTGATCGAGCGGCACACGGCGCTGAAGGGCCAGGCGGCGCGGGCGAAGGCGGTCGACTGGCTGACCCGGGTCGGCATCCCGGAGCCGGCGCGGCGCATCGACGACTATCCGTTCCAGCTTTCCGGCGGGCAGAAGCAGCGGGTGATGATCGCCATCGCGCTGGCCGCCGAGCCGGACCTGGTCATTGCGGATGAGCCGACCACCGCGCTCGACGTGACCATTCAGAAGCAGATCCTCGACCTGCTGCGCGACTTGCAGGCCGAACGCGGCATGGCGATGCTGCTGATCACGCACGACCTGGGCATCGTCGCGCAGATGGCGCACAAGGTGGCGCTGATGTACGCCGGCCAGATCGTCGAACTTGCGACCACCGGCGACTTCTTCGCTCGGCCGCTGCACCCGTACGCGCAGATGCTGTTCGCCGCCCTTCCTGACACCGCCAAGCGCGGCCAGCCGCTGGCGGCCATCGCCGGCACCGTGCCGCGGCTGGACCGCGAGTTCGCCGGCTGCCGCTTCGTTGACCGGTGTCCGCGCGTCTTCGACGACTGCTCCGGTACCAGGCCAGCGCTGTACGAACCACGCGCCGGGCATCAGGTCCGCTGTCTGCTTTACCAGACCCCCTCTCCCCTCGCGGGAGAGGGCCGGGGAGAGGGGGTGCCGGCGCAGAGCCTGGAGGTCCACCCTCTCCCCCCGCCCCTCTCCCCTCCAGGGAGAGGGGAGTCGGCCGGACCCCTGCTCGACGTGCGCGACTACAAGGTCTGGTTCCCGATCCGCAAGGGGTTGCTCAAGCGCACCGCGGGTTACGTCAAGGCGGTCGACGGGGTGTCGTTCTCGATCGGGCCGGCCCGCTCCCTCGCCTTGGTCGGCGAATCAGGCTGCGGCAAGACCACCATCGGCAAGAGCATTTTGCAGCTGTTGCGAGGCATCGCCCGCATCGAGGGCACAGCCACGCTCGACGGGCAACGACTCGACCAGCTCGAAGGCGAGGCGCTGCGCCGCGCCCGCCGCGAGATGCAGATCATCTTCCAGGACCCGTTCGCCTCGCTGAATCCGCGCATGCGCGTGGCCGAGATCATGGAGGAGGGCGTGGCGTCATTGCGGCCCGAGATCGCGCCGACAGAACGCCGCGACCGCGTGGTCGAACTGCTGAAGAAGGTCGGCCTGCACGCCGATGCCGTCAGCCGCTACCCGCACGAGTTCTCCGGCGGCCAGCGCCAGCGCATCGCCATCGCGCGCGCGCTGGCGGTCGAGCCGAAGCTCATCATCTGCGACGAGCCGACCTCGGCGCTCGACGTCTCCGTGCAGGCGCAGATCCTCAACCTGCTGGCGCAGCTGCAGCGCGAGTTCGGCGTCGCCTATCTCTTCATCACGCACAACTTCGGCGTGGTGGAGTACCTGGCGCACGACATCGCCGTGATGCAGGCCGGGCGGATCGTCGAGGCCGGCCCGGCCGAGCAGATCCTGGAAGTGCCGCAGCACCTGTACACGCAAACGCTGCTGGCGGCGGTGCCGAGGCTCGCACGGGCCGCTTGAGAGCCCGCTGGGCTTGACCGCTTGATCGTATATTGCTACAAGGCAATATATGCGCGCGGTCGTGGTCGCTCGCGCCAAAGAGGTTCGTGACGACGGGTCGATCGTTGAAATCGTCATCTGGCAATTGCCGGATCGGCTGCCTCTCAGTGTGCATCCCTACAAGTACCGTTTGTATTACGGAGCTTTCGGAGAGTGCCGCGTGCGATACGACAACGAGCGGGACAAGGGTGACCATCGCCACATCGGTGAGCGCGAGGAAAGCTACGACTTCGTCACGATCGATAAGCTGCTGGACGACTTCAGGCACGACGTTGACAACTGGAGGTGACGCATGAAGGCTGTCATCGAAGTGGCCCGCAGAGGTTCGATCTTCCATGCCGTCGCGCAGCAGGTCGCGGCCTCGAGAAAGGGCCGCGCCCCTGACTTTCATCTCAGCTTCGAATCAGCGCGGTTGCTTTTTGCGGAGTTCACGCCAGCGCGGCTCGATCTGCTGGAGACGTTGCGTCGAGCAGGCCCGTGCAGCGTCTACGCCCTTGCCAGGGCTGCGGAGCGCAACTACTCAAACGTTCACGCGGATGTGTCGCGTCTGGAGGAGCTTGGGCTGATTGAGCGATCGGAAGACGGTGCCGTCTCGGTGCCGTTCGAGTCGATCGAGATCTTGGTGCCGCTTGCGCAGGTTGCGTAGCGGTGCGCGGCGACGAGTCAGTGTGCGGTGGTCGTCGTCGCTGTTCGGCCTGCATTCGCTGAGAGTGCTCCGATTCAGCGCCGCGGCTGTGTCTGGGTCGGCGGCAACTGATGTCTGACCCTTTCCTTCCGCCGACCGGCTCCGCCTTGGTTTTCACCGAGGCTGGAGTGCGGGCGCGTCGGGAAGGATAATTTTTCCTGAGAGCCAGCCCCTCGAAAGAATCCTGCCGCGTCGGGCAGATCTCGGACGACCTGTGGCTCGTGCGCTGGCGAATTCGACCAACTCGACGGTAAGGCGCTGCGCCGCGCCCGCCGGGAAATACAGATTATCTTCCAGGACCCGTTCGCCTCGCTGAACCCGCGCATGCGGGTGGCCGAGATCATGGAGGAGGGCGTCGCCTCGCTGCGGCCGGAGATCATGCCGAGCGAGCGCCGCGACCGGGTGGTCGAACTGCTGCGCAAGGTCGGCCTGCACGCCGACAGCGCAAGCCGCTACCCGCACGAGTTTTCCGGCGGCCAGCGCCAGCGCATCGCCATCGCCCGTGCGCTGGCGGTCGAGCCGAGGCTGCTCATCTGCGACGAACCGACCTCGGCGCTCGACGTCTCCGTGCAGGCGCAGATCCTCAACCTGCTGGCGCAACTGCAGCGCGAACTCGGCGTGGCGTATCTGTTCATCACCCACAACTTCGGCGTGGTCGAGTACCTGGCGCACGACATCGCGGTGATGCAGGCGGGCCGGATCGTCGAGGCGGGGCCCGCCGAGCGGATCCTGGAGCGGCCGCAGCACGAGTACACGCAGACGCTGCTGGCGGCGGTGCCGCGGCTGGCGCGGGCGGCGTAGGCGAGGCTGTCCGCGCGGCAGTTGGTCGCGCGCCTGCACGCGCGTCAACTCATGGGCCCGCCAGAGGTGCCAGCGACTATGTCGTCAACACGCGCAGCGCTTCGCTTACCCCAAGGATCCGCACGCGCTGATGCGCGCCCACTGCGAGCAGCGGTCGATCGCCGGGCACGAGGAGATCGGCGCCGGATGCAACGGCTGCGGCGACGACGTGATCGTCATCGGCATCGCCGGGCACGACGCGCGGCGTAGTCAGCGGCGACACGGAGATCGCCAGTTCCGCATACAGTGCGACCGCCGCCTCGACCGAAGCGCGTTGTGTGGCCAGGCGCGAAGCCAGATGCTCGCGGCCGATCACGTCGCGCAGTTCGGTCAGCAGCGCCGGCGAGGTGCACAACTCAACATCGCCCGCCGCCGTCGTTTCGATCAGCTTGTACGGCAGGCCTCCCCACACGAGCGCCGAGACGACGACATTCGTATCGAGGACGATCTTCACGACTGATTCGATGGTGGCTTGGGGTCCTTCCCTTGCTCCTCACGCACGCCCCGCTCGGCGCGTGCGGCCTTGACCTCAGCGACGATCTCGTCCTCGCTCATCGGCTCGATGCCTGCGGCAGGTAGCCGCTCCACGACCTTCAGCAACCTCTGGCCGGCCTGGCGCCGCATGGCCTCTTCAAGCAGCCTCTGGATAGCGCGGTCGGACAACAGCCCCGCGTTCTTCGCCCGCTGCGCCAACTCATCGGGCAGTTTGACCACCAGTTCAGTCATTGCCGTAGCTCCTTGCGCGCGTCAGCAGCCGCGTGCTGTCTTGCGATTGGCCGACGTCTGACCCTGCAACGTCCGGGAGTCTACTGCCGGGCCTACGGCCCGGCACACTGCACGATGCGCATGTCCGCCGGACGGGACGCACATCCTATGGCGCCGGGCGGCGACGTCCTCATCAAGGCGAGGTGCTGTTCGACAAGGTCGGCCTGCACGCCGATGCCGTCAGCCGCTACCCGCACGAGTTCTCGGGCGGGCAGCGGCAGCGTATCGCCATCGCCCGCGCGCTGGCGGTCGAGCCGAGGCTCATCATCTGCGACGAGCCGACCTCGGCGCTCGACGTCTCGGTGCAGGCGCAGATCCTCAACCTGCTGGCGCAGCTGCGGCGCGAGCTCGGCGTGGCCTATCTCTTCATCACGCACAACTTCGGCGTGGTCGAGTACCTGGCGCACGACATTGCGGTGATGCAGGCGGGCCGCATCGTCGAGGCGGGCCCGGCCGAGCAGATCCTCGAGCGGCCGCAACACACCTACACGCAGACGCTGCTGGCGGCCGTGCCGCGGCTGGCGCGGGCGGCGTGAACCGAGCCCAGCCTACGGTCGCGCAGCGTGGGCTGCACGAGCGGCGCCGACCGGCGCATCGCGGGCCGGCGCGCCGCGCTGCCAGAGCGCAAATCCTTCGGAATGCACGCGCGTCGCGAGCCTCGAGTCGACGTCGCCCGCATACAGCCCGACGAGGTCGACGAATCCCGGCCATTGATCGGCGATCGGAGCCTCGGCCGCGCGGCGAACCTGCTCGAGCTACACCCTGAGCGCCGGGGTCTCCGCGGACGCGAATTCCACGGCGACATCGAGGTCGGAGTGCTCGGTCGAAGCGCCGCGCGCGCGGCTGCCGAATACCCATACCCCGGTGGCGGCCGGCTGGGCGCGGGCCTCCCGCGCGATGCGGGCGACGATCGATTCGTCGAGCGGCGTCAATGTCGAAGTTGTCATCGGCCGACAGGCTCGATGCGCAGCGTCAGTTTCGGCCACGTGCGCGATACGTGTTCCCGGATGGCAGTGACGAAGGTCTTGCCATCGGAGCGTGCGGCCAGCCATGTCGATTCGTCGACATCGACCAGCAAGCGGTAGTCGGCTTCGTGCCGGCGCGCCAGCAATGCGGACATCGCACGTCCAGCCTCTTTGGGCAGCAGGCCCGGGACGACGAAATGCAGGCCGATGAGCCGCTGGACGCCCTCGTGCGTCGCGGCTTCGTCGAATTCGGGCTGCGCAAGCAACAATCGGGCGTCTTCGGTGGTCATCGGTTGCGCGGAAGGATCTCGCGGATCGACCGACAGTGTACGCGGCGGCTCAACTGCTTCGCAGTGCTGCGTCGAGAAGCGGATCACCCGCGAGGCGGGTGCCGTACGCCGAGCCGCGCGTGCATCGGCGGGCGGCTTGCCGCTGCCCGCAAGACGGCGAAAAGAAAGTCCGCGCGATCGCTCGCGCGGGTTTCGAAGAGATGCCGAGGCGAGTTCTAGAACTCGTACCGCGCCCCCAGCGTCCACGTCCGGCCAAGCGGGTTGTGGAACCGGTCGTCATAGGCGCGGGCCTGGAAGCGGGCCGTCTGGTTGGTAAACGGCGGGTCCTCGTCGAGCACGTTCAGCACACCGGCTCGAAGGGTCAGGCCCTTGATGCCCCTGTAGCCGAACGACAGGTCAAAGAGGTTGTAGTTGCCGACCGCGTTGTTCCGGTAAGCGGGCGCGACCGAGGATGCCGGGTTCGAGTCGTGGTAGCCAGACGTATGTGTCCAGGTCAGGCCGGCGTTGAAAGCGTTCATCTCCCAACCAACGCTGACGACCTGCTTGAACCGGATCACCGGCCCAGGGCTGTTGCCATCGTCGGTGAACTGCGCGTTGTAGTTGCCGACCGGGTTGAACCACCGGCCGTTGGGTTCCTTCTGGAACTCATACTTGGTGACGTAGGTGCCGCGCCAGTTCAACGAGAAACGGCCATATGCGGTTGCGCTCGGGTTCCAGTTGAACTGGAAGTCGATGCCGCTCGTCTCCGTGTCGCCGAGGTTCAGGTAGGTGTTGATGACGTAGGCCAGCGGATCGCCGCCCGGGACATTGCAGCCGGGGATCGTCGGGATCCGCGCCGGGTCGGCCTGGCTGCAGCGCACGAAGAGGTTGGCGTACTTGGCCGGGTCACCGAAGATCGCCGGGTCGCCGATCTGGCCGATGTTGGTGGTCACCGTGTAATCCCAGTAGTCGACGCCGAACGAGACCTGCGGCGTGGGCTGCAGCACGAAGCCCACGGTCCAGGCGTTTGATTCCTCGGGTTTCAGACCGGTATTGCCGCCCTGCAACTGCTGGAACTGGATGCCGCAGTCACGCGACGCAACGCCGCCTGCGGCCGTGTTGACCACCCCGCCGGGGCACAACACCGGATCGTTGTAGCGTGAGCCCGTGAACGTGGTGGTGTTCGGCGCGTAAAGCTGCTCCAGGTTCGGCGCGGTGAAGCCGGTGTTGTACGAGGCGCGCAGCAGCAGATTCTGCACCGGCGTGTACTTGAGCGAGATCTTAGGGTTGGTGGTGTTGCCGAAATCGCTGTAGTCGTCGTAGCGCACTGACGCGCCGATCTCCAGGTTCCTCAGGATCGGGAAAGCCATCTCGAGGGCCACGGCCCAGACGTCGCGGTCGCCTTCGCGCAACGGCGCCTGGCCGGCCAGGCCCGAACTCGTCGTCTGGCTGGCCTTGGCCACATCGGTCTTGTAGACGTTTTCCTCCTTGCGGAACTCGGCGCCCAGACCAATGCTCATCGGGCCGCCCGGCAGGTTGCCGAACTGCCGGCCGGCCACTGCACTCAGGCTCGACAGCGTGCTTTCCATGTCCTGCAGCGTGCCCCTGATCGTATTGGCCTGAAGGTAGGCGAGTCCTTCGGGGGTTTGTTCGCCGAACGGATTGAGGAAGGGCGCTCCATTGGTGCCGCTCATGCCGGCACGCAACGCGGCAATCCCGCCGTAACCACCGCCGAAGTTGACATTCACCTTCGCGTTCGACCACAGGGCGGCCGCCTGGTAGTCCCAGCCGGCGACGACGCCTTCGAGGCTCGCGACGACCCGCTGCGTGTCGTTGGTTTGCTCGTTTTCCCGCGCGCCCAAGACGGTCGTGCGCCAGGACACCGAGATCGGCTGCGTCCGGTTCAGCCGCGTGTCGGTGATTGGGATGATGCCGTTGCCAGGATAGAACGGGCTGCTCGTAGTCATCGTGAGACCGCCTTCCGGCGACGGGGCGATCGTCCTGAACAGGGTGTTCTGGGAATAGAAGTACTCGAGAGACGCCGTGTGATCCTTGCCCAGCGCCAGCGAGCCACGCAGGAAGGCGGACCACTGCTCCTGGTCCGGCACGACGGTGGTGAAACTCTGCGTGTCGGCGCCGCAGATGTTGCCCGACAGGCCCACCGGGGGCGCTTGTCCCGGTGTTGAAATCGACGTCGGCGGCTGGCAGCCGGGGAAAGTCGGGTTGGTGTTGACGCCGGTGGCCGACTGGCTGTAGTTGGCCGGGGACGTCGTCGGGCTCAGGCCGCTGAAGCCGCGCTCAGGGATGTAGGAAGTCTTCATGAAGTCACGCTCGGTGCCCTTCATCGGCTCCTGCTTGCGGTAGTTGAAGCCGCCGAACACGTTCCAGCCTTCCTTGGTCAGGCTGCCGTAGCCGGCGAGCACGTTGCCGGTGTAGACCTCGCCGCCGCCTTCTTCCGGCAACTGAACCTCGCCGGCCACCGCCACCCCCTTGTAGTCCTTGCGGGTGATGAAGTTGATCACGCCGGCGATCGCGTCCGTGCCGTAGGTCGAGGAAGCGCCATCGGTCAGCACCTCGATGCGCTCGAGCGCCGCAATCGGCAGCGTGTTCAAGTCGACAGCGACGGTGCCGTACGGGTTGGAGACCACCCGCTTGCCGTTGAGCAGTACCAGCGTGCGTCGAGCGCCGAGGCTGCGCAGCGATGCAAACGAGGCCGCGCCGTTGGTTTGGCTCACCGACCCGGAACTGACCAGGCTGGCCCCGCCCTGCGTCACCAGCCGCAGCGCCTGTTCGGCGTTGGTCACGCCGGCATTGCGCAGTTCCTCGGTTGAAATGGTCTGCACCGGCAAGGCCGTCTCGCCCTCGATCCGCCTCAGCAGCGAACCGGTGATCTCGACCCGCTCCAGTGCCTGCGTTCCGGTCGCCTGGGCCAGCGCGCCCGGCGCCATGCCGATCAGGCCGCTGCCGAGCGCAGCGCTTACGGCAAGGCTGATCTTCTTCGCTCTCAACATGTCTTCGCTCCCCCGAAGTGGTTCAAGTTGGTACCCCTGCGCCCGCCGATTGAGGTGGGCGCTTTGCTCTGGCGGGCGTTGAGAATCCGCCACGCGGGTCCTGTCGCGTTCAGCGCACGCGGCGCACCCATGAGGGGCGCACCGCGAGTGCATAGGCGACAGTCCGGCAGGGTGTCCTGCTCGCTCCCCAAAAGGTGCGAAAGATAACTGCGTGTAACCGTCACGGTATCGATTGCGAATGCGGTTGGGGTAAGGAGAAAGTCCTCCTGTCGCATCGAGCCAACAGTGGGCCGGGCGGGCTTGCGGGCTGCGAGGGAAGTTGAAGCTGCAGCATCAAATGGTGGGGCCGGGCAGCGATAGACAAGGGTGCAGCGCGCGGCTTCGCTGCACTTTCTCCTCTGGACCTCGTCCGATGCGCGGCCCTGGCGCGCAGACGCGGCAAGCAAGACGCTGGTTCAGGAAACGCACGGCCGAGCGCTCGCAGAACGTCACGATCCCCCTCTTGCGCGGCGCAACAAGCATGGCGGTCGTGGTCTCTTCATGTTGTGCGGGCAAGACACGCCGACTAAAGTTCCTGACACTCGTCAAGGATCGGACGGGCGTTGGAGAGTTTCATTCGCAGGTTGTTGCGTTTCGTTACTTGTTCGGTGCGCGACGTGATGCCGACCGCCTTCGGCGGCGGAGCGAAGTCTTTCTCGGGGGAGTTGACGATGGAATTGCGATTGAAGCCTGTCGTACAGGGGCTCGCCGTTGCCTTTGGCGGCCTGATGGTCGTTTCGGCCCACGCGCAGCAGCAACCGGCGCAGCCGCAGGTCCAGGAGGAGGTGGTTGTCACCGGCACGCGCATCCGCACGCCGGGCGCGGAGTCGTCGTCGCCGCTGCAGGTGATCACGTCCAGGGAGATCGAGGATTCCGGCGCGGTGAACCTGCAGGAGGTCCTGCTGCAGAACCCCGCCGTCGGCGCGCCGACCATCGCCCGGACCAACTCGAACTTCGCCACCGCCAGCGCGGGCGTGGCCACCGTCGACCTGAGGAACCTCGGCACTTCCCGCACCCTCGTGCTGGTCAACGGCCGTCGCTTCGTCGCCGGCATTCCGGGAGACTCCGCGGTCGACCTGAACGCGATCCCGGCCGATTTCATCGAGCGCGTCGAGATCCTTACGGGCGGTGCATCGTCGATGTACGGGTCGGACGCCGTCGCCGGCGTGGTCAACATCATTCTCAAGAAGAATTTCGAGGGACTGGCGCTGGATGCTTCGTACGGCGTGTCCGAGGAAGGCGACGATTCCAGGACCAAGATCACCGCGACCTGGGGCGCCAGCCTTGCCGATGGCAAGGGCAGCGTGATGGCGCACTTCGGTTACACGCGGCAGGGCGCTGTCTATTCGCGGGACCGCAGTATCAGCACGACCGACAACATCTCGACGGCGTTCCTAACCGGCGACTATCGGGACATGTTCAACTTCACGACGCCGTTTTACTCGAGCTTCGCGCCGCAGGGGCGGATCTTCATCAACCCGGGAGTGAGCACCGCCTCGCGGACCTTCGACGCCCAGGGCAACATCATTCCGTTTTCGACCAACGGACCGGCAGGTGACGGCGTCGGCGCGACGGGTTTCAACCGCCAGTCAGCCCGCGCACTGGCCATTCCGACCGAGCGCTACCTGCTCGCCACCACGGCGGACTTCGAGTTTGTGCCGAAACACCGTGCCTTCCTCGAGGCCACCTACTCGGCGACCAACATCAAGAGCGATATCGAACCGTTCCCGCTCGATCCGGCCGATTCGGTCAACGGCATCTACCCCGCCACCGGGGTGATTCCGGCCGAGTTCCGTGTCAATGGACAACTGTTGAAGAACCCGGTGATCCCGCAGGGCATCTATGAACTGCTGTCACAGCGCAACGACGATGGGGCGCTCGTCTACAGCTTCTCGCGGCGCCTGTCCGAGATCGGCAATCGAGGTAGTTCGACGGACCGCGATACGTTCCGTGTTGTTCCCGGGCTGAAAGGGGCAATCACCGACAAGTGGGATTACGAGGCGTATCTAGGCTACGGCCAGTCGAAGGAATCGCAGGTCAGCGGCGGCCAGGTCAACGTCCTGAACTTCCGCAACGCGCTGGAGGCGATTCCCGACATCAACGACGTTAACGGCAACGGCAACACGACCGAGGCGGTCTGCCTCGATGCGAACGCAAGGGTGCAGGGCTGCGTGCCGATCAGCATCTTCGGCTTCAACTCGATCACGCCGGAGGCGGCGAAGTACGTGCAGGCGCCGAGCCTGCTGTCGACGTTCACCTCGCAGAAGTATGCCGGCGGCGTGGTAACCGGCGAGCCGCTTTTGCTGCCGGCCGGCCCGCTGGGTGTGGCCGTGGGCGCCGAGTACCGCAAGGAGTACTCGCGCAGCGAATTCGATCCGCTGCAGCAGGCGGGACTTAACGCCGGCAACGCGATCCCGCGCACCGAAGGTTCGTTCGACGTGACCGAATTCTTCGGCGAGGTCAGGGTGCCGATCCTGAAGGATGCGCCGTTTGCAAAGATGTTGAGCGTCAACGGCGCCGGGCGCTGGTCCGACTACTCCACGGTCGGCAACACCTTCAGCTGGAACGCGGGCGTCGAGTGGGCGCCGACGTCGGACTTCAAGTTCCGAATGACGGGTTCTCAGTCGACCCGCGCGCCGAACATCAGCGAGCTGTACCAGCCGGCGTCGCAGGATTTCCCGAGCGTGGTCGACCCGTGTGAAGGCGTCACCGCGACCTCGCCGGGGGCGACCGCCGCCGCCTGCCGGGCCGATCCGGGGGTCGCAGCCAACATCGCCCAGAACGGCGCGTTCACGCTGAACCAGGCTGACCTGCAGGGCACGAGCGGGTTCGACACGGGCAATCCCAAGCTGGACGCAGAAAAGGGCAAGTCGTTCACCCTTGGCCTCGTCATCACGCCCACCTCGATTGACGCGCTCAGGAACACCGCGTTCACGATCGATTACTACAAGATCAAGATCGACGACGCGATTGTCCAGACGCCGACCCAGTTCACCCTGACGCAGTGCTATGGCGGCGACACGTCGTTCTGCCAGTTCGTCCTGCGCCGTCCGGCGGCGGTCGGGGCCAACAGCGTCGGTTCGATCGCCCGCGTCGACACCACCTTCACCAATAGTGGTGGCGTGCAAACGGAGGGCATCGACTTCACGGCGGCCTACGCCAACCGGGTCGGGCCCGGTCGGTTGAGCGCGAGGTTTACCTATTCCTACCTGATCGACGGCTACGTGATCCCGCTGCCCGGTTCCAACAAGGACTACTTTGCCGGCGAGATCGGCGCGGCTGAACACCGGTGGAACCTGAACCTCGGCTACGCCTGGAATTCGTTCGGCGTCAACTTCAACTTCAATTACATCGGCAAGTCTTCGCTCGACGATCAGTTCCTGTCGGAGTTCTGCGCCAATCCGGAGGGTGCCTGCGACGTGCCTCTGGGCCGCGATGCGATCACGATCGGCTCGAAGATGTACACCGACATGCAGTTGACGTACAACTACCGCAAGGCCCAGTTCTACTTCGGCGTCGACAACCTGTTCGGCACCAACCCGCCGCAGTTCGATACCAACGCGCTGATCCCGGTGTCGGTCGAGAACACCAGCACCGGTAGCGGCACCGACGCGGGCGTCTACGACGCGATCGGCCGCCGCTACTACATCGGCGTCCGCATGGCGCTTTAACCGCCAGCCGCCGGCAGGCGGCGTTCGGCCTGGACCCGGTGCCTCGCAGGCGAGGCACCGGGTTTTTTCTTGCCGGCGCGAAGGCCGCGCCTGCGGGCTTTCGCGCCCCTCCTATACTCCGAAAGACACTTCACCGAGGTATCCGATGCGCCGCCTTGCCCTGTCCTCGCCTGGTTGTTTTCATTGCTTTTCCGGGGTGAAAGCAGCGGCGCTCCTTGTGCTCGGCGTCGGCCTCGCCGGCCCCGCCGCGGCCGACTCCGCGGCGATCCAGCGTTGCCGGCAGGAAACGGACTCGCTGCTTCGCCTGCGCTGCTACGACGCCATCCCGCTTCCCGCCCCGGGCGCGACCGGCATCGCGCCGACACCTGCGCCTGCAGCGGCGCGTTCAGCGGCAGCACCTGCTGCCGCGGCGGCTGCGGCCGGGGCGGGGCCTGCTGCTGCAGCGGCGCCGGCCAGCGCGGCCGCGCAGTTCGGTCTGGAGAATCGGCCGCCGGCACAGTCGAAGCCGGAGGCGATCGAATCGATCGAGAGCTACATCCCCGGCCCGGTCGACGGCTGGGTGGGCACCACCCGGTTCAGGCTGGCCAACGGCCAGGTCTGGGAGATCCGCGACGGATCGATGGCCGCCTACAACCTGCGCGATCCGAAGGTGCGCATCGTGCGCGGCTTCTCCGGATCGTTCTTCATGGAAATCGACGGCGCCTCACGGACGCCGCGGGTCCGGCGGGTCGAATAGACGAGGCCTCGGTCGGGCGAAGGAAGCCATGACGAAGCGGGCGGCACACTGCATGGCCGGCCTCGCGCTGGCAGCGATGGCGACGGCCGCGAGCGGGAAGGTGGACGTGCGCTTCGACGACCCGAAGCGCTTCGTCGACGCGACCCTCGAAGGTTACGGCGAGGAACCGGAGGCGAATCCGGTCCTGGCAGAAATCAGGCGTCACCTGCTGACGCTGGGCGAGCGCTGCATTCCGGCCGAGCAGTCGTTCGAGATTTTGGTGCGCGAACTCGATCTCGCTGGCGACTACGACTGGCGCCACCGCCCGGCGGCCGGCAACGTCCGGCTGCTGCCCAATGTCGCGTGGACAAGGATGACGATCGAGTACGTCTGGCGTGCCGCCGACGGCACATTGATCGCCACCTCGGTCGATCGGCTGCAGGACGCCGACTTCCTCGGGAATAGCTTCGGCCTGCGGAGACGGGACGTTGCGCTGCCGGACGAGAAGGAAATGCTGGATCGCTGGTTCGAGGCGCGATTCTGTCGCGACCGGGCGGGGGCTTCGGCGCCCGCTGCCGGTCGTTAGGTCCACACTACGGCATCCGCATCCAGAGGCGAGCCAGGTCCGCCGTGCCGTCGGCGCCGCCGACTGACCTGAAGGTCTGCGCGGCCTTTTGTTTCTGTCCCGCGCGAAGCTGGGCGATGCCCAGGTGCAGTTGCGCGTCGTGCGGATGCCGCAGGCCGCCTTTCTTGATGCCGGCCTGGATCAGTTCGATGCCCTTGTCGTATTGACCGAGGCCGGTGTAAGCAAGGCCGATGCGGACCAGCGCGTTGCCGTCCTTGGCCTCGGCTTCGGCGGCAGCCAGCGCCTTCGGCGCATCGGTGGCCCGCTGCGTAGCCAATGCCAGCAGGCGTTTCTGCCGCTCGGCCTCGGCGCCCTTGCCAAGCAGGCCGCGCGCGAAGCCCTCGTCCAGCACAGACTTGGCTTCGGCCGCCTGCGACTCCTGCAGTGCCATCTGGGCCATCTCGACATAGCCTTCGACGCTGTCCAGCGTCTTGGTTTCGCGCTTCAGCCGATCCACATCCAGCGCCAGCCGTCCCGAGAAGCCGGGCTTGCTCTGGATGCGGCTGAGCACGGCCGCCCAGTATTCCTTCTTCGGGTAATTGGCGACGAGCTTCTCGAGCGTGGCTGACTGGCCCGCGGCGTTGCCGGTGCGCCGCTGCGCATCGGCGAGCGCCAGCAGGTCGTTTTCCTCCGGCCTGCGGCCTGCCTTCTCCGCCGCCTCGATGTTGGCCTGCGCATCGCGCGCGATGGCGGCGAAGTCGCCGGTCTGTGAATTGACGTAGGCGAGCAACTTGTCCAGTTCCGTCGCATTGCCGCCCAGCTGCTTCGCCTTCTGCGCCCAGTCGCGCGTCTTGTTCCAGTCCTTGGCCTGCGAGTAAAGGTAAGCCAGTTGCGATGCGGTCTGTGCCTGCTCCGCCTGGCTCAGCTTGCCGGTGGCGAGCACGGTCTCGAACGACCTGATCGCCGTCTGCGTCTCGCCGGCCCGCGCGGCAGCGGCACCGCGCATCCGTTCGATCGTCAGTTGCTCGGCCGGCGACTTGTTGGGCACCGCCTCGGCCTCGCGCACCTTGGCCAGCGCGTCCTTGGCCCGGTTGGCCTTCAGCAGTTCGGCAGCCTGCTGCAGCGGCTTGCCGACCTCGGCACGCACGGCGTCCGACTGCGCGTAGGCGGGAGCCGGGCCCACGCCGAGGCCGGATCCGGAATCCATGTGCAGACCGACGCCGGTGAAGAACGCGGCTGCCATCGCGGTCAAGCGGGCATTCCTGCGAACTGCTGAGGACAACATCTGTCGATACTCCGATAAGACCAAGCTGGTACGGCACAGCCGTCATGCGGGCCGGCAGTTGGAATCGCCACGGGCAGCGGCACGTCGCCAGATCGGCAGGCGCCGCCGCGTCGGTGCCGGGCTACTTGACGAACTGCTCGTTGCCGACCAGGCCGAGCTTGGTCACGCCCAGTCGCTGCGCGGAGGCCATGACGGCCGCCACGTCCTTGTACTCGGCGAGCTTGTTCGGGCGCAGGTGCACCTCGGGCTGCACCGGCGTCTGCGCCGCCGCTGTCAGCTTCTCCTCGAGCACAGCGCGGCTCGGCACCTGTTCGCCGTTCCAGTACACCGTGCCGTCGAAGTCGACGTCGATCGTCACCACGACCGGCTTCTCGGTCGCCGGCGGCGGCGTGCCGACCGGCATGTTCAGGTTCACCGAGTGCAACTGGATCGGAATGGTGATGATCAGCATGATCAGCAGTACCAGCATCACGTCGATCAGCGGCGTGGTGTTGATGTCGACCATCACATCCGGCTCCTGCGAGCCGCCCCCCGTTCCCACATTCATGCCCATTGCGTTCTCCCCAGCCGCACGGGCAGGCTGCGCTCGTGGCGCAGCGCCGGTGCGAGCGTCATCACGGCACTAGCTGCCGACCCCGGCCGGCGGTTCGGTGACAAAGCCGACCTTCTGGATGCCGGCCCGCTGGCAGGCGAAGACGACGCGGCCGACATGCTCGTAGCGGCCGCCGAGGTCGCCGCGGATGTGCACTTCCGGCTGCGGCTGGCGCGTGGCCACTTCCTTCAGCCGGTCGAAGAGCTCGTCGTTGTCGCGGAGCTTCTGCATGCCCCAGTACAGGTCGCCGTCCTTGGTGACGGCGATCTCGATGTTCTCCGGCGCCGTCTGCCGCGGGAGGTTCTTCTCCTGCGGCAACTGCAGCGCGATGGATTGCGTGACGACCGGGATGGTGATCAGGAAGATGATCAGCAGCACCAGCATCACGTCGACCAGCGGCGTGGTGTTGATCGCCGAGATCGCTTCGTCTTCGCCTTCGGCGGGACCGACAGCCATTCCCATGGCGAGCTCTCCTGGCGGGAAGCGGTGGTTAGCGGGCGATGGCTGCGGCGGCGTCGCCGCTCCTGCCGAGCAGGACGGCGTGGACGTCGGAGCCGAACGCGCGCACCGTCTCCATCAGCACCTTGTTGCGACGGACCAGCCAGTTGTAGCCCATCACCGCCGGCACGGCGACCGCCAGGCCGATCGCGGTCATGATCAGCGCCTCGCCGACCGGGCCGGCCACCTTGTCGATCGACGCCTGGCCGGCGATGCCGATGGCGGTAAGCGCGTGATAGATGCCCCAGACGGTGCCGAACAGGCCCACGAACGGCGCGGTCGAGCCGACGGTGGCGAGGAACGCCAGGCCGTCCTGCAGGCGGTTGTTGACGTTGTCCACCGACCGCTGCACCGACATGGTGACCCAGGTGTTCAGGTCGATGTTCTCGGTCAGCGTGCCCTCGTGGTGCGCGTTGGCCTCGATGCCGGACTCGGCGATGTAGCGGTAGGCGCTGTTGGCCTTCAGCTTGGAGGCGCCTTCCTTGAGCGATGCCGCCTTCCAGAAGCCGGCCCCCATCGCGCGGCCCTCGCGGCCGAGCTTGGACTGCTCCCACAGCTTGACGAAGATGATGTACCAGCTGCCCATCGACATGATGACCAGGATGATCAGCGTGCCCTTGGAGACCCAGTCGCCCTGGCGCCACAGCGCCTCCAGGCCGTAGGGGTTCTCGATGACTTCCTTGGTGACGGTCGGCGCGACCGCAGGCGCGGCTGCAGGGGCTGCGGCCGGCGGCGCCTTGGCGGCGTCCTGCTGCGCGAGGGCCGGCAGCGGGGCAGTGAAACCTGCCGCGGCGAGCATCACGGCGAGGCAGGCCGCTTTGCGGCGAATGAAGGAAATCATCGGAAACTCTCCTCGTGGGGCGTATGGGTTAACGGTTTGCGCTCTTGGGCGCGGGTCTGTGCGAAAGCCTCTTGAGCTGCGTCACTCGACAAGTCAGCGGATCTTAAAACTCACCGGCGCCTGGACGCGCACGTCCTGTCCCTGGCCCTGACACTTGAGGCCAGACTGCACGGCGTTGAGAGCGGCGCGGTTGAAGATGCGGTTCGACGACGACTTGATCTGGACGTCCTTGATCGAGCCGTCGCCGGCGACGGTGAACTCGATCAGCACCTCGCCTTCGATGCCGTCGAGCAGAGCGTCACGCGGGTAGACGATCTTCGACATCACCTCGACGTAATTCGCGCACGCCACGCGCGCGCTCTTCGGGCCGGCCGGCGGTGGCGGCGGCGCCTTGGCCACCGGCGGCGGGGGCGGCTGAATCACCGGCGCCACCGGCGCGGGCGGCGCCTCGCGCGTGACCGAGGTGATGGTCGGCGCCGTGGTCGGCGGCGGCGCGATGTTGACCTCCGGCGGCGGAATGAACGGCGGCGGCGGCGCGGCCAGCTTCGGCGGCGGCGGAACGATCTCGGCTGGCGGCGGCGGAGCCTTGACCTCTTCGATCACCTTGACTTCGATCGGGCCTTTGACGACCTCGACCACCTTGCGCGCCAGTCCGGTGACCAGGGCGTAGATAACCAAGGCGTGAAACAGGACAACGCCGCCGATGCCAATCAGATGCCTGGATGGATTGCGCTGTTGACGCGCGTAATCCATGGCGCCTCCTCTTCGTGGCGGTTCGCAAAACGCGCGAGTTTAGCTAGGTCGCCGCCGCTGTGCACGGCGGGCTGCGCAAAGGGCACGGCGCCGTAACGAAGCGCGGATCCGGCTGCAGAGAGGGTGGGGACCGCCCCGTTGGCGAGGCCGTCCATGCCGAAAAGAGGGACTACTCAGCCGCGCGAGCGGTTGATGATCTCGTCCCAGACCGTTTGCTGGGTCGGGTGGACGACGGAATCGTAGTAGTCCTTCAGCGCCGCCAGTTCGGACGCGACTTCCGTCGGAAAGCCCTGGCGGTCGCCCCGCTCATCGATCATCAACTGCTCGAAGTAGGCACGGCAGCGCGGCGGGCTCTGCCAGAGGCCGGCGAGTGAGTTGACGATGCGCGGATATCGCGCCGCGGTCTGGAAGGGCTGCGCGTGCTGCGGCAGTTGCTCCATCCATCGGACTGCGCTGTCGGCGAGGGCGACCGGCTCGGAGCGACCGCGGTGTGCGGCTGCCGCCTTCCCGTTCGGGTCAGGGATATCGCCCATGTTCCCTTGCTCAATGCCGAATCGCCAAGCACGCATGTTCAACGATCGGCGCCATCGCGGCAATATGGTATGCGCCGCCTGCGAGGCGGTGGCCGCCCAATGGTGGCAGACCGGCGCTGAACGGCGAAGCCGCCGTCAGCCGAGCAACGAAGCCGGGCCTGGCTAGAAAAGGGTGTCGGTGCCGGCGCTTTGTGGCGCAATGCGGCCGAAATGGGCGTAGGCGAGCGGCGCGGCAATGCGGCCGCGCGGCGTGCGCTGCAGATAACCCTGCTGGATGAGGAACGGCTCGACGACGTCTTCGAGCGTGTCGCGCTCCTCGCCGATGGCCGCGGCGAGGTTCTCGATCCCGACCGGTCCGCCGCCGAAGCGGTCGATGACCGCCGCAAGCAGCTTGCGATCCATCACGTCGAGCCCACGCGCGTCCACCTCGAGCATGGCGAGCGCCCGGTCAGCCACGGGAAGGCTGATCGCGCCATCTTCGCGCACCTCGGCGAAATCGCGCACGCGGCGCAGCAGGCGGTTGGCGATGCGCGGCGTGCCGCGCGAGCGGCGGGCGATTTCGTGCGCGCCGTCGGCGTCGATGCGCGCGTTCAGCAGCCGCGCGGAGCGCCTGACGATCGTCGCCAGTTCGTCCTCGCTGTAGAACTCCAGCCGGGCGACGATGCCGAAGCGGTCGCGCAGCGGGTTGGTCAGCATGCCGGCGCGGGTCGTCGCACCAACCAGGGTGAAGGCGGGGAGTTCCAGCTTGATCGAGCGGGCCGCAGGCCCCTCGCCGATCATGATGTCGATCTGGAAATCCTCCAGCGCCGGATAGAGGATTTCCTCGACGATCGGGCTCAGCCGATGGATCTCGTCGATGAACAGGACGTCGTTCTTCTCGAGATTGGTCAGCATCGCCGCCAGGTCGCCCGGCCGCTCGAGCACCGGGCCGCTGGTGGCGCGCAGGTTCACGCCCATCTCGGCGGCGACGATGTGCGCCAGCGTGGTCTTGCCCAGGCCCGGCGGGCCGAACAGCAGCACGTGATCGAGCGCCTCGCCACGGTTGCGCGCGGCGGTGACGAACACGTCCAGCTGCTCGCGGATCTTCTTCTGGCCGACGTACTCGGCCAAGCGCTGCGGCCGCAGCGCGCGTTCGACCGACTCCTCGTTCGGCGATGCCGGCTCGGTCGAGATCAGGCGCGTGTTTGCCGTCATTTCCTGTCTGCTCAGGTGGTCTCAGGCCTTGGCCAGCGACTTCAGTGCCATCCGGATGCCATCGGAGACGCCGGTGCCTGCCGGCAACTGGCGCACCGCCGCCGCGGCCTCCTTCTCCGAGTAGCCGAGCGCCACCAGCGCACGCAGCACGTCGGTGCTGCCGTCCGCCGCGGGCGCCGATCCTCCCGGCACTCCTTCCAGCGCTGCGCCGAGTTTGCCCTTCAGTTCGAGCAGCAGCCGCTCGGCCGTCTTCTTGCCGATACCGGGGATCTTGGTCAGCCGGCCACTTTCCTGCAGTGTGACCGCCTGCGCCAGTTCGCCGACGCTCATGCCGGAAAGCACGGCAAGCGCGATCCGGCTGCCTACGCCGGAAATGCGGATGAGCTGGCGAAACGCCTGCCGCTCGACCGCGGTCAGGAATCCGAACAACTGGTGCGCGTCCTCGCGAACGGCCAGATGGGTCAATAGGGTGACCCGCTCGCCAAGGGCCGGCAGGTTGTAGAAGGTGCTCATCGGCACGTCGATCTCGTAACCGACGCCGCCGGCCTCCACCAGCACTTCGGGCGGGTTCTTCTCGAGCAGCGTGCCGGCGATTCGGCCGATCATGGGGTGCGGCTCAGCCGAGCAGGCGCGCAGCGCCCCTGCGCCAGGCGCTGCGCGACCGGCGGCCACGAGAGGTGGCCGAGAGCAGCGGTCCGCCAACCGCCAGCAGGCGCTCGGCGTGCAGGTCGCACACCGCGCAGGCCAGTGCGTCGGCGGCGTCTGTCGGCGGCAGTTCGGCCAGGCCGAGCAGCCTTTGCACCATCATCTGAACCTGCTCCTTGCTCGCCTTGCCGTAGCCGACGACCGCCTGCTTGACCTGCAGCGCCGTGTGTTCGCGCACCGGCAGGCCGGCCGCCACTGCCGCGCAGATCGCGGCGCCGCGCGCCTGGCCAAGCAGCAGCGTGGCCTGCGGATTGACGTTGACGAACACCTTTTCGACGCTGGCCCGAGTGGGCCGCGTTTCAGCAATCACCGAGCGAAGTTCGGCGAGGATGGTTGCCAGCCGGTCGGGCAGTTCGCCCGGCGGGACGCGGATCACGCCGGCCTCGACACAGACCATGCGCCCGCCGAGGGATTCGATCACACCCCAGCCGGTGCGATTGAGGCCGGGATCGATGCCGAGGATGCGCGCGGGAGTCGCCACGCGGCGATTCTGCCACGCGCCCTGCCTTCGTCACTCAGTGGCGGAAGTGCCGGATGCCCGTAAACACCATCGCGACGTCGCGCTCGTCGGCCGCGGCGATCACTTCCTGGTCGCGCACGCTGCCGCCCGGCTGGATCACGCAGGTGGCGCCGGCGTCGACCACGACATCGAGCCCGTCGCGGAACGGGAAGAACGCGTCGGAGGCGGCTGCCGAGCCGGCGAGCGACAGGCCGGCTTCCTTCGCCTTGATCGAGGCGATGCGTGCCGAGTCGATGCGGCTCATCTGACCCGCGCCGACGCCGAGCGTCATGCCGCCGCTGGCGAAGACGATCGTGTTCGACTTGACGGACTTGGCCACGCGCCAGGCGAACAGAAGGTCGTCGATCTGCTCGGCGGTCGGCTTGCGTTTAGTGACCACCTTCAGGTCGGAAGGCAGGATGGTCGCGGTATCGGCGGTCTGCGCGAGCATGCCGCCGCCGACCCGCTTGAAATCCAGGTCGTTGTGCGCCACGCCCGGGGCGACGGTGAGCAGCCGCACGTTCTGCTTGGCAGCGAATATCTCGCGGGCGCCGGTATCGAAGGCGGGCGCCAGCACGACCTCGACGAACTGGCCCGCCACAGCGCGCGCGCAGGCCGCATCCACCGCGCGATTGAAGGCAATGATGCCGCCGAAGGCGGAGGTCGGATCGGTCTTGAATGCCTTGGCGTAGGCACCCGCGGCGTCGGCGGCGATCGCCACGCCGCAAGGATTGGCATGCTTGACGATCACGCAGGCGGGCGCGTCGAAGGCGCGCACGCACTCCCATGCCGCGTCGGCATCGGCGATGTTGTTGTACGAAAGCGCCTTGCCCTGCAGCTGCACGCAGCCGGCCAGCAGGCCGCCGGCCACCATGCGCTCGCGGTAGAACGCCGCGCTCTGGTGCGGGTTCTCGCCGTAGCGCATGTCCTGCACCTTGCTCCACTGGCGGGTGAGCGTCTGCGGGAAGGGGGTCGGCCGCAGCTTCTCGTCGAGCGACGAGAGGTAGTTGCTGATCGCGCCGTCGTAGCGCGCGGTGTGCGCGAAGACCCTTTTCGCCAGTTCGAAACGCATCGACGAGCCGACGCGGCCATGCACGCGCAGTTCCTCGAGCAGCGCCGGGTAGTCGGCCGGGTCGACCAGCACCGCCACCGAGCCGTGGTTCTTGGCCGCCGCGCGCAGCATCGCCGGGCCGCCGATGTCGATGTTCTCGATCGCGTCATCGAAGCTGCAGTCCGGCCGCGCCACCGTCTGCTCGAACGGGTACAGGTTGACGCAGAGGATGTCGATCGGATCGATCCCGTGCTGCGCCATCGCGGCCATGTGCTCCGGCATGTCGCGGCGGGCCAGCAAGCCGGCGTGCACGCGCGGGTTCAGCGTCTTGACGCGGCCGTCGAGGATCTCGGGAAAGCCCGTGTACTGGGCGACCTCCGTCACCGCCACGCCGTTCTCCGCCAGCAGTTTCGCCGTGCCGCCGGTGGAGAGGATCCGGTAGCCGAGACCGGCCAGGCCCTGCGCAAGCTCGACGACGCCGGTCTTGTCGGAAACGCTGATCAGCGCCTGCCTCATCGTGCCGTCTCCTTCGAGGTGGCGGCGGCCGATACGGCAGGCACGTCGAGCACCATGAGTTTCATCCTCGCCTATCCCAGCCGATACTCGGTGAGCTTCTTGCGCAGCGTGTTGCGGTTGATGCCCAGCAGTTCCGCCGCCGCCGACTGGTTGCCGTTGGTCCGCTCAATCGCGAACTTCAGCAGCGGCCGCTCGACCGCCTGCAGCACCATCTCGTGCAGCGCATGCGGCTTGGCGCCGTCAAGGTTGTCGAAGTACTCGTTCAGGCTGCGCAGGATGCACTGCTCGATCGTCTCGCCGCGGGCCGCGCCGTCGCTCGCCGCGGGCGGCGCTGCTGGCTGCCGCTCCGCGCCGTTGGTCGCTTGCCTGCCGCTTCGCAGCGGAGGATGTGACGCCATTTCCTCTCTCCTCGTGTCTTTCTGTTCTGTTCTCGTCGGTGCCGGAGCACGGTGACGCTGCGTCTGCCGGCCCTTGAATCAGCGGTCCGGCGATTCGTGGTCTCGCAGCCTCCCGAATCGGCGGCCGTGTTCCTGCAGGAAGTCGTCGACCGCAGCTGCCTGTGCGTCCGGCTCGTCGATCCTGTTCATCCGCTCGCAGAACGCGTCGCCGCCGACCAGCCGCCGCGTGTACCAGATGATGTGCTTGCGCGCTGTGCGCACGCCGTGCGCGGCGCCGTAGAAGACGTAGTGTTCCTGCAGGTGTTCCTGCAGTGCCGGGCGCACCTCGTCGACCGTCGGCGGCGGCAACGTCTCGCCCGTGGCGAGGAAGTGCTCGATCTCGCGGAATATCCACGGCCGTCCCTGCGCGGCGCGGCCGATCATCACCGCATCGGCGCCGGTCGCCGCAAGCACGTCGCGCGCTTTCTGCGGCGAGCCGATGTCGCCGTTGGCCACCACCGGAATCGACACCGTGCGCTTGACCGCTGCAATCGTTTCGTACTCGGCGTGGCCGCCGAACCCGCAGGCGCGCGTGCGGCCGTGCAGCGTCAGCATGCGCACGCCGGCGTCCTCGGCCATGCGGGCGATGCGGATGGCGTTGCGATTCTCGGGCGACCAGCCGGTGCGGAACTTCAGCGTCACGGGGACGTCCACCGCGGCGACCACTGCGTGCAGGATGCGCCCGACCAGCGCCTCGTCGCGCAGCAGCGCCGAGCCACTGGCCACCGCGCACACCTTCTTCGCCGGGCAGCCCATGTTGATGTCGATGATCTGTGCGCCGCGGTCGACGTTGTGGCGCGCCGCCTCGGCCAGCATCTGCGGATCGGCGCCGGCAAGCTGCACCGCAACCGGCGCTCGCTCGCCTTCGTGGTTCAGACGGCGCATCGTCTTCTCGCTTGCCCACAGCCGCGGATTCGACGCCGCCATTTCCGCCACCGAGTAGCCGGCGCCGAAGCGGCGGCAGAGTCGGCGAAACGGTCGATCGGTGACCCCCGCCATCGGCGCGGCGAATACGCGGTTGTTCAGCTCGTGCGAGCCGATGCGCATGGTGGGTAGACGGGGAGGGGGCAGCGAGGAGGCGGAATTGTAGCCAAGGGCGAATGCGCCTCCGTGACGTGAAGGCGGGCTACGCCTCGGGCACTGAATCGAAGGCTTACGAACGCACGCCGAAAATCAGCAACTGCGCAAGCTGGCGGCGCAAGGGGGCAGCGGTGTCGAGCAATGCCAGCCCGAGGCCGCGCGCGACGGCGAGTGGCACGAAGCGGGTGGCGAAGACCGCGGGCAGTGCGCCGGTGAGCATCGTGATTGCCGTGCGATCCATCTCCCGACGGCGCGCGTATCGCTCCACGGCCTCGGGGATCGTGGTCGCCCGGGCCAGTTCGTCGGCCAGGGTGACGCAGTCGCGCACGCCGAGATTGAATCCCTGTCCGGCGACGGGGTGCAGCGTCTGCGCGGCATTGCCGAGCGCCACCACGCGATGGTGATGGACCTGCTGGCGTCGCCGCTGCGGCAACGCCACCGCTCGCCGCGGGCCAATCGCCGTGACCTCGCCGATGCGTGCGCCGATCTCTGCCTGCAGTTCACCGAGCAGCGCGTCGTCGGCCAGTTCAGACCGCCGCTGCGCCTCCGCCTCGCCCATGCACCACACCAGCGACAGGACTCGTCCAGCACCACGGCCAAGGGAGCGCGGCGTCGGCAGCAGCGCCAGCGGGCCGCTGCGCGTGAAGCGTTCGAAGGCGGTGCCTGCCGGCAGATCGTCGCGCGACGGTCGCAGGCGAACATCGGCGAGCAACGCCCAGTCGTCGCTCGGGGCGCGGGCGCCTTCGGCCCCAGGAACGGCCAGACCCTCGGCGTGAACCGCAAGGTCGGCCGTCAGCGCGCTGCCGTCGTCGAGCAGCACCTCGACGCTGTCCGGGCGCTGCCTCGCCTCGGAAGCCTTCACCGGCCGCAGCACCTCGACGGCGGGCTGCGCGGCAACGCTCGCCGCCAGCGCGGCGAGCAGGTCGCCATAGAGCACCGTCGCCCCGAGATCGGCACCGTCGAAGTCGGAAGCGGCGATGCGGGTGGCGCCGAAGTCGCCAGCCGAACTGACGTGCACCTCGCGTATCGCCGCGCGTGGCGGCAGGTCGGTGCCGAGAACCGGCGCCAGGAGCTCCCACGTGCCACGCGACAGCGCCAGCAGGCGGCCATCCCGCCGTGCCTGCTCCAGCGGCCTGGCGTCGAGGACGACGCAGGCGATCTGGCGCCGCGCCAGCAGCAACGCGCAGAGCAATCCGATCGGGCCGCCGCCAATGATGATTGCCCGTCGCATCGCCTTGCTCAGGTGCTGACCGGCGCGAGGGAATTCTGCCTGCCGGCAGCAGACAGCTCGGCATCGAGGGCGTCGAGCTCGGCGGGCGTACCGACGTTGTGCCAGCGCCCGCGGAAGTGCTCGCCGCTGACGCGTCCCTTCTCGAGGAAGCGGAACAGCCACGGGAACAGCTTGGCGCGACCGGGACGCAGGCCGTCGAACAGCGCCGGCGAGAAGATGGCGATGTTGCCGTAGGTGAGATATGGCCGCTGCATCCGGATGCGCCCGTTCGCCAGGCCCATGTCGCCATCGGCGTGAAAGGGCGGGTTGTCGACCAGCACAAGATGAGCGTCGCTGGCGCCGCGGGCGATGGCCGCCAGCGGCTGCGCAAGCGTCGAGTAGTCGAAGTCGGTCACGATGTCGCTGCTCGCCGCGATGAAGGGCGACGCACCGAGCAGCGGCAGCGCACGGACGATTCCGCCAAGCGTTTCCAGCGCATCCTCGGCCCTTTCTCCTTCGCGCGAGTAGGTGAGCCGCGTCCCGTAGCGGCTGCCGTCGCCAAGCGTGTCCTCGATCTGCTGCGCCAGGTGCGCGGTGTTGATGACGATCTCGCTCACTCCCGCGCGCACCAGTGCCTCGATCTGCCACTCGATCAGCCGCCGGCCGCCCGCGCGCAGCAGCGGCTTGGCCATCGTGTCCGAGCGTGGCCGCATTCGTTCACCGCGACCGGCGGCCAAGAGGAGGGCCTTCATCAGAAGGTGAAGCCCGCCTGCGGCTTCACGCCCTCGATCTCGTCGAGCAGGCGGGCCAGCGGCGCCAGCGGCGGGTAGCGGCGGGCAACCGCGCGGGCGTAGGCAATGAAGCGCGGCGTGTCGGCCAGGTACTGCGGCTTGCCGTCGCGGTAGTTGATGCGGGCGAAGATGCCGAGCACCTTCAGGTGACGCTGCAGGCCGGTCCACTCGAAGGCGCGGTAGAAGTCGGCGAAGTCCGCATCGACCGGCAGCCCGGCGCGCCGGGCGCGTTCCCAGTAGCGGATCGTCCAGTCGAGGACACGTTCCTCGGGCCAGGAGACGAAGGCATCGCGGAACAGCGACACGACGTCATAGGCGATCGGGCCGAGGACGGCGTCCTGGAAGTCGAGGATGCCGGGCGCCGGACTCGTCACCATCAGGTTGCGCGGCATGTAGTCGCGGTGCACGAACACGCGCGGCTGCGCCAGGCAGGCGTCGATCAGCTGCCGCCACAGCGATTCCAGCATCTGCCGCTGCGCGGGCTTCAGTTCGAGCTTGAGGTGCCGGCCGAGGTACCACTCGGGAAACAGGTCGAGTTCGCGCCGCAGCAGCGCCTCGTCATACGGCGGCAGCGCATCGGCGCGACTGGCCGCCTGCCAGCGCACCAGCGCCGCCGTTGCCGCCTCGAACAGTTGGTTCGCGTTGCCTTCGTTCAGCGCGGCGAGGTAGGTCGTCGTGCCGAGGTCCGTGAGCAGCAGGAAACCCTGCTGCAGATCCTGCGCCAGCACGCGCGGCGCATTCAGGCCGGCCTCGTGCAACAGGGCGGCCACGTGCAGGAAGGGCCGCGTGTCCTCCTGCGGCGGCGGGGCGTCCATGGCGATCGCGGTGCCGCCTGCCACGCCGCGCGCGTCGAGGCGGAAGTAGCGGCGGAAACTTGCGTCGGCCGAGGCTGGCCGAAGCGATCCAGGCTGCAGCCCGAGGCCGTTCGGCAGGCTCGCCAGCCAGCCCTGCAATGCCTGCAGGCGGAGGTCGTGCGTCGGAGTCATGCCCGGTTCGGCGCGCTGCGGAGCGTTCGCCGAAATCGCAGCAGAGGTGAGCGTCGTTCGCAGAGCAGACTCGCGGGTTCGTGATGCACGGTTCCTATAATAGCCACGCGCTGTCGCGCCGCCTGTCGCGACTGATGATGGACGCGCGGCCGTACTTCCGATTGCGACCTTTCCGCCTTCCGCTTGCGTTCGCGACGTGCCTGTTGATCTGGGCGGTGCTCGCGCGCGCCGAGGAGCCGCGCCTGCGGCTCGAGCGCGCCCTCGGCGAGGGCCGGGGGCGACCGGCAGCGGAAGGTTCGGCTTACGTGCGCGCCGACCGCATCAGCGGCGAGATCGAGGAGCGCCTGACGCTCGAAGGCAGCGCCGAGGTCCGCCGCGGCGGCACCGTGCTGCGTGGCGACCGGATCACCTACGCGGTGGCCACCGACGAGATCGAGGCGAGCGGCAACGTGCGCATCTACCGCGACGGCGTCGCCTTCTTCGGCCCGAGCCTGACGCTGCGCATCGACGCACGAACCGGCGCCATGCCCGAGGCCGGCTTCACCTATGCGCCGCACAGCGGGCGGGGCACTTCCAGGCGCATCGAGTTCCTCGAGGGCGACCGGCTGCGGCTCGAGGATGCCGTCTACACGACCTGTGCGCCGGGCGATGACTCGTGGTGGATCCAGGCCCGCCGGCTGACGATCGATCGCGACGGCGAGCTCGGGGTTGCCAACGGCGCGTCGGTGCACTTCCAGGGCGTGCCGATCCTCGCTTCGCCGTACTTCCAGTTTCCGCTCGGCGACCGGCGCCGCAGCGGCCTGCTGACGCCGTCGGTGGGCATCAACAGCAAGCTCGGCGTCGAGGCCATCGTTCCCTACTACTGGGACATCGCGCCCAACTACGACGCGACGATCTCGCCGCGCGTGATGACCAAGCGGGGCGTGCTGATCGGCACCGAGTTCCGCTACCTCGAGCCGAACTTCAACGGCATGGTCGAATACGACCTCGTGCCCTACGACCGGGTCACCGACGGCTCGCGCAGCCACCTGTCGCTGCGCCACCTCTACGACAACGCCGCCGGACTGACCGGCGGGGTGAACTACAGCCGCGTCTCCGACGACAACGTGCCTGCCGACTATGCGCGCACCATCGCCGGCGCGTCGCGGCTGGTGCTGCCGCAGGAAGTCTTCGTGCGCTACACGCAGCGGCAGTGGAGCGCGCTCGCGCGCGTCGAGCAGAACCAGACGCTGCAGGACCCGAACCAGCCCGTGGTCAAGCCGCACGAGCGGCTGCCGCAGCTGGCGTTCACCGGCTGGGCGCCGAGGATCGCCGGCTTCGATGCCGGGATGATGATCGACGCGACCCAGTTCGACCACCCGACGCTGGAGACCGGCACCCGCTTCATTGTCAACCCGACCCTGGCCTATCCGGTTCGCGCCCCGGGCTATTTCCTCGTGCCGCGCGTGCAGTGGCTCGGCACCTGGTACGAACTCGACGATCCGAGGCGCGCGGACCAGCGGCCGAGCCGCAGCCTGCCGCTGGCCTCGGTTGACGGCGGCCTCGTCTTCGAGCGCGACGCGAGCTGGTTCGGCGACGCGTCGGTGCAGACGCTCGAGCCGCGCCTGTTCTATGCCTACGTTCCGTACCGCGACCAGTCGAACCTGCCGGTATTCGACACCGCGGAGGCGGACTTCAACTTCACGCAGCTGTTCAGGGAGAACCGCTACTCCGGCTTCGACCGCGTCAGCGAGGCGAACCAGCTGACGGCGGCGCTGGTCGGCCGAATCCTCGACCCGGCCACCGGGGCGGAGCGGCTGCGCGCGGCCGTTGGCCAGCGCTTCTATTTCTCTTCGCAGCAGGTCACGCTTCCCGGCGGCACGGCGAGCACCGGCTCGGAGTCCGACGTGCTGTTCGAACTGCGCGGCGTGATTGCGCGCGGCTGGATCTCCGACCTGTACGTGCAGCACTCGACGCTGGAGAACCGGCTGGTGCGCGCCGCGGCCGCGCTGCGCTGGCAGCCGCGGCCAGGCTCCGTGATGGGCCTTGCCTATCGCTACAAGCTCGACGAGATCGAGCAGGTCGACTTCGCGGCGCAGTGGCCGATCGCCGCGCGCTGGTACGGCGTCGGCCGCGCCAATTACTCGATCCGCGACAAGCAGTGGGTCGAGCTGCTTGCCGGCTTCGAGTACCGCGACGACTGCTGGGCGCTGCGCCTGGTCGGGCAGAGCTTCGTCACCATCGGCGAGGCGAGGACGACGTCGCTGCTGTTCCAGCTGCAGCTGAACGGCATCGCCTCGATCGGCACCGGCCTGCTCGAGCAGCTGCGGCGTAGCATTCCGGGTTACCAGCCCGTCGACGTGCGGCAGACGGCGGTCGGTCGCTACGAGGACTATGAATAGGATCATCACCGTGCTGAAACGATTTGCCTGCGCAGGCGCGCTTGCTGTGGCATGGGCTGTGGCCGCCGTCGCGCAGGTCTCCGCCCCGGCGCCCGCGGCTACGTCGGCCCCGCGGTCGCTCGACCGCATCATTGCCGTGGTCAACGACGAGGCGATCACCGAGTCGGAGCTCGAGGCGCGGACGCGGGTCGCGCTGGCGCAGCTGCGCCGGCAGAACATCAACCCGCCGCCGGCTGCCGTGCTGCGCCGGCAGGTGCTAGAGCGGATGATCGTCGACCGGGCGCAGATCCAGCTGGCACGGGAGTCCGGCGTGCGGGTCGACGATGCGACGGTGAATGCGGCGTTGGCACGCATTGCCGAGCAGAGCGGAATGAGCCTGCCGCAGTTTCGCGAGCGTCTCGATAAGGAAGGAATTTCGTTCGCGCGCTTCCGCAGCGACGTGCGTGACGACATCGTCATCACCCGGCTGCGCGACCGCGAAGTCGACAGCCGCATCCAGATCTCCGAGGGCGAGATCGACAACTTCCTCGCCGAGCAGGCGGGCGTGACGGCGGGCGCGGTCGAGTACAACCTCGCGCAGATCCTTCTGCGCGTGCCGGACAACGCCTCGACCGACCGGATCGAGGCGACACGCAGGCAGGCCGAGGACCTGATGGCGCAGCTGCGCAGCGGCGCCGACTTTGCCCGCCTGGCCGCCAGCAACTCGGCCTCGCCGGATGCGCTGTCGGGCGGCTCGCTCGGCTGGCGGACGGCCGAGCGGCTGCCGACGCTGTTCCTCGACGCGATCAAGGGCCTTCAGCCGGGCAGCCTCGCGCCGCTGGTGCGCAGCCCCGGCGGCTTCCACATCCTGAAGCTGGTCGGCAGGCGCGATGCCGCCGAGGGCCGTCTGGCGAGCGGGCCGGTCGAACAGACCCGCGCCCGGCACATCCTGCTGCGCGTCTCCGACCTGACGCCGGAAGCCGAGGTGCGGCGCAGGCTGCTCGACCTGCGCGAACGCGTGGTCAAGGGCGGCCAGGACTTCGGTCAGTTGGCGCGGCTGCACTCGGTGGACTCGACGGCCACCCGCGGCGGGGAACTCGGCTGGATCTATCCCGGCGACACGGTGCCGGAGTTCGAGCGGGCCATGGCGCTGCTCAAGCCGGGTGAAGTCAGCGAGCCGGTGCAGTCACCGTTTGGCTGGCACCTGATCCAGGTGATGGAACGACGCACCGACGAGTCGCCGATCGAACGCAACCGCCTGGCAGCGCGGATGGCACTGCGCGAACGCAAGGGCGAAGAGGCGTACCTGGAGTGGATTCGCCAGTTGCGTGACCGCACCTATGTCGAGTACCGACTCGACGACGCTTAGCCGAGTTCGCCGGCGCAGCGAAGGCGCGGGGCGCCGGCAGTCGGACGTCGCTCGATGACGGCGCCGATCGCGATCACCACCGGCGAGCCGGCGGGCATCGGGCCCGAGATCGCGGTGGCTGCGGCCGCAGCGTCGCGCCTGCCGACGGTCCTGCTCGGCGATCGGCAACTGCTGCAGCAGGCCGCGGTGACTGCGGGGGTCGGCTGGCCGCTGCCGTCCCGGGTTGGCATCGAGCACTTCGCCACGGAGGCGCCGGTCGTCGCCGGACGCCTCGATGCGCGCAATGCCCGTTACGTCCTGCGAACGATCGATGCGGCGATAGACGGTTGCCTGCGCGGTCAGTACCGGGCGATGGCCACCGCACCGGTGCACAAGGGCGTCATCAACGACGGCGGCGTGCCGTTCACCGGCCATACCGAGTACCTGGCGGAGCGGACCGGCACGCGGCATGTGGTGATGCTGCTGGTCGGTGGCGGCATGCGAGTCGCGCTGGCGACCACCCACCTGCCGCTGACGCAGGTGGCGGGCGCGATAACGGTTGATCTGCTGGCCGCGACGCTTGACGTGCTGCAGCACGACCTGCGCAGCCGCTTTGGCCTGCCGCGACCAAGGATCGGCGTGGCCGGACTGAATCCGCACGCCGGCGAAGGCGGCCATCTGGGGCGCGAGGAGATCGACGTCATTGCGCCGGCGCTGGCGGCCGCCCGCGCACGCGGCATCGACGCGGCCGGTCCGTTTCCGGCCGACACGCTGTTCGTCCCGTCCATGCTGTCGCGCTTCGACGCGGTGCTGGCGATGTTCCACGACCAGGGGCTGCCGGTCCTGAAGCACGCCAGTTTCGGCCACGGAGTCAATGTCACCCTCGGGCTGCCGCTGGTGCGCACCTCGGTCGACCACGGTACGGCACTCGACCTCGCGGGCCAGGGCGCCGCCGATGCCGGCAGCATGAAGGCGGCGCTGGCGATGGCGGACCAGCTTGCATCGCACGCCGGTGCCTCGCAACCTGCGTGCTGATGGAAGGCCATCGGGCGCGCAAGCGCTTCTCGCAGAACTTCCTGCACGACGCGCACTACATCGAGCGGATCGTCGCGGCGATCGACCCGCGGCCGGGCGACCGCATCGTCGAGATCGGGCCGGGACTCGGCGCGCTGACCGCGCTGCTCATTGAGCGCGCGGCCGCGATCACGGCCGTGGAGATCGACCGCGATCTCGCCGCGCGGCTGCGCAGCCGCTTCACGCCGCAGCAACTGGCGCTCGTCGAGGGCGATGCGCTGGCGCTCGACTGGGCGGCGCTGGCCGCGACGGACACGCGGCCGCTGCGCATCGTTGGCAACCTGCCGTACCACATCAGCACCCCGCTGCTGTTCGCGCTGCTGCCCATTGCGACCCATGTGCGCGACCAGCACTTCATGCTGCAGAAGGAGGTCGTCGACCGAATGGTCGCCGAGCCCGGCGGCAGGCAATACGGGCGGCTGTCGGTGATGCTGCAGTTCCGTTACCGCGTGCTGCGCCTGTTCGTCGTTCCGGCGGGCGCGTTCTCGCCGGCGCCGCAGGTCAGCTCGGCGATCGTGCGGCTGGTGCCCCGGCCGGTCGATGAACTGCCGGCGATCGACGCCGGCGTGTTTGCGCGCGTGGTCACCGCTGCCTTCGGCCAGCGTCGCAAGACACTGCGCAATGCGCTGGCCGACGTGCTCGACGAGGCAGCGATCCGCGCCTGTCGCATCGATCCCGGAGCGCGCGCGGAGACGCTGCCGGTCGCCGCCTTCGTCGCCCTCGCGGAGCGGGCGTCGGCCCGTTGACGGGACCCTTGGCGCTGTTCAGCGCCGCGTCTGGATCAGCTCGATCTTGTAGCCGTCGGGGTCGGTGACGAAGGCGATCACCGTCGTGCCGCCTTTCACCGGCCCGGGCTCGCGGGTGACGCTGCCACCGGCTGCCTTGATCTTCTCGCAGGCGGCGTAGGCATCGTCCACGGCGATGGCGATGTGGCCGAATGCGCCGCCGAGTTCGTACCTGTCGACGCCGTAGTTGTAGGTGAGCTCGAGCACCGCATGCTCGCGCTCGTCGCCGTAGCCGACGAAGGCCAGCGAGTACTTCTGTTCCGGGCGGTCAGTGGTGCGCAGCAGCTGCATGCCCATCACTTTGGTGTAGAAGTCGATCGACCGCTGCATGTCGCCGACGCGCAGCATGGTGTGCAGGATTCTCATGACGATTCCGCTCCTGGCAGCTTGACCGGGAGCCGCAGCGTAGCGCACGGGGATGCGCCAGAGCAGCGCCCGCTGCGTTCGTGCGACGGGGGCGTTTCCGCTCAGATGGGCAGCGAGGCGAGATCGAGTTTCTTCACCTCGTCGCGCGCTGTCTCGAAGCCCGGCAGCAGCCGGCCCACCGTCTGCCAGAAGCGCGGACTGTGGTTCATCTCCTGCAGGTGCGCCAGTTCGTGCGCTACCACGTAGTCGATGACCGGCAGGGAGAAGTGAACCAGCCGCCAGTTCAGGCGGATGTGTCCGTCATGCGTGCAGGCGCCCCATTGCGAGCGCGCCGAGGAAAGCGACCACGAGCGCGGCTGCACGGCCTGCCGCGCCGCCAGCAGCTGCAGGCGGCCGCCGAGCACACGGCGGGCCTCCGCCTTCAGCCATGCCAGCACCGCGTCGCGCACCTGCGTCTCGCCGGCCAGCGGCGGCAGTGCAAGGTGAAATTCGGCACCGGCCGCATCGTCCGCCAGGCCGGTGCATTCCGCCGCGGGACGCAGGCGCAGCGTCACGGGGCGGCCAAGCAGCAGCAGCGAGCCGCCGTCGCCGAAATGCACGCGTTGCAGCGGCTGGCGTGATTGCCACTGCCGCCACTCCGCCAGCTTGCGGCGAATCCATAGCTGCTTCTCGGCGATCGCCGCCTCGATTTCCGTCAAGCTCACCCAACGCGGCGCGGCCACCGTCAGGCCGCGATCGTCGATGGTGAAGCCGATCGAGCGGCGGCGTGCGCGCCGCAGGGTGTAGTGGATCGGCTCCACACCGATGGCGAGGCGGCGCGTCCCCGGCGGAGCAGACGGGGCGATCGGGCCGGGTGGCGGCTCGTCGAAGAGTGTCAGTTGCTGCGCGTTCAGTGGCGCGATGTGCTTCAAATGGCTTTGCCGGAACTGTCCCGGTTCTTCGGATCGACGTGACTGCCGCCGACATACGGCCCGCTGTAGCGGTGCGGGGCCAGGCGGCGCATCTCCGTCTCGATCCACGATTCTACGAGCGAGGCCACCCGCTCGACGGTCTGACCTTCGGCCGGAATCGGCGCGCCGATGCTGATCGTGATCTCGCCGGGAACTTTGAGGAATGCGCGGCGCGGCCAGACCTCGCCGCTGTTGACCGCGATCGGCACCACCGGCGTGCCGGTGCGTACCGCCAAGCGGGCACCGCCGGTCTTGTAGCGCCGCGTCGAGCCGGGCCGCGTGCGCGTGCCCTCGGGAAAGATCACGATCCACCAGCCGTCGCGCAGGTGCTCGGTACCCTGCCGGACCACCTGCTCGAAGGCGTCCTGGCCGCGGCTGCGGTCGATGTTGATCATGTGCAGTGAGGCCATCGCCCAGCCGAAGAAGGGCACGAGGTGCAGTTCGCGCTTGTAGACGAAGGTCAGTTGCCGCGGCACGAATGACGGCAGCCAGAAAGTCTCCCAGGTCGACTGGTGCTTGGGCAGCAGGATCGCCGGCCCGTCGGGAAGGTTCTCCCATCCCTCGACGCGCCAGGTGATGCCGCAGATGCGTCGAGCAGCGAGGATGGCAAACCGTGTCCACATGGTGCACAGCCGGTAGCGCGTCGCGACCGACGTCACATAGGCAGCCAGCACCACCAGTGCCCACGGGATCACCGCCACCGTGAGCACCAGCAGGTACAGCGCCGAACGCAGGTAATTCATGGCAATCGGGGTCAGAGTCGAATTTCAGCGCGGCAAGAGGGTCGGGCAAGAAATTCGACTCTGACCCCGATTTCTAGCCGGCGGCGAGCAGTGACAGATCGGCGACGCGGTTCATCTGTCCGCGCAGCTGCGCCAGCAGCGCGAGGCGGTTGGCGCGCAGCTTGACGTCGTCGACGTTGACCATCACGTCGTCGAAGAACTTGTCGACCGGCAGCTTCAGCGGCGCCAGCGCCTTCAGGCTGCCCGCGTAGTCGCCGGCGGAGAACAGTTGCTGCGCACGGGGCGAGATCCGAGCAAAAGCATCGGCGAGCGACTTCTCGGCAGGTTCGAAAAGCAACGCTGCATCGACGCTGGTCGCGGCGCCCTCCGACTTCTTCAGGATGTTGCCGATGCGCTTGTTCGCCGCCGCCAGGCTCTCGGCCTCGGGCAGCTGCATGAACGCGCGCACCGCGGCGAGCCGATCGGCGATGTCGGCGATCTGCTGCGGCGCCTGCGAGACGACCGACTCGACCTCGTTGGCGCTGTAGCCCTGCTCGCGCAGCAAACCACGCAGGCGCTCGTACAGGAAGGCCGTCACTTCGGCGGCGGCCGGCTTGAATGCCTTCATGCCGTTGAATGACTGCTCGGCGACGACCAGCAGGTCACCGATCGCCAGCGGCAGCCGCTTCTCGCTCAGCATGCGCAGCACGCCGATCGCGTGCCGGCGCAGCGCAAACGGGTCCTTGTCGCCGGTCGGCTTCTCGCCGATGCCGAACAGACCGACCAGCGTCTCCAGCTTGTCGGCGAGTGCCACGCAGGTGCCCACGGCTGACGACGGCAGCAGATCGTCGGCGAAACGCGGGCGGTAGTGATCCTCGATCGCGTTGGCGACGTCGGCCGGCTCGCCGTCGTGCTGCGCGTAGTAGCGTCCCATCAGGCCCTGAAGCTCGGGGAACTCGCCCACCATGTCGGTGCGCAGGTCGGCCTTGGCCAGCCGCGCCGCGCGCTCCACGTGCGTGCGGTCGACGCCGAGCGACTTGGCGATCTCCACCGCGATGCCGGTGATCCGCTCGACCCGCTCCAGCTGCGAGCCCAGCTTGGCGTGATAGATCACGTTCGACAGCAGCGGCAGGCGCGACTCGAGGGTGCGCTTGCGGTCCTGGTCGAAGAAGAACTTGGCATCGGCCAGCCGGGCGCGCACCACGCGCGCGTTGCCTTGGACGATCGCCGACGGGTCGTCGGTCTCCAGGTGCGAGATCAGCAGGAAGCGGTTCAGCAGCCGGCCGGCATCGTCCGTCAGCGCGAAGTACTTCTGGTTCTGCTGCATCGTCAGGATCAGGCACTCCTGCGGCACGTCGAGGAACTCGCGCTCGAACTCGCTTGCGTAGGCGACCGGCCATTCGACCAGCGCGGTGACCTCGTCCAGCAGCTCGCCCGGCATCACCGGCTTCGCTCCAAGCCGGCTGGCCGCTGCGGTCACCAGTTCCTCGATGCGCGCGCGGCGCTGCCCGAACGAGGCGATCACCTTGCCCTGGTCCTGAAGCTGCTGCGCGTAGCTGTCGGCCTCGCGGATCGACAGCGGCCCGGTCGTGTGGAAGCGGTGGCCGAAGGTTTCGCGTCCCGCCTGCAGCCCCAGCGTGCCGATCGGCACGACCTGCGAACCGTGCAGCGCGACCAGGCGATGCGCCGGGCGGACGAAATGCACGGTGGTCGTCCCGTCGCCGAGCTGGTAGCTCATCACCTTCGGGATCGGCAGCTTCGCGATGGCCTCGCCGAGCGCCGCCTGCAGGCCTTCGGCGAGGTCGGTTCCCGGCCTGGTGCCTACGTAGACCAGCACCTCCTGCTTGCCGTCGCTCTCGCACTTCAGCAGCCGGTGATCGACGTTCGCGCCGAGCGTGGCCAGCTTCTTGAGCAAGGCCGGCGTTGCATTGCCCTGCGCATCGAGGCCGACCGAAACCGGCACCAGCTTCTGCCGGAACGGCTGGTCGGGCGAACGCGCCGCGACCGATGAGATATGCACGGCGAGCCGACGCGGTGCGCCGAAGGCTGTCGCCCGGCTGTCGGGCGAGAGGAAGTTGCGGGCGCGCAGCCCCTTCTCGATGCCGGCGGCAAACGCCTCCGACAGCATCTGTAACGCCTTCGGCGGCAACTCCTCCGTATTCAGCTCGACGAGCAGCGAGGCGGAGGCCATCTATGCGGCCTCTTTCTTCGCCGCCTCGCCGAGCATCGGGAAGCCGAGCCGCTCGCGCGAGTCGTAGTAGCTCTGCGCGATCGATCGCGACAGCGTGCGGATGCGGCCGATGTAGGCGGCGCGCTCGGTCACGCTGATCGCGCCGCGCGCGTCGAGCAGGTTGAAGGTGTGGCCGGCCTTCAGCACCATCTCGTAGGCGGGCAGCGCCAGTTCCGCTTCCATCAGCCGCTTGGCCTCGGCCTCGAACAGGTTGAACTGGCCGAGCAGCACCTGCGGGTCGGAGGCCTCGAAGTTGAACTTGCTCTGCTCGACCTCGTTCTGGTGGAACACGTCGCCGTAGCGCAGCACCTTGTCGACGCCGCGGTCCTTCCACGTCGTGTAGACGAGGTCGAACACGTTGTCGACGTTCTGCAGGTACATGCACAGCCGTTCCAGCCCGTAGGTGATCTCGCCGGTGATCGGCCGGCACTCCAGCCCGCCGACCTGCTGGAAGTAGGTGAACTGCGTGATCTCCATGCCGTTCATCCACACTTCCCAGCCCAGTCCCCACGCGCCGAGCGTCGGGTTCTCCCAGTTGTCCTCGACGAAGCGGATGTCGTTCGAAAGGAGGTCGATGCCCAGCGCCCGCAGCGAACCGAGGTACAGGTCGAGGATGTCGGTCGGCGACGGCTTCAGCACGACCTGGTACTGGTGGTGCTGGTGCAGCCGGTTCGGGTTCTCGCCGTAACGGGCGTCCTTCGGGCGGCGCGACGGCTGCACGTAGGCGGCACGCCAGGGCTCCGGGCCGATCGCGCGCAGGAAGGTCGCCGTGTGTGAGGTGCCGGCGCCGACCTCGAGGTCGATCGGCTGCAGAAGCGCGCAGCCTTGCGCACTCCAGTAGTTCTGCAGGCGGAGGATGCAATCCTGGAAGGTGATCATCGAAGTGCGGGCGTTGACGGCTACCGCGAAGCGGTTGCGGGGCCGCGAATCTTAACGGCTGCGGCCCGCACGGATGCCGGCGAAGGCGCCGGCAAGAAGCGCGAGCAGGATCACGGCCAGTGCCGGCGCGTCGCCGAAGCGCAGGTAAGGCGTGTCGCCGCTGTAGCCCTGCACCTCGCCGCTGAGCACGCCGCGGGTGAGATACGGCAACTGCGCCACGACCTGGCCGCGCGCGTCGATGATCGCCGTCGCACCGGTGTTGGTGGCGCGCAGGACCGGCCGGCCCGTTTCCAGCGCGCGCAGCCGCGAGATCTGCAGGTGCTGCGGCAGGGCCAGCGAATCGTCGAACCAGCCGAGGTTGGATAGATTCAGCAGCAGTGTCGGCGCTTGCGCCGGATCGCGCCACGCCTGGCGGATCTCGGCACCGAACAGGTCCTCGTAGCAGATGTTCACTGCGATCCGCTGGCCGGCGAGCTGCATCGCCGGCTGGTAGGGGTCGCCGCGCTGCTGGTCGCCGATCGGCATCTGCATCAGGTCGACGAACCAGCGGAATCCCCGGGGGATGAACTCGCCGAAGGGCACCAGGTGCCGCTTGCTGTAGCGCTGCGAGGTGCCAGCCGGCGACAGGCCGACCGCGCTGTTGAAGTAATGGCTGCGCGGCTCCTCGATGAAGATGCCGAAGATCAGCGCGGCGCCGCGGCGGGGCACGCCGGTGAGCGCGTCGATCGTTGGCTGCGGCAGATACGACAGCGGCAGCGGCAGCACCGACTCGGGCAGCACGACGAGGTCGGCCTGCTCGGCATCGCGCAGCAGCGGCAGGTACGCGGCTTCGCTGAGCGACATGCCGCCGTCGGCGAACTTCAGGTTCTGCGGCACGTTGCCCTGCAGCAGTTGCACCCGGATGGGTTCGCCTGCCGGCGCGGTCCATTCGATGGCGCGCAGTGCCTGTCCGCCGACGAGCAGCGCTGCCGCCAATGCGGCGGGTGCCAGCATTTCCGTGCGCCGGCGTCGCGCGATCAGCGCGATGCTGCCGGCGAGCAGCGCGGCGATCAGAGTGACACCATGCACGCCTGCGACGGGCACGAAGCCCGCCAGCGGCCCATCGGTGTGCGCGTAGCCGCTCGCCAGCCACGGAAAGCCCGTCAGCAGCACGCCGCGCAGCCATTCGCTGCCCGCCCAGGCGGCGGGAAGCAGGAGCAGGGCGCGCAACGTTGCGCCGGCTGCGAGGCGCGTGCCCAGCCAGAGCGCGAATGCCGGGTACAGGGCGAGGAACGCGCAGAACGCCGCGGTGGCTGCCGCCGCCAGCAGCGCCGGCATCTCGCCGTACACGTGCATGCTGATGTAGACCCAGGAGACGCCCAGGCCGAACCAGCCGAGGCCGAACGCGAACCCCAGCAGCGCCGCATCGCGCGGGCGGGCAGTCGGAAGGGCCAATGCGAACAGTCCGGCCAGCGCCAGCCACTGCAGCCAGGGCAGGTGAAACGGCGCGAAGGCAAGCGCATGAGCCGCGCCGAGCAGCGCGCAAAGCGCCGCGCGGGCGAGCGGCCGGTCAGCCAGGGCGGTCCGGGCGATGAGAGTGAGATGGGTCGGCAATGGCGCGGCCGTCGGTTCGCAGCGCGCGCAGTCTAGCGACGCAAGAGCGACAGGCGGTGGCGGCGTGCCAGTCGGAGCTGAGCGGGCAGCAGGCCGGCCCACCCTGATGGCGTTTCGTCACTGCTCCGGCCGGGCTTCTTGCTCGGCGAATTCGCGAACGACCGTCTTCGGCACCCGCGTGACCTGCAGCAGGTGCACCTGCCGCGCATCGGCGCGCAGCACCTCGAAGCGCAGGCCGTCGATCTCGATGCGGTCGCCGCGCCGTGGCACGCGGCCGAACTGATCGGTGATCAGGCCGCCGATGGTGTCGAACTCCTCGTCGGAGAACGTGGTGCCGAACGCCTCGTTGAGGTCCCCGATCTCGGTCAGCGCCTTGACGCGGAAACGATCCCCCTTCTCGGCAACGATGTTGTCGGCCGTCTCGTCGAAGTCGTACTCGTCCTCGATGTCGCCGACGATCTGCTCGAGCACGTCCTCGATCGTGATCAGCCCCGCCACCCCGCCGTACTCGTCGACGACGATCGCCATGTGGTTGCGGTTGGCGCGGAAGTCCCGCAGCAGCACGTTCAGCGGCTTCGACTCCGGGATGTACACCGCCGGCCGCAGCATCGAGCGCAGGTCGAAGTCGCCTTCCGTGTAGTAGCGCAGCAGGTCCTTGGCCAGCAGGATGCCGATGACGTGGTCGCGGTTGCCCTCGTACACCGGGAAGCGTGAATGCGCGGTTTCGATCACGCGGCCGATCCAGGATTCGACCGACTCGCCGACGTCGATCATGTCCGCCTGCGTGCGCGGCACCATCAGGTCGCGGGCGCGCAATTCGGAGAACTGCAGCACGCCCTCGATCATCGACAGCGCGTCGGCGTCGAGCAGGTTGCGGCTGTGCGCCTCCTGCAGCGCTTCGAGCAGTTCCTCTCGGTTTTCGGGCTCGCGGAAGATGAACGCGGTCAGGCGTTCGAAGAGGGTCTTGCGCTTCTGAGAAGCGATGAAGCGACTAGGCGGAGGTTCTGACATCAGGAACGGAAGCCCGGCGGCAACGCTGCCGATGCATCCCGAGTGGAGACCAATTCAGAATACACGAGGCCGGCTGGGCGCAACATCCGCAACTGCGCGCAGCGACATCTGCTGCCAACGCCGGTCCGTAATCACCGAAGCGCCGGATGCGCCGGCTAGGCTGCCGGCTCCTGATAGGGATCGGGCAGGCCGAGTCTGGCGAGGATCGCGATCTCGATCGCCTCCATTTCCCGTGCGTGTGCGGCACGGTCGTGGTCATACCCTTGGGCGTGCAGCACGCCGTGCACGACCAGGTGCGCGAGGTGATCGCGCAATGTCTTGTGCTGCTCGCGCGCCTCGCGCCTGATGACCGGCACGCACAGCACGATGTCGGCGTGCACCGCCGGCGCACGCGCGTAGTCGAAGGTCAGCACATTGGTGGCGTGGTCCATGCCGCGGTAATCGCGGTTCAGCCGGCGCCCCTCGGCGGCTCCGACGAAGCGCAGCGTGATATCGGCCTCTCGCTCGAGCGCGAGCCCGATCCAGCGCGCCAGTGTCGCGCGTGCCGGCAGGCCCTTGAAGCGGGAGTGCCCCTGGACGGAGAGCCGCAAGTCGGCCATCAGCCGGCGCGGCCGCGCTTGCCGCGCGCGGACTCGCCACCCTCGCCGCGCGCGTCCGCTGCCTCGTAGGCCTCGACGATGCGCGCCACCAGAGGGTGACGCACCACGTCGGCGGCAGTGAAGTAGGTGAAGCCCAGCCCGCGAACGCCGCGCAGGATGTGCTGCGCCTCGATCAGGCCGCTCGAGCTGCCGCGCGGCAGGTCGATCTGCGTGACGTCGCCGGTGACCACCGCCTTCGAGCCGAAGCCGATGCGGGTCAGGAACATCTTCATCTGCTCGGGGGTGGTGTTCTGCGCCTCGTCAAGGATCACGAACGCCTGGTTGAGCGTGCGGCCGCGCATGTAGGCGAGCGGTGCGATCTCGATCGTCTGCCGCTCGAGCAGGCGTTGCGTCTTGTCGAACCCGGCGAGGTCGAACAGCGCGTCGTACAGCGGCCGCAGGTACGGATCGACCTTCTGCGACAGGTCGCCGGGCAGGAAGCCGAGCCGCTCGCCGGCCTCCACCGCCGGTCGGGTGAGCACGATGCGCTCGACGGCGTCGCGCTCGAGCGCGTCGACTGCGCACGCCACCGCGAGGTAGGTCTTGCCGGTGCCGGCAGGGCCGATGCCGAAGCTGATGTCGTGCTCGAGGATCGAGGCAAGGTAGTCGCGCTGTCGCGGCGTTCGGCCGTGCAGTTCGCGCCGCCGCGTGTGCAGGGTGGGCAAGGGCTCGCCCTGTGCTTGCTCCGGCGCCGCCTCGCCGCCGCGGCGCTCGACGAAATACAGCTGGATGTCGTCGACCGAGATCGGTCGCTGGGCGCGACCGAAAAAGTGCTGCAGCACGTCGACCGCCTGCTGGGCGCGGGGCTGCGGCCCTTCGATGCGGAACTGGTGGCCGCGGCGGCTGATCGCCACCTCGAGCTCGGTTTCGATCTGCCTCAGGTTGGCATCGAGCGGGCCGGTGACGTTGGCCAGTTCGCTGTTGTCCGCGTCGGCGGAAAAAGCCAGCACCTGGCGGGACGAGGATCGGCGAGCCACGCGGATGGGAGCCCGCTCTTACGCGAGCGCTTCGCTGTGCAGCAGTTCGCCGCGCAGCGAATGCGGCAGCGCCTGCGTGATGCGCACGTCGATCATCTGCCCCACCCAAGCCTCGCCCCGTCCGTCGGTAGCGAAGTTCACGATCCGGTTGTTCTCGGTGCGGCCCATCAGCTCGGCCGAATTCTTCTTCGACGGGCCTTCGACCAGGATCCGCTGCGTCGAGCCGACCATTGCCGCGCTGATCCGGGCGCTGCTTTCGTTGATCGCCGCCTGCAGTTGCTGCAGACGGGCGAGCTTCACTTCCTGCGGCGTGTCGTCTGCCAGGTCGGCCGCCGGTGTTCCCGGGCGGCGGCTGTAGACGAAGGAGAAGCTCGCGTCGAAGCCGATGTCCGCGGCGAGCTTCATCGTGCGCTCGAAATCCTCCTCGGTCTCGCCCGGAAAGCCGACGATGAAGTCCGACGAGATCGAGATCTCCGGCCGCGCCGTACGCAGCCGGCGGATGATGGACTTGTACTCGAGGACCGAGTAGCCGCGCTTCATCGCGGCGAGGATCCGGTCGGAGCCTGCCTGCACCGGCAGGTGCACGTGGCTCGCCAGCTTCGGCAGCCGCGCGTGGGCGTCGATCAGCCGCTGGCTGAACTCCTTCGGGTGCGAGGTCGTGTAGCGGATGCGCTCTATGCCCGGAATCTCGTGCACGTAGTCGAGCAGCAGCGCGAAGTCGGCGATCTCGCCATCGGCCATCCGGCCCCGGTAGGCGTTGACGTTCTGTCCGAGCACAGTCACCTCGCGCACGCCCTGTTCCGCCAGATCGGCCGCTTCGGTGAGCACATCGTCGAACGGCCGCGAGACCTCCTCGCCGCGCGTGTAGGGCACGACGCAGAAGCTGCAGTACTTGCTGCAGCCTTCCATGATCGACACGAATGCGCTCGCGCCTGCGACCCGCGGCGGCGGCAGGGCGTCGAACTTCTCGATCTCGGGAAACGAGACGTCGACCTGAGGCGCGCCGGTGCTGCGGCGACGCTCGATCAGCGCCGGCAGCCGGTGCAGGGTCTGCGGCCCGAAGACCACGTCCACGTACGGCGCGCGCTCGATGATCGCCGCGCCCTCCTGGCTGGCCACGCAGCCACCGACGCCGATCACCAGGTCCGGTTTGCTGCGCTTGAGGCGCCGCGCGCGGCCGAGATCGGAGAAGACCTTCTCCTGCGCCTTCTCGCGCACCGAGCAGGTGTTGAACAGCACCACGTCGGCTTCGTTCAGGTCGTCGGTGACCGTCAGGCCCTGCGCGGCGTTCAGCACGTCGGCCATCTTGGCCGAGTCGTACTCGTTCATCTGGCAGCCGAAGGTGCGGATGTACAGCTTCTTCGCCATCGGCACCTATCGCTTGCGCGCTTCCTCGGGGCTCAGGACCCACACCATCCGGATCTTGCCCTGCGCGTCGAGTTCGTAACGCACCGGTGTTTCCGGAGCTACCTGGGCGGGCGGCACCGTGCGATTGTCTGGCATCACGATGCGAACGCCCGGCGCCATCTGCATCAGCTTGCCGTCGATATAGGCGCCGGGAAAGGTGGCCGGCGCGTACGTGCCGCGCAGCGCGTTGGCCGGGATCTTCCGTGGCGCGATCTGCGCCGAGGCAGAGCCCGCGAAGAGGAGGGCAGCAACAGCGCCGGCCAGCAATGAAGCGATACGCATCAGACGGCTCGACGGCGCAGTGCGAGGAAGTGGTGGCGGATCAGGGACTCGAACCCCGGACACAAGGATTATGATTCCTCTGCTCTAACCAGCTGAGCTAATCCGCCTGGGAAGACAACTCCGCCAAGCGACGGAGGGCGCGAATTATCTAGGTTCGCGCCGGCAGGGTCAAATCGGGCCGGACCCGCTGTTCATCGCCGCAATGGCGGATCCGCATAGGGCGTGCGTGTGAACCGCACGCGCAGCAGCACTCCAGGCAACGTCTGATCCTGCGCCCGCGATGGCGTGTGAATGCTGACCTGCGCATCGTGCTGCTCCGCAATTTCGCGCACGATCGCCAGCCCCAGCCCGCTGCCCTCGACATCCGTGCCGAGCACGCGGTAGAAGCGGTCGAACACCCGCGACCGATCTGCTTCGACGATGCCGCGGCCCGTGTCCTCGACCTCGAGCACGGCGTCGGTCCCGGCGCGCAGGACGCGCGCGGTCACCGCGCCGCCCGGGGGCGTGTAGCGCAACGCATTGTCGATCAGGTTGCCGAGCAGTTCGCGCAGCATCAGCGGGGCGCCGAGCACTTCGGCGGCCCCGTCCGTCACGTCCACTCCCAGGTCGATCTGCCGCTCGATCGCCTGCGGCACCCAGTCGCGGACCACGTCGCGCGTCAACTGGGCGAGGTCGACCACCTCGTGCACCGGCGCCTCCGCGCCGCGGTGCTCGGCGCGGGCAAGCGCCAGCAACTGGTTGATGAGCCGGGTCGCCCGCTCCGTGGCCGCGGCGATCTGGCGCAGGCTGCGGCGCAGTTCGGCCGGGTCGGTCTGCCGCAGGGCGAGCTCCGACTGCGTGCGCAGGCCGGCGAGCGGCGTCTTCATCTGGTGCGCGGCGTCGGCGATGAAGCGCTGCTGCGCCTGGATGCTGGCCGACAGCCGAGCCAACAGGTCGTTGAATGACTCGACCAGCGGTGCAATTTCCTCTGGCGCGCCGCGGGCGTCGATCGGCGACCGGTCCTCGGGCCTGCGGCGGCGGATGCGAGCTTGCAGTGCCGTCAGCGGCGCCAGTCCGCGCGTCAGTGCCAGCCAGACCAGCAGCACCGCCAGCGGCAGCACGATGAACTGCGGCACGATCACGCCCTTGATGATCTCGTTGGCCAGCTGCGTTCGTGCCTCGAGCGTCTCCGCCACCTGGACAAGCACCGGCGGCTGGTCCGGCAGTCGCGCCCACGTATAGGCAACGCGCACCTCGGCGCCGCTCATCTTGTCGAAGCGCAGCCGTGGCGGGCCGGCGCTGGTGTCGTCCTCCGGCGGCAACGGGATCTCGGCGTCGCCGGCCACGAGTTCGCCGCGCAGGCCCAGCACCATATAGGAGGTCGACACGGTCGCATCCGGCCGCAGCACTTCGCTGACGTCGATGCCCAGCCGCAGCAGCACCTGACCCTGGGCGAACTCGACGTGGTCGGCGAGCAGGCTCGCGGTCTCGGCGAGCTTGCGGTCGAAGGGCGGGTTGGCAATCTCCTGCGCGACCACGAAGGTCAGCGTCACGCTCATCGGCCACAGCACGAGCAGCGGCGCCAGCATCCAGTCGAGGATCTCGCCGAACAGCGACCGCTGCTCGTCCGGCCGGCGCAATGGATTGGTCACCGGCCGCACGGTCTTGTGCACGGTCGGCGGTGTCGCCGGCAACGCGGGCCTTGGCGGTTGCTGGGAGGTCTGGTCTGGCATGGGGGCGTCAGTCGGCGCGCATCTTCGGCGCGGCCGGCGCGGCGCTCAGGCGGCGCTCGCCGCCGGGCCGCCGGCCGTGCCTTCGCCGGGCTCGGCGACGCGCTGCATGCTGTAGCCGAGTCCGCGCACGGTGACGATGCGAATGCCGCCCGGTTCGATCTTCTTGCGCAGGCGGTGCACGTAGACCTCGATCGCGTTGGTGCTGACTTCCTCGCCCCATTCGCAAAGGTGGTCGACCAGCTGCTCCTTGCTCACCAGCCGGCCCGGCCGGCTGATCAGGATCTCCAGCAGGCCGAGTTCGCGCGCCGACAGTTCGAGCGGCAGGCCGTTGAGCGTCGCCACCCGGCCGGCCGGGTCGAGCGCCAGCGCGCCATTGCGCAGCACGGCCTGGGCGCCCGCCAGCGAGCGTCGGGTCAGCGCCCGCACCCGCGCCTCCAGTTCCGACAATGCGAACGGCTTGGCCATGTAATCGTCGGCACCGACGTCGAGGCCCTTCACGCGCTGCTCGACGCTGTCGGCGGCGGTCAGGATCAGCACGGGAATCTTCGAGTTGCGCGCGCGCAGCCTTCTGAGGACCTCCAGTCCCGCGAGGCCCGGCAGACCCAGGTCGAGGATCAGGACGTCGAAGTGCTGCGCGGCCAGCGCACTGTCGGCGGTCTGGCCGTTGCTGACCACGTCGACCGCATAGCCGGCGGCGCGCAGCGACCGCGACAGGCCGTCGGCCAGGACCTCGTCATCCTCGGCGATCAGAATGCGCACTGAGATATGCTCCGCGCCGGCCGGGCAAGCCAAGGCATCGCGCGCCTTGCCCGCTGCCAGGTGTCTCGTTGTGAATCGGCGTTCTCGCGGCCAGTCTAGGCGGCGCCATTGCGCGCCGCAAGGAAAGGCCCGCCCGACGTGAATATTCAGCTTGACGCGGATGCTGGATGAAAATACAGTGGTACTGTAATTTCATTCAGTATCCGGCGGACGGCGTTTGCCGGCCGGATTTCCCGACGGCAAGCGGAGGCGGCGATGGACGACGGAAGGAGCGGTTTGGTGGCAGACAGCAAGGAGCGGCAGAAGGCGCTGGCCGCGGCACTGGCGCAAATCGAGAAGCAGTTCGGCAAGGGCTCGATCATGCGGCTGGCCGACGGCGAAGTTGCGGAGGACATCGACGTCGTGTCCACCGGCTCGCTCGGCCTGGACATCGCGCTCGGCATCGGCGGGCTGCCGCGCGGCCGGGTGGTCGAGGTCTACGGCCCGGAGTCGTCGGGCAAGACCACGCTGACGCTGCAGGTCATCGCCGAGATGCAGAAGATCGGCGGCACCTGCGCCTTCATCGACGCCGAGCACGCGCTCGACATTCAGTACGCGGCGAAACTCGGCGTCAGCCTGACCGAACTGCTGGTTTCGCAGCCGGACACCGGCGAGCAGGCCCTGGAGATCGCCGATGCGCTGGTGCGCTCGGGCTCGGTGGACCTCATCGTCATCGACTCGGTGGCGGCGCTTACCCCCAAGGCCGAGATCGAGGGCGAGATGGGCGATTCGCTGCCCGGCCTGCAGGCGCGCCTGATGAGCCAGGCGCTGCGTAAGCTCACCGCCACCATCAAGCGCACCAACTGCCTGGTGATCTTCATCAACCAGATCCGGATGAAGATCGGCGTGATGTTCGGCAATCCCGAGACCACCACCGGCGGCAACGCGCTGAAGTTCTACGCCTCGGTGCGGCTGGACATCCGCCGCATCGGCTCGATCAAGCGGGGCGAGGAAGTGATCGGTTCCGAGACCAAGGTCAAGGTCGTCAAGAACAAGGTCGCGCCGCCCTTCAAGCAGGCCACCTTCGACATCCTGTATGGCGAAGGCATCTCGCGCGAGGGTGAGGTCCTCGACCTCGGCGCCGAGCACAACATCGTCGAAAAATCGGGTGCCTGGTACAGCTACGGCGGCGAGCGGATCGGCCAGGGCAAGGACAACGCCCGCGAGTTCCTGCGCGAGCACCAGGAAATGGCGCTGGAGATTGAAAACAAGATTCGCGAAAAGCTCGGTGTCGCCGGGCGAGCAGCGCCGGCCAGCGGCGAATAGCGCCTCTTCCCGATGCCGGTGGACGACGACGCCACCGAATCCCCGCGGCGCCCGCGCAAGGAGAAATCGCTCCTCGCGCGGGCGTTGGGCTATCTGGCGCGGCGCGAGCACAGCCGGGCCGAACTGCGGCGCAAGCTCGCACCGCATGCCGAGTCCTCCGATCGGCTTGAGCGCCTGCTCGACGACCTGGAAGCGAAGAAGCTGCTTTCCGATCGCCGCTTCACCGAGGTCATGGCGCGCAGCCGGGCAGAGCGCTTCGGCGCCGCTCGCGTCAGGCAGGAACTGAAGGCACACGGCATCAGCGATCCGCTCGTGCGCGAGGCGGTCGGCGACCTCGCTCGCACGGAACTGCAGCGCGCGCGCGAGGTCTGGCGGAGAAAGTTCGATGCGCCGCCGGCCGACGCGGCCGAGCGCGCGCGCCAGATGCGCTTCCTGGCCCAGCGCGGCTTCAACGCCGAAGTGATCCGCCGTATCGTCGGCGGGCGCGAGGAAGACTGAATCGCGCGATTGCGGGCGCACTGCGCCTCGGCAGCGCGACGCCTCGTTTAATCTCAGTGGTGTTGCCCTTCCGGCAGGTCCGACATGAATGACCTCTCGCGCCCCGCCCTCGACCGGCTGATCATCAACGGTCAACGGCTCTGGGAGTCCCTGATGACACTGGCGCAGGTCGGCGCGACCCAAAGGGGCGGCGTCTGCCGGCTCGCCCTGACCGACCTCGACCGGCAGGGCCGGGAACTGTTCATCCGCTGGGCGCGCGAGGCGGGCTGCATCATCCGCGTCGACCGCATCGGCAACATCTTTGCCCGACGCGAAGGCCGCGACCCGGCGCGCCCGGCCATTGCCACCGGAAGCCACATCGACACCCAGCCCACCGGCGGCAAGTTCGACGGCAACTACGGCGTGCTGGCCGGCCTGGAAGTGGTGCGCACGCTCAACGACCTCGGCCTGCAGACCGAGGCGCCGATCGAGGTCTGCGTGTGGACCAACGAAGAGGGCTCGCGCTTCGTGCCGGTGATGATGGGCTCCGGCGTGTGGGCTGGCGCCTTCTCGCTCGAACACGCGCTGGCGGCGCGCGACCGCGAAGGAAACAGCGTCGGCGAGGCGCTGGCGTCGATCGGCTTTGCTGGCACCGAACCGGCAGCGGTGGCCGCCGGCGCGCCGGTCTTTGGCGCGTACTTCGAGGCGCACATCGAGCAGGGGCCTGTGCTCGAGGACGCCGGCGTGACCCTCGGCGCGGTCGCCGGCGCACTCGGCCAGCGCTGGTACGACGTCAGCGTCACCGGCATGGAGGCGCACGCCGGCCCGACGCCGATGCGGCTTCGCAAGGACGCCCTGTTCGCCGCCACGCACCTGATGCAGGAAGTGATCGCCATCGCGCAGCGCGAGCAGCCGGACGGGCGCGGCACCGTCGGCTCGGTCGACGTCTTTCCCAACTCGCGCAACGTCATCCCCGGCCGCGTGCGCTTCTCGGTCGACTTCCGTCACTCGACCGAGGAGGGACTTGCCCGCATGGATGCTGCGCTGCGCGACGCGGTTGCCGGGGTGCCGCAGCGCTTCCCGGTGCAGGCGAGCGTCGAGCAGGTGGTGTACTTCGAGCCGGTCGCGTTCGCGCCGCCGCTGGTCGATGCGGTGCGCGCAGGCGCGCGGCGGTTGGGGCTGTCTTGCATGGATATCGTCAGCGGAGCCGGCCACGACGCGGTCTACGTCGCGCGCCACGCGCCGACAGCGATGATCTTCGTGCCGTGCAAGGACGGCATCTCGCACAACGAAATCGAGGACGCCAGGCCCGAGCACCTCACGGCCGGCGCCAACGTGCTGCTGCACGCGATGCTGCAGCAGGCCGGCGTGGCGCCGTTGGCCTGAGCGCCTCCGGCCGGCGCAGACGCACCCGTCAGCCCGCGGCGATCCTCTCGGCAAGCGCGACGAGCGAACGGTCGCTGCCCGCCGGCCCGAGCAGCGAGATGCCGAGCGGCGCGCCGAGCCTTGAGGCCAGCGGCAGCGTCACCTGCGGAAAACCGCTGAGCCCGGAGATGCACAGCATCCTGATCGCCGCGTCGCGATAGGCCTCCAGTTCGCCCTCGTCGGCGGCCAGCAGCGGCGCGACGTCCGGCATCGTCGGCATCACCAGCACACCGTCGCTTCCGATCAACTCGGCCATGTGACCGCGGAACTTGTCGCAGAAGTGCGCGGCGCCGATGACCTGCGCGTCGGTCACCTGCCTCGCCCAGGCGAACCGCTCCGCGACGCCGGGCCCGAGCGGCGGCGCGAAGCGCTCGATGAACGGACGGTCGACCTGCCAGGCCTCGCGGCCCTGCAGGTAGCGGAAGCTCCAGTACATCGCGTCGAACGAATCGAGGACGGCGGCGCACGGCTGCGCACTGCCGGCGACCTCCTCGACGCGTGCAAGCGCCGGCGCGAGCGCAACGGCGACATCGTCGGCCAGCAGGCTCCACACGTCCGTCGGCCGGAGCAGCCGCACGCGCGCGGGAAGCGGCGACGCGTCTTCACCGAGCAGGACGTCGGCGACACGACCGAAGGTGCGCGCATCGCGGGTGAAGAAGCCGCAGGTGTCGAAGCTCGGCGCCAGGTCGAGGCAGCGTTCAAGCGAGATGCGGCCGTGCGTCGGTCGGATGCCGAACAGGCCGCAGTGGTTCGCCGGCGCCCGCACCGAGCCGCCGGTATCGGTGCCGAGTGCGAAGTCGCATAGCCGGTTCGACACCGCAGCGGCCGAACCGCTCGACGAGCCGCCGGGAATGCGCTCCGGCGCGCCGCCGTTCACGGGCGTGCCGAAGTGGGCGTTCTTGCCGTTCATCGAGAACGCCAGTTCGTCGGTGTGCGTCTTGCCGACGAAGCGCGCGCCGGCGTCGAGAAGTATCTGCACGGTCGGCGCCGTGGACATCTTCACGCCGGAGGCCGCCAGCAGCAGGGGATTGCCGCCGCCGGTGGGATAGCCGGCAACGTCGAACAGGTCCTTGACCGCGAAAGTCAGTCCGGCGAGCGGGCCGCTGCCCGCATGCGCCACCGGCACGGCAGGGTAGGGGACGAAGGCGTGCGCGGGGTTGTCGGGCAGGTGCATGGGGTGATGCCTCCTGGCTCGTGTCGGCCGGCCGCGAGCATAGCTGCGGGGAGTCTGGCACGCTCCCATCCATTACGCGCAGGAGACAAGGCAGCGGGGCGCGCAATAATCGGGTCGCGGCAACGCCACGAATCTCCACTCCGACAACCGCTGACGCATACCCTTGGCAATGGAACAGCAGATCGATTCGAACTTCGGCACCGAGATCATCCTGCTTGCCGAGCAACTGGCCGGACACTCCGACGATCCGGCCGCGCTGACAGTCGCCTATCTGACTCGCGCGCACCAGACCGCCGGTGCAGAGATCGCGGGCTGGATGATCGAAGCCGGCATGCAGGTGCGGATCGACGCGGTCGGCAACGTCATCGGACGCTACGAGGCAAGTGAGCCGGACGCGCCGGTGCTGATGACCGGTTCGCACTTCGACACGGTGCGCCACGGTGGCAAGTTCGACGGACGGCTCGGCATCCTGACGCCGATCGTCGTCGCCCGGCACCTCCATCAGCGCGGCGAACGGCTGCCGTTTCACTTCGACGTGGTCGCCTTCGCCGAAGAAGAGGGGTTGCGCTTCCGTTCCAGCTTTCTCGCTTCCAGCGCGCTGGTGGGCCAGTTCGATTTCGCGCGGCTCGACCAGAAGGATGCCGACGGCGTGTCGATGCGCGAAGCGATGTGCGCGGCTGGGCTGCCGGGCACCGAGGAAGCGATTGCCGCCTGCGCAGTCGATCCTCGTCGTCTGCTCGGCTACGTCGAGGTGCACATCGAGCAGGGGCCGGTGCTGCTCGATCGCGGGTTGCCGCTCGGCGTGGTTACCTCGATCGCCGGCAACGTGCGCCGGCGCGTCACGGTGAACGGCCTGGCCAGCCACGCCGGCACCACGCCGATGCGCATGCGGCGCGACGCGCTGGCGGCCGCCGCGGAGATGATTCTCGCCGTGGAGCGCCGCTGCGCCGATCCACGTCATGCGGCGCATGCGCTGGTCGGCACGGTAGGCATGGCCGGCGTGCCGCAGGGCGCCGCCAACGTGGTGCCGGGCCGTTGCGAGTTCTCGCTCGACGTGCGCGCGGCCGACGACGCCACCCGTGATGCCGCCGTGGCCGATCTCGATGCCGAGTTCGCCCGCATCGCCGGCCGGCGCGGCGTGGAATTGTCGTTGTCTCAGACGATGCGGGTGCCGTGCGCGAAGTGTTCGCCGAGGCTGATGGCCCGGCTCGGCGAATGCATCGACGCCGCCGGCGTGCCGGTGCTGCGGCTGGCCAGCGGCGCAGGGCACGACGCGATGGTGATGGCCGGCATCACCGAGGTATGCATGCTGTTCGTCCGCTGCGGCAACGGCGGCATCAGCCACAACCCGCTGGAAACGATGTCCGCCGACGACGCGGACATCGCAGCCCGCGTGCTGCTCGATTTCCTGCGCCGGACGGCGGCGGAGTGCGAGGGGTAAGTCGATCTTCAAGCGGCTGCTTGTCGGCTCGATCACCATCCCGGTGCTAACATCGGCGCGCCGGGCCGGGCGATGTTCAAGTTCGTAGCGCCCGGCTTTCTTTCGTCTCGGCCATGTCCGGAACTCCCTCGCGCCGCTTCGTCCACACGCGCTCGATCAGCGTCAGGGCCTACGCGCGCGACGACGGCCTGTGGGACCTCGAGGCCGAGCTGACCGACGTCAAGGAAAAGGACTTTGCGCTGGCGGTCGGTATCCGCAAGGCGGGCGATCCCGTGCACGCCATGCAGCTGCGGCTGACCATCGACACCGGACTGAACGTCGTCGATGCGCAGGCACACTCGGACTGGGTGCCGTATCCGGGCCACTGCGACTCCTTCGGCGACGCCTACCGACAGCTGATCGGGCTGAATCTGATCAGCGGCTTCCGGCATGCCGTGCAGCAACGGCTGGGCGGAACGCAGGGCTGCACGCATCTGACCGAGCTTGCCGGCGTGCTGCCGACGGCGGCGATCCAGGCCTTTGCCGGCGAGATCTATCGTCCGCGCGACCAGGCGCACGAACCTGACGCGGCGGATCACCAGGAGGCCGAGAAGCGGCCGTTCCAGCTCGAGCGCTGCCGGGCGCTGCGTGTCGACGGGCTGGCCGTGGCGAAGTACTACCCGCGCTGGTACACAGGCAACGGAAAGCAGGAAATCACCGAGGGGCAGGGCAAATGAAGATCCACGAGTACCAGGGCAAGGAGATCCTGAAGCGCTACGGCGTGGCGGTGCCGCGCGGCGTCGCCTGCTTCAGTGTCGACGAGGCAACGGCCGCAGCCGACAAGCTCGGCGGCCCGGTGTGGGTGGTCAAGGCGCAGATCCACGCCGGCGGTCGCGGCAAGGGCGGCGGCGTGAAGCTCGCCCGCTCGAAGGACGAGGTGCGCGCGCATGCCTCCAGCATCCTCGGCATGCAGTTGGTGACGCACCAGACCGGTCCGCAGGGACAGAAGGTGCGCCGCCTGCTGGTCGAGGAAGGCGCCGACATCAGGAAGGAGCTTTACGTCGGCATGGTGGTCGACCGCGCCACCCAGCGCGTGTGCCTGATGGCTTCGAGCGAAGGCGGCATGGACATCGAGGAAGTTGCCGCCAAGACGCCGGAGAAGATCCACAAGGTGTTCGTCGACCCGGCGCGCGGGCTCACTGACGCCGAGGCCGACGACGTCGCGGTGAAGATCGGCGTGCCGCCCGCGTCGGTGCCGCAGGCGCGTGCCGTGCTGCAGGGGCTTTACAAGGCGTTCTGGGAGACCGACGCGTCGCTCGCCGAGATCAATCCGCTGATCCTGACCGGCGACGGCCGCGTGGTCGCGCTCGACGCGAAGATGAACTTCGATTCGAACGCGCTGTTCCGCCACCCGGACATCGTCGTGCTGCGCGACCTCGACGAGGAGGATCCGGCCGAGGTCGAGGCGTCGCAGTTCGACCTGTCGTACATCCAGCTCGACGGCAACATCGGCTGCCTGGTCAATGGCGCGGGCCTGGCGATGGCGACGATGGACACGATCAAGCTGTTCGGCGGCGAGCCGGCCAACTTCCTCGACGTCGGCGGCGGCGCCACCGCCGAGAAGGTCACCGAGGCGTTCAAGCTGATGCTGCGCAGTCCCAGGCTGCGCGCGATCCTGGTCAACATCTTCGGCGGCATCATGCGCTGCGACGTGATCGCCGAAGGCGTGGTCGCCGCGTCGAAGGCGGTGTCACTCAAGGTGCCGCTGGTGGTGCGCATGAAGGGAACCAACGAGGCGCTTGGCAAGAAGATCCTGGCCGACTCCGGCCTGCCGATCATCTCCGCCGACACGATGGCCGAGGCCGCCGAGCGGGTGGTGGCGGCGGCGAAGGGGTAGGGGGCGAGGGGGAACGGCGGCGATTTGAGCGAGTTGTCGTCCCCGCGCAGGCGGGGACCCAGTGTCTTTCGATGACACGGGACAATCAGTTTGCCGTCTACATGCTGGCAAGCAAACGCAATGGCACCTTGTACATCGGCGTCACTTCGAACCTCGTCAAACGCGTCTGGGAGCACAAGGAAGGTTCGGTCGACGGTTTCTCCCACGAGTACGGTGTCACGATGCTCGTTTGGTATGAACTGCACGACTCTGCCGAAAGTGCGATTACTCGCGAGAAGCAACTGAAGAAATGGAACCGGCCGTGGAAGCTGCGGTTGATTGAGGGAATGAATCCGTACTGGAATGACCTGTACGGGACACTGAACGGCTAGAGACACTGGGTTCCCGCCTTCGCGGGAACGACGGGGACATCGAATGAGCATCCTGGTCAACAAGAACACCCGCGTGGTCACGCAGGGCATCACCGGCAAGACCGGTCAGTTCCACACGCGCGCCTGCCGCGAGTACGCCAATGGCGGCAACTGCTTCGTCGCCGGGGTGAACCCGAAGAAGGCGGGCGAGGACTTCGACGGCGTGCCGATCTTCGCCAGCGTGCGCGAGGCCAAGGAGAAGACCGGTGTCAATGCCTCGGTGGTCTACGTGCCGCCGGCGGGTGCCGCCGCTGCGATCTGGGAGGCCGTGGAGGCCGATCTCGACCTGGTGATCTGCATCACCGAGGGCATCCCCGTGCGCGACATGGTCGAGGTCCGCGATCGCATGCGCAAGGAACATCGCCGCACCCTCCTGCTCGGCCCGAACTGCCCCGGCGTGATCACGCCCGACGAGATCAAGATCGGCATCATGCCCGGGCATATCCACCGCGCCGGCCGCATCGGCGTCATGTCGCGCTCGGGCACGTTGACCTACGAGGCGGTGGGGCAACTCACCGAGCTGGGACTGGGCCAGTCCACCGCCGTGGGCATCGGCGGCGACCCGGTCAACGGACTGAAGCACGTCGACGTGCTGAAGCTGT
>CAZSYX010000013.1:0-52484 GCA_964610575.1 uncultured Burkholderiaceae bacterium
CGCTCGCCTTCGCGATCCAGAACCTGGTCTGGGGTCTCGGCGCGCCGCTGTTCGGTGCGCTTTCGGACAAGTACGGCTCGGGCCGGACGATTGCATTGGGCGCGTTGCTATATGCGGTTGGCCTGCTGTCGATGAGCCATGCCGACAGCGCGGCGACGCTGTATCTGTCCGCCGGCGTGTTGATCGGGCTCGGCCAGAGCGGCACCACCTTCGGCGTCATCCTCGGCGTGGTCGCGCGAGCGGTCCCGCTGGAGAAGCGCAGCCTCGCGCTCGGCATGGCGAGTGCCGGCGGCTCGATGGGCCAGTTCCTGATGGTGCCGTTCGGCCAGCAGCTGATCGCGCACTTCGACTGGCATACGGCGCTACTGGTGCTGTCGGTGGTGGCGAGCTTCGGCATGCCGCTGGCGCTGCTGCTGCAGGGCAAGACCGTGCACGCAGCGGACCAGCCGCAGCAGTCGCTGTCGGCGGCATTCAGGCAGGCCCTGGGCCATCGCTCTTACCACTTCCTTTTCTGGAGCTTCTTCGTCTGCGGCTTCCACACTGCGTTCATCACGCTGCACCTGCCGTCGTATGTGGTCGACCGCGGGCTTTCGGCATTCGACGGCGCGCTGGCGATCGCGCTGATCGGCCTGTTCAACGTCATCGGCTCCTACGGTTGCGGCTGGCTGGGCGGGCGGCACAGCAAGAAGAACCTGCTCGGCTGGGTCTATGCGCTGCGCGCGGTGTTCATCGCGCTGCTGCTGCTGTTCCCGCTGACGCCGCTGGTGCTGTACGTGTTCGCCACCGGCATGGGGCTGCTGTGGCTGGGCACCGTGCCGCTCACCAACGGGTTGATCGGCCAGATCTACGGGCTGCGCTACACGGCCACGCTGTACGGACTGGTGTTCCTCGGCCACCAGATCGGCAGCTTCATCGGCGTGTGGCTCGGCGGCTGGACCTTCGAGCGCAACGGCTCATACGACCTGGTGTGGTGGCTGGGCATCGGCTTGGCGCTGGCGGCGGCGGCGCTGTCGTGGCCGATCGACGAGCGGCCGATGGCGGCACAGCGCGCCGAAGGCGCGGCGCGCCCCTAGAACTGATGGCAAGTCGTCGATTTTCGCTGGGTCTGCGCCGCGCCTTCCTGTGGGCGGTGATCGCGGCCGTGCTGGCAGTGGGCTTCGTCGGCTACCTGCACCCGGATATGCAACTCGACTGGGCGGCCCTGGCGCAGATGTGCGGAATGCGCTGAGTCTAGGCGGTTGCCAGTCTGCATTTTGATTGAGCAAGCCAGTGAAAGCCTCGCCGCGGCGCGCTTTTTCGATGATCGGCGCGCTCTTATCCACAATTCCTGTGGACAAGCCGGCGCTGCCGCAGCAGTGAACCATTCCGGCCTACTTCATGGCAACGACTCCCCGTTCTCGCAGCACGCGTGTCGCCGCTGACTACGGCGAAGCGTCGATCCGCGTCCTCAAGGGCCTCGAGCCGGTCCGGCAGCGGCCGGGGATGTACACACGGACCGACAGCCCGTTGCACATCGTGCAGGAGGTGATCGACAACGCCGCCGACGAGATCCTCGCCGGCTTCGGTCGCCACATCGACGTCACCATGCATGCCGACGGCGCGGTGACCGTGCAGGACGACGGCCGCGGCATTCCGACCGGTCTGCATCCGGAAGAGAACGCACCGGTCCTGGAGATCGTCTTCACTCGCCTGCACGCCGGCGGCAAGTTCGACAAGCGCGCCGGCGGCGCCTATTCGTTTTCCGGTGGCCTGCACGGCGTCGGCGTATCGGTGACCAATGCGCTTGCGCGCCGACTGGACGTCACAGTCTGGCGCGAAGGCAAGGCGCACTCGATGGGTTTCGCCGACGGCGAGGTTCGCGAGCAACTCGCGACCCGCGCCGCGAGAAGCGGTGAACTGAAGACAGGCACACGGGTTACCGTGTGGCCCAACCCGAAGTACTTCGACACCGCGACGATTCCGCTTGACGAACTCGAGCGGCTGCTGCGCAGCAAGGCCGTGCTGCTGCCCGGCACCACGGTGACCATGACCGTGGAGAAGACCGGCCGGAGCGAGAAGTGGCGCTATGACGGCGGGCTGCAGCAGTACCTGCTCGGTGCGCTCGGCGCGGAACCGGTGGCACCGCTGTTCGAGGCCGAGGGATACGCGAATGAGGACGACGAATCCTTCGCCGAAGGCGAAGGCGCGCGCTGGGTGCTGGCCTGGACCGAGGACGGGCCCCTCACGCGCGAGTCGTACGTGAACCTGATTCCGACGCCGGCCGGCGGCACGCACGAAGCCGGGCTGCGCGAGGGTATGTTCAACGCCGTGCGCGCCTTCATCGACGCGCACAACCTGCTGCCGAAGGGCGTGAAGCTGCTGTCCGAGGACGTGTTCGCGCGCGCCAGCTTCGTGCTCACGGCCAAGGTGCTCGATCCGCAGTTCCAGGGCCAGATCAAGGAGCGCCTGAACAGTCGCGATGCGCTGCGCCTGGTTGCCAGCCAGGTGAAGCCGCAGCTGGAGATCTGGCTCAACCAGCACCCGGAGTACGGGCGTGCGCTGGCGGACTTGGTGATCCGGCAGGCGCAGGCGCGCGCCCGCGCGGCGCAGAAGGTCGAGAAGAAGAAAGGCTCCGCGGTGGCGGTCCTGCCGGGCAAGCTCACCGACTGCGAATCGACCGACATCGCGCGCAACGAACTGTTCCTGGTCGAGGGCGACTCGGCCGGCGGCTCGGCCAAGATGGGCCGCGACAAGGAGTTCCAGGCCATCCTTCCGCTGCGCGGCAAGGTGCTGAACACCTGGGAAGTCGAGCGTGACCGCCTGTTTGCCAACGCCGAGGTGCACGACATCGCGGTGGCCATCGGTGTTGACCCCCACGGACCGAACGACGAGCCGGATGTCTCCGGCCTGCGCTACGGCAAGATCTGCGTGCTGGCCGATGCCGACGTCGATGGCGCGCACATCCAGGTGCTGCTGCTGACGCTGTTCTTCCGCCACTTCCCGAAGATGATCGAGCGCGGTCACATCTTCGTCGCGCGGCCGCCGCTGTTCCGTGTCGACGTGCCCGCCGCTGGCAAGCGGCCGGCGCGGCGCCTGTACTGCCTCGACGACCACGAACTCGACACTACCCTCGCCAAGCTTGCCGACGAGGGCGTGCGCGAAGGCAGCTGGACAATCGCCCGTTTCAAGGGCCTGGGCGAGATGAGTGCCGAGCAGTTGTGGGAGACGACACTGAGCCCCGACACGCGCCGCCTGCTGCCGGTGGCTCTTGGGGACCTGGCGCTGGCCGAGACGGTTGGTACGATGACGATGCTGATGGGCCGCGGCGAAGCCGCCGCCCGCCGTGCCTGGATCGAAGAGCACGGCAACGAGGTCGAGGCGGACATCTAGGGGACACCGGCCGCCGGCAACCTTGCCCATCCGCGCGGCCCGCGTTTCGTCGCACGCAGCTGCATTCCGTCGCAAGGCGATGGCGGGCCGGGCGGTGGTCCCTGACAATCCGCGCCACGAATCAGGATACGGCCGGCCGCACATCGAGTGACGCACGGCCCGCTTCGGGAAAAGAGCATGAGCAAGAGCAGGAAGCGCTGGATGGTCCTGGCGGGCCTCGTCGTCGTGGTCGGGGCAGGGGCGCTGGTGGCCGTGCAGAGCGGCGCGCTGAAGGTCGGCGCCAAGGCGGAGCAGAAGAAGAAGGAGCAACCGCCGCTGGCCTTCGCCGCGACCGACATCGTCCGGCTGGCGCCGCACAAGCTCTCGGTGGAACTGGCAATGCCAGGGACGGCGCAGGCCTTCAACCAGGCGACCGTGCGCTCGAAGCTCTCCGCCGAGGTGCGGCGACTGCCGGTGCGCGAGGGTGACCGCGTCGCCGCCGGCCAGGTGATCGCCGAGTTCGATACCGCGCAGCTGCGCAACCAGATGGCGGAGCGGCAGGCCACGCTGGACTCGGCGCGCGCCACGTTGGCGCAGACGGAGCGCACGCGCGCGTCCAATGCGCAGCTGGTCCAGCAGAGCTTCATCTCGAAGAACGCCTTCGACACCGCCGACGACGCCTACCGCGCCCAGGCGGCCGCGGTGCAGGCCGCCGAGGCGCAGGTGGCGCAGACGCAGTTGCTGCTTTCCGACGCCGTGGTCCGCGCGCCGATCGCCGGCCAGGTGGCGAAGCGCTTTGTGCAGCCGGGCGAGAAGGTGGCCTTCGACGCGCCGCTGCTGCACATCGTCGACCTGTCGCGGCTCGAGGTGCAGGCGCAGACGCCGGTGGCCGACGTGGCCAAGATCGCCCAGGGCACCGAGGTCGAGGTCGAGATCGAGGGGCTGGCCGGCCAGCCGTACACGGGCAGGATCGACCGCATCAACCCCACCACCGAGGCGGGCTCGAGGATGATCGCCGTCTACGTGCTGTTGCCCAACGACGACGGCCGGCTTCGCGGGGGCATGTTCGCCAAGGTCAGGCTGCAGGTTGGCGGCGAGGCGCCGGTGCCTGCGCTGCCGGTCACCGCGGTGCAGGACGACCGAGGGCAGAGTTACGTCTGGATCATTGCCGACGGCAAGCTTGCGCGGCGCAACGTCGTCACCGGCGTGCGCGACGAGCGCGCGCAGCGCATCGAGATCACTTCGGGGCTGACCGGCAACGAGCAGGTGATCGGCACCAAGTTCGACAACCTGCGCGAGGGCATGCTGGCCAACATCGTCACCGCCGAGCCGCAGGTGGCGGTGCGCGCGACCCTGGCAATGGCGCGCTGAGGCGGGCAGGGGCAACGCCATGTGGATGACGCGCGTTTCGATCAACCATCCGGTATTCGCGACCATGGTGATGGTCGCGCTCACCGTGCTGGGGCTGTTTTCCTACGCGCGCCTCGGCGTGGAACCGATGCCCGACGTTTCGCCGCCAGGCGTGCAGATCTGGGTCAACTATCCGGGCGCCTCGCCGGAGCAGGTCGAGAACGACCTGGCCAAGCCGATCGAGAACGCGGTGAACACCGTGGCCGGCGTCAAGCGGATCCTGTCGCGCTCGGACGAGGGCCGGTCGCTCACCTGGGTCGAGTTCCGCCTCGACGTCGACACGACCCGCGCGATGCAGGAGGTGCGCGACAAGCTGGCGCAAATCCGCGCCAGCTTCCCGCGCGACGCCAAGGACCCGGTCGTGGAGCGCGCCGAGACCGAGAATGACCAGCCGGTCGCCTCGTTCGCCTTGATGGGCCAGGGCCGCACGCCGCGCGAGCTGACCCTGCTCGCCGAGCAGATCGCGCAGAAGGGTTTCGAGCGCATCAACGGCGTCGGCCGCGTCGCCCTCGGCGGCACCGTCACGCGGCAGGTGCAGGTGCGCGTCAATCCGGCCCAGCTCACGGCGCACGGCCTGACCGTCGACCAAGTGGTGGCGGCGCTGCGCACCGCCAACGTCAGCGTGCCGGTAGGAACGATCTCCAACCTGACCTCGGAGGCGATCGTCCGCGTCGATGGGCGGCTGTCTTCGCCGGCGCAGTTCAACGAGATCATCGTCGCCCGCCGCGGCGGCGTGCCGATCCTGCTCGGCCAGCTGGCCGAGGTGGTCGACGCCGAGGCCGAGCGCCGGTCGCTCACCCGCGTCGACGGTCAGCCGGCGATCGGCGTGTGGGTCTACAAGGCGCAGGACGCCAACATCGTCGAGGTCGGCCGGCAGCTCAAGCTGGCCGCCCAGGACATCCGCAAGCAGCTGCCGCCGGGCGTGGAGCTGAAGTTCATGTGGGCGATGGCCGACTTCGTCGAGCAGTCGGTCGACAACGTCAAGCGCACGATCGTCGAGGGCGCCATGCTCACCGTGCTGATCGTGTTCCTGTTCCTCGGCTCCTGGCGCAGCACGGTGATCACCGGGCTGACGCTGCCGATCGCCGTGATCGCCACCTTCATCGCCATCTACGCGTTCGGCTTCACGCTGAACTACATGACGCTGATGGCGCTGTCCCTGTGCATCGGCCTGCTGATCGACGACGCGATCGTGGTGCGCGAGAACATCGTCCGCCACATCCGCATGGGCAAGGACCACTACACCGCCGCGCGCGAGGGCACCGACGAGATCGGCCTGGCCGTGCTGGCCACGACGTTCTCGATCGTCGCCGTTTTCGTGCCGATCGCCTTCATGGGCGGCATCGTCGGCAAGTTCTTCTATCCGTTCGGCATCACCGTGGTGGTGGCCGTGCTGCTGTCGCTGTTCGTCAGCTTCACGCTCGATCCGATGCTGTCGGCCGTGTGGCGCGACCCGCCGCAGGGCGCGAAGGACGTGCCGGTGATCGGTCGCATGCTCACCGTGTTCGACCGCTGGGTCGACCGCTGGCACGAGATCTACGACCGCCTGCTGCGCCGGGCGCTGGGCCACCGCAAGAGCACGCTGGCCATTGCTACAGCGAGCTTTCTCGCCAGCATCCCGATCGCCGGCATCGTCGGCGGGGAGCTGATGCCGGAGGCCGACCAGAGCTTCACCAGCGTGCGCCTGACGATGCCGGTCGGCTCGAGCCTCGAGTACGCCGACGAGCGGGTCAAGCGCGTCGAGGAGGTTTTGCGCGGGTTCAAGGAGATTGCCGCGATCGACACCAGCATCGGCACCGACGGCGCCAAGAACAACGCCCGCATCAACCTTCAGCTGGTGCCGCGCGCCGAGCGTGACCGCTCGCAGCAGAAGATCGAAGAGGCGATCCGCAAGCAGGTCGCCGGCATCCCCGGGGTGCAGCTGACGGTCGGCTTCGGCGGCACCATCTACGTCGCGCTGCTCGGCAACGACCAGGAGGCGATGAACCGCGTCATGGCCGACTTCCGCAACAAGGTGGCGCAGATCCGCGGCGTCACCGATGTCGACATCTCGGTCAAGGACGGCACGCCGGCACTGGCGGTGCGTCTGAAACCCGAACTGGCGGCCGAGTACGGCATCACGCACGCCCAGCTGGGCACCACGCTGCGCGCGCTGGTCGGCGGCGAGAACTCCGGCTACTGGCTGGCGCCGGACGGGCAGAACTACGAGGTGATCACGCAGATGCCGCGCGGCAGCCGCACGGTGATCGACGACATCTCAAACCTGAACATCGCCACCGGCCGCGCACGGGCCGACGGTTCCACCGAGGTGGTGCCGCTGCGCGCGATCGCCACGCTTGAGCGGACCTTCAACCCGGAGAACATCCGCCGCCAGGACCTGCAGCGGCGGGTGGCGCTGTTCGCCAACGTCGAGGGCCGGCCGGCCGGCGACGCCGGCAAGGAAGTGCAGGACCTGGTCAAGAGCTACGAGTTGCCGCTTGGCCTGCGCTTCGACGTTGGCGGCCAGATCCGCGACCAGCAGGAGGTGGGCGCCGCGATCATGGGCGCGCTGGCGCTGGCGGTGATCTTCATCTACATCGTGCTGGCGTCGCAGTTCGGCAGCTTCATCCAGCCGATCGCGATCATGGCCTCGCTGCCGCTGTCGATCGTCGGCGTGATGCTGGCGCTGCTGGTCACCGGCACGACGATGAACATCTTCTCGATGATCGGCATCGTCTTCCTCATGGGCCTGGTGACCAAGAACGCCATCCTGCTTGTGGACTTCGCCAACCAGGGCCAGAAGCGCGGCCTGTCGCGGATGGAGGCGCTGATCGCCGCCGGCCAGGTGCGGCTGCGGCCGATCCTGATGACCACGGCGGCGATGACCTTCGGCATGCTGCCATTGGCGCTCGGCCTCGGCGAGGGCGCCGAACAGCAGGCGCCGATGGGCCGCGCCATCATCGGCGGCGTGATCACCTCGACGCTGCTGACGCTGGTCGTGGTGCCGGTGATCTACTCCTATCTCGATGCTTTCGAGACGCGGTGGCTCAAGCGCAGCCACCACGCGCGGCGGGGCGGAGCCACCGCGCTGACCACGCAGCCGGCGGACGAACAGAAGTAGGGCGCCCGGCGCTGTCCTTGCCAGCGCCTTCGCTCGAAGTCGTTTAGCCTTCGCAGCGAGCAGTCATAAGACCGCCTTCGGCGGTCGCGCGCGTGTGCTGCGCGCGCTGTTCTTCGCGCAGGGACTCCATGAACGAAGCCCAATTCCGCGGCGTCTTCCCCTACCTCGTTTCGCCGCTCGACGACGCCGGCAACGTCAAGGCCGATGTCCTGGCCCGCCTGTGCGACGACCTGATCAAGGCGGGAGTGCACGGACTGACGCCGCTTGGCTCCACCGGCGAATTCGCGTACCTGAACCGCGCGCAGCGCCGGCGTGTGGTCGAAGTGGTGATCGAGGCTGCAGCGGGCCGCGTGCCGGTGATCGCCGGCGTGGCCTCGACCACCACCGCCGATGCGGTCGACCAGGCGCGCGAGTGGCAGCGGCTGGGCTGCGACGGCATCCTCGCCGTCTTGGAGGCCTACTTCCCGATCGCCGACGACGGTGTTTACTCGTACTTCAAGGCGATCGGCGAGGCGGTGTCGTTGCCGGTGGTTCTGTACACCAACCCGAGCTTCCAGCGCTCGGATCTCAGCCTGCCGGTGATCGAGCGGCTGAGCCGTGTGCCGAACATCCGCTACATCAAGGATGCCTCGGTCAACACCGGCCGCCTGCTGTCGATCATCAATCGGGTTGAGGGACGGATGCAGGTATTTGCCGCCTCGTCGCATATCCCCGCCTGCGTGATGCTGATCGGCGGCGTCGGCTGGATGGCAGGCCCCGCCTGCGTCGCACCGCGGCAGAGTGTCGAGCTGTACGAACTCTGCCGGCGCGCCGACTGGCCGGCAGCGATGGCGAAGCAGCGTCCACTGTGGGCACTCAACCAGGCGTTCGCCAAGTACAACCTTGCTGCCTGCATCAAGGGCGGACTCGAACTGCAAGGTTATGCGGTGGGCGCACCGCTCGCGCCGCAGGCGCCGCTGTCGGCGGAAGGCGTCGAGGACGTTCGCCGGGCATTGACCTCGATTGGCGCGCTGTAGCGCTTCGACGCCCACATCCACTGCGCAGCCGCGAGCTGGAACGCGTCCGCCGGCTTGCCGGCTGCGACCGGTTGATAGAGCTGCCCAGGATCTGGCGTCGGGAGGCAGTCGCTGATGCCAACTAGGCGCGTGGCACCGTCCGATCCGATTCCCCCAGTTCCCGCTGCATGATGACGGAATCGATCCAGCGCCCGAACTTGAGCCCGACCGACCGTAGCGTGCCACTGTGGATGAAGCCGCAGGCGCGGTGCAACTCAATCGACGCCGTGTTGGCGGAGTCGCCGATCACGGCCAGCATCTGCCGGTAGCCGCGGTGCTCGCATGCATCGATCAGCCGGGTCAGTAGTTGCCGGCCGATGCCACGGCCGATGGCGGCTGGCGACACGTAGACCGAGTCCTCGACCGTGTAGCGGTAGCCCGGGCGCGCGCGGTAGACGCTGGCGTAGGCGTAGCCGAGCAGGGTGCCACCGTCGGTGGCGACGAGGTACGGATGACCACCGCCGGTGATCGACTCGAAGCGGCTGCGCATCTCGGCCACCGTCGGCGGCTCGATCTCGAAGCTGGCCAGCCCGTGCAGCACGTGGCGGGCGTAGATCGCCTGGATCGCCGGGATGTCCGCCAACGTCGCCGCACGCAGTTCCATCCCGAGGCTCAGGAGAAAAGGGCGGTGCAGCGGTGCCGCACCGGCAGACCTTGTCTTGCGCCGGTGTTCAGCGCAGCGTCACCTCGACCCGGCGCGCTTCGGCATCGTCGGTGCCGCCCATCGTGACCACGGGCTTGGCGAGTTCGATTCTCTGCTCGCTGACGCCGGCGGCGATCAGCATGTCGCGCACGGCCAGCGCCCGGCGCTTGGCCAGTTCGGCGTTGGCCGCGGCGTCGCCGCTAGCGTCGTGATAGCCGGAGATCACCAGCTTGGAACCTTCGACAGCCCGGGCCGTGCGGATGGCGGGCCTGAGAAGCATCGGGGCGTCTTCCGGCAGATCGGCCTTGCCGACCTCGAAATGGACCCTGCCCAGCACTCGTACGATGCTTGGCGCCGCCATCGTCTTGGCCGAGGCCGGCTTGGGACCGGCCTGGCCGATGGCGTTGCCGATCGCAATCGCAATCACGAACAGCGATACGACGATCGCCAGCGTGACCGCGATGAAGACCGCGTAGCCGGTTTCCTTGTCTTCTTCTTCGAACACGTCGGCTCCGCCTCAGCGCAGGATGATGTCGACGCGGCGCGCATCGGCATCCGTGCCCTGGCCGACGATCACGTCGGTGGGCTTGACCAGTGCGATGCGCTCGGCGGCGATGCCGTCTGCAACCAGCGCGTCACGCACCGTCTCGGCTCGATGCTTCGCCAGTTCGAGGTTCTTGGCGGTGTCGCCGGTCGGATCGGCGAATCCCGACAACTCGATCTTGGCGTCCGCATTGGCCTTCAGCGCCTGCGCATAACCATCGAGGATGCGCTTGCCGGCCGCCGAGATGGCGTCGGAGCCGCTTTCGAAGTGCACGCGGCTGGGCACGCCGACCACCACCAGCACCGGCACCGCCACTACCACGGGCGCCGCCACCGGCGCTGCCGCAGCGGGTGCGGGCTTGCCGCCGTGGATCGAGGCAATGATCGGCACGATCAGCAGGGCGACGATGTTGATGATCTTGATCAGCGGGTTGACGGCCGGGCCGGCGGTGTCCTTGTAGGGGTCGCCGACGGTGTCGCCGGTCACCGCAGCCTTGTGCGCATCCGAGCCCTTGCCGCCGTGGTGGCCTTCCTCGATGTACTTCTTGGCATTGTCCCAGGCGCCGCCACCGGTCGTCATCGAGATGGCGACGAACAGGCCGGTGACGATCGTGCCCATCAGCACGCCGCCGAGTGCGGCGGGGCCGAGGACGACGCCGACCAGGATCGGCACCAGCACCGGCAGCAGGGACGGGATCATCATTTCCTTGATCGCCGAGGTGGTCAGCATGTCGACCGCCCTGCTGTAGTCGGGCTTGGCCTTGTACTCCATGATCCCAGGGATCTCACGGAACTGGCGGCGCACTTCCTCGACCACGCTGCCGGCGGCGCGGCCCACCGCTTCCATCGCCATCGCGCCGAACAGGAACGGGATCAGGCCGCCGATGAACAGGCCGACGATCACCATGTGGTTGGACAGGTCGAAGGTCACCTTCAGCCCGGCCTGCTCCAGCCCGCCGGTGTAGTCGGCAAACAGCACCAGCGCGGCAAGCCCGGCCGAGCCGATCGCATAGCCCTTGGTTACTGCCTTGGTCGTGTTGCCCACCGCGTCGAGCGGATCGGTGATCGCGCGCACTTCCTTCGGCAGGCCAGCCATCTCGGCGATGCCGCCGGCGTTATCGGTGATCGGGCCGTAAGCGTCGAGGGCGACGATGATGCCGGTCATCGACAGCATGGCGGTGGCGGCCACGGCGATGCCGTACAGGCCGGCCAGCGAATGCGAGGCGAGGATGGCGGCGGAAATCGCGATCACCGGCCACGCGCAGGCCTTCATCGACACGGCGATGCCGGCGATGATGTTGGTGGCATGCCCGGTGGTGGAGGCCTGCGCCACATACTTCACGGGCGCGAACTGCGTGCCGGTGTAGTACTCGGTGATGTAGACCAGCGCCGCGGTCAGCACCAGGCCGACCACTGCCGACAGGTACAGGTTCATCACGGTGACGCCGCCGCTGGCGGCCACGGGGCCGAGGATCCAGTTGGTCACCGGGTAGAAAAGCACCAGCGAGATCACGCCTGCGACCAGCAGGCCGCGGTACAGCGCGTTCATGATCTTGCCGCCTTCGCGTGCCTTGACGAAGAAACAGCCGATGATCGATGACAGGATCGACACGCCGGAGATCACCAGCGGATAGATGATCCCCTCCTCACCGGCGCCCTTGAAGAAGAAGCTGCCGATCAGCATGGTGGCAATCACGGTCACGGCGAAGGTCTCGAACAGGTCTGCCGCCATGCCGGCGCAGTCGCCGACGTTGTCGCCGACGTTATCCGCGATCACCGCCGGGTTGCGCGGGTCGTCCTCGGGAATGCCGGCCTCCACCTTGCCGACCAGGTCGGCGCCGACGTCGGCGCCCTTGGTGAAGATGCCGCCGCCAAGACGGGCAAAGATCGAGATGAGCGACGCGCCGAAGGCGAAGCCGATCATCGGATGCAGCAGGTCACGGGTGCTCGCCGCGGCGTGCGTGGTCTTCAGGATCCAGTAGAAACCGGCCACGCCGATCAGGCCCAGGCCGACCACCAGCAGGCCGGTGATGGCGCCGCCGCGGAAGGCGATGTTCAGGGCCGGGTTCAGCCCCTGCGTGGCCGCCTGCGCGGTGCGCACGTTCGCGCGCACCGAGACGTTCATGCCGATGTAGCCGGCCGCGCCTGAGAGCACGGCGCCGAGCACGAAGCCGATCGCCGTCCACAGGCCGAGCTGCGGGACAACCGCGATGATGATCGCCAGCACGACGCCGACGATGGCGATCGTGCGGTACTGGCGGTTGAGGTACGCCTGCGCGCCCTGCTGCACGGCGGCCGCGATTTCCTGCATCCGAGCATTGCCCGCGGGCTGCTTGAGGATCCAGGAAATTGACCACGCACCGAAGACCAAGGCCGCCAGCCCGCAGATCAGGGCGAGAGCCAATCCAGACATGGGAATCTCCTAACTGAGGAACGGGAAGGGTGAAATGTGAAGCGTGGAACGTGAAACGCGGTCAGCGCAAAGCGTCGAAGACGCGCTGCTTGATTTCTTCCACCGAGCCGACGCCGGCAACCTTGCGGTACCTCGGTGCTGCGGTGTCGCCGGTGGCGGCCCACTTCGAGTAGTAGTCGACCAGCACGCTGGTCTGCGCGTGGTAGACCTCGAGCCGCTTGCGGACGACTTCTTCCTTGTCGTCGTCGCGCTGGATCAGCGGCTCGCCGGTCGCGTCGTCGCGGCCGGCGATCTTCGGCGGGTTGTGCTTGAGGTGGTAGGTGCGGCCGCTGGCCAGGTGCACGCGGCGGCCGCTCATGCGGTCGATGATGTCGGCGTCGGGAACGTCGATCTCCAGCACCACGTCGACCTTGACGCCGGCCGCTTTCATGCTGTCTGCCTGCGGGATCGTGCGCGGGAAACCGTCGAAGAGGTAGCCGGCGGCGCAGTCCGGCTCCTTCAGCCGCTCCTTGACCAGCCCGATGATGATGTCGTCGGACACCAGCTGGCCGGCGTCCATGACCTTCTTCGCGGCGACGCCCAGCGGCGTGCCTGCCTTCACCGCAGCGCGCAGCATGTCGCCGGTGGAAATCTGCGGGATGCCGAGGCGTTCCTTGATGAACGTTGCCTGGGTGCCTTTGCCAGCCCCCGGTGGCCCAAGCAAAATGATCCGCATCCCCCGTCCCGCCTCAGTTTCGATTCTTGTCGGTGGCCGTATGGCCGGCCGGCAGCGCGCCCGCCGGCAAAGTTCGCGATTTTAACCGCTTTGGCCGGCTCGCCCGGCCGGGTCAGCCCTTCGACCAGCCAGGCAGCTTCTTGCGCACGGCGACGTTCTTCAGCAGCGCGTAGGCCGGCAGCCCGTCCCGGTACGGCGGGTAATCCTCCCCCTGGATCAGCGGCGCGAGGTAGGCGCGGCCCTTGGCAGTGACGCCAAACCCGTCCTCGGTGATGAAATCGCGCGGCATCTTGTGCTCCTTGTTGGCCACGTCGGCCAGCGGCGCAGTGCCGATCTTCCAACGGTACGGCCGGCTCGACGCGCGCACGATCGCCGGCATCACCGCATTGGCACCTTTCAGCGCCAGTTCGACCGCCGCCTTGCCCACCGCGTACGCCTGCTGCACGTCCGTCTTGGCGGCGATGTGCCGCGCCGAACGCTGCAGGTAGTCCGACACGGCCCAGTGCATCTTCAGCTTCAGTTCGCTCTTGACGAGATTGGCGATTACCGGCGCCACGCCGCCCAGTTGCGCGTGGCCGAAGGCGTCGCGCAGGCCTTGGTCGGCGACGAAGTTGCCGTCGGGCGCGTGCAGGCCCTCGGAGACCACCACCGTGCAGTAGCCGTGCGCATCGACCTTCGCCTTGACCGCGGCGAGGAACTTCGCCTGGTCGAGTGGAATCTCGGGAAAGAGGATCAGCAGCGGCAGCGGGTGCGCCTTGGTGTCAGCCAGCGCCGCCGCGGCGGCGATCCAGCCGGCGTGCCGTCCCATCACCTCGAGCACGAACACCTTGGTCGAGGTCGAAGCCATCGAGGCGACGTCCATGCTCGCCTCGCGCGTCGACACCGCAACGTACTTGGCCACCGAGCCGAAGCCCGGGCAGTTGTCGGTGATCGGCAGGTCGTTGTCGATCGTTTTCGGCACGTGGATCGCCTGCAGCGGATAGCCCATCGTCGCCGAAAGCTGCGACACCTTCAGGCAGGTGTCGGCGGAGTCACCGCCGCCGTTGTAGAAGAAATAACCGATGTCATGCGCCTTGAAGACTTCGATCAGCCGCTCGTACTGTGCGCGGTCCTGCTCCAGACTCTTCAGCTTGTAGCGGCACGAGCCGAAGGCGCCGCCCGGGGTGTGCTTCAGAGCCGCGATCGCTGCCGGCGACTCGCGACTGGTGTCGATGAGATCCTCGTTCAGCGCGCCGAGGATGCCGTTGCGCCCGGCGAAGACCTTGCCGATGCGGTCCTTGTGCCGGCGGGCCGCCTCGATCACGCCGGCGGCGCTGGCGTTGATGACCGACGTCACTCCGCCGGACTGGGCGTAGAAGGCGTTGCGGGGGGCGGACTTGGCGCGGGCCATCTTCGTTCTCCTCTTTCCGTTCGGTTCGCAGCGCAGAGTCTAGAAGGCGGGCACCTGCGGCGATTTGGGATCAGTCAAACCTCACCGATTCCATGTTGAGCACATTGTCAGCCCGATGCGCGACGGTGACATTGCTGCGCATCGCCCACGGGATCATCTGGCGGTGCAGGGGCACGTGGTGGACCTGTGCGTTGTGCTCCTTCAGCGCGTCCCAGATGATCTGCTTGCGCTTGTCGCCGTTCATCTCGACGGCGGCGGCGTCGATCAGCGCGTCGAGCTTCGGGTTGGCGTAGCGGCCGTAGTTGAAGCTGCCGTTGCCCGTCTTCTCGTCCGGCGAGCGCAGAACCGGCGACAGCGTCGTCTGCGCGTCGGTGATGGCGCCGCCCCATCCAAGCATGAAGAAGCTGGTGTCGTGCTTCTCAAGCTTCGGGAAGTAGGTGGCGCGCGGCATCGCGGTCACCCTGGTCTGGACGCCGACACGGGTGAGCATGGCCGCCACCGCGATGCAGATCTCCTCGTCGTTGACGTAGCGGTTGTTCGGGCAGTCAAGCGTGACCTCGAAGCCGTTCGGGTAGCCGGCCTCGGCGAGCAGTTGCCGCGCCTTGCTGGGGTCGTAAGGCAGCCGCTGCTCGATTTCCGCAGACGAGGGCAGGGTGGACGGCGTGATGCCGCCGGTGGGCAGCGCCGAGCCACGCATCGTCCGTGTGCGCAGCGCGTCGATGTCGATCGCCTGGTAGACGGCCCGGCGCACCCGCGAGTCCTTGAACGGATTCTTGCCCTTGACGTTCGAGTACAGCAACTCGTCGCGATGCTGGTCGAAGCCGAAGAAGACGATGCGGTTCTCCTGGCCGCGCACGACCTTCGTTTCCTTGCTTGCTTCCAGCCGAGCCAGGTCCTGCGGCGGCGGGTCGAGCACGAAGTCGATCTGACCGGACAGCAGCGCGGCGGTGCGCGTTGCATCGGCGCTCACCTGCGTGTAGACGACCTCGGTGACATTGCCGGGAGCGCGACCCTCCTTGGCACCCCACCAGTCCGGGTTGCGCTTCAGCACCGTCTTCACGCCCGGTTCCCGCGAAACGAGCATCCAGGCGCCGGTGCCGTTGGCATTGCGTGAGGCGAAGGTTTCCTCCTTGCCCTTGAAGTCCAGCGGCCGCTCGACCTTGTTCTTCACCGCCCACGCCTTGCTCATGATGTAGATGGTGGTGGTGTGCTCCAGCGTCACCGGGTTCGGCTTGTCCTGCACGAACTCGACCGTGTACTCGTCGATCTTGCGCGGCTTGCCGACCGGCACCGCGTACTGGCGCAGCTGCGAGTTCGGATGCTGAGCGCGCTCGTAGGAGAAGACCACATCGTCGGCGGTGAACGGCGAGCCGTCGTGGAAGGTGACGCCCTTGCGCAGGCTGAAACGCCAGGTCGTGGCATTGACCTGCTGCCAGCTGACCGCCAGCCCCGGCACCAGCCGCAGCGCGTTGTCGCGCATCACCAGCGTGTCGTGCACCGACTGCGAGAACATGTTGGTGAGGCCCTCGTTCTGCGAGTACGGGTCGGCCGTCTGCGGGTCGCCCTGCGAGGCCCAGCGCAACGTCTTGCCGGCCACTGGCGTGGCCAGCAGCGCGACGGCAAGCGCCAGCACGATGCCCAGCTGCTTCATTCGGAACTCCTGCCGTGAAAGGATGGCGGCGAGTCTAGCCGCCGGCGAGCAGCGCGCGAACTTTTTCCAGGTCTTCCGGCGTGTCGACGCCGGGCGGGAGCCTCTCGGCCAGCGGCAACACCGCGATGCCGAAGCCGTGCCACAGGGCCCGCAACTGCTCGAGGTTCTCCTGCTCCTCGATCGGCGCCCTGGGCAGGGTGGGGAAGCGGCGCAGAAATCCGGCGCGGTACGCGTACAGGCCGACGTGCCGCCAAGCGGGAAAGGCTCCGGGCAGTCGATCGCGCGTAGCGGCGAAAGCGTCGCGTGCCCACGGAATCGGCGCACGCGAGAACAGCAGCGCGCGGCCGGTGGTGTCGGTGACCACCTTGACTACGTTCGGGTTGAAGAATTCGGCGGCATCGGCCAGCGGGTGCGCGGCGGTGGCCATCGCGCAGTCCTGCCGCTGCGCAAGCAGGCCGGCGACACGGCTGACCACTTCGGGCGGCAGCAGTGGTTCGTCGCCCTGCACGTTGGCGACGATCGTCTCGTCGGTGAGTTGCAGCGCGTCGGCCGCCTCGGCGAGCCGGTCCGTGCCGGTCGGATGGTCGGCGCGCGTCAGCACGGCAGCGACGTCGAAGTGCCTGCAGGCGGCCAGCACCTCGTCGCTGTCGGTGGCGACCACCACGCGCGAAGCGCCGCTTGCCGAGGCGCGGCGGGCAACGCGAACCACCATCGGTTCGCCGGCAAGGTCGGCGAGCGGCTTGCGCGGTAGCCGGGTCGAGGCGAGCCGCGCCGGGACGATGACGACGAAGTCCCCCATGCGAGGGGATCAGCCGTCGTTCGTGGTGGAGGCAGGCTCGTCGAGCCGGCGTGCTTCGCTTTCGAGCAGCACGGCGATGCCGTCGCGGATCGGGTAGGCGAGCCCGGCCGCGCGCGAGATCAGTTCCTGATGCTCGCGGTCGTATTCGAGCCGGCCCTTGGTGACCGGGCAGACCAGGATTTCAAGCAGGCGATGGTCCATCGGTGGCGCGCTCGTCGGATTTCGACTTGGGCTTGATCTTCGCTTCAATCAGGTCGACCAGCGCCGGTTCGATGCGGGTGCGCAGGCTGACCGCGCAGAGCCGTCCATCGGTCTTCATTGCGGCGCTGGCGCGGCATTTTACGGCGTCCTTCTCCGTGACCAGCGCGACATCGTACTCGCGGCCGAAGAAGGGACTGACGGCGAAGTCGTGGTGATCGGGCAGGGGCAATTCGTCGATCGTCAGCCCGGCGGCGCGCAGCATGCCGAAGAACCTGTCCGGCGTGGCGATGCCGGCCGCGGCGACGATGTGCGTGCCCTTGCGCTGCTGCTCCTCGACCAGCGCTGCCAGAGGCGCGCGCCGGCTTGGATCGGCAAGCGAATAGACCTCGTCGAGCTCGGCGTTCATTGAGAACACCTGCCCGTGGATGCGCAGCGGCGGCACGTCGCCGTTGAGCACCACTGCATCGACGCTCTTCAGCCGTTCCGGCGGATCACGCAGCGGTCCCGCTGGCAGCAGCCAGCCGTTGCCGATGCCACGAAAGTGCAGCACGGCGATCTCGACATCTCTCGCAAGGCGGGGGTGCTGCAGGCCGTCGTCGCAGACGATCACGTCGCACTTCGGATGCAGCGAGTGCAGTACACGCGCCGCAGCGACCCGATCGGCGCCAACCACTACCGGCACCGCGGCGGCCTGCGCAATGAGCAGCGGCTCGTCGCCTACTTCGCTGGCACGCGCGCCCGCTTCGACCGGCCGCACCTCGGCGGTCCTGCGGCCATAGCCCCGTGAGATCACGCCGGGGCGCCAGCCGCGCGCCTTCAACTCGCGCACCAGCTCGATGACCAGCGGTGTCTTGCCGGTGCCTCCCGCGTACAGGTTGCCGACCACGACGACCGGCAGCCCGACCCGCCAGGACTTCAGCACGCCGCTGCGGTACAAGCTACCGTGGATGGCATGGCCCGCCGAATAGAGCCACGACAGAGGCAGCAGGGCACAGGCCAGCGGGCCGCGGTTCGTCCACGCCCGAGTCAGGGCGAACTCGAGACGTGCTCGCGTGGTCATTGCCGCCGGCAACGCCTCAACGGGCGGCGGGACTCGTGCGCTCAGTGACGAAGCTGATGCGCGAGAGCTTGGCCAGCCGGGCCGCTTCCATCACGTTGACGACCGCTTGGTGCGGCGCCTGCGCGTCTGCATGGATGACCACCAATGGCTCGCTGAGTCCCTGCGCTGCCTGCGTCAGCGCCTGCGCCACCGACTCTGGCGCGGTGTTCGGCAGCACGGTCCGGTCGAGCGCGAAGCGGCCATCGGCGCTGACGCCGACCACGATCTCGTTGACCCGCGTGTCGGTCGGGCTGGCCTGCGCGCTCGGCAACTGCAGTCGCAGCTCGCTGTAGCGCGAGTAGGTGGTGGTGACCGCCAGGAAGATCAGCACGATCAGCATCACATCGATCAGGGGAACCAGGTTCAGCTCCGGTTCCTCGTCGAGCGGTCGGCGGAATCTCATCTTGGCGCGGCGTCGTAGCGGTCGGCGAACAGCACCTCAAGCAGCTGCTGCGCCTGGTCTTCCATCGCGACCAGGTATTCCTCGATGCGCGACTTGTAGTGGCGGTAGAACATCACCGCCGGCACGGCGACGATGATGCCGAAGGCGGTGCAATACAGCGCAATCGAGATGCCGTGCGCCAGTTGCTGAGGGTTCGAGCCGGCCTGCTGCGAGGCGAAGATCTCGATCATGCCGATCACCGTGCCGAGCAGTCCGAGCAGCGGGGCGATCGAGCCGATCGAGCCGAGCAACGACAGGTAACGGGATAGATCATGCGCAACGTGCCCGCCCACGTTGGCCACTGCGGCGCCGGCGATCGCTCGCGGTGCGCGCACGTTGCGCAGCCCTGCCGCCAGAACGCGGCCAAGCGGCGAGCTGGCTTCCAGGCGGACAACGACCTCCGGCGTGATCTGCCGGCGGGAATTCAGCGCCAGCACGTCCTTGAGCAGGGTGGCGGGCAGGATCTTCGCCCGCCGCAGGGCAACGCCGCGCTCGATGATCAGCGCCAGAGCGACGATGGAGGCGATGATCAGCGGCCAGATCGGCCAGCCGATGGCTTGTACGATCGCAAACACGTGATGTGGGGAATGGACGTCGGGGACAGGGTAAGGCGGCAGTGTAGTGGGTTGGCCGCGCCGCCTGCGCCCGCACGTTGACTGTGGAAAAGATTGTGAACAACGTTGCGCCAGTCGCGGAAGACCCGCATCCTCATTAGGCCTTGCTGGCTTGCCCTATTCGTAGGCAATCCGAAAGATAGATATAAATCAATAACTTATATCGAGATCCTCGGTGACTGCCGGGCGCACAGGGCTCCGCGCAAGGCGCCGCGCGGCAATGTGGACAGATATGGCCCGGAAACCCGCATGGAATCTGGATCGGTAGACGAAAGCCTAGGATTGGCGCGGGAAAGCGTCACGGTTTCGCTGCTTAACCGCGCGGTTGCTGACCTTCTTGCCCGCAACTTCCGGCTGGTGCGGGTTCGCGGCGAGACTGCCAACTTCACTCGTGCCGCCAGCGGCCACTGGTACTTCACGCTGAAGGACGATCGGGCGCAGGTGCGCTGCGCAATGTTCCGTGGCCGCAACCAGCTTGTCGACTTCATGCCGCGCGACGGCGACGAGGTCGAGGTGCTGGCGCAGGTCGGTCTGTACGAGCCGCGTGGCGAGTATCAGCTCACCGTCGAAGCAGTGCAGCGCGCGGGGCTCGGCCGGCTGTACGAGCGCTTTCTGCAGCTGAAGAACAGACTGCAGGCCGAGGGCCTGTTCGGCGCCAAGCGGCCGCTGCCCGCGTTCCCGCGCGCGATCGGCGTGGTGACATCGCTGCAGGCCGCGGCGCTGCGCGACGTGCTGACGACGCTCGCGCGCCGTTCGCCGCAGGTGGCGGTGATCGTCTACCCGGTGCCCGTGCAGGGCGAGGGCGCCGGCAGCCGCATCGCCGCGATGCTGGAGTCGGTGTCGCGCCGGGGCGAGGTCGACGTCGTGCTGCTGGTTCGCGGCGGCGGCTCGATCGAGGACCTGTGGGCCTTCAACGAGGAAGCGGTGGCGCGGGCCATCCGCGCCTGTGCCGTGCCGGTGATCGTCGGCGTGGGCCATGAGTCGGATGTCACGATCGCCGATTTCGCCGCCGACCTGCGCGCACCGACGCCGACCGCCGCGGCGGAAATGGCCGCGCCTGATCGCGCGGCGCTGCTGCAGGCGGTCGAGGAGCGGGTGGCGCAGCTGCGGCGCCTCGCCCGTGGCCGGCTGCAGCAGGTGCAGCAGCGTCTCGACTACTGCCAGCGTGCGCTCGCCGGCCCGCGCGCGCCGCTGCAGGCGCTCGCCGCGAGGGTGCACGCGCTGGCGTTGCGCGCCGGGCATGCGCTGTCCCGCCACGTCGTCGCACTGCGCCGGTGCGGCGAGGAACTGACTGCTCGCGTGCAACGCGCCGCGCCCCGCATCGAGTCCAGGGAACATCTGCTGCAGCGTCGAGCATCGGCGCTCGCCGTCGGCGCGCGTCATCTTCTGCACGAGCGGCAGGCTCGCCTGCAGACAATCGCTGCCAGGCTGCAGGCGCTCGACCCGCATGCCGTGCTGGCGCGCGGCTATACGCTTGCGACCGATGCCCAGGGGCGCGCTGTCGTTGATGCGGCGAAGCTGGCTGCCGGCGACCTGCTGCGACTGCGCTTCGCGCGCGGCAGCGCCAGCACCCGTGTGGTGCATGCCGATGCCGGTGCCGACGAGGGGTCGCCCCCGCGCAGCGCAGGGTGAAGCACGCCGCGGTGCGGGCTCGCCTCGCTAGAATCCAGATCCAACTGCCTGAAGGAGGATCGCTGATGGAACACACGCTGCCGCCGCTGCCGTATGCGATGGATGCACTGGCTCCGCACATCTCGAAGGAGACCTTCGAGTATCACTACGGCAAGCATCACCAGGCCTACGTGACCAACCTGAACAACCTGATCAAGGGCACCGAGTCTGCGTCGCTGGGGCTGGAAGAAATCGTTCGCAAGTCCTCGGGCGGCGTGTTCAACAACGCCGCGCAGGTCTGGAACCACACGTTCTTCTGGAACAGCATGAAGCCCGGCGGCGGTGGCGAACCCACGGGATCGCTGGCGGCGGCGATTGCCGCGAAGTGGGGCTCGGTTGCCGCGTTCAAGGAGGCGTTCACGAAGAGCGCCGTCGGCAACTTCGGCTCCGGCTGGACCTGGCTGGTGAAGAAGCGCGATGGAACCGTCGATATCGTCAACACCAGCAACGCGGCGACGCCGCTGACCACGGACGACAAGGCGCTGCTGACGATCGACGTGTGGGAACACGCCTACTACATCGACTACCGCAACGCGCGGCCGAAGTTCGTCGAGACGTTCCTGAACTCGCTCGCCAACTGGGATTTCGCGGCGAAGAACTTCGCCTGAGCGGGCGGCTCCAGCGCGGGGGAGAAGCCGGCGGCAACGCCGGCTTTCTTCATTTCTGCTGCTGGCCGGGCGGCAGGCGGCCGAGCTTCGCGCCCGGGCCGATGCCCTTCTTCTCGAACCAGCCCTGCGTCATCTCCAGCGCATAGCGGACCGGTTGCTTTGCACAGTGGCTGCGTTCGTCGTGCGGCTGCATGTCGAGAACGTTGACGATCGTGCCGTCATCCTCGATGAAGGCCACCGACAGCGGGATCAGCGTATTGCGCATCCACATGCAGTGCACGGCCTTCTTGTCGAAGATGAACAGCATGCCGTGATTGGGGGGCAGGCTCTTGCGGAACATGAGACCGCGCATCCGGGCGGGGTCCTGATCGGCAACCTCGGCGGTGATCAGGTGGATGCCGGCGGTCAGTTGCGCCGTTGGCAGTGTCGGTGCCTGCGCCCTGGCCGCGGCCGGGCCGGCCGCCACGGCGAGCAGGATCAGCAACTTCGTCAGCAGGCGAATCGGCATGTGCGTCAGCGAGGTAATTGCGAAAGCAGGAAGCGGTTCGGGCGGCTTTTTACCACTTTGCGCGGCCGGTCATGACCTATCGCAACCGGGTGCGCTGTGCGCCGGCTCGCGGTTGGTGGGCGAGTAAACTGCCGCGTCGGTGCGCGAGTGGCGCCAGGAGGGGGGCTACCGGCAGCGCGAGAACGACGATTCAACAACGAGGGGACGTCATGTACCAGCACATCAAGGTGCCCAGCCAGGGGCAGAAAATCACCGTCAACAAGGACTTCTCGCTGAACGTGCCCGACCAGCCGATCGTGCCCTACATCGAGGGCGACGGCACCGGCATCGACATCACCCCGGTGATGATCAAGGTGGTCGACGCCGCCGTTGCCAAGGCCTACGGCGGCCGGCGCAAGATCGTCTGGATGGAGCTTTTCGCCGGCGAGAAGTCGACGCGCGTCTACGGTCCGGACGTCTGGCTGCCGGAGGAGACGCTGGCGGCGCTGCGCGAATACGTGGTGTCGATCAAGGGACCGCTGACCACGCCGGTCGGCGGCGGCATCCGCTCCATCAACGTCGCGCTGCGGCAGGAACTCGACCTGTACGTCTGCCTGCGCCCGGTGCGCTATTTCAAGGGCGTGCCCAGCCCGGTGAAGGAACCGGAGAAGACCGATATGGTGATCTTCCGCGAGAACTCGGAGGACATCTACGCCGGCATCGAGTACGAAGCGGAAAGCGAAAAGGCGAAGAAGCTCATCGAGTTCCTGCAGAAGGAGATGGGGGTCAAGAAGATCCGCTTCCCGGCCACCTCGGGCATCGGCATCAAGCCGATCTCGCGCGAGGGCACCGAGCGGCTGGTGCGCAAGGCGATCCAGTACTGCCTGGACAACAAGCGAAAGAGCCTGACCTTCGTGCACAAGGGCAACATCATGAAGTTCACCGAGGGCGCCTTCGCCAGGTGGGGCTACGGGCTGGCGCAGAAGGAATTCGGCGCCGAACTGCTCGATGGCGGCCCATGGATGAAGATCAAGGCGGCGCACGGCGATATCGTGCTCAAGGACGTGATCGCTGACGCTTTCCTGCAACAGATCCTGCTGCGGCCGGCCGAGTATGACGTCATTGCGACGATGAACCTGAACGGCGATTACATCTCGGACGCTCTGGCGGCGCAGGTCGGCGGCATCGGCATCGCGCCGGGCGCCAACCTGTCGGACTCGGTGGCGATGTTCGAGGCCACTCACGGCACGGCGCCGAAGTACGCCGGCAAGGACTATGTGAATCCGGGCTCCGAGATCCTGTCGGCGGAGATGATGCTGCGGCACATGGGCTGGACCGAGGCGGCGGACCTGGTCGTCACCTCGATGGAGAAGGCGATCCTGGCGAAGACCGTCACCTATGACTTCGCGCGGCTTCTGCCTGGCGCCACCCAGGTTTCCTGCTCGGGCTTCGGCCAGGCGATGATCAACCAGATGTGAGTCGTGTTGCGGCTCGCGCCGCGCGCGCGGCCAAGAAAAAAACCCCGCCTGCGCGGGGTTTTTTTCTTGGGCCGGGGAAGCGTGTCAGCTGCCCTGGGTGATGTTCGACGCTTGCTTGCCCTTCGGGCCGGTGACCACTTCGAACACGACCTTCTGACCCTCCTTCAGGGTCTTGAAGCCGTTCATCTGGATGGCGGAGAAATGGGCGAAGAGATCTTCGCCCCCGTCATCCGGCGTGATGAAGCCGAACCCCTTGGCGTCGTTGAACCATTTCACAGTGCCTGTAGCCATTTTTACTTTCCTTCCCTGCAACGTCACTTTGAGGTGTCCTGCCTGACCGCCCTCGATGTGGCGGTGCCGGTTTCGACTCCTCTCCCCGCGTCGCCACCTCCGCTGCTGCGCTGGCGCCGCGATCCGCCCCTCTCGCCGGACTCCCTGCTCCCGGGCGAATTCCGCAATATTCCAACAAGACCGGTGCACGTCAAGGGCCCGCCGGATCCGGCGGGTCGGCAGTGTGGGTGAACGTCCACGCCGAGAGGCCGTCCTTTTCCGGGGCTGGCAGCCGCCGTTCAGCGGCCGGGCGCTACTGTCGGGGCGGCGCGGCGCTATCAATGACGGCAGGAACCGAACGTCCAAAGCGCGGTCTTCACCGATACGGTTGCGGGCGCAGCGTCGAGTTCACTTATGATTGAAGCGCTGCTGAATGCTGCAGTATCGACGGAGCGCTGTCTAGAATGCGGATATGAGCGAGCGGTTCGACGAAGGCGCGGTCACCGAGAAGCAGGCTTCCCGGGTCAAACCGCCGCCGATGTTCCAGGTTGTGCTGCTCAATGACGATTTCACGCCGATGGAGTTCGTGGTGGGCGTGCTGCAGAAGTTCTTCGGCAAGGGCAGGGAGCAGGCAACCCAGATCATGCTCAAGGTGCACCATGAAGGTCGCGGAGTGTGCGGTGTCTATCCGCGCGACGTGGCCGCGTCGAAGGTCGAGCAGGTTTGCAGCTATTCACGGCAGCACCAGCACCCGCTGCAGTGCGTGATGGAGGAAGCATGATCGCGCAGGAACTGGAAGTCAGCTTGCACATGGCCTTTGTCGAGGCCCGGCAGGCGCGACACGAATTCATCACGGTCGAGCACCTGCTGCTGGCGCTGCTGGACAACCCCTCCGCCGCCGAAGTGCTGCGCGCCTGCGCCTGCAACATCGAGGACCTGCGCAAGAGCCTGCAGAACTTCATCGCCGACAACACGCCCACGCTGCCGCCCAATTCGGAGGCGGACACGCAGCCGACCCTCGGGTTCCAGCGCGTGATCCAGCGCGCGATCATGCACGTGCAGTCGACCAGCAACGGCAAGAAGGAAGTCACTGGCGCCAATGTGCTGGTGGCGATCTTCGGCGAGAAGGACTCGCACGCGGTGTACTACCTGCACCAGCAGGGCGTCACAAGGCTGGACGTGGTCAACTTCATCTCGCACGGCATCACCAAGTCGCCGCAAGGCGAGGAGAAGGCCAAGTCCAAGGAAGGCGAGAAGGAAGAGGAGCAGGCAGAAGGCCGCGAGGCGCAGGCCTCGCCGCTCGAGCAGTACACGGTCAACCTCAACCAGATGGCCAAGGATGGCAAGATCGACCCGCTGATCGGCCGCGAGCCCGAGGTGGAGCGGGTGATCCAGGTGCTCTGCCGCCGGCGCAAGAACAACCCGCTGCTGGTCGGCGAGGCGGGCGTCGGCAAGACGGCGATCGCCGAAGGCCTGGCCTGGCGCGTGGTCAAGGGCGACGTGCCGGAGATCCTCGAGCAGTCCAGCGTCTACTCGCTCGACATGGGTGCGCTGCTAGCCGGCACCAAGTACCGCGGCGACTTCGAGCAGCGGCTGAAGGCGGTGCTCAAGCAACTGAAGTCGAACCCGCACGCAATCCTGTTCATCGACGAGATCCACACGCTGATCGGTGCCGGCTCCGCCTCCGGCGGCACGCTCGATGCGTCGAACCTCCTGAAGCCGGCGCTGGCCAATGGTCAGCTGAAGTGCATCGGCGCGACCACTTACAACGAGTACCGCGGCATCTTCGAGAAGGACCACGCGCTGTCGCGCCGCTTCCAGAAGATCGACGTCACCGAACCGACGGTGCAGCAGACGATCGAGATCCTCAAGGGCCTGAAGTCGCGCTTCGAGGAGCACCACGGCGTGCGCTACTCGTCCAGTGCCATCCAGGCGGCCGCCGAGCTGTCTGCACGCTTCATCAACGACCGCCATCTGCCCGACAAGGCGATCGACGTGATCGACGAGGCGGGTGCTGCGCAGCGCATCCTGCCGGTGTCCAAGCGCAAGAAGACGATCGGCAAGAACGAGGTCGAGGACATCATCGCCAAGATCGCCCGCATTCCGCCGCAAACGGTGTCCTCCGATGACCGCACGCAGCTGAAGAACCTCGATCGCAACCTGAAGAACGTCGTGTTCGGCCAGGATCCAGCGATCGAGGCGCTGTCGGCGGCGATCAAGATGGCGCGCTCCGGTCTGGGCAAGCCGGACAAGCCGATCGGCGCATTCCTGTTCTCCGGGCCGACCGGGGTCGGCAAGACCGAGGTGGCCAAGCAGCTGGCCTTCACCATGGGCATCGAGCTGATCCGCTTCGACATGTCGGAGTACATGGAGCGGCATGCGGTGAGCCGGCTGATCGGCGCGCCGCCGGGGTATGTCGGCTTCGACCAGGGCGGCCTGCTCACCGAGGCGATCAGCAAGAAGCCGCATGCCGTGCTGCTGCTCGACGAGATCGAGAAAGCGCATCCGGACATCTTCAACATCCTGCTGCAGGTGATGGATCACGGCACGCTGACCGACAACAACGGTCGCAAGGCGGACTTCCGCAACGTGATCATCGTGATGACCACCAACGCCGGCGCCGAGACGCTGCAGCGCCGCTCGATCGGCTTCACGAACGCGCGCGAGGCCGGCGACGAGATGGCCGACATCAAGCGGATGTTCACGCCCGAGTTCCGCAACCGGCTCGACGCGATCATCAGCTTCCGTGCGCTGGACGAGGAGATCATCCTGCGCGTGGTCGACAAGTTCCTGATGGCGCTCGAGGACCAGCTGCACGAGAAGAAGGTCGAGATCACGTTCTCCTCGGCGCTGCGCGCGCACCTGGCGAAGAAGGGCTTCGACCCGGTGATGGGCGCGCGGCCGATGGCGCGTCTGATCCAGGACACCATTCGCAAGGCGCTGGCCGACGAACTGCTGTTCGGCCGCCTGGTCGGCGGCGGCAAGGTCAGCGTCGACGTGGACGACGCGGGGCAGATCGTGCTCGAGTTCCCCGGCGAGCCAAGCGGTGCGGCGCCGCCGGCGCCGCAGGACGAGACGGTGCTTTCGGAGTGACTGCCTAGCAGCTTTTTCAGGGCCTACACTAATAGGCGATTCGTTCTGAAGGCCACGAACCGCCCAACCAATCTTCCGCCCGCAGCATCGATCTGCGGGTTTTTTTTGTTTGTCGACGCCAGATTCTTAGGAGGCATCAATGACAAGTCGGCTCTTTGTCGTTACGGCCGCCGCCAGCTTGGCGGCGGTATCGACGCTGGGTTGCGCAACCGCACTGGCACAGGGGGATCCCAACGCGGACCGCTATCTGGCTGCCAATTGCGCCAACTGCCACGGCACCAACGGCGTCGCCAAGGGCGCGATGCCGAGCCTGGCCGGGCAGAAGAGCGAATACATCGCGGAGCAGATGCGCGCCTTCCGTGACGGTAAGCGTCCGGCCACGCTGATGCACCAGATCGCCAAGGGCTACACCGATGCGCAGATCAACGCCATCGCCGATCACTTCGCGCGTCAGCCGGCGGCACGCTGAGTAGGAGACCTGAGATGACGACGAGAAACTTCACCCGCCGTGACCTGCTCAAACTCACCGCGGCCGGGGCGGCGGTCGGCACGCTCGGTGCCTGCGCGACCGCGGGTGCCTCGAAGCCCAAGGTGGTGGTGGTCGGCGGCGGCTGGGGCGGCGCGACCGCGGCCAAGTACCTGCGACTGTGGTCCGAGGGGACCATCGACGTGACGCTGGTCGAGCCGAACAAGACCTTCATCTCCTGCCCGATCTCGAACCTGGTGATCGGTGGCAGCAAGAAGCTCGATGAACTGACGATGAGCTACGACGGCCTGCGCCGGCACGGGGTGACCGTCGTGCACGACACCGTCACGGCGATCGATGCCGACAAGCAGCAGGTGCGGCTGGCTTCGGGCGGCACTGTCGCGTTCGACCGCGCGGTGGTTTCGCCCGGCATCGAATTCATGTACGAGCAGGTCAAGGGGATGAACGCCGCTGCCACCGAGACGATTCCGCATGCATGGAAGGCCGGCCCGCAGACGCTGCTGCTGCGCTCGCAGCTGGAGGCGATGCCCGATGGCGGCGTGGTGGTGATGAGCATCCCGCTGGCGCCTTATCGCTGCCCGCCGGGACCCTACGAGCGCGCCTGCCAGATCGCGCACTACATCAAGACCCGCAAGCCGAAGTCGAAGCTGATCATCCTCGACGCCAACCCGCAGGTGACCTCCAAGGGACCGCTGTTCACCCGCGTGTGGAAGGAGGACTACGCAGGCATCGTCGACTACCAGGCCAATATGGCGGTCGCAGAAGTCGATGTGAAGGGCCGGGCGTTCGTTTCCAACCTTGGCGACTCGGTCAAGGGCGACGTGCTGAACCTGATACCGCCGCAGCGTGCGGGGAACATCGCCCGCGATGCGGGACTCATCACGGCGAACAACCGCTGGTGCGAGGTCGACTGGGTCAGCACCGAGTCGATCAAGGTGAAGAACGTGCACGTGATCGGCGACGCAACCCAGCCGGCGCCGGCGATGCCGAAGTCCGGCCACATGGCCAACCAGCACGGCAAGGCAGCAGCGGCGGCGATCGTCGAACTGATGAACGCCCGCGCACCGATCCCGCCGATGATGGCAAATACCTGCTACAGCTACATCGACGACAAGAACGCAATCCACGTGGCGAGCGTGCACCGCTGGGTGCCGGAGAAGAAGACGATGGAAGTCGTCACCGGCGCCAGCGGCGTGTCCGGCCAGGACCGCGCGCAGTGGGCCCTCGAAGGGCAATACGCGTGGGGCTGGGCGCAGACCGTCTGGTCCGACATGCTGGCCTGACGCCACCGGCCGGCGCTGCCTTCCTGCGGCAGCCCGGTGCGCAGAACGGCGGCGCGATGCGCCGCCGTTTTCACATAGGGCGTGCCGCAAAGGCGGCGATCGCACCGACCAGTTCGTCGTGCCGCCGGGCATCGAAGTGATCGGCACCGGGGATCGTCAGTTGCCGCCCACCGGCCGTCGATTCGGCGACGCGCTTGCGGGCCGCCGCTTGCTTCAGCGCGGCGGGCAGATCGGCATCGCCCTGCACGTCGAGGACCGGCACTGGTCTGCTCTCGGCGAAGCGGCGGCTGTGCTCGTCGCCGAGACCGAGCGCGACCCAACGAGGGCGCGGCCGTCGGCCGTTCGCAAGTCGACGGCATCGCCGACGACGATGTTCGGCACCACCTCGGCCCGCCAGCGCGCCTCACGCTCGTAGTCCTGCGCCAACGCCGGCAGCGCCGCAGCGCAGAGCAGCGCAGCGCCACGCTCGCTTCATTCCTTGTCTTCCTTGCCGGCCGCGCTGCGAAAGGCAATCGTGCTGGCCTGCTGCGGATGCAGGCCCGGCTTGTCAGCGTAGAAGCTGCGCAGCATCTGCAGGTCGGCAGCGACATCGCCGCTCATGCGCACGTAGTCACGCACGCCGATCGACTTGCGGCCATAGTCGATGAAGGCCAACCCTACCGGTACCTGCATTGCCAGCGCGAGGTGGTAAAAGCCCGAGCGCAGGTGGCCCTGGAACCTGCGCGTGCCCTCGGGCGACAGCGCCAGCCAGAACCACGGCTCGCTACGCATCATTTGGGCGAGCTGCTCCACTGCGCCGCTGGCCCGGTGGCGGTCGACCGGGCGGCCACCCCACAGGCGCATCAGTCGGCCCAGCGTGGCGCCGGTGAAGCCGCGAAACAGCGACTCCTTGCCGACGAAGCGAAGCGGCAGCCCGATCGCCCACTTGGCGAGCAGGCCGATCACGAAGTCCCAGTTCGAGGTGTGCGGATAGACGATGATGATGCCGCGCGGCCCGGGGGGGTCGGCGAACTCGACGCGCCAGCCGAGTGCACGCAGCACGGCGCGAGCGAACCGCTGCGGCATCAGCTCTTGCCGATCGAGCCGGAGCCGAGCCGCTGATTCAAAGCGTCCGTTCGACCGCCGCGATCGACAGGCCGCCGGCCGGAACATCGGCCCGCTGCACGCGGACGAGGGCAAACGCGCGGCTCATCCTGGGTGCCTGCACATAGACGAATTCGATTGGCGTGCCGCCCGCATCCGCATCGTCAAGCACGTTGTTCATCGCATCGACGCGCAGCCTGTGAGGTCCAATGCGAACCTGCTCGCGCGCCGACAGCAGCGTGTCGCGCACGATGTCCAGTTGCCGGTCCAGCCCTTCGGTGCCGCCACCGTACTGGGCCATCGCGGCATTCATCTCGTCGAGCCGCCGCCGCAGGTCGGCGCGCTCGGCCAGCGGGTCCGCGGCCTCTTTGCGGTCTTCGCCTTCATCCGCGAGCAGTGCGCCTTCGTTTTGCTCCAACATGCGCAGCCGCGCCTGCAACATCGCGCGTTCGACGTTCAGGTCCGTGCGGCGCTCGTCGGCACTTGCCAGTTCGCGGGTAGCAGCCAGCAGCAGTTCGTTGAAGATCTGCACGCCAGCCGCCTGCCGCAGTTCGTCGGCGCTGGCGGCGACGATGCGGATGCGATAGTCACCGAAGTTGGCCTGCGTCTGCTCGACCTCATGACGAACCTGATCGCCTTGAAGCGCCGCGCCGAGCACCTTGCGCGTGGCAAAGGCCATGCCGAGCACCGCGTAGGCCTCGCTGCCGACGCCGGGCGCGCGCATGAAACGCTGCAACTCGCGCATGCGGGCGAGCACCTGGGTGATGCTGTCGGCATTGGCAAACGCCGCGCGCAGCAGGGGATCCGAGCTCCAGTTCGCGGCAGACAGGTCGTGCACCTGCTGCAGGTGCTGCGCGCCGGCGCGCGCGACTTCGATCGCCGCGGCCACGCCGGGCGTCAGCCGGCTGCGCCAGTCGCGCACCACGGCGAGTTTGGGCTCGACCACCTCGACGGTGCGGTCGAGCGCCTTGCCGAGGAGTGGATCGCTGGCAGTTGCCGGCTGCCGGCCGAACAGGCGATCGAACAGGCCCATGGCGGCTTCCTGTCAGGGTTCAGGGCGCGGCGGCGGCGCCACCTGGGCGCGAATCGTCTTGTCGCGGACGAAGACGCCGTCGATGCGCGGCTGCAGGCGGCGCAGGGTTTCTTCGTCGAGGTCGCCGAACGTGATCACCGCTCCCGGCCGCGAGCCGTCGCCCGGCACCCGCATGATCTCGTCGCAGCGAGGGAAACCGTATTTCTCCAGCCAGCCGGCGATCTCGTCGTCGGTGACGTCGGCGGGCAGGTTGGTGAGCCAGAGGCTGGCCATGAACGCGTCTCCTCGGAGAGTGATGACAAGGGTCAGGCCATGATACTCACGCCGCCGTCCACGTAGACCGTCTGCCCGGTGAGCCGCCGCGCGTAGGGCGTGGCGAGATACGCACAGGTGAAGCCGACATCCATGATATCGACCAGTTCGCCCACCGGCGCGCGCTCGACGGCCTCGTTCAGCAGCAGATCGAAGTCCCTAAGGCCGCCGGCCGCGCGCGTCTTCAGTGGCCCGGGCGACATCGGGTGCACGCGAATCCTGCGCGGACCCAGCTCAAAGGCCAGGTAGCGGCACGCCGCTTCGAGCGCAGCCTTTATCGGCCCCATCACGTCGTAATTCGCAACGACCTTCTGTGCGCCGTGGTAGCTCATCGCGAACAGCGTGCCGCCGTCGTCCATCAGCGGCGCCGCCAGCCGGGCCATGCGTACGAACGAATGGCAGGAGATGTCCATCGCCTTGGCGAAGCCCTCGGCAGTGCAGTTCAGCAGCCCGCCCTGCAGGTCGTACGGACGCACCTCTTCGTTCAGGTGGGTGACGGCTACATCGGCACCGAGTTCACGGAACGCCTTGGCGCAACCCCAGGCGATCGAGTACTCGTTGGCAATGCCGATGACGAGCGCTTTCTTTCCCTGCAGAACAGGTCAGGGAATATCGAGGCTCATCGGAGGTTGCTTGTGTGAGGTCGGGTGGGAAGCGGCACTCTTGCCGTTGGCGTGCGGTTTCAACGCCTCTTCTGCAGTGGCGATCGATCGCCGCTTACCGCGAACGGATGACGTTGCGCGTGTGGGTGGCGATCATCAGCTCTTCATTGGTCGGCAGCGCCAGGCCGAGCACACGTGAAGTCTTGGTGGTCAGCAGCGGACCGCCGGCTTCGTTGGCAGCGGCGTCGCGCTCGGCGCCGAGCCAGGCCGCATCGTCTAGCACACGGGCACGGATGGCAGCGGAGTTCTCGCCGATGCCGGCGGTGAACACCAGCGCGTCGAGCCCGCCGAGCACCGCGGCGAGCGACCCCATTTCGCGCCGGATGCGGTAGCAGTAAAGATCGATCGCCAGCCGGGCGCGCGGCTCGCGGCTCTCGAGCAGCGTGCGCATGTCGCTGGAAACGCCGGATATGCCCAGCAGGCCCGACTGGTTGTACAGCAGCTTCTCGATCGCCCGCGCATCCATGCCGCGCTGGTCCATCAGGTACAGCACGACGCCGGGATCGAGGTTGCCGGTGCGCGTGCCCATCATCAGCCCGTCGACGGCGGTGAAGCCCATCGTGCTGGCCACGCTGCGGCACCCGTGCAGGGCGCACATGCTCGCGCCGTTGCCCAGGTGCAGCACGATCGTGCGGCCGGCGGCGGCACGCGGCGACTGAAGCGGCAGCACCGAGGCGATGTACTCGTACGACAGGCCGTGGAAGCCGTAGCGGCGCACGCCTTGCTCGAACATCGAATAGGGCAGGCCGAACATCTGCACCAGTTCGGAATTGGTGCGGTGGAACGCGGTGTCGAAGCAGGCAACCTGCGGCAGGTCGGGCGAGCGCTCGAGCAGGCGGCGGATCGGCGCCAGGTTGTGCGGCTGATGCAGTGGCGCCAGCGGCACGTATTTCTCCAGTGCCGCAAGCACCTGCGCGTCGACACGCACCGGCTGCGCGTACTCCATGCCGCCGTGCACGACCCGGTGGCCGACGCCGGCCAGGGTCACGCCGCCCCCCCGTTCGCGCAGGAACTCGATCAGGAAGTCGAGCGCACCGTCGTGACCGAGCCGCTGGCCCTCGCCCCATGCCTTCTCGCCTGCAAGAGCGCCGTCAGCGCCCTTGGCGACGAAGTGGGGCGCAGTGAACAGTCCCTCGATCTGCCCGCGCACCTGCAAGCGCAGGTCGGCGCTGGACTCGACGAAGACCGAGAACTTGACGCTCGAGGAACCGGCGTTGACGACGGCGATCGCAGTGGACATGTCGATGATTGGCTTGTCGTTTACGGCTTTGCGGTAGCGGCGCGCCTGGCATGCGCGACCAAGGCCATCACTGCCGTGGAGGCCAGGCGAGTGCGCACGTTGTCGGCGCGGCTGGTCAGCACGATCGGCACGCGGGTGCCGAGCACGATGCCGGCGCTGTCGGCGCCGGCCAGGTATTGAAGCTGCTTGGCAACCATGTTGCCCGACTCGATATCGGGCACCAGCAGGATGTCGGCCTGGCCGGCCACCGGCGAGACGATCTTCTTGGCCTTCGCCGCCTCGGGGCTGATGGCGTTGTCGAAGGCGAGCGGCCCGTCGAGCAGCCCGCCGGTGATCTGGCCGCGATCGGCCATCTTGCACAGCGCAGCGGCATCCAGCGTCGAGGGCATGTCGGCGTTGACCGTTTCCACGGCGGCCAGGATGGCGACCTTGGGCTGCGCCACGCCAAGCACGTGCGCCAGGTCGATCGCGTTCTGCGCAATGTCGACCTTGTCGTTCAGCGTTGGCTGGATGTTGATCGCCGCGTCGGTCACCATCAGCGGCCGTGGGTAGGCGGGCACGTCGAGCACGAACACGTGGCTGATGCGGCGCGCGGTGCGCAGCCCAGTGGTCGATGGCACGACCGCGGCCATCAGCTCATCGGTGTGCAGGCTGCCCTTCATCAGTGCCTCGACCTTGCCCTCTCGCGCCAATGCCACCGCCTTGGTCGCTGCCTCGTGGCTGTGCTCGGTGTTGACGATCTCGTAGCCCGACAGGTCGACCCCCTCGGCCTGCGCCACGGCCCGGATCTTGGCCTCCGGACCGACGAGCACCGGCACGATCAGCCCGCGCTCGGCGGCTTCCAGCGGACCGAGCAGCGAGTCGCGGTCGCACGGATGCACGATCGCGCAGCGCACCGGCGGCAGGCTCTCACACCGCCGCAACAGGGCTGCGAAGGCATCGGTGCGGCGCAGGATCATTTCCGGCGTGGCGACGTCCGAGTAGCGGATGCGCTTGCTGGGTGCCCGCACCAGCACCCGACCATCGACCAGCACGTGCGCGCCGCGCTTGACCGAGCAATCGAACAGCACGCACTGCTCGGGCAATTTCTCGCGCACGGTGACCGTGCCGGTCAGCTCGTCGCCCGCCGCGATGACGCCGTCGAAACGCAAGTCCTGCTCGAGCACTGTCGTCCCCGGCCCCGGCAGGCGCCGGGTCAGCATGCCGGAGATGATCGCCTCGCCGCCCACGGCCTTGGCCATCACCGCGTCGGCGGTGCCGTCGCTGTTGGCATCGAGGTGGAAGGAATCGACGTCACCGCTGACCAGCGCGAGCGCCTCCACCTCGGTGGCGCTGACGCGGCGGCAGATCGTCGCCGTGGCGCCGGGCTGCAACTCGTCGTATGTCGTGTTCTCGAAACTGCGAACTTTCAACTCGCTCAATTGCATGCTCCTTGCCCAGTGACTTTGCCCGTGGCGCCACGTCGGCAAATGTTGCAATGCAGTATACGGAGAGCGAGCAACCCCTGCCTGACCGCGGTCAACCGCGCCGGGACTTCCGAACCAAGGGAAGTGCCGACCCGACCGGCGGCCTACTGCCGCCCGGTGCTGCCGAACCCGCCGGCACCGCGCGTGCTGAGGACAAACTCGTCGACGATGTTCAGCCGCGCCTGCACGACCGGCACGATCACCATCTGCGCAATGCGATCGAGCGGCTGGACGGTGAACGGCACGCTTCCACGGTTCCAGCAGGAAACCATGATCTGGCCCTGGTAATCGGAGTCGATCAGGCCAACCAGGTTGCCGAGCACGATGCCGTGCTTGTGGCCGAGGCCCGACCGCGGCAGGATCATCGCCGCATAGCCGGCGTCTTCGAGGTGTATGGCGATGCCGGTTGGGATCAAGTGCGCCTCGCCCGGGCGCAGCAAGAGCGGCGCTTCAATGCACGCGCGCAGGTCGAGCCCGGCGGCGCCCTCGGTGGCGTACTGCGGCAGGTTCTCGCGCAGCCGCGGATCGAGGATCCGCACGTCGAGCTTCATGCGCTGCGATCACTCGTCGCGCCCGGCGCTTTCCGGCCGAACGCGCGATCCACCTGCTGCGCCGGCGAGCCGGAAGCGACGCCGGTGACGCGACGCAGCTTGCGCAGGTTGTGCCACAGCAGCACCGCACCGAGCAGCACGAGCACGACGCCGCCTTCGGCCATCACCCCAAAAGCGATCAGCGCCGCGCCAAGAAACACGCCGACCATCGCGCCGCGCGGCGGCGACGTGTCGTCCTTGCTTTGCGCCTTCGGCACCTGCAGCAGGCGCTGCGCCTCGCTCGTCGGCAGGGCGTGCGCACCCTCACCGGGCGCCTCGTCGGTGACCACTTTGCCGCCCGCCGACAGATGCGGCAGCTTGTGCGGCTGCATGGCGCGCGCCAGCTGCTCACGCTCGATCTTCTCGACGAAGGCGACGAAGTCGCCGTGCGGAGGTTCGCGGGAGTCGAGCACGGTCGCGCTCAAGTCAGGCGCTGCGCAATGGCGGCGATGATCTCGCGCGCCTGCGCGAGCTTCGGCGCGCGCGGAAGCCGGCGCACGCCGTCGGCATCGATCAGGTGGACTTCCGCCTCGTCGTTGGCCAACGCATCCTGCGCCAGGTTGGCGACGATCATCGCCACGCCTTTGGCGGTGCGCTTGGCCTGCGCGTGCGCGATGACGTTCTCGCTCTCGGCAGCGAAACCGACGCACAGCGGCCCGCCCGGCATCGCGGCAACAGTGGCCAGGATGTCGGGGTTGGCTTCGAACTGCAGCGCCGGTGGGGTGGCATCGGCGTTCTTCTTCAGCTTCTGTGTACTGGCGTTGGCGACCCGCCAGTCGGCCACTGCCGCGACGGCCACAAAGACCTCGGCGCGGTTGGCGTAGCCCATCACCGCGTCGAACATCTCGCGCGCGGTCACCACGTCGATGCGGCGCACGCCTCGTGGCGCCGGCAGACTGCTCGGCCCGGCGACCAGAGTCACCTTGGCCCCCGCCTCGCGTGCGGCACGCGCGAGCGCAAAGCCCATCTTGCCGGAGGACAGGTTGGTGATGCCGCGCACCGGATCGATCGGCTCGAAGGTCGGTCCGGCGGTGATCAGCACGCGCCTTCCGGCAAGCACCTTCGGCTGAAAGAAGGCGATCAGGTCCTCGAGCATTTCGTGGGGCTCGAGCATGCGGCCGGCGCCGGACTCGCCGCAGGCCTGGCTGCCGCTGCCGGGACCCAGCACCTCGATGCCGTCAGCGCGGATCGTGGCGACGTTGCGCTGCGTGGCCGGGTTGTTCCACATCTCGACGTTCATCGCCGGCGCCACCAGCAGCGGGCAGGGCGGCGAGGCGCGGCGGGCGAGCGCCAGCGTGGAAAGCAGGTCGTCGGCCAGGCCATTCGCCAGCTTGGCGATGAAATTGGCCGTGCACGGCGCGATCAGGATCGCGTCGGCGTCGCGCGACAGTTCGATGTGCGGCATCGCATTGGCCACGCGCGCGCCCTCGGCTCCCCACTGGTCGGTGGCAACCGGCTGGCCGCTGAGCGCCTGCATGGTGGTCGCGGTGACGAACTCCTGCGCCGAGCGCGTCATCACCACGCGCACCGTAGCGCCTTCTTCCTGCAGGCGCCGGACCAGTTCGCAGACCTTGTAGGCGGCGATGCCGCCGGTCATGCCGATGACGAGACGCTTGCCTTGGAGGTTCATCTGCCGGATGGGCGGCGCGCCGAGAAGACGAGATCGTCCGCGGGGTCGGACGACTGCGGCTCAGTATATCCACGGCGGACCTCGACGCCTTCGAAGCCGGCCGCCTGCAGCAGGACGCGGAACTCGCCGGCGCCGTAGTGCCGCACCACGTGCTCGCGGAAGAACACGTCCTTCGGCCGGTCCGCGCGCTCGACCTCGTAGCGCAGGTGCCAGCGCTGCAACCGGCCGCCATCCTCGTAGGCGATGCGTTCGAACACGACGACGTGCGCGTCCTCCTCGGGCAAGCGGACGTTGCGCCGCTCGCGCCAGTCGGGCACTGCCTCGCTCGCCGCGCTGGCCTCACTGACCGGGATCAGGACCTCGCCGCCGGGTTCGAGCGCGCGCAGGAAGCACGCCAGTGCCGTGGCGACCTCGTCCGGTTCGACGAGGATGCCGAAGGAAGTCGCCGGCACGAAGACCGTGCGGTAGCGCCGCGCCAGGTCGAAGTCCTGCATCGGCGCCTCGTGCAGGACCGGCGACAGACTCATCGCCCGCGCCCTGGCGCGCAGGCGGTCAAGCATGTCGCGCGAGGTGTCGAGTCCCTCGACCTGCAGGCCGTCGCGCAGCAGCGGCAGCAGCAGCCGGCCGGTGCCGCAGGCGACTTCGAGCGTGCGGCCGCCGCTGGCGCGCAGTCGCTGCTCGAAGAACGCCTGGTCCCAGTAAGGCTCGGTGCCGAAGAACCGGTCGTAGGCGGCGGCGACGATGCCGGAGTAGTCCCAGATCGTCGGCGCCCCGCTCACTTCGAGCGACGGACGCGCAGCAGTTCGTCGAGGATCAGCAGGGCGGCGCCGCAGACGATTGCCGAGTCGGCGACGTTGAACGCCGGCCAGTGCCAGCCGCGCCAGTGGAAGTCGAGGAAGTCGATCACGTGCCCGTAGGCGATGCGGTCGATCAGGTTGCCGACCGCGCCGCCGAGGATCAGGGCGAGTGCCAGCGAGAAGAGCTTCTGTGTACCGTGCCGGGCCAGCAGGTAAAGGATGAACAGCGACGCGACGGTGCCGATCGCGGTGAGGAACTGCGTCTGCCAGCCCGACGCGCTGGCGAGGAAGGAAAAGGCCGCGCCCTTGTTGTAGGTCAGCACCAGATTGAAGAAGCTGGTGATCGGGTGCACGTCGCCGTAGTCGTAGACGCGCTGGATCGCCAGCTTGGTGGCCTGGTCGACCAGGACGATCAGCGCTGCCAGCCCCAGCCAGGGTGCCAGCTTCTGCGCCCAGCTTTTCCTGGAACCGTAGGCCATCAGACGCTTGTCCTCGCCTCGCCGGCGCCGAACAGGTTCTCGACACAGCGGCCGCAAAGCGTCGGGTGCTCGCCGTGCCTGCCAACGTCGGCCCGCCAGTGCCAGCAGCGGTCGCACTTGGCGTGCGGCGAGGGCGTGACGACGATCTTCTCGTCGGCCTCGCCGGCCGCCGGCTGCAGCGTCGCCCGGCTGGTGATCGTCACGAACCGCAGGTCGTCGCCCAGTGTCGCAAGCAGCGTGTGCTTGTCGCCCGCCAGGTGCAGGTCGAGCTCGGCCTGCAGCGACGAGCCGATCTTGCCGGCCTCGCGCTGCGCCTCGATTGCTCTGAGCACGTCGGCGCGGACGGTGCGGATACGGCCCCACTTGGCCAGCAGCGCCTCGTGGCCGGCCACGCCGGGCAGCTCGTGATAAACCTCGGTGAAGATCGTGCCGGCCGCATTCGGAGAAAACACCGCGAACGCCTCCTCGGCCGTGAAGCTCAGGAACGGCGCCATGATGCGCAGCAGGCTCGCCGTCACGTGCCACAACGCGGTCTGCGCCGAGCGGCGTGCGCGCGAATCGGCGACGGTCGTGTACAGGCGGTCCTTGAGGATGTCGAGGTAGAAGGCGCCGAGGTCCTCCGAGCAGAAGGTCTGCAGCCGGGCGATCACCGGATGGAACTCGTAGCGCTGGCAGGATTCCAGCACCTCGGCCTGCATCTGCGCGGTCAAAGCCAGCGCGTAGCGGTCGATCTCGAGCATCTCGTCGACCGGCACCGCGTGCCGGGTGACGTCGAAGTCGCTGGTGTTGGCGAGAAGGAAGCGCAATGTGTTGCGGATGCGCCGGTAGCTCTCGACGACCCGCTTGAGGATCTCCTCGCCGATCGACATCTCTCCCGAGTAGTCGGTCGCCGCGACCCACAGCCGCATGATCTCGGCGCCCATCTTCTGCGCCAGTTCGACCGGGTCGATGCCGTTGCCGAGCGACTTGCTCATCTTGCGGCCCTGCGCGTCGACGACGAAGCCGTGCGTCAGCAGCCCCTTGTACGGCGCGCGGCCGTCGATCGCCGCGCCGATCAGCAGCGACGAGTGGAACCAGCCGCGGTGCTGGTCCGAGCCTTCGAGGTAAAGATCGGCGGGGTAGGCGAGCTCGGCGGCATGCGAGCCGCGCATCACGGTGCGGTGGGTCGAGCCGGAGTCGAACCAGACGTCGAGGATGTCGTTGGCCTTGTCGTAGTCGGTGGACTCCTCCGGCGGCAGGAAGTCGGTCACCGCGGCGCGGCTCCATGCCTCCACGCCCCCGTGCTCGACCTTCTGCGCGGCCAGTTCGAGCAGTTCCAGCGTGCGCGGATGCAGTTCGCCCGTGGTCTTGTGCGTGAAGAACGGCAGGGGGACGCCCCAGTTGCGCTGGCGCGAGATGCACCAGTCTGGCCGGTTGGCGATCATGCCGTGCAGGCGCGCCTTGCCCCACGACGGGTAGAAGGCGGTGGCCTCGATCGCGCGCAACGCCGTCTGGCGCAGCGTTTCGCCGACGGTTTCCTTCTGCATGACGCCGCCCGTTTCGCGCGTGGCGCCATCCATGCGCACGAACCACTGCGAGGCGGCGCGGTAGATCAGTGGCGACTTGTGCCGCCAGCAGTGCATGTAGCTGTGGCTCTCCTGCTTGGCGTGCAGCAGGCTGCCGGCCACCCGCAGGGCGTCGACGACCTTCGGGTTGGCGTCCCAGATCTTCATGCCGCCGAACAGCGGAAAGTCGGCGGCGTAGCTGCCGTCACCCTGAACCGGGTTGAGGATCTCGTCGTTGCTCATGCCGTACGACTTGCACGAGTCGAAGTCCTCCACACCGTAGGCGGGCGACGAGTGCACGATGCCGGTGCCGGCGTCCGCAGTGACGTAGGTGCCAAGGTACACGGGTGAATGGCGGTCGTAGCCCTTGTCCAACGTCGCCAGCGGGTGGCGGAAGCGCACCTTCTCCAGTTTCTGGCCGACGCAGGTGGCGGTGACGCGGCCTTTCAGGCCGTAGCGCTGCAGGCAGGACTCGACCAGCGACTCGGCGAGGATGAGCAGCCGGTCGCCGCAGTCGACCAGCGCGTAGGTGAACTCGGGGTGAAAGTTCAGCGCCTGGTTGGCCGGGATCGTCCACGGCGTGGTGGTCCAGATCGCGGTCGAGGTCGGCTTGCCCAGTGCCGCTACGCCGAACGCCTCGGCCACCCGTGCTTCCTCCTCGCTGGCCAGCGCAAAGGCCACGTCGATCGCCGGCGACTTCTTGTCGATGTACTCGACCTCGGCCTCGGCCAGCGCCGAGTTGCAGTCGAAGCACCAGTTGACGGGCTTCAGCCCCCGGTAGACGAAGCCGCGGTCCATCATCCGACCCAGCGTGCGGATCTCGTCGGCCTCGGCCTTGAACGTCATCGTCCGGTACGGGTTGTGCCAGTCGCCGAGCACGCCGAGCCGCTTGAAGCCCTTCATCTGCAGCGCGATCTGCTCGGTCGCGTGCGCCCGCGCCTTCGCCTGTACCTCGGCGCGCGGCAGGTGCTTGCCGAACTTCTTCTCGATGTGGATCTCGATCGGCATGCCGTGGCAGTCCCAGCCGGGCACGTAGACCGCGTCGAAGCCGGCCATCGACCGGGTCTTGACGACGATGTCCTTGAGGATCTTGTTGACCGCCGTGCCCAGGTGGATCTCGCTGTTCGCGTAAGGCGGGCCGTCGTGCAGGATGAACTTCGGCGCCCCCTTGCGCGCGGCGCGGATCGCGCCGTAGACGTCGCGTCTTTCCCAGTCGGCCACCCAGCCCGGCTCGCGCTTCGGCAAGTCGCCGCGCATCGGAAACGGCGTGTCGGGGAGGTTCAGCGGGTACTTCTTGGTGGCGGGGTCGGCGGGCGGCTTGCCCTTGGACGGCTTGTCGGCGTCAGCCATTGATTGCTCCTTGGCCCCCTCGGGCTCTGCAAGGTCGGTCGAAAGGCGCGGATTCTACGGACACCGCGCTGCTCCGCGCGATGCCGTCAGGCCAGCGGATCCGCCGACGCCAGCAATGCCCGCGCCGTGGCGGCGTCGTTGCGGATGGCGTTGGTCAGCGCGTGCAGCGACTCGTACTTGGTCTCGTCGCGCAGCTTGTGCACGAGTTCGACGCGGATCAGCCTGCCGTAGACCTGCTGTGCGAAGTCGAACAGGTGCACCTCGAGCAGCCAGCGGCCGGTGTCGTCGACAGTCGGGCGCAGCCCGATGCTGGCGACGCCGGGGCGGGGATGTTCACCGAGGCCATGCACCTTGACGGCATAGATGCCGCGGGCGGCCGGCCGCTTATGCGCCAGACGGAGGTTGAGTGTCGGAAAGCCGATCTCGCGACCGATCTTGCGACCGTGCAGCACGCGGCCGGAGATCGCGTAGGGTCGCCCGAGCAACGCCGCGGCACGCGCGAGATTGCCGGCGGCCAGCGCCTCGCGCACCTCGGAGCTGGACACGCGCACGCCGTGGTCCTGCACGGTGGCCAGTTGCTCGACCACATAGCCGTACTGCGCGGCGCGGCTGCGCAACAGGTCGCCATCGCCGGCCCGGCGCGCGCCGAAGCGGAAGTCGTCGCCGACCAGAAGGCAGCGCGTGTCGAGGCCGGCGACCAGCACATCGGCTATGAACCGCTCGGGCTGAAGCGCGGCGAAGCGACGGTTGAAGTGCTGAATGAAGACCCGCTCGACGCCGTTGGCGGCCAGCGCCTCGATCTTGTCGCGGATGTTGGCCACCCGCGCCGGCGCACTGTTCGGAGTGAACAGTTCGCGCGGATGCGGCTCGAAGGTCATCACCGCCGGGCTCAGGCGATGCCGGCGCGCGGCCGCGACCAGTTGCGCCAGCAGCGCCTGGTGACCGCGGTGAACGCCGTCGAAGTTGCCGATCGCCAGCGCCACCGGCAAGCGATCGCCTCTGCGAGCGATGCCGCGAAAGATCTTCATGGGTGGGGGAAGCCGAGCTCGCGGATTATACGAACCGCCCCTCGCGGCACGCAGCCTGCCGATGGTTCGCAAGGGGCCGGCGCGTAGAATCCGCGCCGCATGAAACGCATCGTCTGCCTGATCTCCGGGCGCGGCAGCAATCTCGAATCGATCCTCCGCACGGCCGAGTCGGAGCGCTGGGAAACCGAGGTGCCGGCGCGGGTCGTCGCGGTGATCGGCAATCGGCCGGACGCGCCCGGCCTGGCTATCGCGACGGCGCATGGCGTGCCGGTCAGGGTGATCGAGCATCAGCGGTTCGCTTCGCGCGAGGCGTTCGATGCGAAGCTCGCCGAGACCATCGACGGCTTCGCGCCGGACGCGGTCGTGCTGGCCGGTTTCATGCGCGTGCTGAGCAGTGCTTTCGTGGCGCACTTCGCGGGCCGGTTGATGAACATTCATCCCTCGCTGCTGCCGGCCTTTCCGGGCCTGGCGACGCATCGGCAGGCACTGGCCGCCGGCGTGCGGGTGCACGGCGCGACGGTGCACTTCGTTTCCAGCGAAGTGGATGGCGGCCCGATCATTGCCCAGGCAGCCGTTGCCGTGCTGCCGGGCGACAGCGAGGAGGTGCTGGCTGCACGGGTCCTGCAGCGCGAGCACGTGCTGCTGCCGCGCTGCGTGCGCTGGCTGTGCGAGGGCAGGGTCGCGCTGCGCGATGGCCGCGTCGTGTTCCGCGACCTTCCTGCCGATCCCTTGGCGCTATTCGGATGAACGGGCAGCGGATCACCTCGCTGGTCGTCGATCACCTGGCGCAGCTGCTGGCCCAGGTACTGCGCTTCGACGGTCCGGCCGACGCGGTGATGTCCCGCTACTTCAAGCAACACGCCAAGCTTGGCAGCCGTGATCGTGGCCTGATCGCCGAAGCGGTGTTCTTCGCGCTGCGCCGCTATGCGAGCCTGCGCTGGATGATGCAGCCTGCCAAGCCCGAGCGTGCTCCCAGGCTGGCGGCGCTGATCACCCTGGCGCGCCAGCATGGCGCCGACGCGCTCGATCCGCGCGCGTTGCGAAACGATGAACGCGCAGTGCGGCAGGCGTTCTCCAAGCGTCTCGATTTGGCGCCGCGCGCCGCGCAGGCCGAGGTGCCGACATGGCTGTACCAGCGTGTCAGCCAGCAGTACGAGGATGCGGATGCGCTGTTCGCCGCCTTGACCGAGCCGGCGCCGCTCGATCTGCGCGTCAACACCCAGCGGGCACGGCGCGACGAGGTGCTGGCCGAATTGCGAGCCTCCAATCGACAGCACGCCCCGTTGCATGCCGAGCCGACCCCGTACTCGCCGGAAGGCATCCGCCTGCTGGAGAAGCCCGGCCTGACACGCTGGCCGCTGTATCAGGACGGCAAGATCGAGGTGCAGGACGAGGGTAGCCAGCTGATTGCGCGGCTGGTGGCGCCGCGCCGCGGCGAAATGATCGTCGACTTCTGTGCCGGCGCCGGCGGCAAGACGCTGGCGCTGGGCAGCCTGATGCGCTCGACCGGGCGCATCTACGCCTTCGACATCCATGCCCGCCGCCTGGCCGGCCTCGGCCCACGGCTGAAGCGAAGCGGGTTGTCCAATGTGCACCCGGCCGCGATTGCCACCGAGAACGACCTGCGCGTGAAGCGACTGTCCGGCAAGATCGACCGCGTGCTGGTCGACGCGCCCTGTTCGGGCAGCGGCACGCTGCGGCGCAATCCGGACCTGAAGTGGCGCTTCGACGAAAAGGAACTCGCGCGGGTCAATGAGGTGCAGCAGAAGGTGCTTCGTGCGGCCGCCCGCCTGGTCAAGCCAGGCGGGCGGCTGGTCTATGCCACTTGCTCGCTGTTGGCGGAAGAGAACCAGGCCGTGGTCGAACGCTTCGTTGCCGATCAGTCGCAGTTCGTGCAGGTGCCGGTTGCCGAGGTGCTTCGTCCGCAGGGGATCGAGATACCCGGCCTGGAGAATGCGGCGCCGTACTTTGTGATGCTGCCGCACCTGCATGCGACGGACGGATTCTTCGCCGCGGTGTTGCAGCGCCGGCCGTAGCCGGACCGGCTGGCCAGAGGGAGGCTCCGCCCGAGAGTCCCGGCCGGCCCGGCGATTCAGTGCTTCTTCATGCCGGCGGAGGCCCGTACAATCGTAAGTTGTTGATTTGCCGGCCGGCCCTTGGGCGCCGGACCTTTTGGAGGCTGCATGTACTTTCTGGAATTCCTCGATGGCGGTGTGCTGGACTTGTCCTGGTGGCAGCTCATTCTTGCCACGCTGCTGCTGACGCACATCACCATCGCGGCGGTGACGATCTTCCTGCACCGGTCGCAGGCGCACCGCGCGCTCGATCTGCATCCCGCGGTGGCGCACTTCTTCCGCGTCTGGCTGTGGCTGACCACCGGCATGCAGACCAAGGAATGGGTGGCGATCCACCGCAAGCATCACGCCAAGTGCGAGACTGCGGAGGATCCGCACAGCCCGCAGACGCGGGGCTTGCGCAAGGTGCTTTGGCAGGGCGCCGAGTTGTACATGGACGAGGCGAACAACAAGGAAACCCTGTCGCGCTATGGCCACGGCACGCCGAACGACTGGCTGGAGCGCAACGTCTATTCGCGCTTCACCTGGCACGGCTGCGGTCTCATGCTCGGTGCCGATCTGATCCTGTTCGGTGCCGCCGGCCTGGCCGTGTGGGCGGTGCAGATGATCTGGATTCCGTTCTTCGCCGCCGGTGTCGTCAATGGAGTGGCGCACTTCTGGGGCTACCGCAACTACGACAGCCCGGATGCCGCGACCAACATCAGCCCCTGGGGCATCCTGATCGGCGGCGAAGAACTGCACAACAACCACCACACGTACCCGACGTCGGCCAAGCTGTCGAGCAAGTGGTTCGAGTTCGATCTGGGCTGGACATACATCCGCGTGCTGTCGGTGCTCGGCCTGGCCAAGGTCCTGCGCGTGGCGCCGGTGCCGAAGGTGACGGCGCCGCGCCCGGGCATCGACGTGCAGACGCTGCAGGCAGTGATCGCCAATCGCTACGACCTGCTATCCCGTTATGCGCGCGGGCTGCGCTCGACACTGAACGAGGAACTGCGCCGGCTGAGCCTGCCCGCGGCGGAGAAGCAGCGCTTCGCATCGCTGCGCCGCTGGCTGCGCAAGTTGGACGTGGCCGCGATCCCGCCGGCGCAGCAGCAGACGCTGCGCGAACTGCTGGGGCAAAGCGGTGCGATGCGCACCCTGGTGGACATGCGCGCCGAACTGGCGACGATCTGGGAACGCGGTACCGCCTCTCGTGAGCAGATGCTGGCCAATCTGCAGGACTGGATCGCGCGTGCCGAGGCCAGCCGTATTCGTGCCCTGCAGGACGCGGCGCTGCGCATCCGCAGTTACGCGCCGACGGCGGCCTGAGCAAGAGCGGGGCTGCAGCCAACAAAAAACCGGCCCCGGCCGGTCTTCTTGTTGGCTGCGCGTGGCGCCTACTTTAGCTTGGTTTCCTTGTAGGCGACGTGCTTGCGCGCCACCGGATCGAACTTCATGAACTGAAGTTTCTCCGGCGTCGTGCGTTTGTTCTTCGACGTCGTGTAGAAGTGTCCGGTACCTGCCGTCGACTCCAGTTTGATCTTCTCGCGGGCGCCTTTTGCCATCTCTGCTCTCCCGTTTCAGTTCAGATTTCGCCGCGGCCGCGCAGGTCGGCCAGCACGGCATCGATGCCCTGCTTCTCGATCGTGCGCAGGCCGGCGGTGGTCAGGCGCAGCCGCACCCAGCGCTTCTCGCTTTCGACCCAGAAGCGGCGGTCCTGCAGGTTGGGCAGGAAGCGGCGCTTGGTCCGGTTGTTGGCGTGCGAAACGTTGTTGCCCACCATCGGCTTCTTGCCTGTGACTTGACACACTCGTGCCATGGCTATTTCCTCGACCTCGATTCAGTTCTGCCGTTCAGCGTCGAGGCACCCAACGAAAGGGTGCGGCTGAACGAAAGCGCGAAAGTATACCGTCTGGCACGGCGCCAATCCAGTCGGCCTGCGCCGGGCGAGGCGGGGCCTGGGGCAGGATTCAGAGCAACCCGCGTTCCGCAAACGACACGCTCGCGGCGCCGGCAACGATGATGTGGTCCAGCACCCTCACGTCGACGAGGGCCAGCGCGTCGCGCAGGGTGCGGGTCAGCAACTCGTCTGCCCGGCTGGGCTCGGCCAGACCGGATGGATGGTTGTGGGCAAAGATGACCGCCGCCGCATTGCGGGCTAGCGCGCGCTTGACCACCTCGCGCGGATAGACGCTGGTCTGCGTCAGCGTGCCGCGGAACAGTTCCTCGTCGTCTATCAGTCGGTTCTGCGCGTCGAGGAACAGCGCCGCAAAGACCTCATGCGGCAGCCGGCCGATCCGCAGGCGCAGGTATTCGCGAACCTTTGGCGGCGAGTCGAGCAGGTGCTGGCGCTGCACGTCTTCCTTCAGCACCCGCCGCGACAGTTCGATCACCGCCAGCAGCTGGGCACACTTGGCCGGCCCGAAGCCCGGCATCGCCTGGATCTCGTCGGCGGGGGCGTTCAGCAGCCCGTTCAGGGAGCCGAAGCGCTCGATGGCGCCGCGCGCCAGTTCAAGCACGCTCTTCCCGGGCAGGCCGATGCGCAGGAACACGGCCAGCAGTTCCGCTTCCGACAGCGACTGCGGGCCCTGCCTAAGCAGCCGCTCGCGCGGCCGCTCCGTCGCGGGCCAGTCGCGGACGGTTGGCCGGGGGCCGTTGGCTACAATGCCGTGACTGCGTCTGCTGCTTGCCATGGCCCGGATCGCGCCCGATTCGCACGTGACCCTGCATTATCGTCTTGCCGCGCTTGTCGATGGCGCCGAGCGAGAGGTCATCAGCACGCACGGCGGGCATCCGGCAACGCTGCAACTCGGCGGCGGACATCTCGCCGCGAGTCTGGAGGCCCGGTTGGTGGGACTTGCCGAAGGTGACGAAGAATCCTTTGAACTCGCGCCCGCCGAGGCGTTCGGCGAACGAAATCCGCAGCTTGTGCAGGCGCTTTCGCGAGCCGCTTTCGACGCCAATGCCGATTCGGGCAGCGATTACGCCCCCGGCGACGTCGTCGAGTTCAACCGGCCCGATGGCGGTCGCCTTGCCGGCGTCCTCAAAGAGCGCGACGCGCGGCGCGTGATTGTCGATTTCAATCATCCGCTGGCCGGTAAGCCGGTTCGCTTTTGCGTCCGCGTGATAGGGGTGCTTTGATGGAAGTTCTGCTTGCCCAGCCGCGCGGATTCTGCGCCGGTGTCGACCGGGCGATCGAAATCGTCGAGCGGGCGCTGCAGGTGCACGGCGCGCCGATCTACGTGCGCCATGAGATCGTGCACAACACGCATGTGGTCGCCGACCTGCGCGCCAAGGGAGCGGTCTTCGTCGACGAACTCGACCAGGTGCCGGCCGGTGCGACGGTGGTTTTCTCCGCCCATGGGGTGTCCAAGGCGGTGCGCAACGAGGCGCAGGCGCGCGGCCTGCGTGTTTTCGACGCGACCTGTCCGCTGGTCACCAAGGTGCATGTCGAGGTCGAGCGGATGCGCGCGCAGGGCCGCGAGGTCGTGATGATCGGCCACGCTGGCCACCCCGAGGTCGAGGGAACGATGGGCCAGGCTGACGGCGGCATCTACCTGGTCGAGTCGCCGGAAGACGTCGCAGGACTCGAGGTGCGGGATCCCGATCTCCTTGCCTACGTCACGCAGACCACGTTGTCGATCGACGACGCGGCGCAGATCGTCGCCGCCCTGAAGCAGCGCTTCCCGGAAATCGCCGCGCCCAAGAAGGCAGACATCTGTTACGCCACGCAGAATCGCCAGGACGCGGTCAGGGCGATGACGCCGAAGGTCGACCTGGTGATTGTGATCGGCAGCCAGACGAGCTCGAACTCGAACCGGCTGCGCGAGGTGGCAGAGCGTTTCGGCGTTCCCGCACATCTGGTCGACAGTGCCGATGACGTGGATCCGGCCTGGCTGCAGGGGCGGCAGCGGATCGGCGTGACGGCGGGCGCGTCGGCGCCCGAGTCGCTGGTGCAGGCCCTGACCGAGCGCCTTCGATCGCTCGGCGCATCGCGCGTGCGCGCGCTCGAAGGCGTCGAGGAACACGTAATCTTTCCCCTTCCCAAGGGGCTCGGGCGATCAGCGGTCGCCGAGCCGGTTGGAAACTCGCAGTAGATTTCACAAGGAGACACCGATGAAAGGAATTCTGGCCGCGTTGCTTCTCACGGCAGTGACAGCCCTGGCACAGGCGGTCGAAGTCGAAGGCGTGAAGTTCGATCCGACGGTCCAGGTCGGCGGGCAGCCGTTGCAGCTGAACGGTGCCGGCGTCAGGACGCGGGTCATGTTCAAGGTCTATGCAGCGGGTCTGTACGTCCCGCAGAAGTCGAACTCGGCGGCGACCCTGCTCGCACAGAAAGGGCCGCGCCGGGTGGCCATCGGCATGCTGCGCAATGTCGATGCCGACACCTTCGTCGGCGCGCTGAACGACGGTCTGAAGGCCAACCTGAGCGCCGAGCAGCTGGCCGGCTTCAAGCCGCAGATCGATGCGCTGAACACCAACTTCAAGGCGGTAGGCGAGGCCAAGAAAGGCGACCAGATCAACTTCGAGTTCACGCCCGAGGCCGGCACGCGCATCGTCGTCAATGGCCAGCCGCGCGGGGCGGCGATCCCGGGCGAGGGCTTCTTCGAAGCGGTCCTGCGGATCTGGATCGGCGACAAGCCAGTCGACGCCGACCTGAAGCGAGGCATGCTCGGCGGCTGACCGTGCACGGCTCTGGAAAGCAAAGCCCGGCGTCGTCCGGGCTTTGTCGTTTCCGGACAGCTCGATGCACGTCTGCCGGCAAAGCGGCACACAACGGACAGCGATGAAGAAGGCCAGGACGGCGGCGGTCAAGACCCCGGCCGCACCGCTGATCGACCGCTTCGTCGATGCGCTCTGGTTGGAGGACGGGCTGGCGGCAAATTCGCTGGCTGCCTACCGGCGCGACCTGCAGCAACTGACCGTGCAGCTTGGTGGTCGCGACCTGCTCGCCGCCGGCGAGGTCGACCTGCAGCGGTACTTCGCAGCAACCTTCGCTGTCTCGCGCGCGAGCACCGCCAACCGACGACTTGCCACGCTGCGCCGGTTCTATCGCTGGGCGCTGCGCGAGGGAATGATCGATCGCGATCCGACATTGCGGCTCGTTGGAGCCAAGGCGCCGCCACGGTTTCCGAAGGCGCTGACCGAGGAGCAGGTCGAAGCACTGCTGGCCGCGCCCGATCCCGGATCCGACCTCGGCCAGCGCGACCGGGCGATGCTCGAGTTGCTGTACGCCACGGGGCTGCGCGTGACGGAACTGGTGGGCCTGAGACTCATCGAGGTCTCGCTGAACGACGGGCTGGTGCGGGTCACCGGCAAGGGACAGAAAGAGCGGGTGGTGCCGGTCGGCGAAGAGGCGCGCCTGTGGCTGGAGCGCTATGTGGGGCAGGCGCGCCCAGCGCTGCTCAAGGGCCGCAGCGCCGATGCACTGTTCGTCACGCGACAGGGCCGGTCAATGAGCCGGCAGATGTTCTGGAAGCTGATCCGTCGCTACGCGCTGCAGGCCGACATCCGCGCGCCGCTGTCGCCGCACGGCCTTCGCCATGCGTTCGCCACGCACCTGCTGAACCATGGCGCCGACCTGCGCGTCGTGCAGATGTTGCTCGGCCATGCCGATATCTCGACGACGCAGATTTACACGCACGTGGCGCGCGAGCGTCTGCAGGCGCTGCACGAGCGCCACCATCCGCGCGGCTAGCTAGACTTCGCGCCGATGAGCAGGACAACCCACGTTTCCGAAACGCCGGCGACGGCATGGCTGCGAACGCACGGCGTGTCGTTCGTCGAGCACACCTACGAGTATGTCGAGCACGGCGGCACGGCGGTGTCTTCACAGTCACTCGGTGTGCCCGAGCACCAGGTGGTCAAGACCCTGGTGATGCAGGACGAGCACGACAGGCCGCTGATCGTGCTGATGCACGGCGACTGCAAGGTCTCGACCAAGAACCTGGCCCGCCAGATTGACCGCAAGCGCATCGAGCCGTGCACGCCGGATGTGGCCCAACGGCACACCGGCTACCAGGTCGGCGGCACTTCGCCCTTCGGCCTGCGCAAACCGATGCCGATCTTCGTCGAGCGCACGGTGCTCGACCTCGACCGCATCTTCATCAATGGCGGCAGGCGAGGGTTCCTGGTCGAGATTCCGCCGTTGGTGCTTGCCACGACGCTGGGCGCGCTCCCGGTGAACTGCGCGCTGGCGCCCTGAGGAGATCGCGTTGCAGCTCCTGGCGTGGATCGTGGCGACCGCCGGCTCGTACCTGCTCGGCTCGGTGTCGTTTGCCGTGGTGATCAGCCGCCTGTTCGGCCTCGCCGATCCGCGCAGCTATGGCTCTGGCAATCCCGGTGCGACCAACGTGCTTCGCTCGGGCAGCAAGGCGGCGGCTGCGCTGACGTTGCTCGGCGATGCGGCCAAGGGCGCGATTGCGGTGTGGCTGGTCCGAGCGATCGGGCTTCAGTTCGGCGTGGACGAGTTCGGTGTGGCGCTGGCGGCGCTGGCCGCCTTCGTCGGCCACCTGTACCCGGTGTTCTTTGGCTTCAAGGGCGGCAAGGGGGTCGCCACGTTCCTGGGGGCGCTCGTGGCGCTGAACTTCAACGCCGGCCTGCTGGCCTGCGCGGCGTGGCTGGTCGTCGCGCTCGTGTTCCGCTATTCGTCGCTGTCGTCCTTGTGCGCGGCGGTGGTCGCGCCGCTCGCCCTGCTTTGGCTGACCGGTGCTGCAGATGCTTCGCTGGTCATCGCCGCGATGAGCGCGCTGCTGATCATGCGTCACCGGCAGAACATCGCCAACCTGCTTGCCGGCAAGGAACGCCGCATCGGCGAGAAACCGGCGCGCGGCTGACTTGCCGCCGCTCAGTCGCCGCCGCCGAGTGGCCAGCGCGGGCGCACGCCGAAGCCGAGCGGCGTTGCGGCGACGCCGGCCCGCAGCCGCGCAAGCCCTGCCATCGCGATCATCGCCCCGTTGTCCGTGCACAGTTCCAGAGGCGGGAAGAACAGATCTGCGCCCACCCGCTTCGTTTCGCGCGTCAGCGCCTCGCGCAGCTGGCGGTTGGCGCCGACCCCGCCGGCAACCACCAGCCGGCGCAGCCCGGTCAGGGCGAGGGCGGCGAGCGACTTGCGCACCAGCACTTCGACCGCCGCCTCAACGAACGCCCGCGCGATGTCAGCGCGCACCTGTTCACAGAGATCGCCGGCGTTGCGTGCTGCCGTGAGCACCGCCGTCTTCAGGCCGCTGAAACTGAAGTGCAGGTCACGGCTGTGCAGCATTGGCCGCGGAAAAGTGAAGGCACCGGCTACGCCGAACTCGGCCAGTCGCGAGACCGCCGGGCCGCCGGGGTAACCCAGGCCCAGCAATTGCGCGGTCTTGTCGAAGGCTTCGCCCGCCGCGTCGTCCTGGGTTTCGCCGAGCAGCCGATAAGCCCCGAAGCCATCGACCTGCATCAGCTGCGTGTGCCCGCCCGATACCAGCAAGGCGACGAACGGAAACTCGGGTTGCGGTCGCGCCAGCAGCGGCGACAGCAGGTGCCCTTCCATGTGGTGAACGTCGATCACCGGCCGCCCCAGGGCGAATCCGAGCGCATGGCCGAAGCTGGCGCCGACCAGCAGCGCGCCGACCAGGCCGGGGCCGGCGGTCACGGCGATTGCATCGATCCGTGGCAGGTCCACTTCTGCCTCGGCCAGCGCCTGCTGAACCAGCGGCAGCAGGCGCCGGATATGGTCCCGCGAGGCCAGTTCCGGGACGACCCCCCCATAGTCGCGGTGCATGTCGACCTGCGAGTGCAGGGCGTGCGCCAGCACGCCGCGCTCGCTATCGAGCAGCGCGACACCGGTCTCATCGCACGAGGTTTCGAGGCCGAGGACGATCACGGGGTGGCAGGGGGCGGCCGGGATTCGGTAGCCGGGCGGGAACCGGGAAAGGACGACGCAAGCAGCGAAGTCTAGCCAAGCGCTCCGCCTGGTCCGCCGCCCTGGAACGACACAGCAGGGTGGCCCAGGGGGCTTGTGGCGGGCAGGCCGGGTCGTGCTATATTCGCCCGCTTTCGAGAGCCAGAGTGGGTCTGGCCCGGCCTTTACAACGACTTCATGCCTACGATTCGCGTCAAGGAAAACGAGCCCTTCGAGGTAGCCCTGCGCCGCTTCAAGCGCACCATTGAAAAAAGCGGTCTGCTGACCGAACTGCGCGCCCGCGAGTTCTACGAGAAGCCGACGGCCGAACGCAAGCGCAAGAAGTCTGCGGCGATCAAGCGCCATTTCAAGCGTCTGCGCAGCCAGATGCTGCCGAAGAAGATGTACTAGAGCTCGTCGGCCGATGGGCCGGCGACCTTGCGATTGCCTGAGAGCGCGCCCACCGGGCGCGTTTTCGTTTGTGCGCAAATGACTGGCGGCGAGGGCACGATGAGTTTGAAAGATCGAATCACAGAC
>CAZSYX010000014.1:0-42873 GCA_964610575.1 uncultured Burkholderiaceae bacterium
GAGTGGACGGGACTCGAACCCGCGACCCCCGGCGTGACAGGCCGGTATTCTAACCGACTGAACTACCACTCCCCGCAATCTTCACTCGACGCATGCTTCGCTGTTGATGCAGCAGCGGCGACTTCTTCGCAGTCTGGTGGGTGCTGAGAGGCTCGAACTCCCGACCTACGCCTTGTAAGGGCGCCGCTCTACCAACTGAGCTAAGCACCCGGTGACACTCGGGGGTGCCGCACCATCCGGCCCAACGACACCCATCAGGCCAGGCTGCGAAAAGACTGCTAGTTTACCGCATCCTTTAGCGCCTTGCCGGGGCGGAACTTCGGAACCTTGGCCGCCTTGATCTTGATCGCTGCTCCGGTGCGCGGATTGCGGCCGGCGCGCGCGGCGCGCTTGCCAATGGAGAAAGTGCCGAAGCCGACCAGCGTCACGGAATTGCCCTTCTTGAGCGATGCGCGAATGCCGCCGACAACCGCCTCGAGCGCTCGCCCTGCCGCCGCTTTGGAAATGTCCGCCTGCTTGGCGACGTGCTCGATCAGTTCGATCTTGTTCACCTAACCCCCCTCGGTTTCGTTCCGCCTGCCAGGATCGGCACAGCACTCTGTATCCGTGCCGATCCGCGCAATCCCTTGTCCCTACTGTTCACACGCCGCGGCAACGCGGCGACTCGGAAAACGCAGCTATTCCACCGCGCGTGATCAGCAGTGTCAAGCCGCAATCAACGCGTCAAATGTCAAGGAGGCGACACCGCGGACGGCGCCGCCGAATTCCCGGCCATTCAGTGCTTGACCACTTCCCCCTGGCCAGCCGGTGACCCGGCCGCGCCCGCTTTAGTCGGCTGGCCGTCGTCGTCGGCCAGCGGCTGCGGATGCTGCTTCAACGCGATCTCCAGCACGCGATCGATCCACTTGACCGGCACAAGCTCGAGACGGTTCTTCACGTTGTCCGGTATCTCCGCCAGATCCTTGACGTTTTCCTCCGGGATCAGCACCGTCTTGATGCCGCCGCGCAGCGCGGCCAGCAGCTTCTCCTTAAGGCCACCGATCGCCAGCACGTCGCCGCGCAGGGTGATCTCGCCGGTCATCGCGACATCCGGGCGCACTGCGATGCCGGTCAAGGCGGAGACAAGCGCCGTGGTGATGGCAATGCCTGCGCTCGGACCGTCCTTCGGTGTCGCGCCCTCGGGCATGTGCACGTGGATGTCGGTCTTGTCGAAGACCTCGTCCTTGATGCCGAGGCGCCGCGCCCGGCTGCGCACGACCGAACGCGCCGCCTCGACCGACTCCTTCATCACGTCGCCGAGCGAACCCGTCCGGATGGTGTTGCCCTTGCCGGGCATCACCGCCGCTTCGATGGTCAGCAGCTCGCCGCCGACCTCGGTCCAGGCCAGTCCGGTGACCTGCCCCACCTGCGGCTCCTTCTCGGCCATGCCAAACGTGTAACGGCGCACACCGAGGTACTTGTCGAGGTTGCGCGGCGAGATCTTCGACTTGCTCTCGCCCTTCTTCAGCAGCGAACCCTTGACCACCTTGCGGCAGATCTTTGACAGTTCCCGCTCGAGAGCGCGCACGCCGGCCTCGCGCGTGTAGTAGCGGATGATGTCTCGCACCGCCGCTTCGCTGACCTCCAGCTCGCCCTTCTTGACGCCGTTGTTGGTCATCTGCTTCGGCAGCAGGTAGCGCATCGCGATGTTGACCTTCTCGTCCTCCGTGTAGCCGGAAAGACGGATCACCTCCATCCGGTCGAGCAGCGGCGGCGGGATGTTCATCGTGTTCGCCGTGGCGACGAACATCACGTCCGACAGGTCATAGTCGACCTCGACATAGTGGTCGACGAAGGTGTGGTTCTGCTCCGGGTCGAGCACCTCGAGCAGCGCCGAGGACGGGTCACCGCGGAAGTCCTGCCCCATCTTGTCGACTTCGTCGAGCAGGTACAGGGGATTGCGCACCCCGGCCTTCGCCAGGTTCTGCAGGATCTTGCCGGGCATCGAGCCGATGTAGGTGCGCCGATGACCGCGGATCTCCGCCTCGTCGCGAACCCCGCCCAGCGCCATGCGGACGAACTTGCGGTTGGTGGCACGGGCGATCGACTGGCCGAGCGAGGTCTTGCCGACGCCCGGCGGCCCGACCAGGCACAGGATCGGCGCCTTCAGGCGGTCGACGCGCTGCTGCACCGCCAGGTACTCGACGATGCGATCCTTGACCTTCTCCAGCCCATAATGGTCCTCGTCGAGCACCTTCTGAGCGTTGGCCAGATCGTTGTTGATCTTGCTCTTCTTCTTCCACGGCAGGCCGATCAGCGTATCGATGTAGTTGCGCACGACGGTGGCCTCGGCCGACATCGGCGACATCAGCTTCAGCTTCTTCAGCTCGGCCTCGGCCTTCTGCCGTGCCTGCTTGGGCATCCGCGCCGCCTTGACCTTGCGATCGAGTTCCTCGATGTCGGCGCCCTCTTCGCCTTCGCCGAGCTCCTTCTGGATCGCCTTGACCTGCTCGTTCAGGTAGTACTCGCGCTGGCTCTTCTCCATCTGCCGCTTGACACGACCGCGGATGCGCTTCTCGACCTGCAGGATGTCGATCTCGGTTTCCAGCTGCGCCAGCAGGTGCTCGAGCCGCTCGGTCAGGCCGAACATCTCCAGCACCTTCTGCTTCTGCTCGAGCTTCAGCGGCAGGTGGGCAGCGATCGTGTCGGCGAGCCGGCCCGGATCATCGATCCCGGCGATCGAGGTCAGGATCTCCGCCGGGATCTTCTTGTTCAGCTTCACGTACTGGTCGAACTGGGTGACGATCGCGCGCCGCAGCGCCTCGAGTTCGGCGCCGACGTTCTGCTCCGGAGCGACCGGCGTCAGTTCGCAGGTGAAGTGGGTCTGCGCATCCTCGATGCTGTGGATGTGCGCCCGCTGTGCACCCTCGACCAGCACCTTCATCGTGCCATCGGGCAGCTTGAGCATCTGCAGGATGTTGGCCACACAGCCGATCGGATAGATGTCCTCGGCGACCGGCTCGTCCTTGGCGGCGTTCTTTTGCGCCACGAGCATGATGCTCTTGCCGGATTCCATCGCCGTTTCCAGGGCCTTTATGGACTTGGGCCGGCCAACGAACAGCGGAATGACCATGTGCGGGAAGACGACGACGTCGCGCAACGGCAGCAGCGGCAGCGCGATGCGTTCAGAGGGGAGAAGCACGGTGGACATGTGGGGTCCTTTGCGGGGTCAGACCCGAAGATGCGGGCGCCGGCGGCGATTAACAAGGGCGCCGGCAGCGCCTCGAAGAATGACTGAAATCTAGCACGCGGAGGCGCAGACGGCCCCGCAGATTCCTAGCGCGGCGCCCCGGCGACCTTGGGTGCGTCGGCGTAGATCAGGATCGGGTGGCCGCCCGCCACCGCGTTCTCGTCGAGCACGACCTTGATCACGTTCTTCTGGCCCGGCAGGTCGTACATCACGTCGAGCAGCGTCCCTTCGACGATCGAGCGCAGGCCGCGCGCGCCGGTGCGGCGCTTCAGCGCCCTGCGCGCGATCGCCATCAGCGCGTCGGACCGCACTTCGAGATCGACGCCTTCCATCCGCAGCAGCCGCTGGAACTGCTTGATCAGCGCGTTCTTCGGCTCGACCAGGATCTCGACCAGCGCCTCTTCCGACAGTTCATCGAGGGTAGCGATGACCGGCAGCCGCCCGACCAGTTCCGGAATCAGGCCGAACTTGATCAGGTCTTCCGGCTCGACGTCGCGCAGCAGTTCGCCGACCGACCGGTCGGCAGGCGACACCACCTCGGCGCCGAAGCCGATGCCGCTCTTCTCGGAGCGGTTGCGGATCACCTTCTCCAGGCCATCGAAGGCGCCGCCGCAGATGAACAGGATGTTCGTGGTGTCGATCTGCACGAAGTCCTGGTTCGGGTGCTTGCGTCCGCCCTGCGGCGGCACACTGGCGATCGTTCCTTCAATCAGCTTGAGCAGCGCCTGCTGCACGCCCTCGCCGGAGACGTCGCGGGTGATGCTCGGGTTGTCGGACTTGCGCGAGATCTTGTCGATCTCGTCGATGTAGACGATGCCGCGCTGCGCCTTCTCGATCTCGTAGTTGCAGTTCTGCAGCAGCTTCTGGATGATGTTCTCGACATCCTCGCCCACGTAGCCAGCCTCGGTCAGCGTGGTGGCGTCGGCCATCACGAAGGGCACGTTGAGCAGCCGCGCCAGCGTCTGCGCCAGCAGCGTCTTGCCCGAGCCGGTCGGGCCGATCAGCAGGATGTTGCTCTTGGCCAGCTCGACCTCGTCCTTGGCGGAGAGGTTCTTCAGCCGCTTGTAGTGGTTGTAGACGGCAACCGACAGGATCCGCTTGGCCTTCTCCTGGCCGATCACGTACTGGTCGAGGATGCCGCAGATCTCCTGCGGCGTCGGCAGGTCGCTCTTGGCGACCGCAGTCGACGGGTCGGCGGTGTTCTCGTCGCGGATGATGTCGTTGCACAGGTCGATGCACTCGTCGCAGATGAACACCGACGGGCCGGCGATCAGCTTCTTGACCTCGTGCTGGCTCTTGCCGCAGAACGAGCAGTACAGCAGCTTCTCGCCCGAGCCCTTCTTGTCCGACATGCCGCGTGCTTCTCCTGTGCCTCAGCCGCCGTCGCCGCGCTTGACAAAGATCTTGTCGATGATTCCGTAGCTTACTGCATCCTCTGCCGACATGAAGTTGTCGCGATCGGTGTCCTTCTCGATGCGCTCGATCGGCTGGCCGGTGCGGTCGGCCAAAATGCCATTCAGGCGCTTGCGGATATCGAGGATCTCCCGCGCCGCGATCTCGATGTCCGAGGCCTGGCCTTGGGCGCCGCTCGAGGGTTGATGGATCATGATGCGCGAATTGGGCAGCGCATAGCGCTTGCCCTTGCCGCCGGCGGCGAGCAGGAACGCGCCCATGCTGGCCGCCATGCCGACGCAAATGGTCGACACGTCCGGCTTGACGAACTGCATCGTGTCGAAGATCGCCATGCCCGCGTAAACCGAACCGCCGGGCGAGTTGATGTACAGCGAGATGTCCTTGTCCGGGTTCTCGGACTCGAGGAACAGCAGCTGCGCCACCACCAGGTTGGCTGTCTGGTCATTGACCGGGCCGACCAGGAACACCACCCGGTCGCGCAGCAGCCGCGAGTAGATGTCATAGGCGCGCTCGCCGCGGCCGCTCTGCTCGATGACCATCGGCACCATGCCGAGCGCCTGCGGTTCCTGCATTTCTCGCGTCCTGTCGCCAATCCTGCTCATTTGCCGTCCTCAGCCGACCTGGCTGCCCATCAGTTCGTCGAAGGCAATCGGGGCGTCGCTGACTTTCGCCCGCTGCAGCACCCAGTCGACGACATTGTCTTCCATCACCATGGTCTCGACCTCGGCCAGGCGCTGGCGGTTGCCGAGATACCACTGGATCACCTCGGCCGGCTTCTCGTAGCTCTGCGCCAGTTCCTCGAGGCGCTTGCGGATCTGGTCCTGGCGCGGCGCCAGGTTCTGCGTGCGGACCAGTTCGCCGATCAGCAGGCCCAGGCGCACCCGGCGCTGCGCCTGCGGCGCGAAGCTCTCGGGCGTCAGCTGGAAGTTACTGCCATCCATTCCTCGGGCAGCCAGGTCGGCCTTCGCCAGTTCGACCAGCCGCTGGCTGTCTGCTTCCAGCAGCGTCTTCGGCAGCTCGAAGTCGGCCACGCCAAGCAGCGCGGCCATTACGCTTTCCTTCGTCCGCGCCCGCAGACGCGTCTTCACCTCGCGCTCCAGGTTGCCGCGAACCTCCTCGCGCATCTTGGCAACGTCGCCGTCGCGCACGCCGAGCTGGCGCGCAAAGGCGGCGTCGACTGGCGGCAGATCGGCCTGCTCGACCTTCTTGACCGTGACGTCGAACGATGCAGTCTTGCCTGCCAGTTCAGTGGCGCGGTAGTCGGCGGGAAAAGTCAGCGGGAAGGTCTTCGACTCGCCGCGCGCCATGCCGCGCACTGCCGCCTCGAACTCCGGCAGCATCCGGCCCTGGCCCACGGTAAACGGAAAGTCGGTCGCGCTGCCTCCTTCGAAGGCCACGCGGTCGACCGAACCCCTGTAATCGACCGTCACCCGGTCGCCGTCAGCCGCAGCCCGGTCGACCTCGCGCAGCGTGGCGCGCTGGCGGCGCATGATGTCGATGGTCTTGTCGACCTCGGCATCGCTGACTGGGCAGACGGCCTGCTCGACCGCGACGCCACCCAGGTCACCGATGCTGATTTCAGGATAGACCTCGAAGGTCGCCGAGAACGTGAGCTGCGGCCCTTCGCCCGTCTTCGGCGCCACGGTCGGCGTGCCGGCGACCCGCAGCTGGCGCGCGCTGATCTCGGCATTGAACGCCTCGCCGATCTTGTCATTCAGCACCTCCGCCTGCACTTGCGGGCCGTAGCTGGAGGCGACCATCTTCATCGGCACCTTGCCCGGCCGGAAGCCCGGCATCTTCACCGAGCGGGCCAGCTTAACCAGCCGCAGCGAAACTTCCTTGGCCAGCGATTCCGCCGAAACCGAGATATCGAGGCGGCGCTGCAGCGCGCCGAGGTTTTCCACTTCTTGCAGCATGTTCAGGATTCGTCCGAATGCCGGTCGAGCGCCGGCTGGGTTTGTTGTAATCGAGCCTGTGGTGCGAAGGGGGGGACTCGAACCCCCACGCCGGTGAAGGCGTCAGGACCTAAACCTGGTGCGTCTACCAATTTCGCCACCTTCGCGACGCAGCTGGCGCCGCGACGCCAAGCGAGCCGCGATTCTAATCGATGGTCTCGCGCGCAACGCGGCCGCCCAAAGCGCGTGGTAGCTTGCCCAGATGGGCGTCGGCCACTACGAGAACTTTCCGGTCGCATCCTGGCTCATGCCGGCAAGGCTGCGGCCGGCGGTTCGCGCGATCTATCGGTTTGCGCGCACGGCGGACGACATTGCCGACGAAGGCGACGCTGCACCGCAGGATCGGCTCGCCGAGCTTGCGGGCTTGCAGGCCGCGCTGAATCGCATCGAGCTGGGTGATGACGGCGGCTGGCCCGACCTCGCGGCTGCCGTGCGCCAGCACGCTCTGCCGCTGGCGCCGTTCCGCGACCTGCTGTCGGCGTTCGCGCAGGACGTGACCGTCAAGCGTTACGCCGGTTATGAAGCGCTGCTCGACTACTGCCGCCGCTCGGCCAACCCGGTCGGCCGGTTGCTTCTGGCCTTGTGCCGGGTCGAGGAGCCGTTGGCTCTCGACTGGTCCGACCGCATCTGCACGGGCCTGCAGCTGGCGAACTTCTGGCAGGACGTCGCCGTCGACTGGGCCAAGGGCCGCATCTACCTGCCGCAGCGCGAGCTGGCCCGCTTCGGCGTTGCCGAGTCCGCTATCGCTGATGACGGCCGCGATCGGAACTGGCCGGCGCTGATGCGCGCGCAGACGGAGCGCACCCGCCGAATGCTAGAGTCCGGCGCGCCGCTGGCACACCGGTTGTCCGGGCGCATCGGTTGGGAGCTTCGGCTGGTGATCCAGGGCGGCCTGCGCATCCTCGAGCGCATCGACCAGGTGGGCGGCGATGTTTTCGGCCAACGGCCGCAGTTGCGGGCGGCCGACTGGCTGGTGATGACGGCCCGCTCGCTGGCGATGCGAGCGGCCGGACCGTTCAGACAATGAGTCCCGACGAGTACTGCCAGCAGAAGGCCGCCGCCAGCGGTTCGAGCTTCTACTACAGCTTCCTGTTCCTGCCGCCCGAGCGGCGGCAGGCAATCACCGCGCTTTACGCCTACTGCCGCGAAGTCGACGACGTGGTCGACGATATGCAGGACCCCTCGGTCGCGCAGGCCAAGCTGGCCTGGTGGGCCGATGAGATCGGCCGCCTGTACGCAGGCGATCCGCAGCATCCGGTCACTCGTGCGCTGGCGCCGCACCTCGGCGCCTTCGACATCCGTCGCAACAGGCTCCTCCTCGTCCTCGAGGGCATGGCGATGGACCTGCAGCAGAACCGCTACCTCGACTACGCAACGCTGGCCCGCTACTGCCACAACGTCGCCGGTGTGGTCGGTGAGCTGTCGGCAGGCATTTTTGGCGCCAGCGACGAGCGCACCTTCGAGTACGCGCGCAAGCTCGGCCTCGCGCTGCAACTGACCAACATCATCCGCGACGTCGGCGAGGATGCGCGCCGCGGCCGCGTCTATCTGCCGCTCGACGAACTGCAACTTCACGGGGTCAAGGTTGCCGACCTGCTGGCGGGACGCTATGTCGATGGTTACCTTCCGTTGATGCAGTTCCAGGCGCAGCGCGCCCGCCGCGTATACGCCGAAGCGCTGGCGGCAATGCCTGCTGGCGATCGACGCGCGCAGCGGCCGGGGCTGATCATGGGCGCCATCTACGCCACGCTGCTCGACGAGATCGAACGCGAGGGCTTCCGGGTGCTGCATCAGCGCATTGCGCTGACGCCGCTGCGCAAGCTGTGGATCGCCTGGCGCACGTGGGTGTTTGGCCCGACCTTCGGGCGCGCCGGCCCACGGTGAGCGTGTGGTGACCCGCCGGGTTGCAGTGATCGGCGCCGGCTGGTCCGGGCTTGCCTGCGCACTCGAACTGACGGCCGTCGGGTGCGCGGTGACGCTGTTCGACGCCGCGCCGCAGCCCGGCGGCCGGGCGCGCGCCGTCGGTGTCAGGCTCGGCGACCGCGAGTTCAGTCTGGACAACGGCCAGCACCTGCTGATCGGCGCCTACCGCGAATCCCTGCGCTTGATGAGCGAGGTCGGTGTCAACCTGGACGACGCGCTGCTGCGTCAGCCCTTCGAACTGCGATATCCGGATGGCTTCCTGCTGCGCGCGCGCCCGCTGCCGGCACCGCTGCACCTTGCTGCAGGACTGCTGGGCGCGCAGATGCTGGGTTGGGCCGAGCGTCTCCATGTGCTCGGCTTCGTGCTGCGCTGGCGAGTGCGCGGCTGGCGGATCGATGGCGACGCGCCAGCGAGCACGCTGTTCGACCGCGCGCCGGCTGAGATCGTTCGCAGGCTGTGGCGCCCGTTGTGCCTGGCGGCGCTGAACGTCGAACTCGAGGAGGCCTCGACACAGTTCCTGCTCAACGTTCTGCGCGATTCGCTCGCGGGAAGTGCACAGGCAGCGGACCTGCTGATTCCACGCCGCGACCTGACGCAGGTTTTCGCCGGGCCTGCGCTTGCGACCCTGCTCAGACGCGGCGCGGATGTGCAACTGCGCAGCCCGGTGCAGCATCTGGGTCGAGCGGATTCGCAGTGGGGCATCGAAAGCCGTGGAAAGACGGTCATGGCGGACGCCGTCGTCCTGGCGTTACCGCCGCAACGCGCAGCGGATCTGCTCGCCACGACGAGGCGCACCGAACTCGCCCCGGCGATCGGGCTGCTGCGGGCGATCGACATGGCGCCGATCGCCACCGCTTACCTGCGCTACGCGCCGCCGCTGAGGCTGCCATGGCCTGCCAGCGCATTGCTCGACGTCCCACCCGAAGGACGCTTCGGCCAGTGGGTGTTTGACCGCGGCCGGCTCGATGAAGCAAACGCCGGGGTGCTCAGCGTGGTGATCAGCGCCGCCGGCTCGGCCCTGTCGGACGACTCGGCTTCGCTGGCCGCGTCGGTCGCCCGGCAACTGAGCGCCGACCTCGGCCTGCCAAGCCCGCTCGCCAGTGCCGTGCTCGCCGAGAAGCGCGCCACCATCGTCCCGTCGCCCGGGCTGCAGCGCCCGCCGATTCGGCTTGCCGCGCCTTCGCTTTACCTGGCCGGTGACGCAGTTGCGGGCGACTATCCGTCGACCCTCGAAGGTTCGGTGCGTGCCGGCATCGCTGCGGCGCGCGCGGTCGCGGCTGATCTTCCGGCCAGCGGAAACTCTCTCTAGCGAACGCGTTCGATCGCGTCGGTCAGCCGGTCGACGGCGACGATCGTCATGCCTTCGATCGGATGCTTCGGCGCGTTGGCCTTGGGAATGATGGCCAGCGAGAAGCCCAGCTTCGCCGCTTCGCGCAGCCGTTCCTGTCCACGCGGTGCCGGACGCACTTCGCCAGCGAGGCCCACTTCGCCAAAGGCGACCAGTCCGCGCGGCAGCGGCTTGTTGCGGATCGATGAGACGATCGCTGCCAGCACCGCCAGGTCGGCGGCCGGCTCCTCGATCCGCACGCCGCCGACGGCATTGACGAACACGTCCTGATCGAAGGTGGCTATACCGGCGTGCCGATGCAGAACGGCCAGCAACAGCGCCAGCCGCTGCGGCTCCAGCCCGATCGCCAGCCGGCGCGGGTTGGGCACGTGCGCGGTGTCTACCAGCGCCTGGATCTCGACCAGCAGCGGCCGCGTGCCCTCCTGCGTCACCAGCACGCATGAGCCGGGCACCTGCGCGTCGTGCTGCGACAGGAACAGCGCCGACGGGTTGGCCACGCCGCGCAGCCCTCGCTCGGTCATCGCGAACACGCCGAGCTCGTTGACGGCGCCGTAGCGGTTCTTCACCGCCCGCACCAGCCGGAACGACGAATGCGGATCGCCCTCGAAGTACAGCACCGTGTCGACCATGTGCTCGAGCACGCGCGGTCCGGCCAGCGCCCCTTCCTTGGTCACGTGGCCGACCAGCACCAGGCTCACGCCCGAGCGCTTGGCGGCGCGCGTCAGTTGCGCCGCGCACTCTCGCACTTGCGCCACCGACCCCGGAGCCGACTGCAGTTCCCCGCAGTACAGGGTCTGGATCGAGTCGATCACCGCCACCTGCGGCCGTTCCGAATCCAGCGCAGCGAGGATCCGCTCCAACGCAATCTCCGCCATCAGCCGCACGCGCTGTCCCTCGAGGCCGAGCCGGCGCGCCCGCAGCGCCACCTGCGCCGCCGACTCCTCGCCGCTGACGTAGAGAACCTTCATCCGCTGCGCCATGGCGGCCAATGCCTGCAGCAGCAGCGTCGACTTGCCGATGCCGGGATCGCCGCCGATCAGCACCACGCCGCCCGGCACGATGCCGCCGCCTAGCACACGGTCGAACTCAGTCAGCCCGGTCGATTCACGCGGCAGTTCGGTGGCGGCGATGTCGCCGAGCGAGTGCACTTCCGCCGTCTGAGCGATCGATGCGAAGCGGGCCGACGGCGCGGTCTGCGTCGGCGCCTCGACCAGCGTGTTCCAGGCGCTGCATTGCGGGCACTGGCCCTGCCATTTCGGGCTGGCACCACCGCACTCGCTGCAGACGTACTGCGACTTCGCCTTGGCCATGTCAGCCGATCTCCTGCACCGGGACGCGCCGCGCCAGCGCGCAAAGCAGTTCGTAGCCGACGGTGCCGCTGCACTCCGCCACCTCGTCGACAGGAACGTGCTGGCCCCACAACTCCGCATCGGCACCGACCTCGGCCGCTGGCGCATCGGTGAGGTCGACCGTGATCATGTCCATCGAGACGCGCCCGACCAGCGGCACGCGCTGGCCGCCGACCCAGACCGGCGTGCCATCAGGCGCAACGCGCGGATATCCGTCGGCATAGCCGCAAACCAGCACGCCGATGCGCGACGGCCGCGCCGCCGTCCAGCGGCTGCCGTAGCCAATCGATTCGCCCGACGCCAGTCGTTGTACCGACAGCAACCGCGCGGTGAGCGACATCGCCGGCTGCAGTCCAAACGACGCCGCGGGGCGGCCCGCCTTCGGCGTGGCGCCGTACAGGGCGATGCCCGGCCGCACCGCGTTGCCGCCGACGTGCGGATGCAGGAAGAGCGCCGCCGAGTTGGCCACGCAGCGCGGACCCGCCCAGCCGCGGCAGGCTTCGTCGAACCTGCGCAATTGCTCCGCAACAGCAACCGGTTCGGCATCCGCATCGTCGCGGTCCGCGTTGGCGAAGTGCATCATCAGCGCGGCGATGCGCACTCCGGGCAGCGCAGCCAGCCGCTCGACGATGCCCGGCGACCGATCCGGCATGAAGCCGAGTCGGTTCATGCCGGTATTGACCTTGACGTAGACGTCGATCGGCGCTTGCGGGGTGTGCGCCTGAAGCATTTCGACCTGCGCGGGGTGATGCACGACGGCGGTCAAGCGCAGGTCATCGACCACCTGCAAATCCGCTGGCGTGAAGAAGCCTTCCAGCAGCAGGATCGGCCCGCTCCATCCGCTGTCGCGAGCGCGTGCGGCCTCCTCGAGGTCGAGCAGCGCCAGTCCATCGGCGTCGGCAAAGCCGCGAAGCGCCCGCTGCAGTCCGTGTCCGTAGGCATTGGCCTTGACCACCGCCCAGACCTTGCGCCCGCCCGCATGCCGCCGCGCCACGGCCAGGTTGTGGCGCAACGCATCAAGGTTGATGGTGGCGAGGATCGGGCGTGGCATCGGGACTCAGTGCAAAGCGCGCAGCATAAAGTGTTGCGCTTCGTCGTACGGGTTCACCGAGGTGCGTGATATAAGACCCGCGCCCTCAGGTAGCCAATCAACCGCGGCACCTTCCATGACCTGTTCGTCTCGGCGATGAAGCGCGGCTTCTACACGATCATGGCCGCGCAGTTCCTGTCGTCGCTGGCCGACAACGCGCTGCTGATCGCCGCCATCGCGCTGCTGCGCGACATCCACGCGCCCGAGTGGATGACGCCGATGCTCAAGCTGTTCTTCTTCATCTCCTACGTCGTGCTGGCGGCATTTGTCGGTGCTTTCGCCGACTCGCTGCCCAAGGGCCGGGTGATGATGATCACCAACCTGATCAAAGTCGGTGGCTGCGCGCTGATGTTCTTCTCGCTGCACCCGCTGCTCGCCTACGCCGTGGTCGGCCTTGGCGCTGCCGCCTATTCGCCAGCCAAGTACGGCATCCTCACCGAGTTGCTGCCGCCGGAAAAGCTGGTCATCGCCAACGGCTGGATCGAAGGGCTGACGGTCGGATCGATCATCCTCGGCTTCGTCGTGGGCGGCGTGCTGGTCTCGCCCGTGGTGGCCGCCAGCCTGCTGTCGTTCGACGCGCCGCTGCTCGACACCGGGGTCGACCAGGCCGGCGAGGCGGCGGTCGCGGTAATTGCCTTCATCTATGTCGCCGCAGCGATCGTCAACTACGGCATCCCGGATACCGGCGCCCGCTACGCCAAGCAGTCGCGCAACGCCCTGCGGTTGCTGCAGGACTTCGGCCACTGCGTCTCGACGCTGTGGCGCGACAAGCTCGGCCAGATCTCGCTGGCGGTGACGACGCTTTTCTGGGGCGCCGGCGCCACACTGCAGTTCATCATCCTCAAGTGGAGCGAGACCGTGCTCGGCATGACGTTGTCGCAAGGAGCGATCATGCAGGCGGTCGTCGCGATCGGCATCGCCATCGGCTCGGTGACCGCGGCAGCACGCGTGTCGCTGAAGCGCTCACTGTCGGTGCTGCCGGTCGGCGTGGCGATGGGGTTGCTCGTCTGCGCCATGGCCCTGATCGATTTCTCGCGGCTGCCGGCCGGCGGGCTGGTCGTCGGCGCAACGACGATCACCTGGGCCATGTGGGTGGCCGCCGCGCTGATGGTCGTCGTCGGGGCGCTGGCCGGTTACTTCGTCGTGCCGATGAACGCGTTGCTGCAGCACCGCGGCCACGTGCTGCTGTCGGCAGGCCACTCGATCGCCGTGCAGAACTTCAACGAGAACCTGAACATCCTGCTGATGCTCGGCATCTACGCGCTGCTCGTCGCGCTGGACCTGCGCATCGAGACGATCATCATCCTGTTCGGCCTGTTCGTCGCCGGGGCGATGGTGCTGGTCATCTTCCGACACCGCCATAACCAGCGACAGTTCGACTCGGTGTCGCTGATCGGCCAGGCCAGGCACTGACAAGGCGTGAATAAGCCTACGGCGCGCCCCGATCCTGCAGCTGCGGTGCCCAGCGTACGGTTCTGTACGCCTGCGCTCCTCGGCGCCACCTCGGGGCGGTCGCTACGGCTTGTTCACACCTTCTGACCGATCGAGAGCTGCGTTCGCCGGTCCAGCCTCGACGTTGAGTGCGAGGCACAGATCTGCCCAGGCCTTGGCCTTGTCGGCCAGGTTGCGCAGCAGATAAGCGGGGTGATAGGTGACGATTGCCGGCACATCGCGTTCGGCAACGCGCAACCGGTGCAGTCGGCCGCGCAGCGCGGAAATCGGTGCGTCGGTGTGCAGGACCGATTGCGCCGCGAAACGGCCCATCACCAGCACCAGCTGTGGCCGTATCAGTTCGATCTGCCGCAGCAGGAACGGCTCGCACGCCGCGACCTCCTCGGGCTGCGGATTGCGGTTGCCCGGCGGCCGGCACTTGAGCACATTGGCGATGAACACCGACTGGTTCGCATCCACCTGCCGCGAACGGCCGATCGCTGCAAGCATGTTATCGAGCAGGCGTCCCGCCTGGCCGACAAATGGCTCGCCACGCGCGTCTTCTTCCGCCCCCGGAGCCTCGCCGACGATCATCCAGTGTGCCGTCCGGCTGCCGACGCCGAAGACGGTCTGGGTGCGCGACTGGCAGAGCCCGCAGGCGGTGCAGCCGGCCACGGCCGCTTGCAGTTCTTCCCAGCCCATAACGGCGATCGCCGCTTCCCGCTGTCCGGCCTGCGTCGGTCCGGGCGCAATGGCTGCAGCGGAGTTCTCATCGACCGCCGCAGGCAGCCCAGGTTCGGGCGTATCGCGCCGCACCCACTCCGGGCCGAGGTTCATCGCCTGCCACAACGCTGCGCGACGAGGATCGAGGGTCATTGCACCTCGCGTTGCGCCCGCGGGCGCACGGCACCCGGCGCCACAGCAGATGCAATCACAGCGATACCCGCATCACGATCGCGTCCTCGCGCCCGTCGCGTGCCGGGTAATAGCCGCGCCGCGTGCCGATGCGCACGAAGCCATAGCGCATGTACATCTGCTGTGCCGCGGTGTTACCTGGCCGCACCTCGAGCAGCATCGTGCGCGCGCCGTAGCCGCGGGCGTTCTCCGCCATTGCCTCCAGCATCCGCCAGCCGAAACCGAAGCGCTGGCACGCCGGCGCCACGGTCAGGTTGAGCAGGTGCGCCTCGTCGAGGGCCATCATCACCACCGCATAGGCAATGAGGTTGCCGCTGCTGTCGCGCATGGTCCACGCGCTATGGCCGGCACGCAGCGAATCGACGAAGTTGCCGTGAGTCCACGGGAACTCGTAGGCGACCTCTTCCACCGCGAGAACCTCCGGCAGGTCCTGCGGGCGCATCGGCGCAATCTGCTCGGCCGGTTCGCGCAGGACGGCACTCATCGCTGCCCCGCACTCGCCACGGCGCGACGCTCGTCGATGGTCAGTGCCACGCGGTTACGGACATAGACCGGTGCCGCGAGCTCTGCTGCAACCGCGCCGCCGTCGGCGAACTTCTTCACCGCCAGCCTGGCAATCGAACCGGCGCTGGCGCACGCATCGGGCGCCAGCGCACAGGCAAGTCGTGTCGCCGCCTCCGGAAAGCACCGCAGTGCATTGCCGGCAACGAGATCGGGAGCATGCCGGTGGCAGATCTCGGCCAGTTCGGCTGCCGACGCGAGCGCTGGCGCAGACACCTCCGTGAGGGATTCGGCATCGATGCAGTACAAGCCCCAATACGCTTCCTGCATGCGCGCGTCGATCGCGACCAAGATGGTGCGCGCGCCCGGGCTGGCCTCGCTCGCCGCCAGCGCCAGGGCAGCCAGATTGCCGACCGCGACGACCGGCCTGCCGGCGCCGAAGGCCAGTCCCTGCACGATGCCGCAGGCGATGCGCAGGCCGGTGAAGGCGCCGGGTCCGGACCCGAATGCGATCGCGTCGCAGTCGCCCAGTTGCAGGGCCGATTCACGCAGCAACTCCTGCACCATCGGCAGGACTCGCTCGGAGTGCTTCTGCCCGACCGCTTCTTTGTGTTCGGTGACTCGATCACCGCGAGCGAGTGCGACCGAACAGATTTCGGTGGCGGTATCGATGGCGAGCAGGGTCGGTGGCACGGCGGCGGCGATCGCGCCGCGGCCGGCGCGCGTGGCAGCAATCAGCGATTGCGACGCATTCTAGTTATTCGGCCGCTTGCCCGGCGGCGCGGATGGACCTACTGCGGGCGGCGCGCGCGCTCCGCATCCATGCGTTCGCGGCGCAGGCGATGCGCCTCGCGAATCTGCTCGCGCATCTGCTGGCGTTCTTCCGGGGTCTTCATCATCCCCGCCGGCCCGTCGCCGCGGTCGAACTGACGCCGCCCTGTCCATGGGCCGTTGGCGCCGCGCGCTTCGTCTGGCGCGAGGCGCTCGCGCATCTCGCGCCGCTCGTGCGGCTGCAGTCCGCGCCAGACGTCGGATCGTTGCTCCGGGCTAAGCGTTCGCCACAGTTGGTCGCGCTGCTCCGGCGTCAGCAGTTGCCAGAGGTCATTGCGCGACTGCGCCGGCGCGGGCGCCCGACTAGGCCCGGGCACCGGCGTGACCGAAGGCCCCTGCGCGGCCACGCCGGTGGCGATGAACAACGCGAGAACAAAGACGATAGGCTTCATGCGGGCGGAATGGTCCCGTGGCAGGAGCCACGGTGCCACAAACGCGCCCATGATGGCCCCGGCCACGGGTAAATTCTGTAACAGTTTGCGAACCACGCCGGCAGGGAGCGATACGGTTCGTAGCATCGCGATACAGGAACACCGACCGGCATTGCCAAAGGTAGCCCATGACCCGATCCAGTCCACCGAAACTGATGGTGGTCGACGACGACCCGCGGATCCGCGAGCTGCTGCGCCGCTATCTGAGCGACAACGGCTTCAGCGTGTCCACCGCAGAGAACGGCGCGGCGATGAACCGCCTGTGGCAGCGCGAGCGCTTCGACGCGCTGATCCTCGACCTGATGCTGCCGGGCGAGGACGGGCTGGCGATCCTGCGTCGCCTGCGCGGTTCCAGCGATCCCACCCCGGTGATCATGCTCACCGCCAAGGGCGAGGATGTCGACCGCATCGTCGGCCTAGAGCTGGGCGCCGATGATTATCTGCCCAAGCCGTTCAATCCGCGCGAGTTGCTGGCCCGGATCCATGCGGTGCTGCGTCGCCGCGCGCCCGAGGAAGCTCCCGGAGGGCCAGCGCAGGAGCCGCAGACGATCAGCTTCGGCGATTTCGTGCTCGACCTGTCGACGCGGCAGCTGACGCGCAACGGCGAGCCGGTGTCGATCACCACCGGCGAGTTCGCCGTGATGAAGGCATTCGCCCGCCACCCGCGCGTGCCGCTGTCGCGCGAGAAGCTGATGGAGATGGCGCGCGGGCGCGAATACGAGGCCTTCGACCGCAGTCTCGACGTGCAGATCTCGCGACTGCGCAAGCTGATAGAAGCGGATCCCTCGAAGCCGAAGTTCATACAGACCGTCTGGGGTCTCGGCTATGTCTTCATCCCGGACGGCAACGGCTGAACGCGGCTCCGCGCCGCATCCGATGCCGGCCGCTGACGGACGCCGATCAAGGTGAAGTCGCCGCTTGCGCCCGGTCTGTTCTGGCGCACCTTCCTGCTGATCCTACTGCTCCTGGCGGCCAGCTCAGCCGCCTGGTTGCAGAGCTTTCGCCTCTTCGAGCGCGAGCCGCGCGCGCAGCAGCTCGCCGCGCAGATCATCTCGATCGTCAACATCACCCGCAGCGCGCTCGTCTATTCCGATCCGAACGTCCGTTTGGCGCTGCTGGCCGATCTTGCCGACAACCAGGGCATACGGATCGTGCCGCTGGAGCACTCGGACACCATCCGACCCTTCTCCGACAACCCGGTCGCGACGCGGGCCAGCGAGCGCGTGATGAACGCCCTCGGTCCGCGCACACGTCTCGCCTCGGAGGTCAACGGCGTGGCCGGCATCTGGGTCAGCTTCGCCATCGACGCCGACGAGTACTGGGTGGTCATCGAGCGTGACCCGCTGGCGCTCGATATCGGCACGCGCTGGATCGGCTGGGCGGTCATCGCCGCGATCGCCGCGCTGATGGCCGCCGCGGCGATCACCCGCGTGGTCAACCGCCCGCTGGCGCGCCTTTCGGAGGCGGCCAGCGAACTCGGTGCCGGCCGTAATCCGGAGCCGCTTCCGGAAACGGGGCCGGCCGAGATCGCCACCGTCAACGCCAGCTTCAACCGGATGGCCGCCGACCTGGCGCAGTCCGAAAGGGATCGCGCCGTGTTGCTGGCCGGCATCTCGCACGACCTGCGCACGCCGCTGACGCGCATGCGGCTCGAGGTCGAAATCAGCGACCTGGAGCCGGAGGCGCGCGCCCACATCGTCGCCGACCTCGAGCAGATGGACCAGATCGTCGCGCAATTCCTCGACTACGCGCGCAGCGAACCGGCCCGACCCAGGGCCGACGTCGACCTGTCGGCGATAATCGAGCAGGCGATCGAGACGAGCCGCCTCGACGGCGATGAAACGGTGCGCATCGAACGGCGCATCGAACCGGGCGTGCACATCGACGGTCTGGCGGTCGAGCTGACTCGTTCGCTGGCCAACCTGCTGACCAATGCTGAGCGCTACGGCCGCGATCCGGGCAGCGGCAGGCTGGAGCTGTCCGTCGAGCTGCGCAAGTCAGCGCGCGAGGCGGTGATCGAAGTTGCCGACCGCGGCCCCGGTGCTGAGGCGGACCAGCTCGAACAGCTTCTGCGTCCCTTTGTCCGCGGCGAAGGTGCACGCACCGGGGCTGCCGGTGCCGGCCTGGGGCTGGCCATCGTCGCCCGCGTTGCTCGGCTGCATGGCGGGCGACTGGCGCTGAGCATCAACGAGCCCCACGGTCTGCGGGCCAGGCTGCAACTGCCGCTTCCGCGCTAGTTCCCGAACGGGGACCAGACTTTCGCGCGGCTGCGCCTAGCCGCCTGCATCCTTGCCGGCCACCAGCAGCGCCACTGCCTGCGCGGCAATGCCCTCGCCGCGCCCGGCGAAGCCGAGGCGCTCAGTGGTCTTGCCCTTGATGCTGATCGCATCCTCAGTCACGCCCAGCACCGGCGCGATCCGCGCTTGCATGGCTGCGACGTGGGGCGCGATCTTCGGCTGCTGGGCGATGACGACTGCATCGACGTTGGCCACGGTCCATCCCGCGGCGCGCACCTTGTGCGCAGCGACGCGCAGCAGCTCGAGACTGTCGGCCCCCTTGTGCTGCGCGTCGGTGTCGGGGAAGAGCCGGCCGATGTCGCCGAGCCCTGCAGCGCCGAGGATCGCGTCGGTAATCGCGTGCAACAACACGTCGGCGTCCGAATGACCGAGCAGGCCGTGCGTCGATTCGATCTCGACGCCACCGACCTTCAGTCGGCGCCCGGGCACGAGCGCGTGAACATCGTAGCCGAGGCCGACGCGAATCACTTGACCCGGCCCTGCGAGCGGAGGATCGCCTCGGCGATCGTGAAGTCGCCGCGCGTGGTGACCTTGATGTTGGTCGGCGAGGCCGCCACCAGCAGCGGCTTGAGCCCCATGCGCTCCATCGCTGCCGACTCGTCGGTGACCTCGTGCGTCTTGGCGTGCGCGTCGAGCGCCCGCCTGAGCGGGCCGACGCGGAACATCTGCGGCGTCATCGCCAGCCAGGTCTCGTCCCGGCGCAGCGTCTGCTCGACGCGGAAATCGACGCCGCGCTTCACCGTGTCGGTGACCTGCAGCGCCAGCAGGCCGCCGATCGGATCGGAGCCGACGCGGTCGAGCAGGCGCACCAGGTCCTGGCGCGTCAGGCACGGCCGCGCAGCGTCGTGCACCAGCACCCAGTCGTGATCGCTGACCCCGGGCAGCACCTTCAGTCCGTTGCGCACACTCTCGGCGCGCGACTCGCCACCGACGGTGGCAACCGCGACCCGCCGATCGAAGCCGATGCGCGCCCAGCGGCCATCGCTTGGAGCGACGACGATCAGGACCCGTTCGATGCGCTGGTCGCCGAGCATCGCCTCGACGGCGTGCTCGAGCATGGTGCGCGCCCCGAGCATCTGATATTGCTTCGGCACCGCGCCGCCGAACCGTGTTCCACCGCCGGCGGCCGGGATCAACGCGAAATATCTGGGAGCCTTGTTCACTTGGGCTTGTCTGTCGTTCGGAGCCGAGGTACCGATGCCGATGCCGACGTCTGGAGCGGATTCCTATAATAGCCAGCACGCGGTGGCCGGAGCGGATTCCGTCCACCGCGTTGTCCTTTGTGGCGTCAACTGCACGCCGCACTGAATTGCAACTGCGTGGATACGCCGGCCCAGCCTCCGTTCGAACTCGTAGTCCCGACCGCCACTGCCGGGTCGCGCGTTTCGCTGCCTCGTCCGCCCGGATCGGGCGATGCGCTGCTCATCGCCCAGGTGGCAAGCCGCGCCCGCAGCCAGGCGCAACTGGTGGTCGTCGCCTGCGCCGACGCACTCGACGCGCAGCGGCTCACCGAAGAGATCGCCTACTTCGATCCGCTGCTGGCCGTCCGGCAGTTCCCGGACTGGGAGACGCTGCCCTACGACATCCTGTCGCCGCACCAGGACCTGGTCAGCGAACGACTGGCCGTGCTGCACGAACTGCTGGCTCGTGATGCGCCGGGGGCGCTCGACGTGCTGCTGGTGCCGGCCACGACCGCGCTCGGCCGGCTGGCGCCACCGTCCTACGTCGGTGGGCACACCTTCTTCTTCCGCCAGGGCCAGCGCCTCGCTGCCGATGCGCTGCGCAGCCGCTTGAGCCAGGCCGGCTACCAGCATGTCTCGCAGGTGGTTGCGCCCGGCGAGTTCTGCGTCCGTGGCGGACTGATCGACCTGTTTCCGATGGGCGCCATACTGCCGTTCCGGCTCGATTTGAACGACGACGTCATCGAGACGATCCGCAGCTTCGACGCCGACAGCCAGCGCAGCCTCTATCCGGTCGCCGAGGTCCGCCTGCTGCCGGGCCGCGAGTTCCCGCTCGACGAGGCCTCGCGGGTGGCGTTTCGCGGCCGCTGGCGCGAGACGTTCGAAGGCGACCCCAGCCGCTGCAGCGTCTACCGCGACATCGCCCAGGGCATCGCCAGCGCCGGCATCGAGTACTACCTGCCCCTGTTCTTCGAGCAGGCCGGCACGCTGTTCGACTACCTGCCGAACGACTCGCTGCTCGTCTTGCACGGACCGATCGAAGCAGCGGCGCAGCGCTTCTGGACCGAGACCAGCGAGCGCTACAAGTTCCTTTCTCGAGACACGCAGCGGCCGAGCCTGCCGCCGGCGCGCCTGTTCCTGACGCCGGAAGAATTCTTCGTCGCCGCCCGGCCGTTTGCCCGCCTTGCCCTCAGCGAGGGCCCCGAGCCGCAGTTCGCGCCGCTGCCGGCGCTGGCAGTGAAACGCAAGGCCGCCGATCCGCTGCAGCACCTGCGCGAGTACGTCGCGACCTTCAGTGCCGCCGGCGGCCGTGTCGCCCTGCTCGCCGACTCGGCCGGCCGGCGCGAAACCATCGCGCAGATGCTGCGCGAGTACGAACTGCCGTTTGCCGACAACACCGACTTCGCCGGCTTCGCTGCCGGCGATTCGACGCTTTGCCTCGGCGTCGCACCACTGCACGGTGGCTTCGCCCTGCCGCAGGCCGGGCTGGCGCTGATCACCGAGACGGAGCTCTACGAAACCAGCCCGCGCCGCAGCCGCGCCCGCCACCGCGAGAGAGCCTCGAACGTCGAGGCGATGATCCGCGACCTGGCGGAGCTGCGCGTCGGCGACCCGGTGGTGCATGTCGAGCATGGCGTCGGCCGCTACCTCGGCCTCGAATCGATGGATCTCGGCGAGGGGCCTGCCGAATTCCTCCACCTGCAGTACGCCAACGAGGCAAAGCTCTACGTCCCCGTGGCGCAGCTGCACCTGATCTCGCGCTACAGCGGCGCCGATCCGGACGCCGCGCCGCTGCACCACCTCGGCGGCGCCGACTGGGACAAGGCGAAGAAGAAGGCGGCGAAGCAGGTGCGCGACACTGCCGCCGAGCTGCTCAACCTGTACGCGGTGCGCGCCTCGCGCAAGGGCCACGCGTTCGAGTTCAGCGGGCATGACTACGACGCTTTCGCCGAGGCGTTCGGTTTCGAGGAAACGCCGGACCAGCAGGCGGCGATCGAGGCGGTGCGCAAGGACATGTCGGCCGGCTTCCCGATGGACCGCCTCGTATGTGGCGATGTCGGTTTCGGCAAGACCGAGGTGGCGCTGCGCGCTGCCTTCATGGCGGTAGCCGGCGGCAAGCAGGTCGCCGTGCTCTGTCCGACCACCCTGCTCGCCGAGCAGCACACGCAGACTTTCCGTGACCGGTTCGCCGACTGGCCGGTCCGCGTCGAGGAACTGTCGCGCTTCCGCTCCGCCAAGGAAGTCACCGCGGCGATCGCCGGCATCAACTCGGGGGCGATCGACATCGTCATCGGCACGCACAAGCTGCTGACACCGGAACTGCGCTTCGGCCGACTCGGCCTGGTGATCATCGACGAGGAACACCGCTTCGGCGTTCGCCAGAAGGAACGCCTGAAGGCGCTGCGCGCCGAGGTCGACGTGCTGACGCTCACCGCCACGCCGATCCCGCGCACGATGGCGCTGTCACTGGAAGGCATCCGGGACTTCTCGGTCATCGCCACGGCGCCGCAGCGGCGGCTGGCGATCAAGACCTTCGTCCGCCAGGAAAGCGCCAGCCTGATCCGCGAAGCCTGCCTGCGTGAACTGCGGCGCGGCGGCCAGATCTACTTCCTGCACAACGAGGTGGACACAATCGAGAACCGGCGCGCACGGCTGGTGGAACTGGTGCCGGAGGCGCGCATCGAGATCGCGCACGGGCAGATGCCCGAGCGCGAGCTCGAGCGCGTGATGCACGACTTCTACCAGCAACGCTTCAACGTTCTTCTGTGCACGACGATCATCGAGACCGGCATCGACGTGCCCACTGCCAACACGATGATCATTCACCGCGCCGACCGATTCGGGCTGGCGCAGCTGCACCAGCTGCGCGGCCGCGTTGGCCGCTCGCACCATCAGGCCTATGCCTACCTGATGATTCCCGATCCGGAGGCGCTGACGAAGAACGCCGAGAAGCGGCTGGAGGCGATCCAGAACCTGGAGGAACTGGGCAGCGGCTTCTACCTGGCCATGCACGACCTCGAGATCCGCGGCGCCGGCGAGGTTCTCGGCGAATCGCAGAGCGGCAACATGCAGGAGGTCGGCTTCGACCTGTACACGCAGATGCTCAACGCCGCCGTGCGCGCGCTGCGTTCCGGCCGCGAGCCTGACCTGCTGGCACCGCTGGCGGCGGTGACCGAGATCAACCTGCACGTGGCGGCCCTGCTGCCGCCCGACTACGTCAGCGACGTGCACCAGCGGCTGTCGCTGTACAAGAAACTCGCCAGCTGTGACAGCGAGGACGCCCTGCTTTCGCTGCAGGAAGAGCTGATCGACCGCTACGGCAAGCTGCCGGAACCAGGGCGCGCACTGATCGAAACGCATCGGCTGCGACTGCTCGCCGAAAAGCTCGGGGTCAAGAAGATCGACGCCTCAGGCGAAGTCATCGTCCTGACCTTCGTGCCCGACGCTCCGATCGACCCGGCGCGGCTCATCAAGATGATCCAGCGCGAGAAAGGCATGCGCCTGGCCGGTCCGGAGAAGCTGCGTATCGAGGTCAAGACGGCGAGCCTCGACACTCGGCTGCAGCAACTGCGTGCCGTGTTCAAGGCGCTGGCATGATGCGAGCCATGGACCTCGTCATTCAATCGGACGACCTGCCCACCGACGCCGTCGATGCCTTCCGCGTTGCCTGCGTCGCCAGCCGCGTGCAGCGCCGCCTCAACAGTGCGCGCCTGGTCGATATCCAGGACGACGCCGACACGCGCAAGACGGCCTCGGCACTCGCCGCCTATTGGAAATGCGACGCGGCATTCGTCGAGCCCGGGCTGAAGCTCGCCGCCTTCCGCCTGCTGGCGCTGGACATGGATTCGACGCTGATCAACATCGAGAGTCTCGATGAGATCGCCGCCTACGCCGGCAAAGGCAGGGAGGTGGCGGCGATCACCGAGGCAGCGATGCGCGGCGAAATCGCCGACTACAAGGAAAGCCTGCGCCGGCGCGTCGGCATGCTCGCCGGGGCGGACGCCTCGCTGCTCGATCGGGTCTACGACGAGAAGCTGCGGCTGAACGCAGGCGCCGAGGAACTGCTCCGCGCCAGCAAGGCGGCCGGCCTGAAGACGCTGCTGGTCACCGGCGGTTTCGCCTTCTTCACCGACAGGATGAAGCAGCGCCTCGCCTTCGACTTCACGCGCTCCAACGAGCTCGAGGTGGTCGACGGCCGGCTCACCGGTCGCGTCACCGGCCCGGGCGGCGGCGAGATCATCGATGCCGAAGGCAAGGCGCAGGCAGTGCGCGACGCCTGCGCCAAGATCGGCTGCGCGATCGAGCGCAGCATCGTCATCGGTGACGGCGCCAACGACCTGAAGATGCTGGAGCTCGCCGGCCTGTCGGTGGCGTACCGCGCCAAGCCCGTGGTCGCCCGGCAGGCGGCGCAGGCGCTGAACTACAGCCCGCTCGACGGCGTGCTCGCCTGGTTTGGCGACTGACGCCCGACCCGCCTCGCCCGCCGCCCGGCCGCGCTCAGGGCAGTTGCGCCTTCGCCTTGCACTCGAGCGTGTCGCCGCCGCTGCCCGCACGGCAGACATAGACGGCGCGGTCGGTCGGGTCGTAGAACCAGGCGAACGAAATCCCGTTCGACGACGAGGTGCCGATCGGCGCCAGCGCCGGCCGCACGTCCAACCGGCCCTGCGCCAGCGCGTGCAGTCCGTAGCCGGCTGCCAGAGCGGCGATGATCAACGCGGCAAGTCTTTTCACGTTCGTTCCTCCTTCGGTTGAATCGCTGCCGCGACCAAAGTGTGCTGGCCGCGACGGAAAAGGCCGGCACGCTCGCGCTGTGCCGGCCCCGTTTCCTGGCCTTCGACTGTCGACCGTTCTTGCCGGGCAGTTACAACCGCTCGAACACCGCGGCGATGCCTTGCCCGCCACCGATGCACATCGTAACCAGCGCATAGCGGCCGCCGGTGCGCTGAAGTTCGTACAGCGCCTTGGTAGTGATGATGGCGCCGGTGGCGCCAATCGGGTGGCCGAGCGAAATGCCGCTGCCGTTCGGGTTGATCTTCGCAGGACTCGCGCCGAGGTCCTTGGCCACGGCGCAGGCCTGCGCGGCGAACGCCTCGTTGGCCTCGATCACGTCCATCTGGGCGACCGACAGGCCGGTCTTCTTCATCACGTTGGCGGTTGCCGGCACCGGGCCGATGCCCATGTAATTCGGGTCGACGCCGGCGTGGCCATAGCCGACCAGCCGCGCCAGCGGCTTGACGCCGCGTTTGTCGGCAACCTCGCGCGCCATCAGGACCAGCGCGCTGGCGCCGTCGTTGATGCCGGAGGCGTTGCCGGCGGTCACCGTGCCGTTTTCCTTCACGAACACCGGCTTGAGCTTGGCCATGTCCTCCATCGTGACGCCGTCGCGGAAATGCTCGTCGGTGTCGAACACCGTGTCGCCCTTCTTGCCCTTGATCGTGATCGGCAGGATCTGGCTCTTGAAATGTCCGGCCTTGGTCGCCGCCGCGGCGCGGCGGTGGCTTTCGACCGCCAGCTCGTCCTGCATCTGCCGCGTGATGCCCCACTTGGCGGCGACGTTCTCGGCCGTCACCCCCATGTGGATGTTGTGGAAGGGGTCGTGCAGCGCGGCGACCATCATGTCGATGATCTTGCCGTCACCCATCCGCTGGCCCCATCGGGCTGAAGGCATCGCATACGGTGCACGCGACATGTTCTCGGCGCCCCCGCCGATGGCGATGTCGGCGTCGCCGAGCATGATCGTCTGCGCCGCGGAAACGATCGCCTGCAGGCCGCTGCCGCACAGGCGGTTCAGCGTCAGGCACGGTGTCTGTTCCTTGACACCGCCATCGAGTGCCGCCACCCGCGACAGGTACATGTCCCTCGGTTCGGTGTGGACCACGTTGCCGAAGACGACGTGGCCGACCTCGCCGCCGTCCACCTTGGCGCGCGCCAGCGCCTCCTTGACCACCATCGCGCCGAGCTGGGTCGGCGGGAAATCCTTCAGGCTGCCGCCGAATGTCCCGATGGCGGTGCGAACGGCGCTGACGACGACGACTTCACGCATGGCAGTCTCCTTGTGATGGTTGGCATGTGCGGCGGGCATTCTTGCACGCCGAAACCGCACTGGTTTGGCGCGGATCGCCTGTGAGCCGAGCAGCAGCGTGCCTGCTTTGCCCGCTGCCTAGAAGCGCGCGGTCAGGCCGAGCATCGCCCCGTACTGCGAGAACAGGTCGCCCCTGATCACTGCCACGCAGCCGCCCGAGCAGAGGAACCCGCCCGAGCTGTCGACGAGCGTGAAGAAGCCGCGCGCCTCTGCCCGCAGCGCCACCCGCTCGGTGAGCGGCCAGTAGTAGCCGAAGCCGAGGTTGAGCGACGGCTTGGTGTCCGAACCGTATCCCGATGCGCTCGGGCTGAAGAAAGTGGCGCCGATTCCGCCCACCGCGTACGGGCCGCGACCGATGGGCCCGCCGATGAACGCCGTGCCGCCGACGTGCAGGTAGCGGACCGTCAGGTCGAAAGGATCGGCGCTACCGCCGGGTGACAGCGTGGTCGACTGCTGGCCGAACTGCAGCTGCAGTTCGCGTGCGCCGTCGAGGTCCGTGCCCAGCACCAGCATGAAGGCGCCCGAGCTTTTGACGTCCGCGTCCGTCTGAGTGGTCGCGTTCTCGAGGCCGGTACTGGCGAGGTAGCCGCCGTAGACGCTGACCGAGACCTGCGCCGCGGCGGGTGCGGCCGCCATCAACATGGTTGCGGCGGCCGATGCCGCCAGGAGACGAGAGGGTTTCTTCATGACCAGTGACGTTTCCAGATCGGTGCCACCACCGGCAGTCTGTCCACGCGCTGCATCATGGCGGCGAAGTTTGGGTGCGTGGCCTTCAGGTAGTCGCGCATTTTCCACCATCGCGCCAGGTTGGCCAGGTAGACGTCGCAAACGAACGGGCGCGCGCCCAGCATGAAGCCCGATTTCTGCGGCAATGCCCGGGCGACGATGTCCCAGCCGAGCTTCATCCGCGCCACCGCCGCCCGCTCGACCGCCGCCCACGCCGCCGGCGAGCGTGACGTCGTCCAGCGTGCCGGGTAGTCGGCAACCCCGACCGCGCCATACACGGTGGAGCACGCGAACTGCATCCAGCGCAGGCATGACGCCCGCTCCTTCGTCGACGCGGCCGGCACCCATTCGCTGGGGTGGCGCTCCATCAGCGTCCACAGCACGGCGACGCTCTCGGTCAGGACTTCGCCGCCCGGCGTGACCAGCGTCGGCAGCTGGCCGAGCGGGTTGACCGTCTTCAGCTCCTCAAAGTAGGGGCCTGGCGGGTCGCTCCACGGCGTGGCGTCCTTCAACTCGAAGTCCAGCCCAAGCGCGCGCAGCATCACCTCGACGCTGGCCGCACCGGAGCGGTTCGCCGTGTACAGGACGTAGTTCATCGTCACGCCAGCGTACCGTGCAGATCGTGATCGCCCGCGGAGCCGATCTTCACGTCGACGAAATCGCCGACTGCGATCCGCCGGCGGCCGACGCGGACGTGCACCACGCCGTCGATCTCCGGCGCATCCGCCGCGGTGCGCCCGATCGCACCCTTCGGCCCGACCTCGTCGACCAGCACCTGTTGCACGGTGCCCACCTTGCGCGCCAGGCGCCGGGCGGAGATCTCCTCCTGCACCTGCATGAAGCGTGCGCGTCGCTCCTCGCGGACCTCGTCGGGCAACTGCCCGGGCAGCTCGTTCGCCGCCGCGCCTTCGACCGGCGAATAGGCAAAGCAGCCGACCCGATCCAGTTGCGCCTCGCGCAGGAACTCCAGCAGGTGCTCGAACTCGGCCTCGGTCTCGCCCGGAAAGCCGGCAATGAAGGTGGAGCGGATCGTCAGCTCGGGGCAGATCGCCCGCCAGGCGCGGATGCGCTCGAGGTTCTTCTCGCCGCAGGCCGGCCGCTTCATCGCCTTGAGCACGCGCGGATGCGAGTGCTGGAAAGGCACGTCGAGGTAGGGCAGCACCTTGCCCTCGGCCATCAGCGGGACGACCTCGTCGACGTGCGGATAGGGATAGACGTAATGCAGCCTCACCCACGCGCCCAGCCGTGCCAGTTCCCTGACCAGCTCGGTCATCTTCGTCTTCACCGCACGCCCTGCCACGAAGTCGAGCTTGTAGCGCACGTCGACACCGTAGGCGCTGGTGTCCTGCGAGACGACGAGGATCTCGCGCACGCCCTGCTTGACCAGGTTTTCCGCCTCGCGCATCACCTGGCCGATCGGGCGCGAGACGAGGTCCCCGCGCATCGACGGAATGATGCAGAACGTGCAGCGATGGTTGCAGCCCTCGGCGATCTTGAGATACGCGAAGTGCTTCGGCGTCAGCTTGATGCCGGCCGGCGGCACCAGGTCCATGAAGGGGTCGTGCGGCCTCGGCAGGTGCGCGTGCACGTGCGCGAGCACTTCGTCGGCCGCATGTGGTCCGGTCACCGCGAGCACCTTGGGATGGACCTTCGCGACGAGGTTCTCGCCGCGGTCGGTGCGCGCGCCGAGGCAGCCGGTGACGATCACCCGGCCGTTCTCGGCAAGCGCCTCGCCGATCGCCTCCAGCGACTCCTGCACCGCCGCGTCGATGAAGCCGCAGGTGTTGACCACCACCAGGTCGGCGCCCTCGTAGCTGCCGCTCATCGCGTAGCCCTCGGCGCGCAGCTGGGTGATGATCCGCTCCGAGTCGACCAGTGCCTTGGGACAGCCGAGGGAAACGAAGCCGACGGTGGGTGTCTTCATGGAAAGCCGTGCGGCCCGGATGGGCCGCGACTGCGCTGCGCGCCTATGGGTTCGACATCGCCGCCGCGCGCGGCGCGACATCGAGGGCGGCGCGGCCGCCCTCGTCGCTCACTTCTTCTCGGGCGGGAACTGGAAGTTGGTGAACATCGAGCGCGCCTGCTTGCTCATGTTCTCCTGCATCTGCATGAACAGGTCCTTCGACTGCTCGATGTAGCTGGACATCATCGACTGCAGCATCGGTGCCTGCATGTTGACGAACTGCGACCACACCTCGGGGCCGACCTTGTTGCTGTCGTAGAAGGCCTTGCTCTGCTCCTGCAGCTTGTTCTGGATGTCGACCAGGGCCTGCACGTTCTTCTCCAGGTACGAGCCCATCATCCCCTGCATGGCGTTGCCGTAGCTGCGGATGATCTGCGACAGCACCGGCGGCGTGAACATCGGCTGCCCTTCCTGCTCCTCCTCGAGGATGATCTGCATCAGGATCTGCCGTGTCAGGTCCTCGTTGCTCTTCGCATCGACGACCTTGAACTCCTCCTGGTCGAGCACGAGCTGCTTCACGTCCGACAGCGTGATGTAGCTGCTCGTCTGCGTGTCGTACAGACGGCGGTTCGGGTACTTCTTGATCAGGCGGACGGCAGCCATTTGTGTGTCTCCCTCATTTGTCGGCGGCATCTGCTGCGGCACGGCGCGCACAGCCGTGCCGCTACGCAGGTGCAGCAAATTGTAGCCAGTTCAAGGGATTCCGCGTTGTTCCCGAGCGCAGCCATCGGCTATCGCGGCCCGGCCGGATTCGTTCGACGGTCCGGCCGGATGCCCGTCCGCCTCAACCCATGTGCAGGCCGCCGTTGCAGCTGAAGTCGGCGCCGGTGGTGAAGCCGGAATCCTCACCCGCCAGCCAGGTGACGATCGCACCGATCTCGTCCGGCGTGCCCAGACGCTTCACCGGAATGGTCTCGATGATCTTCTCCAGGATTGCGGGCTTGATCGCATTGACCATTTCCGTGCCGATGTAGCCGGGACTCACCGTGTTGACGGTGACTCCCTTGTTCGCCAACTCCAGCGCCAGCGCCATCGTGAAGCCGTGCATGCCGGCCTTCGCCGCCGAGTAGTTGGTCTGCCCCGCCTGCCCTTTCTCCCCGTTGACGGAACTGATCTGGATGATCCGGCCCCAGCCCTTCTCCACCATGCCCGGCACGACCTGCTTGGTCACGTTGAACATGCTGTTCAGATTGGTGTCGATCACCGCGTCCCAGTCCTCGCGCGTCATCTTCAGGAACATGCGGTCGCGCGTGATGCCCGCGTTGTTGACCAGCACGTCGATCGTGCCGTGCTCGCCGATCGCCTTCTCGAATGCGGCGGTGGTGCTGTCCCAGTCGCCGACGTTGCCGACCGATGCGTAGAACGTGTAGCCGAGCGCCTTCTGCTCGTCGAGCCACTTCTTGTAATCGCGGCTCGGGCCGCAGCCGGCGATGACCTTCAAGCCTGCCTTGTGCAGGCGCTGGCAGATCGCGGTGCCGATGCCGCCCATGCCGCCGGTGACGTATGCCAGTTTCGCCATTCTTGTCTCCTGTGTTGTTCCCGTGTGTGAAACATCAAACGTGAAAAGCGAAAGGTCGGAGGCGATGTGCCCGGCACCACGCCGTTCACCGTCCGCCTCTCAAGTTTCGCCGTTCACGGTCCTACCTTTCCACTGCCAGCGCCACGCCCATGCCGCCGCCGATGCACAGCGACGCCAGTCCCTTCTTCGCGTCGCGCCGCTGCATCTCGTGCAGCGGCGTGACCAAAATCCGGCAACCGCTGGCGCCGATCGGATGCCCGAGCGCAATCGCGCCGCCGTTGACGTTGACCTTCGACGTGTCCCAGCCCATCTCCTTGTTCACCGCGCAGGCCTGCGCCGCGAACGCCTCGTTGACCTCCATCAGGTCCAGGTCGGCCGGTTTCCAGCCCGCCTTCTCCAGCGCGCGGCGCGCCGCATCCCGGACGCTGCCGGCCCTTTGGACTGCCCGATCGGTTAGGCCTTTTCCTTGACGTAGCGGCCCGGCGCAGGCTCGATCACCTTGTACTTCGCACTGCCGTAGGTCTTCGGCGCCGCCTTCTCGCCACCGGCGAACTGCTTCAGCCACGCGTTCCAGTCGGTCCACCAGCTGCCGGGTTTCTCCTGCGCGTCGTGCAGCCAGACATCGGCTGTGGCCGGCAGCGACCGGTCTCCCGGAACCCAGTAGCTTCGCCTGTTCTTCGACGGCGGATTGATCGAACCGGCAATGTGGCCGCTGGCGCCGAGCACGAAACGCGTGCCGTGCGCCTTGTCGCCGGGAATCAGCCTCGCCGATGCGTAGCCGGCCTTCCACGGCACGATGTGGTCCTCGACGGCCGAAAACACATAGGTGGGCACCTTGATGCGCCCGAGGTCGACCGGCTGGCCGCAGCACTTCAGTGCATTGGGAATGCGCAGCTTGTTCTCCAGGTACATGTTGCGCAGGTACCAGCAATACATCGGGCCCGGAAGATTGGTGCCGTCACCGTTCCAGTACAGCAGGTCGAACGCCGGCGGCTGCCTGCCCTCGAGGTAGTTGCTGACGACGTAGTTCCACACCAGATCGTTCGGCCGCAGGCTGGAAAAGGTGTTGGCGAGGTCCTTGCCGGGCATCAGCCCGCCCTTCGCGAACTGCCGCTCGCGCATCCGCACGTGCGCCTCGTCGATGAACACCTCGAGCAAACCGGCGTCCTCGAAGTCGAGCAGCGAGGTCATCAGCGTCAGGCTGGCGACCGGATCCTCGCCGCGCGCATACATCACCGCCAGCGCGCCGGCGAGGATGGTGCCGCCGACGCAGAAGCCGAGCGCGTTGATCTGCTTCGCTCCCGTCATCTCCTGCACCACGTGGATCGCGTCGATCGCACCGTGCTCGACGTAGTCGTCCCACGTGAGGTGCTTCTCCGCCTCGTGCGGGTTCTTCCACGACATCAGGAACACGGTGTTGCCCTGCTCGACGGCATAGCGAACCATCGAGTTGTCCGGCTGCAGGTCGAGGATATAGAACTTGTTGATCGACGGCGGCACGAACAGGAACGGCCGTGCGCGCACCTTGGGCGTCAGCGGCTTGTACTGGATCAGCTGGAACAGGCGGCTCTCGTAGACGACCATGCCTTCGCTGGCCGCCACGTTGCGGCCGATCTCGAAGGCCGTCTCGTCGCTCTGCGAGATCTTGCCCTTCTGCATGTCGTTCAGCAGGTTGACCATGCCCGCCTTCAGGCTCTCGCCGCCGCTTTCGATCAGCGTCTTCTGCGCCTTCGGGTTCAGCGCCAGGTAGTTCGATGGCGAGGCGGCGTCGACGAACTGGGAGACGGCGAACTTCACCCGCCGCTTGGTCTTGCGGTCGGTCTGGACGGTGTCGGCCAGCCGGTTCATGAAGTCGGCATTCAGCAGGTAGGCGCGCGCGTAGAACGAAGCCAGCGGATTGCCCTGCCAGGCCGGGTCGGCAAAGCGGTTGTCCTTGATCGGCTCGGCAGCCTTGCCGGGCTGCTCGATGAATTCGCGCCACAGCCCCGACAGTTGATCTACATAACGCCGTTGCAGTTCGCTGACCCGCTGCGTGTCGACGTTGAATTGCGGCGGCGGCGCCGGCTGCCCCGCCGCGTGCAGCGACTCCGCCAGGCCGGTCCACATCGACAGCCACGGGTTGGTCATCGCAGATGCGTCGGCAGCCGCAGGCCCGCCCACGCTACCCCGGTCGGCTTGCGCTGCCGTCTCGTTGCCAGCTTCCGCCCGCCCAGTTCGCCGTGCCGGTCGCGCCGCGCCCTTGCTTGCCCGAACTGCCATGGGTGCCCTCTCGATTCGTGCCTGGAAGATTGCTCTGCGGCGCCCGCGCTCGCCGCGTGGTCTTGCCGGCGCGATCAGCCGGCCCGCCGTTCGATGGGCATTGTCCACAGGCCGCCGCCTGAGTGTCAAACGAAGCGCTCCAAACCGCGGCGCGCCTGCCGTCAAGGCTGCCGACCGTCAGCTTTCGATCCAGATCAGCGCCGCATGCCGGCCGGTGATCTTGTCGCGCCGATAGCTGTAAAAGCGCATTGCATCGCTGTAGGTACAGTCGCTCCCGCCAACGACCCGGGTGATCGAGACCTGCGCAAGCGCCTGCCGCGCAAGCGCGAACAGATCGCACAGGCACTTGCCATGGTTCAAGGGCCGGAACGCGTCGGCAGCCTGCGGCAGCCGCTCGCTCATCGCAGCGAGCACTTCCGCGCCGACTTCGAAGTGCACTGGTCCGATCGCCGGTCCAAGGTAGGCCAGCAGCACGGCGTCGCCGTCGCCGAGACGCGCGCGCATGGCTGCCGCGGTGTTCTGGATGATGCCGGCCGCGAGTCCGCGCCAGCCGGCGTGCGCAACACCGACCGCCCGGCCCGCTCGGTCTGCGAACAGCACCGGCAAGCAGTCTGCGATCGACACCACGCAGACACGCCCGGGTTGCAGCGAGATCGCGGCGTCCGCCGGCGCAAGCGTACGGTCATCGTCGACATTTGCGACCGTCGCGCCGTGCACCTGCTGCAGCCAGCGAGGCTCCTCCGGAAGCACCGCGCGCAGGCGCGCCCGGTTGGCCTGCACGGTCTCGATCGCGTCGCCGCTCTTCAGCCCGAGATTCATCCCGCCGCCGCCACTTTCGGCACCGAACGGACCGGTCGACACGCCGCCGGCGCGGGTCGTGATCATGGCGCGCACCTTCGCCGGCGCTGGCCAGTCCGGCACGATCCATTGCGGATGCGCAGGCAATGTCTTCATCCGAACACCTCGACCGGCGCATCACCACCGGCAAAGCCACAATTGCGCATCAGCGTTCGCATGTCAGCGGGCGGCGCGCGGAACCAGGTCATCGCAGTGCGCAGGAAAGGGTGAACAAGACCCAAGCGGCAGGCGTGCAGCGCCTGCCGGCGGAAGCCCTGCCAGGCAGGAATCGCTTGTCCTTGCCCTGGACCAGTACCCGGCCGGCCGCGGCGGTAGACGGCATCGCCGACCAAAGGATGGCCGATCGATTCCAGGTGCACACGGATCTGGTGCGTGCGCCCGGTGTCGAGGCGGCATGCGATCCACGACAACGCCGCGCGACCGCTGCCGACGGTCTGCACACAGCGCAGGTGGGTCCGGGCGGGCTTTGCCCGCGACGAACGGCTGACCGCGAAGCGCAGCGGATTGCGCGGATCGCGCGCCAGTGCCGCGTCCACCGTCATTGCCTGTGGCAGCCCCCCCACCACGATCGCCCAGTACTCGCGCATGACGCTGCGCGCCTGCAGTTGCCGCACCAGATCGGTCTGCGCCTGCAGCGTCAGAGCGACCACCATCAGCCCTGACGTGTCGGCGTCGAGGCGGTGCACGATCCCCGCGCGCGGCAGTGCTGAGGTCTGCGGAAAACGTGCCAGCAGTCCATTGGCCAGCGTGCCCGACCAGTTGCCCGCGGCAGGATGCACGACCAGGCCCGGTGGCTTGTCGAGCACGGCGATGTGCTCGTCTTCGAAGACGACATCCAGTTCGATCGGCTCCGGCCGCATCGCGAACTGCGCCGGCGACAACGGAGGAACGATATCGATCCGTTCGCCACCGGAAAGCCGCTGCCGCACGCGCGCGGCAGCGCCGTCCACGCGCACGGCGCCGTCGTCGATCCACTGCTGCAGGCGGCTGCGCGAGATGTCGGGCAGCAGCAGCGCGAGTGCCTTGTCGAGCCGCTGGCCGGCCGCCGCCTCTGGTGCGACCAGCGTCAGCGGCCCCTCGCCGGCGCTGATCTCGTCAGTCTCGTCGGTCTCGATTCTCTCGACATCATGCAGGGTGCTCATCGTGCGGTCGATATAATCGCCGGGACTTGCAGCGGTGGACGAAGGATGCTGAGAATCGTGGTCAGGTGCGCGATGCGCCGGGCGCTGACGTGGGCGGCAGTTGCGTCGGTGGCGCTGGTAGCCGCCTGCAGTTCGCTGACGGCGGACCCGACCTCGAAGATGTCCGCCGAGCAATTATATGCAGACGCCAAGAATGAAATGGCGGCGGGCAACTGGCAGCGCGCGAGGGAACTGCTGACCAAGCTGGAGGCGCGTTTTCCGTTCGGCCGCTACGCGCAGCAGGCGCAGATCGAGACCGCTTACGCCTTCTACAAGGAAGGCGACTCCGCGCAGGCCATCGCCGCCAGCGACCGTTTTCTCAAGCTCAACCCGAACCACCCGTTCGCCGACTACGTTTACTACCTGAAGGGCCTGGCCACCTTCACCGACGACCTCGGCCTGCTCGGCAAGACGCTCGGCATGGATCCGACGACCCGCGACCCGAAGGCGATGCGCGACGCCTTCGAGGTGTACCGCGAACTCGTCAACCGTTTTCCGGACAGCGTCTATGCCGCCGACGCGACCGCGAGGATGAACTATCTCGTCACCGCGATGGCGCAGAGCGAAGTCAACATCGCCCGCTTCTATCTCGACCGCGGCGCCTATGTGGCCGCGGTGCAGCGCGCCCAGGGAGCGGTACGCGACTATTCCGGCACACCGGCGGCCGAGGAGGCGCTGTCGATCCTGATGCGCGCCTACGACGGCCTGGGAATGCCGCAGCTGCGCGACGACGCCCGCCGTGTACTGGAAGCGAACTTTCCGGGCAGCCGCTATCTGGCCAGCGCCAAGCGCTGAAACCTTGCTTCGGCGAGGCCAGCGGCCGATTCGCTAAGCGCCGAAGAACGCGCGCGCAACCGCCTCCTCGCGCGTGCGGGCAAACGCTGGAAGGCTCGCCAGCACCGTGCGGCCGTAAGGCTTGCTCAGCAGCCGTTCGTCGAGAATCATCAGCACGCCCCGATCGCGCTCGTCTCGGATCAGCCGGCCGACACCCTGCTTGAGCAGGGTCACTGCTTCCGGCAACTGATATTCCAGGAAGGGATTGCGGCCCAGGGACCTGAGCCGGCGGATGCGCGCCTCGACGACCGGGTCGTCCGGCGGCGCGAACGGAAGCTTGTCGATCGCCACCACCGAGAGCGCCTCGCCGCGCACGTCGATTCCCTCCCAGAAGCTCACGCTGCCGACCAGCACGGCATTGCCGTGGCGGCGGAACTCGTCGAGCAGCGCGCGCCGCGTGCTCGAGCCCTGCACCAGCAGGGGCAACAGCAGGTGGTCGCGCTCCATCGCGCCCTTCAGCCGCGCCGCCACCCGCTCGACGGCGCGTAGCGTCGAGCACAGGACGAACGCCCTTCCGCCCGCTGCGGCGATGACCGGCCAGGCGGCGTCGGCCACCTGCTCCGGGAAATCGCTGCGCAGCGGCGACGGCAGCGGCTTCGGCAGGTACAGCAGCGCCTGCTGCTGGAAATCGAACGGGCTCTCCCAGCGTTGCGTGCGCGCCAGCGGCAGGCCGATCTCGGCGAGGAACGGCGAGAACGAACCCGCCAGCGTCAGCGTCGCCGAGGTCAGGATCCATGCCTGCACCTGCTGCTCGCGTGCGCGCGAGAAGGCTGCGCCTGGCGCCAGCGGCGTGGCGCGAAACTGCGCCCCGTGCGTGGTGACGGCGATCCACCGAACGCGCTGCTCGGCATCGTCCTGTTCCCTCGCATCGGCCTGCTGCTCTTCTGCCGGCGTGGCGTGCTCGTCGAGTGCAACAAGCCAGGCGGCGATTTCGCCGCGCAGCGCGGCCAGTCGTGGTCCCAGCGCATCGAGTTCGACGTCGCGACCGGTGTTTGCCTTGACGGCGCTCGCCAGCGATCCGAGCGCCTCGTCGACGCCGGCGAGGCCGCGCCGCAAAGGCGCCTTCGCCTGGCAGCGGTCGAGAGCGATTCGCATGCCGCCACTCAGCCCCGATTCGGCGAGCAGCAGGCGCAGGTTGCGTGCCGCCGCTTCGATGCCCTGCGACAGCGCTACCCAGGCCGCTCCACCGGCAGCCTTGGCCAGGCCCAGCGAACGGGCGTCCTGGGCCAGGTCGGCAAGCTGCGCCAGTGACCACCCGGTGCCGAAGAAATCAGCGGCGATCTTCGGCAACTGGTGCGCCTCGTCGAGAATCACCGTGTCTGTCGCCGGCAGGAAGTCGCGCACCGAGTCGTCGCGCAGCGCGAGGTCGGCGAGGAACAGGTGATGATTGACGACCACCACGTCGGCGGCCTGCGCGGCGCGGCGCGCCTTGTAGACGAAGCACTCGTCGAGCCGGGGGCAATCCTGGCCGATGCAGTTCTCGCGGGTCGAGGTCACCAGCGGCCATATGGACGCGGTCTCGGGCACGTCGGCCAGTTCGGCCCGGTCGCCGGTGGCGGTCAGCCGGGCGAACTTGCCGATCGCGCGAAGGTGCGCCGCATCCTGCCGCGAGGGCAGCCGTCCCTCGGCTTCGGTGCGCGCCAGCCGCTGCAGGCAAAGGTAGTTCTGCCGGCCCTTGAGCAGCGCGGCGTCGATGGGCAGGTCAAGTGCCTTGATCAGACTGCCCAGGTCCTTCGCATACACCTGGTCCTGCAAGGTCTTGGTACCGGTGGACACCAGCACCTTGCCGCCCGCCAGCAGCGCAGGCACCAGATAAGCGAATGTCTTGCCGGTTCCTGTCCCGGCCTCAGCGATCAACGTGCCGCGCTCGACGATGGTGTCGAACACCGCCAGCGCCATTTCCTGCTGCGAAGCCCGCGGCGAGAAGCCGGCGACCGCCGAGGCGAGCGCGCCGTCACCCGAGAACGCAGCCGCAACCCCGCGCCGCGCCTGGGCCAAGCGCGATGAACTGCCGTCCGGAGCGGGTCCCGGCGCCGGCCCGCTCACGCGGGAACGTCGGGCACCAGCTGCATCTGCAGCAGCGCGATCGAGTCCTTGATCTGCAGCTTGCGCTTCTTGAGCCGGCGCAGCTTCACCTCATCGACGCCGGGCTGGCCCGCCAGGCGGTCGATGGCTTCGTCGAGATCGCGATGCTCGATCTGCAGTTCGATGATGCGTTGCTTGATCTGCTCCATTTCCATGGCTCGCCGCGTGTCCCCTTTGCAGATTAATCCTAGCAGCCGGCCGCAGCGGCGGACAGCCTCGATCACGTGCAATAGACTTTTTCCGCCCCGTCGCCACGGACCCTTCATGCCCCGTTTCAAGGTTACCGCCTGCACTGCCGAGCACATCGGCGACCGCGCCGAGCAGCAGGATCGGGTCGCCGTCCTGACCAGCCCGCGCCATCCGAACAGCCTTCTTGCTGTCGTCAGCGACGGCATGGGCGGGCGCACGGGCGGCAGGATGGCGGCCGACCAGGTGATTGCCACGGTCACGCACGTGTTCCGCGACTTGGGCGAGGACGATACCGGCAGCTTGCAGGGCCTGCTGAAGACCATGGCCGAAGAGGCGCATACGGTGATCCGACTGTCGGGGCTGTCCAGCGAAAAGGAACCCCACGCCACGTTTGTCGCCCTGATCGTGCGCAGTGAGTACGCGGTCTGGGCCCACGCCGGCGACAGCCGGCTCTACCATTTCCGCGGCGGCCAGCTGATCCACCGCACCGAAGACCAGACATACGCGTCCTACCTTCGCGCGCACGGCCGCGAGCAGCAGGCGATCGAAGCCGAACACAAGTTCAAGCACATGCTGGTCAGTTCGCTCGGCCTGGCGCGTCCCCCCAACCTGCTGATCGGCGACACCAGCGATCTGCGGTGCGGCGATGCCTTTCTGCTGTGCAGCGATGGCCTGTGGGCGCACTTCAGCGACGCCGAACTGGGTGAAACCCTCGTCCGCAAGAGTCCGGGCGAGGCGAGCGGCGAGCTGGTCCGTCTGGCGCGCGAGCGCGCCCAGGGCTGCGGCGACAACATCTCGCTGGCAATCATCAAGTTCGAGCCGCCGGACAAGCATTCATCCGCGACTGGCCAAGGCTAAGCGCTGCCCATCGGTCCTTGCGGCAGGCGGCCCGCCAGCCTACTTCGGCGTGTTGCCTTCGGGCGGCTTCTGCGCCGCGCTGCGCTCCTCGGCGCGCTCTTCCCGCCGCTTGCGGCTTTCCTCAGCAATCCGCTTCTTTTCCTCGGCCCGTGCCTGGGCAGCGCGCTGACGCTCTTCGTACCGCTCGATTTCGGCCGGGACCTGCGCTGCCTTCTCCGCCTGTTCAGCAGCGCGCCGCTCGCGCTCGGTCGCATGTTCCGCTGCGCGCTTCTCCGACTCCGCCTTGCGCTGCGCCGCCTCCTCCCGCCTCTTCGCCGCAGCCGCTTCCTGCTCCTTCGGCTCCACCACGCGGGGAGGAGCAGCTGACGGCGCAGCCTTGTCCGCCGTTGCCCGTTCCTTGCCCTTGGGCGCCGCGCCGGCGCGCGCCTTCGGCTCAGCCGCCTGCTCGGCCGAGCGCTGCGCCCGCGCCTCGGCTCGTTCCTGCGCGTCGAGGCGGCGCAGCGTGTCGCGTGCCGCGACTTCCCGTTCGCGAATGGCACGCAGTTGCTGGTCGCGCTCCCTGCGCGCCTGCTCGCGGCAGGGATTGACGAAAAGGCCCTTCTCGCACTCGCGCTGTGCCCGCTCGTAGCGGCGCTCCACCTCGGTCGTCTCCTGCCGCGCCTGCTCGATCACGGCCTGCGCCGCTTCTCGGCCGCCCGAGCTGTCCTGCGCCGCCGCCGCGGCAGCGACCAGCAGCGCCGCCGCCCCGACCAGCCGCCGGGCGTGACTAGAGGACCACGACATCGCGGCGCGGCGCCTCCAGATACGCACGCGACTGCATCTCGGTCAGCCTCGACGCGGTTCGCTGGAATTCGCCAGCCAGGGCGCCGGTCGTGTACAGCGCCTCGGGCTCGACCTCGGCCGACAGGATCAGCTTCACCCGGTGATCGTAGAGCACGTCGACCAGCCAGGTGAAACGGCGTGCCTCCGAGGACTGTCCAGGCGACATGCGCGGCACGTTGGACAGCAGCACCGTGTGGAACTGCCGCGCGATCTCGAGGTAATCGTTCTGCGAACGCGGTCCGCCGCACAGCACATCGAAATCGAACCACACCGCACCGCCCGCACGCCGGCGGGCACGGATCCGGCGCGCCTCGATTTCCAGCACCGGATCGTCGTCCTCGGCTTCCGCCACCTGCGCAAACGCGGCCTCGAGCTTGCCCTCGGCAGCTGGCCCGGCCGGTCGCAGGTAGATCTCGATGTGCTCCATCACCCGCCGCCGATAGTCGACGCCGGCGTCGACCTCGACGACATCGAGCTTTGTCTGCAGCAACTCGATCGCCGGCAGCAGGCGATCGCGATGCAGGCCGTCCGGATACAGGGCCTGCGGCGCATAGTTCGATGTCATCACGAAGCCGACGCGCAACTCGAACAGCTTCGTCAGCAGCCGGTGCAGGATCATCGCGTCGGCGATGTCCGACACGTGGAACTCGTCGAAGCAGATCAGCCGTGCCCGCCCCGCGATCCGGCGCCCGACTTCGTCGAGCGGGTCGGCGGTGCCCTTGACCTCGTCGAGCTCGCGGTGCACGCCGCGCATGAACTCGTGGAAGTGGATGCGCGACTTGCGGATCAGCGGTACCGCGGAGAAGAAGCAATCCATCAGGAAACTCTTGCCGCGGCCGACGCTCCCCCAAAGATAGACGCCGCGGGGAATCTCCGGCCGCGACACCAGCTTCAGCAGCCCATTGCGGCGCGCGTGCTTGTACTGTGCCCACTCTTCGTCGAGGCGCGCCAGCCGATCGGCCGCCTTGCGCTGCGCGGCATCGAGCGTGTAGCCGCGCGCCGCCAGCGCTTCGTCGAGGTGGGAGCGGAAGCTCATCGCGATCCGTAATCGGTGATCGGTGATCCCTGATACCAAGCCGGCACGCGCCAGCCAGAGGTCACGGATGACGGACGACGGATCACTAGAGGTTCAGCGTCCTCTTGTCCACCGCCAGCGCGGCCTCCTTGGTCGCCTCCGAAAGCGACGGGTGGGCGTGGCAGATGCGGGCGATGTCCTCGCTGCTGGCGCGGAACTCCATCGCCACCACGGCCTCCGATATCAGCTCGGAGACCATCGGGCCGATCATGTGCACGCCGAGGATCTCGTCGGTAGTCGCATCGGCCAGGAACTTGACCATGCCGGTGGTGTCGCCCAGCGCCCGGGCACGGCCGTTGGCCGAGAACGGAAAAGTGCCTGCCTTGTAGGCGCGGCCAGCGCTCTTGAGCTGCTGCTCGGTCTGTCCGACCCAGGCGACCTCCGGCGAGGTGTAGATCACCCACGGAATCGTGTTGAAGTTCACATGGCCGTGCTGCCCGGCGATTCGTTCGGCGACGGCGACTCCCTCCTCCTCAGCCTTGTGTGCCAGCATCGGCCCGCGCACCACGTCGCCGACCGCCCACACGTTCGGCAGGTTGGTCCGACAGTCGCTGTCGACGGCGACGAAACCCCGCTCGTCCAGCTGCAGCCCGACCGCTTCGGCGTTCAGTCCGGTGGTGTTCGGCAGGCGGCCGATCGAGACGATCAGACGGTCGCAGGCGAGCGTCTGCTCTTCGCTCTTGGCGTCGGTGTACGTCACCGTGATGCCCTTCTTCTCTGCCTTGACACCGTCGATCCGCACGCCGAGCTCGATCTTCAGGCCCTGCTTGGTGAAGGCCTTCATCGCCTCGCGTGCGATCTGCTGGTCGGCCGCCGCGAGAAAATCCGGCAGCGCCTCGAGCAGCGTGACCTCGGCGCCGAGCCGGCGCCAGACCGAGCCCATCTCCAGGCCGATCACGCCGGCGCCGATGACGCCGAGCTTCTTCGGCACGGCGCCGACCGACAGCGCGCCGTCGTTGGACAGGATCTTCTCCTCGTCAAAGGGGGCTCCCGGCAAGGCGCGGGCGTTCGAGCCGGTGGCAACGATCACGTGCTTGCCGACCAGCACCTCGTCACCGACCCGGACCTCGTAGCCGCCGTCCACCTTGCCGGCGAAGGAGCCGCGGCCGTGGAAGAAGGAAACCTTGTTCTTCTTGAACAGGAACAGGATGCCGTCGTTGTTCTGTTTGACGACGCGCTCCTTGCGGCCAATCATTTTCGCGACGTCGATCGACGCACCCTTGTCGAGCACGATGCCGTGCTCGGCGAAATGGCGATTCGCGTGCTCGAAGAACTCGCTCGACTGCAGCAGCGCCTTCGACGGAATGCAGCCGATGTTGGTGCAGGTGCCGCCGAGCGCCGGCCCGCCGTCCTTGCCCTTCCACTCGTCGATGCAGGCCACCGCCATGCCAAGCTGCGCCGCGCGGATCGCCGCGATGTAGCCGCCGGGACCGCCGCCGATGACGACGACGTCGAAGTTCTTGCTCATCAGTGTTCTTCCAGGTTCGCCAGATCAGACTTCCAGCAGCAGTCGCGCCGGGTCCTCGAGCGCTTCCTTCATCGCCACCAGCGACAGCACCGCCTCGCGGCCGTCGATGATCCGGTGGTCGTACGACAGCGCCAGGTAGTTCATCGGCCGGACCACGATCTGGCCGTTCTCGACGACCGCGCGCTCCTTGGTCGCGTGCACGCCGAGGATCGCCGACTGCGGCGGGTTGATGATCGGGGTGGACAGCATCGAGCCGAACACGCCGCCGTTGGAGATCGAGAACGTGCCGCCGGTGAGCTCCTCCAGCGCCAGCTTGCCCTCGCCGGCGCGCTTGCCGAAATCGGCGATCTTCTTCTCGATGTCGGCGAAAGTCATCTGGTCGGCGTCGCGCAGGATCGGCACCACCAGGCCGCGCGGCGAACCCACCGCGATGCCGATGTCGAAGTAGCCGTGGTAGACGATGTCGTTGCCGTCGACCGAGGCGTTGACCACCGGGTACTTCTTCAGCGCCGCCACCGCCGCCTTGACGAAGAACGACATGAAGCCGAGCTTGACGCCGTGCTCCTTCTCGAAGCGGTCCTTGTACTTGTTGCGCAGGTCCATGACCGGCTGCATGTTGACCTCGTTGAACGTGGTCAGGATGGCAGCGGTGGACTGCGACTGCACCAGGCGCTCGGCGACGCGTGCGCGAAGGCGCGACATCGGCACGCGCTGCTCGGGGCGGTCGGCCAGCATCGACAGGTCGATCGGCGCCTGCACCTGGGGTAGTGCAGGCTTGGCCGCACCCGGCGCGGGGCTCGGCGCCGGCGCGGCGGCCGGCTTCGCAGCGGCGGCGGCCAGCACATCTGCCTTGGTGATGCGGCCGTCCTTGCCCGTGCCCGCCACCTGCGCCGGCGTGATGCCTTTGTCGGCCATCAGCTTGGCGGCCGCGGGCATCGCCACGTCGCCCTTCGTCGCTGACGACGGCGGCGCCGCGGGCGCCGGGGCCGGCGCGGCCGCCCTGGGCGCGGGTGCCGGAGCGGGCGCGGGGGCCGCGGCACCCGCCTTGGCTTCGCTGTCG
>CAZSYX010000014.1:42973-51809 GCA_964610575.1 uncultured Burkholderiaceae bacterium
CGCGGGTGCCGGAGCGGGCGCGGGGGCCGCGGCACCCGCCTTGGCTTCGCTGTCGATGCGGGCGATCAGTTCGCCTGCTGTCACCGTGCTGCCGTCCGGCCGGACCACTTCCGTGATCACGCCGGCCGCCGGTGCCGGCACCTCGAGCACCACCTTGTCGGTCTCGACCTCGATCAGGATCTCGTCCATCGCGACCGCGTCGCCCGGCTTCTTCTTCCACTGCAGCAGCGTTGCTTCGGCAACCGACTCCGACAGCTGCGGCACGTTGACATCGACTATGGCCATCTTGGATTCCGGAAGAGAGTGAAGAGTGAAACGTGAAAGGTGAGACGTGAATCCCGGAAACGCACGGCGCACCGCCGGTGTCTCACGATTCACATGCCACGTTTCACTTGTGCAGCAGCACGCCCTTGAGCTTGCCGAACGCCGCGTCGAGCAGCGCCTTCTGCTGCTCGTTGTGCTTGGCGTAGTAGCCGACCGCCGGCGAGGCCGATGCGGGCCGGCCGGCGTAGCCGAGCTTCTGGCCTTCGCCCATGTTCTCCAGGAAGTGGTGCTGCACGTAGAACCATGGCCCCTGGTTGGCCGGTTCGTCCTGGCACCAGACGACCTCGGTGGCGCGCGGATAGTGCTTCAGCTCGGTGGCCAGTGCCTTGTGCGGGAACGGGTAGAGCTGTTCGATGCGGATCACCGCGACATCGTCGGCCTCACGGTCGCGACGCGTGGCGAGCAGGTCGTAGTAGACCTTGCCTGAGCAGGCAATTACCCGCTTGACCTTCTTCGGGTCGATCGGCTGCACCTCGCCGATGACGGTCTGGAACTCGCCGCGGGCAAGCTCGGCGAGGTCGGAGGTCGCGTCCTTGTGCCGCAGCAGCGACTTCGGCGTCATGATCACCAGCGGTTTGCGGAACAGCCGGATCATCTGCCGGCGCAGCAGATGGAAGATCTGCGCTGCCGAGGTCGGCTGCGCGATCTGCATGTTGTTGTCGGCCGCCAGTTGCAGGAAACGCTCCATCCGGGCCGACGAGTGCTCGGGCCCCTGTCCTTCGTAGCCGTGCGGCAGCATCAGCGTCAGGCCCGACTGGCGACCCCATTTCACCTCGCCGGAGGAAATGAACTGGTCGATCACAACCTGCGCACCGTTGACGAAGTCGCCGAACTGCGCTTCCCAGATCACCAGCGCGTTCGGTTCGGCGCTCGAGAAGCCGTATTCGAAGGCGAGCACCGCCTCCTCGGACAGCACCGAATCGATGACCGTGAACGGCGCCTGCTTCTCGGAGACGTTCTGCAGGGGAATGTAGGTGCCTTCGTCCCAGCGCTCGCGGTTCTGGCTGTGCAGCACGGAGTGCCGGTGCGTGAAGGTGCCACGGCCGCTGTCCTGTCCGGTAATCCGAACCGGGTAGCCGCTGGAAACCAGCGAAGCGAAGGCCAGGTGCTCGCCCATGCCCCAGTCGAGGCGCTGCGTTCCGTCGGCCATCGCGCGGCGATCGGCGATGACCTTCTCGACCAGCGGGTGCAGCTTGAAGCCGCCCGGAATCGCGGTGATCCGCTCGCCCAGCCGCTTCAGTTCAGCCAACGGCACGGCCGTGTCGGCATGGTCGGTCCACTTGCGGTTCAGGAACGGCGACCAGTCGACCGCATACTTGCTCTTGTAGTTGGTGAGCACCGGATCGACGGTGTGGCGGCCCTCGTCCATCGCGGCGCGATAGGCCTTGATCATCTCGTCCGGCTCCTGCGCAGCCAATACGCCCTGCGTGACCAGCTTTTCGGCGTAGAGCTTGCGCGTGCCCGGATGCTGGCCGATGCGCTTGTACATCAGCGGCTGGGTCACGGCCGGCGTGTCCTGCTCGTTGTGGCCGAGGCGGCGGAAGCAGATGATGTCGATCACGACGTCGCCGTTGAACTGCCGTCGGTAGTCCATCGCCAGTTGCATGGCGAAGACCACAGCTTCCGGATCGTCGCCGTTAACGTGCAGCACCGGCGCCTCGATCATCTTGACCACGTCGGTGCAGTAAAGCGTCGAGCGCGTGTCGCGCGGATCAGAGGTCGTGAAGCCGATCTGGTTGTTGATCACGATGTGCACCGTGCCGCCGGTGCCGTAACCCCGCGTCTGCGCCAGATTGAGCGTTTCCATCACCACGCCCTGGCCGGCAAAAGCGGCGTCGCCGTGCACCAGCACCGGCACCACCTTGCTTCCCTCGGCATCGCCGCGCCTCTCCTGCCGCGCGCGCACCGAGCCTTCCACCACCGGGTTGACGATCTCCAGGTGCGAAGGATTGAAGGCCAGCGACAGGTGCACCGGGCCGCCCGGTGTCGTCACATCGCTGGAAAAGCCGTTGTGGTACTTGACGTCGCCGGCCGGCAGGTCGCCGGCCGCCTTGCCCTCGAACTCGGCGAACAGGTCCTTGGGCATCTTGCCCAGCGTGTTGACCAGCACGTTCAACCGACCACGATGGGCCATGCCGATGACGATCTCCTCGACGCCGTTCTCGCCCGCCCGTTGCACGACCTCGTCCATCGCCGCGATGAAGCTCTCGCCGCCCTCGAGCGAAAAGCGCTTCTGGCCGACGTACTTGGTGTGCAGGAAGCGTTCCAGCCCTTCGGCGGCCGTCAGCCGATCGAGAATGCGCCGCTTCTCTTCCGGCGTGAAGCTCGGCGTCGAGCGTGACGACTCGAGCCTTTGCTGCCACCAGCGCTTCTGCGCCGGGTCGGAGATGTACATGAATTCGGCACCGATGGTGCCGCAGTAGGTCTGGCGCAGCGCCTTGATGATCTCGCGCAGCGTCATCTGCTCCTGGCCGAAGTACGTGTTCGAGGCCGAGAACACGATGTCCATGTCGGCTTCGGTCAGGTCATAAAAGCCCGGCTCCAGTTCGGCGATCTGCGGCCGCTCCTGCCGCTTCAGCGGATCGAGATCGGCCCAGCGCGCGCCCAGGAAACGGTAGGCCGCGATGATCGACTGGACATGGACCTGCTTGCGCGCCACCGACAGGTCGGTTGGCGCCACCGCGGGACGCAGCGCGCCGGTCTTGGCGCGCAGCGCAAAGGATTCGACGATCGGCGCGTGGGCGACGTCCGGAGTGGTCGACGCGCCGTCGGCGGCCGGCACCAGCTGCATCTGGTCGAAGTAGGCCCGCCACTTGTCGGGCACGGAAGCCGGGTTGTCGAGGTACTTCTCGTAAAGCTCCTCGACATAGGGAGCATTACCGCCGAACAGGTAGGAGTTCAGCTGCAGCTGACGGATCATCGCGTTCGTCCTTTGCCAACGAGTTTCTCGTCCAGGATGCCTGGCACGGGCGCCTTGGGCGTCCATTCCAGGTGCCGCTTTGCCGCTTCACGGCGCCGCGGTTCGCGGGCGGTCGTCGCGCGGAGCCAGCAATGCTCCGGGCCGACCGAGCGCGCGATGGTAGCATCGCAAGGCCAGTTGATCGATGTTTCCTTCCGCCCGGGAACGCGCCGCGGATCGGCCGTCGCCGCGGCGCGGCGCACCGACGCTCCTTGCCCGGCATCAAGACACCCTGCGCGGCCGTGGCCGAAGCTTCGCCGGATCCCGGCCGCACATCACCATCGAGCGAGTTGACGCACCCGCGGCGTGGCCGCACTGCTCCCGCGTGCTGCGCGGGCCACCGGACCCACCCGGCACCGATGAAGATCCTGCGCTCCGACCTGCCGCACTGCCCCGATCTGCACGGCGCGGTGGTGGTGATCGATGTGCTGCGTTCGTTCACCACGATCGCCTATGCGTTCGCGCGGGGCGCGCGCGAAGTCTTCCCGGTCGACTCGCTCGAGGCGGCGCGGGAGTTGCGCATGCGCTATCCCGACGCGCTCGCCGTCGGCGCCGTGGGCGGCGGCGCGCCGGCAACCGGCCTGGACATGGGCAACTCGCCGGCGCAGATCGCCGCGCTCGACCTGACGGGACGGCGCATCATCCAGTACACGGCCGGCGGAACGCGCGGCCTGGTCGCCTGCGATCACGCGGTCGTGCTCCTGGCGGCGAGCCTCGTGTGCGCCACCGCCACCGCCAACTACCTACGCCTGCTCAACCCGCCGTCGGTCACGCTGGTCGTCACCGGCATCTGGACGGACCGCGACGGCGACGAGGATCACGCCTGCGCCGACCTCATCGAGGCGCTGCTTCGCGGCGACGACCCGCCGCGGGCGGGGTTCGCCGCGCGGCTACGCAGCAGCGACTTCGGCCGCCGTTTCATCGCCGGCGCCGACCCCAACCTGCCGCTGGCCGACCTCGAGTGCGCCGCCGCGGTCGATCGCTTCGACTTCGCCATGCCGATGAACCGGCTGCGCGATGGCTTGCTGATCCGCCCCGTGCCCGTGGTCATTCGCTGAGCGCCTACCTGCCTCTGCAAGAGCAGGTTCCGGCGCGGCGCTGGCGCAGTCCCGCGGTATGCTGTTTTCGCTCGCCGGGCGTTATCCACAGCTGCGTGAAAGCACCCCGACAGCATCAAGAGGAATCCGATGCGAGAACTGCTTGCGGGCCTGCCGCTCGCCCTAGTTCTGCTGGCCGGATGCACCGCCATGCCGCAGGCTTCTGACGCCCCGCCGCTGGACGGCACCGCGTGGGTGCTCTCGGCCCTTCCGGGCGTGGAACTGGCGGGCAGCGCGCCGGCGACGCTGCGTTTCGAGGGCGGCCGGGCGGCGGGCAGCGACGGCTGCAATCGCTACACCGTCGGCTACACGGCCAAGCGCGGTGCCATCGAGTTTCCGCAGCGTGCCGCGTCGACGCAGATGGCCTGTCCGCCGAACGTGATGAAGCAGGCCGAGGCCTTCATGACGGCGCTCAGCGGCGCCAGCGCCTACCGGATCGAAGGCGGCAAGCTGGAACTGCTTTCCGCCGACGGCACCGTGCGCGCGACGCTGGCCGCCCAGTCGCAGACGCTGGCGGGCACGAGTTGGCGCGTCACCGGCATCAACAACGGCAAGGGGGCGGTGGCCAGCCTGGTGGCCGGCTCAACGGTCGTCATGGCTTTCTCGGCCGACGGCAAGGCCGCTGGATCCGCCGGCTGTAACCAGTACACCGCGGGTTACGAGGCTGACGGTTCGCGGCTGCGCTTTTCTGCCCCGGCGTCGACTCGCAAGATGTGCGCCGGCGAAGGCCTGATGGAGCAGGAGCAGTTGTTCCTGAAGGCGCTCGAAGCGGTCGCCACGATGCGCATGGAAGGCAACCGGCTCGAGATGCGCAACACCCAGGGCGCGCTGATGCTGACCGCGACACAGGCGAGCGGGAGCTAGAGGAAAAGCGCAACTGGGCGGCGCACCGCCGACGTGCCATCCGCGGCGGCAGCGCGCGAACTGCGCACCGGCTCGAAGATGAAAGCGGCGCCCGAAGGCGCCGCTTTCCTCCCCCACCCCTCCCCTTCTATCTTTGCGCGATCGGCTTGACGTCGCGCGGCTTGCTGCCGACGAAGAGCTGCCGCGGCCGCCCGATCTTGTATTCCGGGTCGGCGATCATCTCGTTCAGTTGCGCGATCCAGCCCACCGTGCGGGCCAGCGCGAAGATGGCGGTGAACAGCGGCACCGGGATGCCGATCGCCTTCTGCACGATGCCGGAGTAGTAGTCGACGTTCGGATACAGCTTGCGGCCGACGAAGTAGTCGTCCTCGAGCGCGATCTTCTCCAGCGCCATCGCCAGCTTGAACAGCGGGTCGTCGTGCAGGCCGAGCGCCTCCAGCACCTCGTTGCAGGTCTCGCGCATCAGCTTGGCGCGCGGGTCGTAGTTCTTGTAGACGCGGTGGCCGAAGCCCATCAGCTTGACCGTGCTGTTCTTGTCCTTGACCTGCGCGATGAACTCGCCGATCTTGGCCACGCCGCCGTTGCGCTGGATGTCGTACAGCATATTCAGGCAGGCCTCGTTGGCGCCGCCGTGCGCCGGTCCCCACAGGCAGGCCACGCCGGCGGCGATCGCCGCGAACGGGTTGGTGCCGCTCGAGGCGCACAGCCGCACGGTCGATGTCGAGGCGTTCTGCTCGTGGTCGGCGTGCAGGATGAAGATCCGGTCCATCGCCCGCACCAGCACGTCGTTCGGCTTGTAGTCCGCGCACGGCGTGGCGAACATCATGCGCATGAAGTTGCCGGCGTAGGACAGGTCGTTGCGCGGGTACATGTACGGCTGGCCGACGCTGTACTTGTAGGCCATCGCCACCAGCGTCGGCATCTTGGCGATCAGGCGGATCGCCGAGACCTCGCGCTGCCACGGGTCGTGCAGGTTGATCGAGTCCGGATAGAAGGCCGACAGCGCGCCGACCAGACCGGTCATCACCGCCATCGGGTGCGCGTCGCGGCGGAAGCCGCGCAGGAAGAACTGCATCTGCTCGTTGACCATCGTGTGATTGGTCACGCGCTTGACGAACTCCTCCCGCTGCTTGGCATTCGGCAACTCGCCGAACAGCAGCAGGTAGCAGGTCTCGAGGTAGTCGCACTTGGTGGCCAGTTGCTCGATCGGATAGCCGCGATACAGCAGCTCGCCCTTGTCGCCGTCGATGTAGGTGATCGTCGAGTTGCAGGAGGCCGTCGACAGGAAGCCCGGGTCGTAGGTGAACTTGCCGGTCTTGCCGTACAGCGCGCGGATGTCGATCACGTCCGGCCCGATCGACCCCTTGTACAACGGCAGATCAAGCGACGGGGTGCCGTCGGAGAAAGATAGTGTTGCCTTGCCTTCTGAGGGGGTCAGTGCCATTTCAGCTCCTTGCTCTATAGCGTGCCGGATCGAAGGACAGTCAGGCTGCACGCATCCTTTCCAGAAGTCCCCTTACATCGGGGCCGTCCAGCGGCGCCACGGGGTCCGTGCGTCCGAGCAGGAGGTCGAGCAGTTCAGTGTCGGGCAATTCAAGCAGCTTCAGCAGGGCCCGGTTCTGCGCTGCATCAAGAGTCCTGCCATGGCGATCGAGAAACCGGCCGATCAGCAGATCGTTTTCGAGCAGCCCGCGCCTGGCACGCCAGCGCAGCCGGCGTAGTTCGACCGGCTCGGACGCCGAGCCGTCTTCCCTTGGAAGATCTGTGCCGGCCATCGAGCTGCCCCGGCCGGGGCCGCGCCTAGACGGCGCGGCGGACCATCAGTTCCTTGATCTTGCCGATCGCCCGCGTCGGGTTCAGGCCCTTCGGGCAGACGTCAACGCAGTTCATGATCGTGTGGCAGCGGAACAACCGGTACGGATCCATCAGGTTGTCCAGCCGCTCGCCGGTGGCCTGGTCGCGGCTGTCGGCGATGAAGCGGTAGGCCTGCAGCAGGCCGGCCGGGCCGACGAACTTGTCCGGGTTCCACCAGAAGCTCGGACAGCTGGTCGAGCAGCAGGCGCACAGCACGCACTCGTACAGACCGTCGAGTTCCTCGCGCTCGGCCGGCGACTGCAGCCGCTCCTTCTCCGGCGGCGGCGTGTCGTTGATCAGGAATGGCTTGATCGAGTGGTACTGGTTAAAGAAGTGCGTCATGTCCACGATCAGGTCGCGGATGACGGGCAGGCCCGGCAGCGGCTTAAGGACGATCGGCTCCTTCAGCTCGCGCAGGTTGGTGATGCAGGCCAGGCCGTTCTTGCCGTTGATGTTCATCGCGTCCGAGCCGCACACGCCCTCGCGGCAAGAGCGGCGGAACGCCAAGCTGTCGTCGGCGTCCGCCTTCATGCGCATCAGCGCATCGAGCAGCATCTTGTCCGTCGGCGCCAGCTGCACCTCGATGTTCTGCATGTAAGGCTTGGCGTCCTTGTCCGGGTCGTAGCGGTAGATCTGGAACTTCACGACCCGGCCAGCAGTGGCCAGCGCGGCGTTTTCGGTGGCGCTCGTGGCGGTCATCGGCAAGGGCTCCGTCAGAACGTGCGTTTCTTCGGCTCGAAGGTCTCGACGGTCATCGGCTTCATGTTCACCGGCTTGTAGGCCAGGCGGCTGCCGTCCGAGTACCACAGCGTGTGCTTGATCCAGTTGGCGTCGTCGCGCTCCGGGTAGTCGTCGCGCGCGTGCGCGCCTCGGCTTTCGGTGCGCGCCTCGGCCGAGACGATGGTCGCCTTGGCGGTCTCGATCAGGTTGTCGAGCTCCAGTGCCTCGATGCGCGCCGTGTTGAACACCTTCGACTTGTCGGCGATCGCCACCCGCTTGCGCCGCTCGTCGAGTTCGGCGATAGCCTTCGCGCCCTCGGACAGCAGGCTGCCGGTGCGGAACACGCCGCAGTGCTTCTGCATCGTGCGGCGGATGTCGTCGGCGACATCCTGCGTGCGCTCGCCCTTGTCGCGCGCATCGAGCGCGGCCAGCCGCGCCAACGTCGCCTCTGCCGCGTTGGCCGGCAGCGGCTTGTTCTCCCGCGGCTCGCGGCGCAGACTGTCGACGATGTGGTTGCCGGCCGAGCGGCCGAACACCACCAGGTCGAGCAGCGAATTGGTGCCGAGGCGGTTGGCGCCGTGCACGCTGACGCACGAGCACTCGCCGATCGCATACAGGCCGCCGACCACCGCGTTCGGCTCGCCGCCTCTCGGTGCGACCACCTCGCCGTGGTAGTTGGCCGGCACGCCGCCCATCTGGTAGTGGATGGTCGGCACCACCGGAATCGGCTCGCGGATCGGGTCGACGTTGGCGAACTTGATCGCGATCTCGCGGATCGACGGCAGCCGCTTCATGATCGTCTCGGCGCCGAGGTGGTCGAGCTTCAGCAGCACGTGGCCCTTGTCGGGGCCGCAGCCGCGCCCTTCCTTGATCTCCTGGTCCATCGAGCGCGACACGAAGTCGCGCGGCGCCAGGTCCTTCAGCGTCGGCGCGTAACGCTCCATGAAGCGCTCACCCTGCGAATTGAGCAGGATGCCGCCCTCGCCGCGCACGCCCTCGGTGATCAGCACGCCGGCGC
>CAZSYX010000015.1:0-51515 GCA_964610575.1 uncultured Burkholderiaceae bacterium
CCTCGCACTAGCGGGGTCCCGGGTCGGGCGCCTATCGCGCCGGCAGTCAGCAACCTGCCCGGTAAACGGGTTCGAAGTCGGCTTCGTTCAGGCTCGGCGCTGTCGAGCGCCGCAGTCGGCCAGGAGCCGACCTTCGCTTGCCTGCACTGTTCGACCGCTGTCGGGCGGAGTGCCGACGCTCACAGGGTCAACCAGAGATCGCCACCACGACACCCGATTCCTCGATGCTGGCCATGGCACGGTCTCCAACCTTCAGTTTGCGGCCCTCCTCGGAGAACCCCACCAGACTCACTCCGCCTTCGAGCTGCAGCGCCACCTCGCCACCATGCACGGATCGAGACGCACGGCTGACGGTTCCCGCCAAGACGTTTCGGGACTCGGCCGGACCGATCCATGCGGCCACCCGAACGGCCGTGGCCTTGCAAAGCGCGAGCACATGAAGGCCCCGCTTCAGTTGCAGAAGTTGTGCACTCTCGCGCGTGATGCGGGAATGCAGCAGACCGCCAGCGGGCAGTTCGAGGCCGACCCGAACGACGCTGCCCGATGAACTGAGAGTCTTCGCGACGCAGGGAAATTGGTTGCGCATGCTGGTGCGCAACGCCATGGCCGCCAGGCCAGGGCCGGCCCGTTCGCCGCGCGTGCCGGGCTCCAGCAAAGCCAGGACGTCGGCGCGCGCCTTCTCGAGCATCGCCGCGGCTTCCAGCACGCGACGGCCAGCGGGCGTGAGGACGGCTCCCCCGCCGCCGCTGCCGCCGACGGCCTTTTCCACCATGGGCGTGCCGGCGAGATTGCCGAGCGTCTCAATGGCCTGCCACGCGGCCTTGTAGCTGACTCCTGCGCGACGCGCCGCCTCCGATATGGAGCCTCCCTCGCCGATGCGGCGCAGGATATCGATGCGTTTGTCGGTGGAGGCGTGGCCCAGCACTTCGGCCAAGTCGGGGCTATTGGGCTTCATGCTGGGATCGTACGCAGATCCACTGCCGTTGCTCTACACTGGCGCTATTCATGTTTTGAATAGCGAAGCGTCTTATGAAGGGATGGATCATCGGCGTGCTGATCGCGGGTTCCATTGTCGCGTCGGCGCAGGCGGCCGAAGTCAGCGTGGCGGTGGCGGCCAACTTCACCGCACCGATGCAGAGGATCGCTGCGGCTTTTGAGCAGGACACGGGCCACAGGGCGGTCCTCGCCTTCGGCTCGACGGGCAAGTTCTACGCCCAGATCAAGAACGGCGCCCCGTTCCAGGTCCTGCTCTCGGCAGACGACGAAACGCCCGCGCGCCTGGAACGGGAAGGACTGGGCGTCTCGGGCACCCGTTTTACCTATGCCATCGGCAGACTGGTGCTCTGGAGCCGGCAGCCCGGGCTGGTCGATGACAAAGGCGATGTGCTGCGAAGCGGCAAGTTCGAGCGCATCGCGCTGGCCGACCCGAAGCTCGCCCCCTACGGTGCGGCCGCCGTCGAAGTGCTGAACGGGCTCGGACTGACGTCTTCCCTGGCACCGAAGTTCGTGCAGGGCGAGAACATCGCGCAGACCTACCAGTTCGTCGCCACCGGTAACGCCGAGCTCGGCTTCGTCGCCTTGTCCCAGGTCTTTGCCGACGGCAAGCTCACGCAGGGTTCGGCGTGGATGGTCCCTGCAAGCCTGCACGCGCCGATCCGCCAGGACGCGGTGGTTCTGAGCCCCGGCAAGGACAGCGCTGCGGCCGCAGCGCTGATGGCGTACCTACGCAACGACAAGGCGCGCGCCATCATCCGCTCGTTCGGCTACGACCTCTGACTCCCATGTCGCCGAGCAGCGCGGCGTTGCAGGCCATCTGGCTGACCGTCGAGCTGGCCACCCTGACGACCCTCGTGCTGCTCGTGATCGCCACGCCCATCGCGTGGTGGCTCGCCCGCACGAACTCGCGCTGGCGCGCCCCCATTAGCGCGCTGGTTACCTTGCCGCTCGTACTGCCGCCCACCGTCCTGGGCTTCTACCTGCTGGTGGCCATGGGTCCGGACGGCCCTCTCGGCCGGCTCACGTTGGCGCTGGGTTGGGGAACGCTGTCGTTCACGTTCACCGGGCTGCTCGTCGGCTCGATCATCTTCTCACTGCCCTTTGCCGTGCAGCCGATTCAACATGCGTTCGAGGCGGTGGGGTCCAGGCCGATGGAGGTGGCAGCCACCTTGCGCGCGCGACCTCTGGATGCCTTCTTCACCGTTGCGCTGCCCCTGGCTCGGCCGGGCCTGATCACCGCGGCCATCCTGAGCTTCGCCCATACCGTCGGCGAGTTCGGCGTCGTCCTGATGATCGGCGGCAACATCCCCGGCAAGACCCGTGTCGTCTCGACGCAGATCTACGGCCACGTCGAGGCCATGGAGTATGCGCAGGCCCATTGGCTGGCCGGGGGCATGGTGCTGCTGTCGTTCGCGGTGTTGCTGGCGTTGTCCCTGATGAAGCGACGGCTGGGACGGGTGATGCCGTGACGTCTGCAGGGAGCAGTCGGATTCGGCTCCAGGTGGCGCGGGATGATTTTGAACTGGCGGTCGATCTCGAGCTTCCGGCGACCGGCATCACCGTGCTGTTCGGTGCCTCGGGGTCGGGCAAGACGACGGTACTTCGATGCGTGGCCGGGCTGGAACGCGCGCGCAACGGCCTGGTCCAGATCGGACCGGAGGTCTGGCAGGACGACGACGCGCGCGTCTTCCTGCCCACATGGCAGCGGCCGCTGGGCTATGTCTTCCAGGAGGCGTCGCTGTTTGAGCACCTCACCGTCAAGGACAACATGCAGTACGGCCTGAAGCGGACCGGATCGCGCGAAGCCAGGCAGGTGCTCGATTCGGCGATTCGCCTGCTGGGCATCGAGAGGCTGCTGGACCGCGCGCCAGCGCAGCTCTCGGGTGGCGAACGCCAGCGCGTGGCCATTGCCAGGGCGTTGGCCACGCAGCCACGGTTGCTGCTGCTGGACGAGCCGCTGGCTTCGCTGGATCATGCGCGCAAGCAGGAAATCCTGCCCTGGCTGGAGCGCCTGCGTGACGAACTGAGCACGCCGATGCTGTACGTCACCCACTCCGCCGACGAGTTGGCGCGGCTGGCAGACCATCTGGTGGTTCTGGATCGAGGTCGGGTGAAGGCCGACGGTCCCGTGGCGGCCGCGCTGTCGTCCATAGACAACCCCTTGCTGGTCGGCGACGACGTCGGTGTCCTGCTGTCGGGTTGGGTGGCCGAGCGCGATGCACGATGGCACTTGACACGAGTGGCCTTCGACGGCGGGAGCCTCTGGCTGCGCGACAGCGGCCTGCCGGTCGGGCACGCAGTGCGGTTACGGGTGCTGGCCCGCGACGTGAGCATTGCCACCGACGAGCCGCATGACACCAGCATCCAGAACCATCTGCCTTGCATCATCGAGTCCTCGGCCCCCGATGTGCATCCATCGCAGGTCCTGGTACGGGTCAGGGTCGGTGCGTCGACGCTGTTGACCCGGATCACCGGCAGGTCGTTCCATGCCTTGGATTTGGAGCCCGGCAAGTGCGCTTGGCTCCAGGTCAAGTCGGTGGCCTTGCTGCAATGAGACGCTTCGGTGCAGGTCGTTCAGCACTGTTCGAAATGTCCGCTCGCAGACAGGTGAGCGAATGCCGGTCCATTACGGCAATGGCTCGGCCAGGTGCAGTCGGGCGGTACCTAGCCGAAGTGGCGCAGCGCGAGGTGGGCCGCCATGCCGATGCCCATGGTCGCGATCATGCTGCGCGTGGACAGCATCACCGCGATGGCGATCGCACCGGCAATGAGCTTGGCGTTGGCGAGCGAGATCGCCCACGCGCCCTGCTCGGTCAGCAACTCGGGGGCGATCAGCGCGGTCAGCGCGCAGGCCGGCGCGAAGCGCAGCGCATGCTGGACGCGCTCGGGCAGCGGGATGCGGTCGCCGAAGACCAGCATCACGGTGCGCGTGGCCACCGTGACCACCGTCATCAGGACGATCGTGATCCAGACCTCGGCGGCGCTCATCGGTGCCTGTCCATCCGCTCGAGCAGGATGTCGACGGCCATCGCCACGCTGATGCCCGCCAGCACGGCAACCACCAGGCCGAGCTTCAGCGGTGCGCCGGCGGCCAGCACGGCGACCACGCCGGCCACCAGCGCGCCGGCAACGGTGGGCGCGCCGGCGATCATCGGCAGCACCAGCGCGACCAGCGCCAGGATGGCGACGAAATCCAGGCCCCAGGTGCCGGGAATGCCGCCGCCGAGGAAGATGCCGGCGATCGATGAGACCTGCCACACCACCCAGGTGCCGCTGCAGATGCCGAGGTAGAACCAGGTGCGCTCGCGGCTGCCGTGCTCCGGCAGCGGCTGCGTCGCCCAGCGCGAGACGCTCAGCGCGAAGCTGACGTCGCCGGTGAAGTAGCCGAGCAGCATGCGCCTGGGTAGCGGCAGGTGGCGGAAGTACGGGTAGAGCCCCGCCGTGAAGATGACGAAGCGCAGGTTGACCACGGCGGTGGTGAGCAGCACCACCCAGATTGGCGCGTCGGCGGCAATCAGCGGCAGGGCGGCCAATTGCGCGCTGCCGGCGAACAGCAACAGCGACATGCCGAGCGCCTGCCACTGCGTCAGCCCGCTCTTGACCATCGCCACGCCGGTGACCAGTCCCCACGCAAAGAGTGCGATCAGCGCCGGCGCGACCACGCGCAATCCGTCCAGCCACGCATCGCGCCGTGCCTGCGCGATGTGCGGGTGGTGGCCGAAAAGCCGGCGACCGGTCATCGAACGCCTTTCATGCGGCTGCCGGCCGGCGAAAGTGCAGCCACAGCAGTGACACAGTGGCCAGCGCGATCGCCGGCAGCGAGTACAGGTTCAGATCCGTCCAGCCGGTGGCCGACAGCAGCGCGCCGGAGGCGGCCGAAGAGCTGATCATCGTGAGGAACACCGCCAGGTCGTTGATGCCCTGCACGCGCGCCTTCTCCGCCGGGCGATAGGTGGAGGTCAGCATCGCGGTGGCGCCGGTGAACATGAAGTTCCAGCCGATGCCCAGCGCGAACAGCGCGATCCAGAAGTGCCAGTAGGTCAGCCCCGCGTGCGCCACCGCCACGGTGACGAACATCAGCGCGCAGCCGACGAGCATCACCCTCTCCTTGCCGAAGCGGCGCAGCAGCGCGCCGGTGAAGAAGCCCGGCGCGAACATGGCGATCACGTGCCACATGATCACGTCGGCCGCCTGCGGGTAGCCGAAGCCGCAGACCTTCATCGCCAGCGGCGTGGCGGTCATCAGCAGGTTCATCGCGCCATAGCTGACCGCGCCGACCAGCACGGCGACGATGAAGGCCGGCTGCGACAGGATCACCCTCAGCGGCCGCGCCGTGCCGCGGCCGGCTGCGTGATGCAGCGGCGGAATGCGCAGCCGGCTGGCCACTATGCAGGCAATGAGTGCGACGACGGACAGCGTCAGGTAGGTGCCGGCGAAGGCAGTGGGCAGCGCCTCGCGTGTCAGCTTGCTGATCTGCGGGCCGATGATGCCGCCGGCGAGCCCGCCCGCCAGCACCCAGGAGATGGCGCGCTCCTTCAGATCGGGCGCGTACGCATCGGCGACGTCGGCGGCCGCGAAGCGCATGTACTGGGCGAACGCGTTGTACAGCCCGACGACGAAGGTGCCCGAGCACAGCAGCACGAAGCTGGCGGTGAAGACGCCGACGGCGGCGATCGACGTGCCGAGGAATCCCATCGTCGTGCCGAACATGAAGCCGGCGCGCCGGCCCCAGCGGCCCATCGCCAGCGACGCCGGCAGCGTGGTCAGCGCCGCGCCGACAACGTAGGTTGTCACCGGCAGCGTGGCCAGCAGCGGGGTGGGCGCCAGCGCCATGCCGACCAGGCCGTTGACCGCGATCAGGGTGACGTTGTTGACGTACAGCAGCGCCTGGCAGGTGACGAGCAGCAGGATCTGCCGGCGGGCGCGGGACTCGTCGGTGGACACGGGCGCGGATTCTACGGGCCGGCTCGCTGCGAGCGCACGCAGCTAGAATCCTCGCTTCGGAGCTGGGAGAAGAAGATGTCGATGGCCGACCGCGACGGGTTCATCTGGTACGACGGCAAAATGGTGCCCTGGCGCGATGCGAACACGCACGTGCTGACGCACTCGCTGCACTACGGGCTGGCGGTGTTCGAGGGCGTGCGCGCCTACAAGACCGAGATCGGCACCGCGATCTTTCGCCTGAAGGAGCACACCGAGCGCCTGTTCAACTCGGCCAAGATCTTCATGATGGACATTCCGTACTCGCGCGAGCAGATCAACGAGGCGCAGCGCGAGGTGGTGCGGGCCAACAAGCTGGAATCCTGTTACCTGCGCCCGCTGGTGTTCTACGGCTCGGAGAAGATGGGCGTCAGCCCGAAGGGCGCCAAGGTGCACGTGGCGATCGCCGCCTGGCCGTGGGGCGCGTATCTGGGCGAGGAAGGGCTGCAGAAGGGCATCCGCGTCAAGACCTCCTCGTTCGCGCGGCACCACATCAACGTGTCGATGGTGCGCTCGAAGACCGCCGGCCATTACGTCAACTCGATCCTCGCCAACCTCGAGGCGACCAACGACGGCTACGACGAGGCGCTGCTGCTCGACACGCAGGGCTTCGTTGCCGAGGGCGCGGGAGAGAACCTGTTCGTCGTCCGCGACGGACAGATCTTCGAGCCGGAGATGGTCTCGGGGCTCACCGGCATCACGCGCGCCACCATAATGGAACTGGCGCGCGACCTCGGCTACACCGTGACCGCCAGGCCGATGACACGCGACGACGTCTACCTCGCCGACGAAGCGTTCTTCACCGGAACCGCCGCCGAGGTGACGCCGATCCGCGAAGTCGACGGCCGGCGAATCGGCGCCGGCCGCCGCGGCCCGCTGACCGAGAAGATCCAGAGCCTGTTCTTCGACGTGGTCAACGGCCGTGCCGAGAAGTACCGGCGCTGGCTGACCACGGTATGACGACGATGGCGACCGATTCTCCGGTGGTCGAGCTGGCGGCCAAGGACCTGCCGGCGTTCTGCCCGAACCCGCAGATGCCGGTGTGGAACCACCACCCGCGCGTGTTCCTCGACGTGGCCACCAAGGGCGAGGCGATGTGCCCGTACTGCGGCACGCGCTACCGGCTGAAGGCCGGCGAGAAGGTCACCGGGCACTGAGGCGGGGTCGGAAGTGACGAGGCTCGCCAGGCCGCTGCTGTTCGCCTCCAGCGACGAGTGCGAGCGCGCTTTCTACGACGCGCTCGAGACGGCCGATGCCGATGCCGCGGTCGGCCTTTGGCTCGAGGATGCGGACATCTGCTGCGTGCATCCCGGCGGGCCCCGGCTGCTCGGCCATGCCGCGGTGACCGGCTCCTGGCGGGCGATCCTGGCCAACGGCCCGCTGCGCATCCGCGCCTCGTCGAAGAAGGCGCTGGAGACGCCGACCATCGCGCTGCATAACGTGGTCGAGGAGATCGTGGTCCAGCAGGGCCGCGCGCAGAAGATCGTGCACGTGATCGCCACCAACGCCTACGTGAAGACGCCGGCCGGCTGGAAGATGGTGCTGCACCACGCGTCGGCGGCACCCGAAGGTCAGGCCACCGAGGTCGAGTCGCCGAGCGGGCCGCTCCACTGAGCGGTCTGGATGTACGCGAGCCTTCGGCTCGCACGTGCATCCAGACCGGAAAAGACAGTCAGGCGCGCCGCCTTCGGGCGGCCGGGCGTCGGCGCGCAAGACAACTGACACGCGCGGCGCGCAGTGCGCGCCGCTTCCTCCGCGGGATTCCTCGCTTCGGCAATGCCTCTTATCAAATCGACTTACCGCGCGCCAGCCTGGCTGCCGGGGGCGCACCTGCAGACGATCGCGTCGGCGCGTTTCGTGCCGCAGCCGCGGGTCGAGTACCGGCGCGAGCGGTGGGATACGCCGGATGGCGACTTCGTCGATGTCGACTTCGCACTGCCCGAGCCCGGCGATGCCAAGGCGCCCGTGCTGGTGTTGTTCCACGGGCTCGAGGGCTGCTCGCAGTCGCACTATGCGCGGTCGGTCATGCGGTCGGCGGCCGACCGCGGCTGGCGGGGGCTGGTGCCGCATTTTCGCGGCTGCTCGGGTGAGCCGAACCGCCTGCCGCGCGCCTATCACTCGGGCGATTCGACCGAGGGCGACTGGATCCTGCGCGCCGTGGCGCGCCGCTATCCCACGGCGCGGCTGTACGTCGTCGGCATTTCACTCGGTGGCAACATGCTCGCCAAGTGGCTGGGCGAGCGCGGCACCGATGCGAGCTTCGTCGCTGCCGCGGCGTCGATCGGCTCGCCGCTCGATCTCGCTGCCGGCGGCGCAGCGCTGGCGCGCGGCTTCAACCTCCTGTACACGAAGATGTTCCTGGCCACGCTGAAGGACAAGGCGCTGGAGAAGATCGCGCGCTTTCCCAAGGCGGCATCTGCCGAGGCAGTTCGCGCAAGCCGTAACCTGTACGACTTCGACAATGCTTACACGGCGCCGGTGCACGGCTTTCGCAACACCGATGACTACTGGTCACGCGCTTCCGGCAAGCCGCACCTGGCCGGCGTCGAAGTGCCGCACCTGGTGCTGAACGCGCGCAACGACCCGTTCGTGCCGGCGGACAGCCTGCCGCGAGCGGCAGAAGTGTCTCGCTTCGTGCATCTCGAGCAGCCGGAGGAGGGCGGCCACATCGGCTTTGCCCGCGGCGGCCTGCCCGGCGACCTCGGCTTCCTGCCGGAGCGGTTGTTCCGCTTCTTCGAAGAAGGCCTTTAGCGCGGCTCAGCCACGGCCCACGAACGGCATGTTGGTGGCCATGATGGTCATGAGCTGCACGTTCGATTCGAGCGGCAGGCCGGCCATGAAGACCACCGCCTGCGCCACGTGCTCGACGTCCATGCGCGGCTCCACCGCGATGCGGCCGTCGGCCTGCTGGATGCCGTTCTTCATCCGCTCGGTCATCTCGGTGGCGGCATTGCCGATGTCGATCTGGCCGCAGGCGATGTTGTAAGGCCGGCCGTCGAGTGACAGCGACTTGGTCAGTCCGGTGATCGCGTGCTTGGTCGACGTATAGGGCGTCGAGTTCGGCCGCGGCGCGTGCGCCGAGATCGATCCGTTGTTGATGATGCGGCCGCCCTGCGGCTTCTGGCGCTTCATGATCCGCACCGCCTGCCGCGCGCACAGGAACGAGCCGTGCAGGTTGGCATCGACCACCGTGCGCCACTGCTCGACGCTCAGTTCGTCGATCGGCACCGCCGGCGCGCCGGTGCCGGCATTGTTGAACAGCACGTCGACGCGGCCGAAGCGCTGCACCGTTGCCTCGAACATCTGTTCGACCGCGGCAGGATCGGCGACGTCGCAGGGCACGACCAGCGTCTCGGCGCCGGCCGCTGCGGCGGCGGTCGCGTCCAGTGCTTCTTTCCTGCGGCCCGCCAGCGTCACGGCGTAACCTGCGCGCGCCAGGGCCAGCGCGCAGGCGCGGCCGATCCCGGAGCCGGCACCGGTCACCACGGCGACCTTGCGTGTTGTCTGGCTCATCGTCTGTCTCCCTCGGACTCGATCGGTGATGGGGCAAGGTGCGAGCTTATCCGCTGGCGGCGGCCGCCGCTAAGCTCGCCGGCATGGACGAAACCGTGCTGGCGGCGATCGCCAGGTGGCCCGATGTGCCGCACGTCTATGGCTGGCTGTCGCTCACCGCGCGCGGCGAGTGGCGGTTGCGCGGCGAACCGATCGCCAATGCCGCGATGCGCGAATTCATCGGCCGCAACTACGCGTCCGATGAGCGCGGCCGCTGGTACTTCCAGAACGGCCCGCAGCGCGTGTACGTGGCACTTGAACTTGCGCCGTTCGTGTACCGCCTGCAGTCCGACGGGCGGCTGTGCACGTCCACCAGTCTCGTGCCGGCGCGGTTGCACGCGGCAGCGTTGGTCGATGGTGCGGCCTTCGTTCTGCTCACCGATGTCGGTCCGGGCAACATCGACGACCGCGATGCAGAGCGTTTCCTTTCCGCGCTGACGGACAGCAAGGGGAGGTCGCTGGGCGAGGCGGCGATGGAGCGCGCGCTCGGCGGCGAGCAGCCTCTCTGGGTGTCGGCCGCGCGGTTGGGCCTGGGCGACTCGATCGTGCCAGTGCAGCGCCTGGGCGTCGAGGCGCTCGCGGCGGCATTCGGTTTCGTTGCTGACCCGCAAGCGCCGTGAATTGCCAGAAGGAAGGGCAGGCAGTGCCCGCCCCACTGGGGCCCGTATCTGGCCGCTGTGCCCGTCAGGGCTTGTAGCCGTCAGAAAGCGTCTTCATGAAGGCGACGATCGCGTCTTCCTCGGCGTCCGTCAGTTTCAGGTTACCCATTTCGCTGGCGTTGACGTTCTGCCGCACTTCCGGGGCTGGCCAGCACCTGCCGACAGTCGCCTGGGTCTCGGTGTAGCCGCGGCCGTCGGGCTGAAGCGGGCAGGGCGGCTTGACGTCGCGCGTGTTGTAGAAGTGCACGATGCCCTTCAGCGACTTGAAGTAGCCGTTGTGACCATAGGCCTTGACGAAGCCCGGCTCCGGCCGCAGATCGACGTTGCGCAACGTCGGCACCTTGTGCTTGCCCAGGTTTGCCTCGGCGTAGCGGGCGTATTCGGGCCGGCCGGCGAGGAAACCGCCCAGGCCCTTGTCGACGAACGTCGGGTCGGTGGCGTAGACCGGATTGGCCGGGTTGCGCGGCAGACCGAGATTGTCGAAGGTGAAGTCGGTGAACAGCGCGCCCTCCTTGCCGGCGCGCGTCAGCACATGGCAGTTGCCGCACTTGCCCTTGCCCTCGAACAGTTGCCGGCCCAGCTTCTCCGTGGCGGTGAGCTTCGCCTTGCCGCTGGCCGCAAAGTCGAACTTCGAGGTGAACGCGTTCGATTCGGGCGAAGCCTCGTAGGCGGCGATCGACAGGGCGATGGCGTCATAGGTCTTGTCGATGCGCGCGGCATCGGCCTGCGCAACGCCGCTGCCCGCGGCCTGCGGCCCGCACGGGTCGGCCGGCCATCTGATGTTGCAGGCGTCCGCGCCCCAGACGGCTCTGGCGAGCGCCCAGTACGCGCCGGTGCACACGCGATGCACGACACAGGCGGCCGACGGCAGCGCCTGCTCGACCGGGTTAAGGAACGGCCCCTGCGCCTGCTCGGCGGCCGGATTGCCGAGCCTTTCGCCGGTGGCGCGCCCGTCCCAGAACTGGCCGCCGACGAACACCGCCTCTTTCTTCGGGTTCTTCTGCTGGTTGTGCAGGACCGGGCTTTGCGTCGCATAGGCGGAACTCGGCGGCTTGCGGTCGCCGAATCGCTCGTGGATCGAGCCGGCGTAGACGGCGCCGGCCGCATTGACCGCCCCGTCCGGCCCGGTCCAGCCCACACCGGGCGCATGGCACGTGGCGCAGGACTGGTTGCGATTGACCGACAGGTTGGCGTCGAAGAAGATGAGCTTGCCGAGCGCCTGCGTTGCCGTCAGTTCGGCAGCCTGTGCCGCGCCACTCATGAACCCGGCCACCGCCAGAAGCGGCGCCGCCAGCCGACGCAACCTCATCACCTGCTCCGTTTCGGCGCGGAGATGAATCCGGATTTCCGAGGTGCCGGCGAGCGCAGCGCTTCAGCGAATCCGCGCCGCTTCGGCCGCGCGCCGCCCGCCTATGAGTGCAGGCTACGGCGAGCGAACAACAGTGCGTTGAGGCGTATCAATACACAGCGCCGCACAGGCAGCTTGGAACGCTCAGTCGAACACCGGCGTTTCGACTCCCAGGACCTTGTGCAGCTTCGGGCTGGTGGTCGTGTACTGCAGGTGGATCTTCCTGTCCGGAAAGACGTAGTTCGCCGCGCCGAATGCCGCCAGCGCCGCTTCGTGGAAGCCCGACAGGATCAGCTTCTTCTTGCCCGGATAGGTGTTGATGTCGCCGACCGCGAAGATGCCGGGAACGTCGGTCTCGAATTTCTCGGTGTCGACGACGATCTGCTTGCGTTCCAGCGCCAGTCCCCAGTGCGCGATCGGCCCCAGCTTCGGTGACAGTCCGAAGAACACCAGCAGCACGTCGAGCGGCACGCGGCGGGTGACGCCGTCGGGCGAGGTGACGCGGATCTCGGTCATGCGGCCGTCGCGCTCCTCGAAGCCGCTGACCGTGCCGATCATGAACTGCATCTCGTGGTTGTCCACGAGTTCGCGCATCTTCGCCACCGACGCCGGCGCGGCGCGGAAGCCGTCGCGCCGGTGCAGCAGGATGATGCTTTCGGCCTTGCCCGCCAGCGCAAGCGTCCAGTCGAGCGCCGAGTCGCCCCCGCCGCAGATGACCAGGTTCCTGCCGTGGAACTGCGTCGGGTCCTTGACGCGATAGCAAAGCTGCGGGCCGTGGAACCTGTCGATGCCGTCGACCTTCAGCAGCCGCGGCTGGAAGCTGCCGACGCCGGCAGCGATGAACACGGTCCTGGTCAGGAAGCGGGTGCCGTGGGAGGTCTGCAGGTAGAAGCGGCCGTCGCCCATCTTCTTCAGCAGCGTCACCTCCTGGCCGAGATGAAAGGTGGCGCCGAACGGAGCGATCTGCTTCATCAGCGCGTCGGTCAGCTCCTGGCCGGTGCAAACCGGCACCGCGGGAATGTCGTAGATCGGTTTGTCCGGGTACAGCTCGACGCACTGCCCGCCGACGCAGGCGAGCGAATCGATGACGTGCGACCTGATCTCGAGCAGCCCGAGCTCGAACACCTGGAACAGGCCGACCGGGCCGGCGCCGACGATCACCGCATCGGTTTCGATCGGTGCCGGCTTGCCGGTGCCATGCAATGCGTCGGCAGCGTGATGAGCGTGCGTATCCATGGAAACCGAGAACGGCGGGACGGCGAAGCAGGCGCGATTTTCGCCGATTTGAGCAATGGGCACAGCCGGCCCGGACGCCGGCCTCGAGTCAGCGTTTCGGGCGATTCTCTTCGTCGGGCGGCGCACGGCCTTCGCGGGCAAGCTGCTCGCGGTACTCGCGCAGCTGCTGGTTGAGCTGGCGCAGCCGCGCATCGACCTCGGACATCGTGTAGAAGTCGGCGTCGTTGGCCCGGCGCGCCAGCTGCAGCTGGTCGATTGCCGCCGGTGCCGAACCGAGCAGCAGGTACAACTCGGCGGTGGCCTGGTGCTGCAGCATCCGGCGGCCCAGCCGCTCGTAGCTGCGCGCAAGCAGTTCGAACAGGCGAGGATCGCTGCGTGAGAGCGCGAGCTGGTCGCGCAGGAAGGCGACGGCCGTCTCGTGCTGTTCGCTCTTCTGCAGCAGGTCGACATAGTGCAGCGCGGTCAGCCGTGACACCGGGTAACGGGCCGCCGCCTCGCGCGCCAGTCGCACGGCCTCGGCGCGCTCGGCGTCCGTGCGGGCGGCCGCATGACGCGTCTGCGACACGATCTTGTCGAGCATCGGCGAAGGCGCCTGGCTCGACAGGCGCGCGTTGCGTGCGGCTTCGACGGCAGTGGCGTGCTCGTCGAGTCTCATCGACGCCAACGCCAGCCCGTAGTAGGCGGCGGTCAGCGACGGCGCAGTGCGGCTGTCGATCTGATTGCGGAAGTAGACCGCCGAGTCGCGCAGGCCCTGCGGGCTGTCGTCCTGCAGCACGCGCAGCCGCGCGCGCACGAGGTGGAAGTCGAGCGAGTCCGGTCGCTGGCGCACGCGCGTCTCGCGCGCCCGGTTCTGGATGTCGCTCAGCCGCTCGACGGTCAGCGGGTGGGTGCGCAGATACTCGGGCGCGGCGCTTTCGTAGATGCGCGTGCCCTGCTGCAGCCGCGTGAAGAAGCTCGCCATGCCGGCGGGATCGAAACCGGCGCCGAGCAGCGTCTGGAAGCCGACCCGGTCGGCCTCGCGCTCGGCCTCGCGCGAGAAGTTCAGCTGCTGCTGCACGGCGGCGGCCTGGCCGGCCATGATCGCCGCCTGCGCGGCGTCACCGCTCGACGACGAACCGCTGCGTGCGGCGAGGAGGGCAAGCAGCAGCGCGCCGATCGCGATGAAGCTGCCCTCGCGCTGCTTGGCCAGCATGCGGGCGATGTGGCGCTGCTCGACGTGGCCGATCTCGTGCGCCAGCACCGCGGCCAGTTCGGACTCGTTGGCCGCGCCTAGCACCAGGCCACTGTGCACGCCGATGAAGCCTCCCGGAAAGGCGAAGGCATTGAGCATCGGATCGCGGACGGCGAAGAACTCGAAGTCCGTGTAGCGCGCCGGGCTGACCGAGACCAGCTTGAAGCCGAGGGTGTTCAGGTAGTCGTGGGTGTCGGGATCGGGCAGGTAGGCCGGATCGCGCCGCACCTGGCGCATGATCTGCTCGCCGAAGCGACGCTCGTTGGCCGGCGACAGGTCGTCGGCGGCCACATCGCCGAGGGCCGGCAGGTCGGGCGCCTGCGCGCGCACCGGCGCAACTCCGGTCGGCAGCGCCAGTGCGCAGGACAGGAGGGCGACGATCAGGCGACGTGCAAGAACGGGCACGGGGACGGCGGGGGCGGAAAGCGCGGCAGGGGCGGCGCGGTGCCTTTGTATGATAGATGCTCGCTCAGACCGTCTGATCGTCCCGTTCGTTCCGGCTTGTAACCGTTTGCATGAACCCACTGACCCATTTCGACGCTGCCGGCGAGGCGCACATGGTCGATGTCGGCGACAAGCCGGTCACTCACCGCGTGGCGGTGGCCACCGGCCGCATCCGCATGTCGCCGCTGACGCTGGACCTGGTCCGCGCCGGCACGACCAAGAAGGGCGACGTTCTGGGCGTGGCGCGCATCGCCGCCATCCAGGGCGCGAAGAAGACCAGCGAACTGATTCCGCTCTGTCACCCGCTGCCGCTGACGCGCGTTGCGGTCGAGTTTTCACTCGACGACGAGGCGAGCAGCATCGAGTGCACGGCGCGGGTGGAGACGCGCGGCCAGACCGGTGTGGAAATGGAAGCGCTGACGGCAGTGCAGATCGGCTTGCTGACCATCTATGACATGGTCAAGAGCGCCGATCGCAGCATGGTGATCGAGAACGTGCGCCTGCTCGAGAAGCACGGCGGCAAGAGCGGCGGCTTCGTCGCCGATGAAGGCTGAGCCTCGTCAGATCACGTTGCGCTCGAGCAGCGGACGAGCCTCGATGATCCGCTGCGGCGAAAGTGGCGCCAGATCGAGCGAGTCGTAGTGCCCTAGCGCGATCAGTTCGGCCAGACCGCGTGCGACCGCCGGCGCCTGCTGGATGCCGTGGCCGGAGAAGCCGCAGCCGATGAAGGCGTCAGTGCGGCCCGGCACGGGGCCGACGATGCCGTTCTGGTCGAAGGTGTTGTACTCGTAGTAACCGGCCCAGGCGCCGGTCGTGCGCAAGGCGTCGAATGCGGGTACCCGATGCGCCAGCGCCGGCCAGATCACTTCCTCGAACAGCCCGTGGTCGATCGCTTCCAGCGGCGCATCGTCGATGTCGTCGCCGCGCGGCGGGCAGCCGGCGATGAAGCCGCGGCCCTCGGGACGAAACCAGACGCCGCTCGGATCGATGACGAGGGGGCAGCCGGGCAGTTCGGCGGGCGAGGCGAGCACGAACACGTCGCGCTTGCGCGCGCGAACTGGCAGGTCGAAGCGCAGCTGCGTCGCCAGTGGCGCCGACCACGCGCCGGCGGCGATCAGCAGTGCATCGGCGCCGAAGCGGCGGCCATCGGCGCACGACACGCCCGCGACGCGCCCGCTTGCGCATTCAATGCACTCGACACCGGCGGACTCGAATGCCGCACCCAGCGCGATCGCCTTGCGTCGAAACGCCTGCAGCACGCTATAGCCGTCGAACCAGCCTTCGCCACCCTCGCCGAGCGAAGCGGCGGCGATGCCATCGGCATTTAGCCAGGGCAGCCGCGCCAGCAGTGCAGCGGGCTCAAGCAGGCTCACGTTCGCGCCGCAGGCCCGCTGCACGGCATGGTTGGCGCGCAGCACATCGAGGCCCGCCGCGGTGGCGAGGAAGAGATAGCCGCGCTCGGTGAGCCCGATGTCGGGCCGCGCGCCATCGATCGCCAGTTCGTCGCCAATGCGGCGGTAGAACTCCAGGCTCGCCTGCGACAGGCGGATGTTGATCTCGCTGGAGAACTGCTGGCGGATCGAACTGGCCGACAAGGCGCTCGAGGCGTGGCGGTAAGAGGGGTCGCGCTCGAGCACGGTGGCGCGCACGCCGTGCCGCGCGGCCAGGAAGTAAGCCGTGGCGGCACCGATCACGCCGCCGCCGACCACCAGCACGCGGCGCTTCACAGAGTCACTCCTACAATCCGAAGCATGCTTCGATTCTATGCAGCCGATGAAGTGCACGCCGCGCTCGCCTATCCGCGGCTGGCCGATGCGCTGGCTCAGGCGTTCGCTGCCGATGCGCAGGTTCCCGTGCGCCACGTGCATCGGCTGAGCAACTGTCGCCGGGCCGCCCCAAGACAGCTGCGCGCCCCCGCGGGGGGCGGGGGCGAAGCGACCGGGGGCGAAGAGACAAGCGCATCCGACACGCTGCTGCTGATGCCGGCCTGGAGCGACGCGGCGCTGGGCGTGAAGCTGGTGACCGTGATGCCGGGCAACAGCGCGCGCGGGGTTGGCACGGTGCAGGCGGTCTATGTGCTGCTCGACCGCGTCTCCGGCGAGCCGCTGGCGCTGCTTGACGGCGAGGCGCTGACGCTGCGCCGCACGGCGGCGGCCTCGGCGCTGGCGGCGCGCTATCTGGCGCGCGAGGATGCACAGAACCTGCTGGTGGTCGGCGCGGGTCGGCTGGCGCCGTATCTGGCCTGCGCGCACCATGCGCTGCGGCCGGCGCTGCGTCGTGTATTCATCTGGGCACGCGATCCGACGAAGGCTCAGACTGCGGCGCAGTGGCTGCGCGACCTCGGTTTGCCGGCGCAGGCCGCGGAAGACCTCGAGGCGACGGCGCGCGAGGCGCACATCATCAGTTGCGCGACGACGGCCACATCACCGGTCGTGCACGGCGCGTGGCTGGAACCCGGCACGCACCTTGATCTGGTGGGCGGTTTCACGCCGGCGATGCGCGAGGTCGACGATGCGGCGGCAGCGCGCTCGCGCATCGTCGTCGACACCTATGCCGGCGCGCTGGCCGAGGCGGGCGACCTGCTGTCGCCACTGGCGAGCGGCGCGATCTGCCGCGAAAGCGTCGTGGCGGAACTGGCGGACCTGGTGCGCGGCGATCGGCGTGGTCGCACGAGCGCTGCGGAGATCACGATGTTCAAGTCAGTGGGCACGGCGCTGGAGGATCTTTGCGCCGCTTCTCTGGTGGTCCGCAGCGGCTGACCCGCCGGCGGACCATCGATCACGGGCTACGGCTTCGGCGGCGCCGTGTCGATGAAGCTCTGGCGCGCGGCGAGCTTGGTGTCGAGCTTCTGCAGGCTGGGGTGCTTGCCGCGCCAGTCGATCTGCGGGAACCGGAAGTCCAGGTAGCCGAGCGCGCAGCCGACGGCGATGTCGGCCAGCGTGTAGGCGTTGTTGTGGCACCAGTTCTTGCCTTCAAGCCCGTGCGCCATCGCCTCGAGCGACGCGTCGACCTTGCCCATCTGGCGGTCGATCCACTTCTGCGACTGCTGCTCCGGCGGGCGCTGCGTCTGCTCCAGGCGCAAGGCGATGGCGGCGTCGAGCAGGCCGTCGGCCAGTGCCTCCCACGTGCGCACCTCGACCCGCTCGCGACCGGTGGTGGGAATCAGCTTCGCCACCGGCGTCATGGTGTCGAGGTACTCGACGATCACCCGCGAATCGAACACCGCGCCACCGTCTTCCATGATGAGGCACGGCACCTTGCCGAGCGGGTTGGATAGCTGGATCTTCGAATCAGGCGACCACACATCCTCGAGTTCGAGCTGGCACTCGATCCGCTTCTCAGCCATCACGATGCGCACCTTGCGCACGTATGGGCTGGTCAGGGAACCGATGAGTCGCAGTCGATTGGACACGGTCCTGTCTTTTCGCATTCTGAACTCCGAAGCCAGTATATCAACGCACTTGCGATCAACCGTTGCACGCCGCCATGCGCCCTACGCACGGGGATACCGTGGCGCCGATGCTAGACTTTTTTCCACCCTATCGGCTGGGTTCGATGTTGCCGACATCGGCTCGATGCCGCGCCAAGAGGCCATTCCCCCGTGCCAACCCCGCTTGAACTGTCTGCGCTGACCGCGCTGTCGCCGCTCGACGGCCGTTACGGCGCTTCGACCGCCGCACTGCGCGACGTTTTTTCCGAGTTCGCCTTCATGCGCGCGAGGGTGCGGGTCGAAATCGAGTGGCTGCTGGCGCTTTCCCGGCTTGGCCTGGCCGAGCTGCCGGCCCTGGCAGACGAGGCGGCCGGGCAATTGCGTGCGCTGGCGGACGGATTCGCGGTCGCCGACTGCGCCGAGATCAAGGAAACGGAACGCGTCACCAACCACGACGTCAAGGCGGTCGAGTACTGGATCCGGCGCCGAACGGCCGACATGCCGGCGCTTGCCTTGGCGGCGGAGTTCATCCACTTCGCCTGCACCTCGGAGGACATCAACAACGTCGCCCACGCGCTGATGCTGGCCGATGGCCGCGCACTGCTGCTCGAGCGCCTGCAGTCGATCCAGGCGACGTTGCGCACGCTGGCGCACGAGCACGCCGAGGTGCCGATGCTGTCGCGCACGCACGGCCAGGCGGCGTCGCCGACGACCGTCGGCAAGGAATTTGCCAACTTTGCCGTGCGGCTGGCGCGGTCGATCGCGGCGATCGAGGCGGTGGCGCTGACGGCCAAGATGAACGGCGCGGTCGGCAACTACAACGCCCACCTGGCGGCGTATCCGGGCGTCGACTGGGAGGCAGTGGCGCGCGGGGTGGTCGAATCGCTTGGGCTCGAGTTCAATACGCACACCATCCAGATCGAGCCGCACGACGCGATGGCGACGCTGTTCGACGCCATCGCGCGCGCCAACACGGTGCTGCTCGACCTCGACCGCGACCTGTGGGGCTACATCGCGCTCGGCTACTTCCGGCAGAAGCTGAAGGCCGGCGAGATCGGCTCCTCGACCATGCCGCACAAGGTCAATCCGATCGACTTCGAGAACTCGGAGGGCAACCTCGGCGTCGCCAACGCGTTGCTGCGCCACCTGGCCGAGAAGCTGCCGGTATCTCGCTGGCAGCGCGACCTGACGGATTCGACCGTGCTGCGCAACCTGGGCGTGGCCTTCGGCTACAGCCTGGTCGCCTACGACGCCTGCCGGCGCGGACTCGGCAAGCTGGAACTGAACCGCGAGCGGCTGGCGGCGGATCTGGACGACGCCTGGGAAGTTCTGGCCGAGCCGGTTCAGACGGTGATGCGCCGCTACGGCGTGCCCGGCGCGTACGAGAAACTGAAGGAACTCACGCGCGGCAGAGGCGTCGAACGCGACGCGTTGCGGGCGTTTGTTCGCCAGCTGCCGATCCCGGAAGAGGCGCGCGAGGCCCTGCTGGCGCTGACCCCGGCCGGCTATGTCGGCAAGGCAGCGGAACTGGCGCGGCGCTGCTAGCGGGAGACCGGCACCCCGGAATAAGACGGCCGCGGACGCTGTTTTCGCAACGTCCGATCCGAAGCGATCGGACGCTTAACCACCCCGTGAGGACCACGATGACCAAGACCCTGCTTTCGCTTTCTGTCGCCGCGCTCGCGGCAGCCTCCTTGCCTGCCCAGGCGCAGTTCGCCAAGCCCGAGGACGCGATCCGCTATCGCCAGTCGGCCTACGTGATCATGGGCACCCAGATGGGCAAGATCGCCGCCCAGCTGAAGGCAGACAAACCGGACGTCGCGCAGATCCAGCGCAGCGCCGGCATCGTCGACTTCGTCTCGCAACTGCCGGGCGAGGGCTACGTGCCGGGCTCGGAGAAGGGCGGCAACCCGCCGACGCGCGCCAAGGCCGAGATCTTCACCGACCCGAAGGTGCGGGAAGTGGGCAAGGCGATGCGCACCGAGGTGACCAAGCTGGTGGAAGTCTCCAAGGGCGGCGACATCGGCGCGATCCGCAAGCAGTTCCAGGCGACCGTGGACTCCTGCAACAACTGCCACGACAACTACCGCAACAAGTAAGCAGCGCTGGCGGAGGGGGCGGGAGCCAGGGCTCGCGTCCGACGCCGGTGCGGAGGCTCCCGCTGCGGCGGGAGCCTCCGCTTACAGCAGCACCACGTAGGCGGTCAGGCCGGCGGATATGGCCAGCATGACGGCTGCGCGCAGCCACAATGCCGGTCCGTCGAAGGCCGGCTTCGCGTCGACGCCGAGGCGGTCACCGGAGAACATCGGTCCGATCAGGTTGTCGCGCCGCAGGAGCAGGTAGTACAGCACCGCGGCCAGGTGCAGGGCGACCATCGCATACACAGCCAGTTCGCCCCAGCGGTGCAAGGTCGAAAGCTGATTGCTGGTCGGATTGCTGACGAGCTTTGCCAGCGGTCCCTCGGTGAAGCTGCCGTCGTTGGCGAACAGCCCGGTGATGCCCTGCAGCAGCAGCAAGGCGAGGATGGCGAGCACCGACAGGGCGCCGAGCGGGTTGTGGCCGACGTGGGGGCCCTCGTGGTGCCCGCGCAGGTACTCCATGACGGTACGCGGGCCGCGCACGAAGTGCGACAGCCGCGCATAGCGGCTGCCCACCACGCCCCACAGGAGGCGGAACACGAGCAGCGTCAGGATCGCGTAGCCGCTGCGCATGTGCCAGTCGAGCCACAGCCCGCCGAGCTTGGCAGTGACGACGGAGATCGTCACCAGCACCACGAGCGACCAGTGAAACAGCCGCGTCGGCAGGTCCCAGATGCGGACCCGCCCGGCGCCGTTGCTTGCCCGGTCTTTGGCAATGGTGCCCATCGATCCTGGAACAGCCGAGCCGGCGCCCGTATTCCCGTCAGGGAATGATTTCCTGCGTCTGCTCTTCCTTCTTCACCGGCTTGACCAGGTCCTCGCGCTTCACGCCGAGGTACATGGCGATGGCGGCGGCGACGAAGATCGACGAGTAGATCGACAGCGCGATGCCGATCGACAGGGCCAGTGCGAAGCTGTGCAGCGCCGGCCCGCCGAAGAAGAGGATCGACAGCGTCATGCAGAGCGTCGAGCCGTGCGTGATCATCGTGCGCGAGATGGTGGCGGTGATGGCCGAGTCGATCACCTCGGTCACGCTGGCCCTGCGCATGGTGCGGAAGTGCTCGCGGACCCGGTCGAAAATGATCACCGACTCGTTGACCGAATAGCCGAGCACCGCGAGCAGCGCCGCCAGCGTCGGCACCGAGAATTCCCACTGGAACAGCGCGAAGAGACCGACGACCAGGATCACGTCGTGCAGGTTGGCGATGATCGCCGCCACCGAGAACTTCCACTCGAAGCGGAACGCCAGGTAGACCATGATGCCGAAGCACACCAGCAGTAGGGCCAGCGTGCCGTCGTGGGCCAGTTCCTCGCCGACCGCCGGGCCGACGAACTCGACCCGCCGCAGTTCGACGCCGGCATCCTGCGTCTTCAGCGTGGCCATCACCTGCTCGGCCTGCGCGCCGGCGCTCATGCCGGGCCGCACCGGCAGCCGGATCAGCACATCGCGCGAGGTGCCGAAGCTCTGCACCTGGAACTCGCCCCAGTTCTTGCCCTCGATCGCGGTGCGGATCTTTGCCAGGTCCGCCGCCTGCGGGTAGGCGATCTCCATCACCGTGCCGCCGGTGAACTCGACCGACAGGTTCAGGCCGCGGGTGAAGATCGCGCCGACGGCGATGACGAAGGTGATGACCGAGATCGCGTTCAGGATGCGCGAATAGCGCATGAACGGAATCGTGCGGCTGATGCGGAAGAACTCCATCTACCTGCCTCTTAGTCTTTCTGTTTCCATCCCTGTCAGGCCTGTGCGTCGGCCGTGCCGCCGCCCTTCCAAATCTGGCCGACCGAGAGCGTCGCCAGCCGGCGCCGTGACCCGTAGACGAGGTTGACGATGCCGCGCGAGACGAACACCGCCGAGAAGATCGAGGTCAGGATGCCGAGGCAGTGCACGACCGCGAAGCCGCGAATCGGCCCCGAGCCGAGCATGAACAGGAACACGCCGGCGATCAGCGTCGTGACGTTCGAGTCGAGGATCGTCGCGAAGGCCCGGTCGTAGCCCTGGGTGATCGCCTGCTGCGCCGTGGCGCCGCGGCGCAGTTCCTCGCGCACCCGCTCGTTGATCAGCACGTTGGCGTCGATCGCCATGCCGAGCGTCAGCGCCACCGCGGCGATGCCGGGCAGCGTCAGCGTGGCCTGCAGCAGCGACAGCAGCCCGACCAGCAGGCCGACGTTGACCGTCAGCCCGACCACCGAGATCAGACCGAACACGCGGTAGTAGAAGATCATGAACACGGCGATGGCGAGGAAGCCGTACGCGGTGGCGCGGAAGCCGCGGTCGATGTTCTCCTTGCCGAGGCTCGGGCCGATCGTGCGTTCCTCGACGATGTCCATCGGCGCGGCAAGGGCGCCGGCGCGCAGCAGCAGCGCCAGGTCGTTGGCCATCTGCGTGCTTTCCAGCCCGGTGATGCGGAAGCGGGAGCCGAGTTCGTCCTGGATCGTGGCCACCGTCAGCACCTCGCCGCGGCCCTTCTCGAACAGCACGATCGCCATCGGCTTCTTGATGTTCTCGCGCGAGACCTTGCGCAGGTGGCGGCCGGCCGATTCGTTCAGGTCGATCGATACCGCCGGGCGCTGGTTCTCGTCGAAGGTCGCCTGCGCGCCCTGCAGCTGCTGGCCGGAGAAGATCACGTCCTTCTTCAGCACCACCGGCGCGCCGCGGCCGATGGTGAAGCGCTCGGAGCCGAACGGCACCGGCGAGCTGCCGGTCACCGCGGCCTGCCCCTCGGCGCTGAGGTCGACCAGCCGGCCCTCCAGCGTGGCGGTGCGGCCGATGATGTCCTTGGCGCGCGCGGTGTCCTGCACGCCGGGCAGCTGGACCACGACGCGGTCGGCACCCTGCTGCTGAATCACCGGCTCGGCGACGCCGAGCTCGTTGATCCGGTTGTGCAGGGTGTTGATGTTCTGCTTCAGCGCGCCGTCGGCCACCGCCTTGGCGGCGGCCGGGGTCAGCGTCGCCACCAGCAGCAGGTCGCCGCCGCTTGCATCCTCGCGCAGGGCGAGTTCCGTAGTGTAGGCGTCGCGGATCACGCCTACGGCCTTGGCGCGTATGTCCGCTTCCCGGAAGCGGATCTCGATGCGGTCACCGGCGCGCGCGATGCCGGCATGGCGGACGTCCTTCTCGCGCAGCAACCCGCGAAGGTCGCCGACCAGCGCGTCGAGCCGTTTCGTCACTACCTCGGCCGTGTTCACCTGCATCAGGAAGTGCACGCCGCCGCGCAGGTCGAGGCCGAGGTACATCGGCAGCGCACCGAGGCTGGCCAGCCAGCGCGGGGAACGCGACAGCAGGTTCAGCGCCACCACATAGGTCGGGTCCTTGGGATCCGGATTCAGCGCCGCCTCGAGCGCGTCGCGGGCACGGATCTGCATGTCGGTGTCGGACAGGCGCACACGCGCGGTGACGTTCAGCCCGACCGTTTCGGCGTAGGCGGCTTCATAAGCCACGCCGGCCGAGTTCAGCGTCGTCTCGATGCGCGTCAGCAAGCCTGCGTCGACCTTGACCGTCGGCCGCTGCGACGAGACCTGCACCGCCGGCGCCTCGCCGAAGAAGTTCGGCGCGGTATAGATCGCGCCGAACAGCAGCGCGATCCCGATGATGATGTACTTCCAGAAGGGGTAGCGGTTCATTCGGTAGTGTCGTCCTCGTGTATGCGCCGCTGCGCGGCGCATATGCACTCGGCCGAGAAGGGTTCGTGCGCCGGCTCCCCGTTCACGGCCGGGGGCAGGCTCCGGGCGGCCGGCGGGACGGCGCGATTACAAAGGCAACGCAATTGCACTTGCGACAGCATTGGCGCGCGTCACAGGCTCTTCATCGTGCCCTTGGGCAGCAGCGTCTGCACCGCGGAACGCTGCATCGAGATCTCGACCGGCTTGCCGTCGACGGCGGCGATCTGCAGCGTGACGTACTGGTCGGACATCTCGGTGATCTTGCCGATGATGCCGCCGGCGGTCATCACCTCGTCGCCCTTGTTCAGGGCGTCGACCATCGCCTTGTGCTCCTTCTGCCGCTTGGCCTGGGGCCGGATCAGCAGGAAGTAGAAGACGGCGAAGATCAGGACCATGAAGATGATCGAGGTCCAGGCGCCTTCGCCGCCAGGGGCTGACGGCGCGGTCTGCGCCAGGGCGTCGGAAATGAAGAACATGTGGTCTCCGGGGCGTCAGGGCCGGCGGGCCGGCCGGTTACATCGGCGATGAGGTGGAAAGTTCCGGCGGCCGCGCGGCGCTGTCTGCAGCGCCTTGCCTGCAAGGGTGGTGGCCGGCCGAAGAAGGGCGGATTATATCCAGCGGGCCCGCCAGCACGCGGCGCCGCGCTCGATCGGCGTTCAGCCGGGACCGGCCGCGCGACGGCGGCGCAGCGCCGTCACGAGCTCGCCGAACTGCCCGGCCTCGATCGCGGCCCGCGAGCGGCGCATCAGCTCAAGGTAGAAGTGCAGGTTGTGGATCGTGTTCAGGCGCGCACCGAGGATCTCGTTGACCCGCTGCAGGTGGTGCAGATACGCGCGGCTGAAGTTGCGGCAGGTGTAGCAGGTGCATTCCGGGTCGAGCGGCCGGGTGTCGTCCTTGTGCCGGCTGTTGCGCATCTTGATGTCGCCGTTTTCCGTGAACAGCCAGCCGTTGCGGGCGTTGCGAGTCGGCAGCACGCAGTCGAACATGTCGATGCCGGCGGCGATGCCGGCAAGCAGGTCCTCCGGCGTGCCCACGCCCATCAGGTAGCGCGGCCGCTGCGCCGGCAGCCTTGGCGCGGTGTGGGCCAGGACGCGCAGCATCTCTTCCTTTGGCTCGCCGACCGAAAGTCCGCCGATCGCGTAGCCATCGAAGCCGATGTCGAGGAGGCCGGCCAGCGATTCGTCACGCAGATCCTCGTGCATGCCGCCCTGCACGATGCCGAATAGCGCGTTGCGGTTGTCGAGGCGATCGAACTCGGCCCGGCTTCGCTTCGCCCAGCGCAGCGACAGACGCATCGAATCGGCCGCGTGCTCGCGCGTGGCCGGCGTGCCGTCGACCTCGTACGGCGTGCATTCGTCGAACACCATCGCGATGTCGGAATCGAGCACGCCCTGGATGCGCATCGACTCCTCAGGCGTCAGGAACAGGCGATCGCCGTTGACCGGCGAGGCGAAGCGCACCCCTTCCTCGCTGATCTTGCGCAGTTGCCCGAGCGAGAACACCTGGAAGCCGCCGCTGTCGGTGAGGATCGGCCGCTGCCAGCCCATGAAGCGGTGCAGCCCGCCGTGCTTGCCGATCACTTCCAGCCCGGGGCGCAGCCAGAGATGGAAGGTGTTGCCGAGCACGATCTGGCTGCCCAGTTCCTCCAGTTCGCGCGGCGTCATCGCCTTCACCGTGCCGTAGGTGCCCACCGGCATGAAGGCGGGCGTGTCGACATGGCCGTGCGCCAGCTGCAGGCGGCCGCGGCGCGCCGCGCCGTCATGGCCGGTGAGTTCGAAGGCGAGGCTCATGGGCCGTTCCTTTCCAGCAGCATCGCGTCGCCGTAGCTGAAGAAGCGGTAGCGCCGTGCGATGGCATGGGCATAGGCATGGCGGATCCGCTCGATGCCGGCAAAGGCCGAGACCAGCATCAGCAGCGTCGACTTCGGCAAGTGGAAGTTGGTGATCAGACGGTCGACGACGCGGAACGTGTGGCCCGGCGCGATGAAGAGCCGCGTTTCGCCGCTGCCGGCGGCGACGTCGCCGTCCCGCGCGGCGGACTCGAGCGCGCGCAGGCTGGTCGTGCCCACCGCCGTCACCGGCCGTCCGGCTGCCCGGGCGGCATTGACGGCCTGCGCCGTCGCGGCCGGAATCTCGTAGCGCTCGGCGTGCATCCGGTGTTCGGCGATGCGCTCGGTGCGGACCGGCTGGAAGGTGCCGGCGCCGACGTGCAGCGTGACGAACACACACCGTGCGCCGCACTCGCGCAGCGCCGCCATCAGTTGCGTCGTGACGTGCAGGCCGGCGGTGGGCGCGGCCACTGCGCCGGCGCGGTTCGCATACACGGTCTGGTAGCGGCTGGCATCTTCCGCGTCGTCGCCGTGCGTGATGTAGGGCGGCAAAGGCACGTGGCCGAAGCGGTCGAGCGTCGCCAGGACGTCGTGGGAGAACGCAAGTTCGAAGAAATCGTCGTGCCGACCGACGACGGTGGCGGTGACGGGGTCATCTTCGGCTCCGAAGACGATCCGTGTGCCGGCCTTCGGGCTGTGGCTGGTGCGCAGCAGCGCCAACGCGCGCCGGCTGTCGAGCACGCGCTCGACCAATGCCTCGACCCGGCCGCCGCTCGGCTTGTGGCCGTACAGGCGCGCCTTGATCACCCGCGTGTCGTTAAAGACGAGCACCTCGCCGGGTGTGATCAAGCGCGGCAGATCGGCGAAGTGCAGGTCGGCCAGCGCCTGCCGCTGAACATGCAGCAGGCGGCTCGCCTCGCGATCGGCGAGCGGATGCTGCGCGATCAGTTCGGCGGGGAGATCGAAGTCGAAGTCGGCGAGCGTGAGCCCGACCGAATCGTCCACGGCTTGACCGGCCATGAGCGTGATGGGATGTCAGTTGGTGCCGGAAGAGGGAATCGAACCCACACTCTGTTGCCAGAACCGGATTTTGAGTCCGGCGCGTCTACCAGTTCCGCCATTCCGGCGCGGGACGCGAATTATGTCCGAACGGGCCGGCGCGCACCAACCGCGCGTCGCCTCAGGTCTCGAGGTTGTCGATCAGCCTCGTCGCGCCGAGCTTGGCGGCGGCAAGGACCACCAGGGGGTCGCCACCGGCGACCTGTTCGACAGTCGGTGCCTTCAGGTTCATCTGGCGACGCACCGAGACGTAGTCCACCTTCCAGCCGGCGGCAGCCAGTTCGCGTTGCGCATCGTGCTCGATGGCCGGCACGTCGGTCTCGCTGGCGCGCAGTCGGTCGCGCACTTCGTTAAGCACGCGGAACAGCCGCGGCGCCTCCTTGCGCTCGGTCTGCGACAGGAAGCGGTTGCGCGACGACATGGCCAGGCCGTCGGGATCGCGCACCGTCTCGTGGGCGACGATCTCGGTCGGCAGCGCGAACTGCCGGCACATGTTGCGCACGATCATCAGCTGCTGGTAATCCTTCTTGCCGAACACCGCCACCCGCGGCTGTACGCAGGAGAAGAGCTTCAGCACCACGGTCGACACGCCGACGAAGAAGCCTGGCCGGAACTCGCCTTCCAGGATGTCGCCGAGGTCGTGCGGCGGGCTGACGCGGTAGCTCTGCGGCTCCGGATACATCTCGCCTTCCGTCGGCGCGAAGAGCGCGTAGACCTCGTTCTGCTTCTGCAGCTTGTCGATGTCCTCCTGCAGGGTGCGCGGGTACTTGTCGAAGTCCTCGTTGGGTCCGAACTGGAGCCGGTTGACGAAGATCGACGCCACCACCGGGTCGCCGTGCTGGTGCGCCATCTGCATCAGCGACAGGTGCGCCGCGTGCAGGTTGCCCATCGTCGGCACGAAGGCGATGCGATTCTGCCCGCGCAGCTGGTCGCGCAGTTCTTCGATCGTTCGGACAACCTTCATCGCTCTTGTTCCCGGGGGCGGTGCGCGGCGGATATTAGCGGGGAATGAATGGCACCGCCCCGCCGATTCAGGCCGCGAGGCTGAAGTACTCGCGGCGCCCGCGCATCTTCTCGATCTGCGAGACCAGCAGCGCGTAGTCCTCGTCGCGCCCGATCGGGTTCAGGTGCTCGGCGTTGATCACCAGCAGCGGCGCAGCGTCGTAATGGTGGAAGAAGTCGGCGTAGCTGTCGGCGAGCCGGCGCAAGTAGTCGGCGGTGATCTTCGCTTCGGATGCGATGCCGCGCCGGGCGACCCGCTCGATCAGCGTCTCGGCCGGCGCCTGCAGGTAGATGACCAGGTCCGGCGGCGGCGCGCTCGGCGCCAGCTGGGCGTACAGCTGCTCGTAGAGCTTCAGTTCGTCGTCGGCCAGCGTCAGCCGGGCGAACAGCGGGTCCTTGTCGAGCAGGAAGTCGGCGACGACGTGGGTGCGGAACAGGTCGAGCTGTCGCAACTCGGCCAGCTGCTGGATGCGCTGGAACAGGAAGAACATCTGCGTGGCCAGCGCGTGGTGCGCCGGCTCGCGGTAGAAGCGCTCGAGGAACGGGTTCGCCTCCGGCTGCTCCAGCAGCAGGTGCGCGCCGGTCGATGCGCCGAGCCGGCGCGCCAGCGAAGTCTTGCCGACCCCGATCGGCCCCTCGACGACGATGTGCCGGAAGCGCGTGGCGACCGCGCTCATATGCCGCGGTTCAGGCTTCGGGGTCGATGCGCTCGACCCGCTGATGCAGCAGGGCGCCGAGCAGCCGCGCCGCCGGGCCGTAACTGGGCAGCTCGACGTCCGGGGACAGGTCGAGCAGCGGCCGCAGCACGAAGGCACGCTCGTGCATGCGCGGGTGGGGCAGCGTCAGCGGCGTGCTGCGCATCAGCAGCGAGCCGTGCAGCAGCAGGTCGAGATCGACGCGCCGCGACGACTTGATCTTTGGGTCGGCGCCGCGCCGCTTGCGGCCGAGACGCAGCTCGATGTCGAGCAGGGCGAGCAACAGCGCGTAGGGCTCCATGACGGTGTCGAGCGCGACCACTGCGTTGGTGTAGTCGGGGCCCTCGGCGTCGACAGGCGCGCTGCGGTAGTAGGCGGAAACGCCGACGAATTCGCACTGCTGCAGCGAGCGCAGCGCCTCGACCGCGGCGTCTAGCGTCGCGATCACGTCGCCTTCGTTGGCGCCCAGCCCGATGTATGCCCGTTGTCCAGCCATGGCAGGTGTTCAGGAAGGAGTGGCGTCGCCGCCCGCGCCGGCCGAATCGCCACCGGATTTCGGTCGCCGCCGGCGTCGACGGCGCGTGCCCTCGCCCTGGCGCGGCGCGGGGGCGGCCGACAGGAGGCGGGCGCGGCCGTTCTCATCGGCGTGCATGAACTCGTGCCACCACGTCACCAGTTCCGCCGGGGCTTCCTCCGCGGCGCCGCGCAGGGCGAGGAAGTCGTAGCCGGCGCGCAGCCGCAGGTGGGAAAGCAGCGCCAGCGGCGCGCGTCCGCTGCGCCGTTCGAAGCGGGGCTGCATCATCCAGATGTCGCGCATGTCGGCCACGAAGCGGCGCTGGATCGCCAGCTTCTCCGTCTGCCGGTTGAGCACCTCGTCGATGGCTGCGTCGAGCGCCGGGATCCGGTGCGCTCCCGCCGCCTGCAGTTCCTTCCATCGCTTGAGCACCTCGTGCCACAGCAGGCAGGCGAACAGGAAGCCGATCGCGATGTGCTTGCCGGCGCGCACGCGCTCGTCGGTGCGCGAAAGTGCCAGCATCACGAAGCGCTCGCCCTCCGGTTGCTCGAGGATGACGTCGAGCAGCGGCAGCAGCCCGTGGTGCAGCCCCTCGGCGCGCAGGCGAAGGATGCAGGCCACCGAATGGCCGCTGGTGAGCAGCTTCAGCATCTCGTCGAAGACGCGCGCCGGCGGCACGTTTTCGAGCAGGCCGGCCAGGCGCGCGATCGGCGCGCGCGTGGCCTCGTCGATCTCGAAGCCGAGCTTGGCGGCGAAGCGCACCGCGCGCAGCATCCGGACCGGATCCTCGCGGTAGCGAGCCTCCGGATCGCCGATCATGCGCAGCCGGCGGCGCTTGATGTCCTTCACGCCGTCGTGATAGTCGATCACCGTCTCGGACGACGGGTCGTAGTAAAGGGCGTTGATGGTGAAGTCGCGCCGCGCTGCGTCGTCGGTCTGATTGCCGAACACGTTGTCGGCGAGCATGCGGCCGTGCGCATCGACCGCCTGCTCGCCGTTGGCCGCGGCGCGGTAGGTCGACACCTCGATCGTCTCCGAGCCAAACATCACGTGCACCAGCCGGAAGCGGCGGCCGATGATGATGGCGCGGCGGAAATGCGGCTTGATCTGCTCGGGCGTGGCGTCGGTGGCGACGTCGAAGTCCTTCGGTGTCACGCCGATCAGCAGGTCGCGCACGGCGCCGCCGACGATGTAGGCATGGTGCCCGGCCTTCTGCAGCGTCTCGCACACCCGCAGCGCCGACCGTGGCACCCGGTCGCGCTGGATGCCGTGCTCGGCGACCGGCACCTGTCGCGCCTTGTGCGCGCGCCGGCGCCGCGTGAACAGCGTCTGCACTTTCTCGACAAGGCGCTTGATCATCGGGCCTTGCCCGCCGCATCGGTCGGCAGCAGGTGGTGCAGGAAAGGTGTCGTGACCCTCATCACTGGCGGATTCTACGTTTCGTCCGCCGCCAGCCATTGCCGCACCAGCGGCAAGGTCAGCGACCGCTTGTGCGACAGGCCGAAGCAGTCGAGCGCATCCAGCGCCGCGGCCAGCGTCCGCATGTCGCGCGGCAGGTGGGTGAGCAGGTAGTCGATCACGTCGTTGCCGATGGCGAGGCCGCGCGCGGCGGCGTGGACCCGCAGTGCCTCCACTTTCTCGGCATCGGCGAGCGGATGCAACTGGTAGACGAGGCCCCACGCCAGCCGGGTGCGCAGGTCCTCGCGCAACGGCAACTGCGCCGGCGGCACGCTGCCGGAGGCGACGCAGGCAGAGTCGGCGCGTGCCCGCACGGCATTGAGGCGGTTGAAGAGCCGAATCTGTGCCGTTTCGTCGAGCCGCTCGACGTCGTCGACCAGCGTCAGGCCGGCGGCGTCGGGTGCGTCTTCCGCCTGCCAGAAACGGGCGCCCGCCACGGCGGCGAGCGCCTGCAGCAGATGGCTGCGGCCGCTGCCGCGCTCGCCCCACAGGTAGACGATGCGCTCGCCGGCGCCGGCGGCCAGTCGCCGCAGCGTCTCGACGGCCTCGGCATTGCTTCCGGCGACGAAGTTCTCCAGCGTGGGCGCAGCCGGCTGCAGCAGGTCGAGCACCAGTTGGCGGGGTGCGTTCACGTCGCTCCGGTCGGGTCAGATCTCCGCGCAAGTGTACGTAGTGCCGGTCGCGCTCGGCCCGTGGTGGTCGGCTGGCAAGGCGGATCCCGGATTGCTTGACCCGCTAGAGTTGCTCGGGGCAGCATTCGCGATCGGCCGAGCGCAGCCGGGCGGTGGCGGGCGGCTCTTCGAAAGGTAGACTGGCTGGCCATGGGCGGCGCAGCCGAAGCAGGATTGCCTGACCCAGGGCACGATTCGTCAACACGGAGGAGACAACATGCGTCGATTTCTGACTGCCGCAGTCGCGGCCATTTGCACCGGGCTGTCCGCGACAGCGCTGGCACAGAACATTTCGATCGGCACCGGCGGCACCGGCGGCGTCTATTACCCCATGGGCGGCGGCATCGCCTCGGTGCTTTCCAAGTACGTGCCGGGGATGCAGGCCACCGCTGAAGTGACAGGCGGCTCGGTCGACAACCTGAAGCTGATCGCCACCGGCAAGCCTTATGTCGGCTTTTCGATGACCGACGCGGCGCAGGACGCGTTCAAGGGCGAGGACAAGTTCAAGGGCACCAAGGTGCCGCTGCGCACACTGATGATCCTGTACCCGAACCGCATGCACGTGGTGACGGTCGAAGGCACCGGGATCAGCAAGATCGCCGACCTGAAGGGCAAGCGGGTCTCGACGGGCTCGCCGGGCAGCGCCACCGAAGTGATGGCATTCCGCGTCATCGAGGCCGCGGGCCTGGACAAGGACAAGGACATGAAGCGCGAGCGACTGGGCGTGGCCGAGTCGGTCAACGCGATGAAGGATCGGAAGATCGATGCCTTTTTCTGGGTCGGCGGGCTGCCGACTGCCGCCGTGACCGACCTGGCGAACACGCCGGGCACGAAGATCAAGATGATCGACCACGCGGAACTCGTGGCGGCGATGAACGCGAAGTGGGGCGACCTGTACGTCCAGGACGCGATTCCCAAGGACACGTACAAGGGCATGGACGCCGACAACAAGCAGGCGACGGTCATGAACATCCTGGTCGCGCACGAGAACATGGACGAGAAGACGGCCTACAACATCGTCAAGACGATCTTCGACAAGCGCGACGACATCATTGCCGTGCACAAGGAAGCGACCAACTTCAAGCTCGAGAACCAGAAGGCCTCCGCCACGCCGGTGCCGTTTCATCCGGGTGCCCTGAAGTATTTCGCCGAGAAGGGCGTCAAGGTCAACTGAGGACCGTTTCGGAAACGACGGGCCCCGCCGGCCGGCGTGCAGAGGACTGGCTTCTGCGCGGCGGACATGCGGGGCCTTTTTCTTGCAGGACCCGACAGAGGTCGATGTGAGCAACGAACACGCGCACCTGCAGCACCCGCCGGATGCAGCGATCAGCGAAGAGGCACTCGCCCGAGCCGAGGAATTCATCGAGGAGGAAGAGGGTCACGCCAACCGGCTGAAGGGGGCGCTGGGCGTGTTCATCACGCTGGCCGCGGTGGCCATGTCGATCTTCCACCTGTATACGGCCTATGAGATCGTGCCGACGCAGACGCTGCGGCCGCTGCACGTGGCGATGGTGCTGGTGCTGTGCTTCCTCGTCTTCCCGGTGGCCGGGCGCTTCCGCCACCGCATCATGTGGTGGGACTGGCTGGCCGCGCTGGTCTCGATCGCCATCGTTGCCTACCTGATCCACGGCGGCGACGACTTCACCGATCGCAACACGCTGCCGAACCCGACCGACATCGCGTTCGGCATCGCGCTGATCCTGCTCGTGATGGAGGCGATGAGGCGGACCAACGGCTGGATCATGCCGTTCATCACGGCCTGTTTCATCGCCTACGCGCTGTTCGGCCCCTATCTGCCGCCGCCGTGGACGCACAAGGGCTACGAGGTCGGCCGCCTGATCGGCCACATGTACATGACGCTGGAAGGCATCTACGGCGTGGCCGTGGACGTGTCCTCCTCGCTGATCATCCTGTTCACGATCTTCGGCGCCTTCCTGCAGTTCTCCGGCGCCGGCAAGTTCTTCATCGACTTCTCCTTCTCGGCGATGGGCGGCAAGCCGACCGGGGCGGGCCGCACGGTCGTGCTGTCGTCGTTCCTGCTCGGCGGTCCGTCGGGCTCGGGCGTGGCCACCACCGTGACGCTGGGTTCGGTGGCCTATCCGATGCTCGCCAAGGTGGGCTACGAGAAGAACGCCGCCGGGGGCCTGCTCGCGGCCGGCGGGCTGGGCGCGATCATCTCGCCGCCCGTGCTGGGCGCCGCCGCCTTCCTGATCGCCGAATTCCTGAAGATCTCCTATCTCGACGTCATCCTGATGGCGACGATCCCGACCCTGCTGTTCTACCTGGCGCTGCTGCTGATGGTCGAGATCGACGCGCGCAAGTACGGCATGGGCGGCGCCACCTTCGCCAAGGTCGACACGGTGTGGAACCTGACCCGGCAGTACGGCTTCCACTTCCTGTCGCTGGTGTCGATCGTCGTCTTCATGATGATGGGCTACTCGCCGGTACTGTCGGTGTTCTGGGCCACCGTGGTGGCGTTCTTCACCAGCTTCCTGCACCGCGACTGCGCGCTGATTCCCTACGACGTGCTGCGCGGGCGCGTGCCGCCGCTGCGCGGCCTTTACGGCTCGGGCCTCATGAAGGCGCTGGAAGGCGGCTCGATCGGGGTGGTGAACGTTGCTGCGACCTGCGCCGGCGCCGGGATCATCGTCGGCGTGGTCACGCTGACCGGACTGGGGCTGAAGTTCAGCAGCATCGTGATCGACTACGCCGGCGGCTCGCTGCTGCTCACGGCGGTGTTCACCGCGATGGTGGTGTGGATCGTCGGCCTGGCGGTGCCGGTGACCGCGTCGTACATCATCTGTGCAGTGATCACCGCGCCGGCGCTGACGAAACTCGGCGTACCCGACTTTGCGGCACACATGTTCATCTTCTATTACGCGGTGCTGTCCGAAGTGTCGCCGCCGACTGCACTGTCGCCGTTTGCGGCCGCTGCGATCACCGGCGGTGATCCGTACAGGACGACGCTGCAGTGCTGGAAGTACACGGTGCCCGCGTTCCTGCTGCCGTTCATGTTCGTGCTCGACCCGGCCGGGCAGGGACTGCTGCTGATGGGTTCGATGAAGAACCTGGCCAGCGCCGACTGGGGCTCGATCGCCTGGATCACCTTTACCGCGGCGGTCGGCATCGCGGCAATCGCCGCCGGTTTCCAGGGCTGGGCGCTGAAGCGGACCACGCTGCCGGAACGTGTGCTGTTCATCGTCGCGGGCTTTGCCCTGGTGCTGCCGGGTGCGACTACCGACCTCATCGGTTTCGGCTGCGTCGCCACGGCGCTCGCCCTGCAGGGCTTGCGGCGCAAGCGGCCGGCGTGACAGCGGCGGGGAAGTCCAGCCACTCGCGCCGTGTCAGCTCATGATGCCGATCTGCCAGGGCACGAATTCATGATCGCCGAGACCGAGCAGTTCGCTCTTCGAGCGCTCGCCTGACGCCGTGCGCAGCATCAGGTCGAAGATGCGCTTGCCCATATCGTCGATCGACGCCGTGCCGTCGAGGACCTCGCCGCAGTTGATGTCCATGTCCTCCTCGAGGCGACGGAACATCGGCGTGTTCGTCGCCAGTTTGAGCGACGGCACCGGCTTGGCGCCGAACATCGAGCCGCGGCCGGTCGTGAACGCGATCAGGTTCGCACCGCCGGCGATCTGGCCGGTCGCCGAGACCGGGTCGTAGCCCGGCGTGTCCATGAACACCAGGCCCTTCGCCGTTACTGGCTCGGCGTACCGGTAGACCTCCATCAGCGGGCCGGTGCCGCCCTTCATCGACGAGCCCAGCGACTTCTCGAATATGTTGGCGAGCCCCCCCGCCTGGTTGCCCGGGCTGACGCGGCCATTGATCTGCACGTCGCGTCCGACCGAGTACTCGTCCTTCCACCAGCGGATCCGCTCGACGAGCTTCTCGCCGACCTCGCGCGAGACGGCGCGCCGGGTCAGCGTGTGCTCGACGCCGTAGATCTCCGGCGTCTCGGACAGGATCGCCGTGCCGCCGTGGCGCACCAGCAGGTCGACGGCGGCGCCTAGCGCCGGGTTGGCAGTGATCGAGGAAAAGCCGTCCGAGCCGCCGCACTGCAGCCCGACCGTGATGTGGCTCGCCGGCACCGTCTCGCGCCGCACCCGGTTGGCCTCGGGCAGCAGCGCGCGCACGGCCTCCGTGCCGGCCTCGATCGTCCGCCGCGTGCCGCCGGTGTCCTGCATCACGAAGGTCTGCAGCCGAGGCCCGGGCTGCAGCCGCTCGTCGGCCAGCAGCCCGCCGAGCTGGTTGCGCTCGCAACCGAGGCCGACGATCAGTACCGCGGCAAAATTGGCGTGCCGGGCATAGCCGGCGATGGTCCGTCGCAGCAGGGCCATCGGTTCGCCGCTCATCTCCATGCCGCAGCCGAGCGAGTGGGCCAGGCCCACCACGCCATCGACGTTGGGGAACTCGTCGAGTCGCTCCGGCGTGAACCATTCGGCGATCCGGCGCACCACCGTCGCCGAGCAGTTCACCGTCGACAGGATGCCGATGAAGTTGCGCGTCGCCACCCGGCCGTCGGGGCGGACGACTCCCTGAAAAGCGGCCCGCGCCGCCTCCGGCACGCAATCGACCGGCCGATACTCGCTTGCGTGCGCATAGTCGCGATCGAACTCACGGAACTCGGTGTTGTGGCTATGTACCAGCGAGCCCGGCGCAATGTCGGCGGCGGCGAAGCCGACCACGACGTTGTACTTGAGGATCGGCTCGCCCTTGGCGATCGGCCGCGTGGCGATCTTGTAACCGGCGGGCACCTGGCTGCGGCTGACGATGTTCTCGCCCGGGATCGGCTCGCCGAGCGCGACATCGGCGCGTGCGACTACGACGTTGTCCCGTGAATGCAGGCGGATCACCTGGCCAAGGACGCGCTTTTCTGCCATTTCGATCATTGGGTTACCTGAAGGGAAGGGTGGCTGCGGTCGAGCTTGACGTGAAGTATTGCAGCGATGCCGCCATCCGCAAACGACGGGCCGGAGAGTCCGAACGCCGATAATGCGCAGCGGGCCTGGCGGCAGCGCCAGCGGTGCTGCTAACGGATCCTGGCAGGGGAGCGGAATCTTGAACACTGGACAATCGTTGATCGTCGTCGGCGGCGGCACCATGGGCCGCGACATCGCGTCCATCTTTTACGCCGCTGGTTGGCGCACGCAGGTCGTCGAGACGGACCCTGCCGCTCGCGCCACGTTGGCGCAGCGGGTGCGCGACGCGGCGCAGGCGATCGGTGCATCACACAGGCCGGGCATCGTCGAGGTGGTCCCGGAGCTCGAGGCGGCCGACTGGTCCGGCGTCGGGTTGGTCATCGAGGCCGTGCCCGAAAGACTGCCGCTCAAGCGTGCCGTGTTCGCAACGCTGGAGCGGCTCGCGCCTGCCACCGCGCCGCTGGCCAGCAACTCGTCGAGTTTCCCGATCAGCGAGATCGCCGCCGGCCTGGCGACACAAGATCGCATGCTCGGCCTGCACTTCTTCATGCCGGCGCACCTGGTGCCGGCGGTCGAAGTCGTCCGCAGCGAGAGGACCGACGGGGCGGTGGCGCAGGCGGTGACCGCGATCATGCGCTCGGTCGGCCGCAAGCCGGTGCAGGTCAAGCGCGACATCCCGGGCTTCCTCGGCAACCGGCTGCAGCACGCGCTGATGCGCGAGGCGATCGCGCTGGTCGAGCAGGGCTTCGCCTCGCCGGAGGACGTCGACACCGTCGTGCGCTACGGCTTCGGTTTCCGCTACATCGCCGCCGGCCCGCTGCTGCAGAAGGACCACTCGGGCATCGACATCCACTGCGCCGCCGCGGCGACCATGTACCCGCACCTGACCAATGCCGCCGAGCCGAGCCCGCTGATCAGGCAACTGGTCGAGCGCGGCGAGGTCGGCATGAAGGCGCCGAGCCGCAAGGGCTTCTACCACTGGGACGAGGCATCGATCGCCCGCGAGACGGCGCGCTACCAGCGCGCGCTCGCGGCGGCCCTGCGCATCCTGCGCGAAGAGGATTCCGATGTCTAGCCGAGACGACGGCGACGCATCGGCCGGCATGCGCAAAGGTCTGACGAGTTATGGCGACGCCGGCTTCTCGCTCTTCCTGCGCAAGGCCTTCATCAAGGGCGCCGGCTACAGCGACGATGCGCTCGCAAGGCCGATCGTCGGCATCACCGCCACCGGCAGCGGCTTCAACCCCTGCCATGGCAATGCGACGCAGCTCATCGAGGCGGTCAAGCGCGGGGTGATGCTCGCCGGCGGCTTGCCGGTCGAGTTTCCGACCGTCTCGATCCACGAGAGCTTCGCGCACCCGACCAGCATGTTTCTGCGCAACCTGATGTCGATGGACACCGAGGAGATGATCCGCGCGCAGCCGATGGACGCCGTGGTGCTGATCGGCGGCTGCGACAAGACAGTGCCGGCGCAGCTGATGGGCGCAGCGAGCGCCGGCGTGCCGGCGATCCAGCTGGTGACCGGCTCGATGCTGACCGGCGCGCATCGCGGCGAACGGGTCGGGGCCTGCACCGACTGCCGCCGCTTCTGGGCCCGCTTCCGCGGCGACGAGATCGACGCGCAGGAGATCGCCGAGGTCAACGAGCAGCTGGTGCCGAGCGTCGGCACCTGCTCGGTGATGGGTACCGCCAGCACGATGGCCTGCATCGCGGAGGCGCTCGGCATCATGCTGCCGGGTGGCGCGTCGGCACCGGCGGTGACCGCCGACCGGGTGCGCATCGCCGAGCGAACCGGAGCGCAGGCAGTGGCGATGATCGCCGCCGGTTTGACGCCCGACCGGATCCTGACGCCGAAGGCATTCGAGAACGCGCTGCGCGTGCTGCTGGCAATTGGCGGCTCGACCAACGGCATCATCCACCTCGCCGCAATCGCCGGCCGGCTCGGCATCGCCATCGACCTCGACGGGCTCGATCGCCTCGGCCGGGAGACGCCGGTGCTGGTCGATCTCAAGCCTTCCGGCGCGCACTACATGGAAGACTTGCATAGAGCTGGCGGACTTGCGGCCGTGCTGCGCGAACTGAGGCCGCTGCTGCATCTGGATGCGTTGACGGTGACTGGGCGCACGCTGGGTGAAGAACTCGAGGCGGCCGGGCCAGGATTTGCGCAGGATGTCGTCCGTCCGCTCGGCAAGCCGATCTATGGCCAGGGCGGCATCGCCGTGCTGCGCGGAAACCTGGCACCCGGCAGCGCGATCATCAAGCAGTCGGCGGCTTCTGCGGCGCTGATGGAGTCCGAAGGGCGCGCGGTCGTGTTCGAGAACCTCGAGCACCTGGCGGCGCGCATCGACGATCCCGCGCTCGATGTCGCAGCCGAGGACGTGCTGGTGCTGAGGAACATCGGCCCGAAGGGTGCGCCGGGAATGCCCGAGGCCGGCCTGATCCCGATCCCGAAGAAGCTGGCGCGCCGGGGTGTCAGGGACATGGTGCGCATCTCCGATGGCCGCATGAGCGGCACCGCGGCCGGCACGATCGTCTTGCACGTGACGCCAGAGGCCGCCCTGGGCGGCCCGTTGGCGCTGGTGCAGTCGGGCGACCGCATCCGGCTGAGCGTGGCGCAGCGCTCGCTGCAGCTGCTGGTCGACGATCAGGAACTGGAGCGGCGGCGGCAGGCGCTGCCACCGGCGAGTTCGCGCGAGGAAGATCGGCGCGGCTACCGCAGCCTGTTTCTGCGTACGGTGACGCAGGCCGATGCCGGCTGCGACTTCGACTTCCTGCGCGCGACCAAGACCGTCGCGACGGTTCCCGAGACGGCTTTCAGGCCGCCTCGATGACCCGCTTCAGCTCATTCAGCGCACAAGCACTGAACGGATCGATGCGCGCCGCATCGTGCATCGAGCGCAGCCAGGTGATCTGCCGCTTGGCGAGCTGGCGCGTTGCTGCGATGGCCTCGGCGCGGAACTGCGCGAACGTGGTCTCGCCGCGCAGGTGGCGCCACGCCTGCCGGTAGCCGACGCTGCGCATCGACGGCAGGTCCGGGTCGAGATCGCCGCGCGCCATCAGCCGCCGCACCTCGTCTAGGAAGCCGTTGGCGAGCATCTCGTCGAAGCGCCGTTCGATGCGCCGGTGCACTTCAGCGCGGTCCTGCGGCAGCAGCGCGATGGTCGCCAGCCGCAGCGCCGGCCTGCGCGGCGCACCCTGCAACTGCGACAGCGGCACGCCGGTGAGCTCGAATACCTCGAGCGCGCGCTGGATGCGCTGGCTGTCGGTGGGCGGCAGCCGCGCCGCGGTGACGGGGTCGATCTCGCGCAGTTTCGCGTGCAGCGCCGGCCAGCCGAGTTCCTGCGCCCGTGCATCGATGCGCGCGCGCACCTCGGCATCGGCCGAAGGAAGGTTCGACAGGCCGCCGCGCAGCGCACGTGCATAGAGCATCGTGCCGCCGACCACCAGCGGCAGGCGTCCACGGGCCTGGATCTCGCCGATCACGCGTGTCGCGTCGCGCACGAAGTCGGCAGCGCAGTAGGGCTCGTTCGGCTCGCGCAGGTCGAGCAGGTGATGTGGCACGCGCGCGCGCTCGGCAGCAGCAGGCTTGGCCGTGCCGACGTCCATGCCGCGGTAGACCTGCGCCGAGTCGACCGACACGATCTCGAGCCGCGCGTGCTCGGCCAGCGCCATGGCCAGCGCCGACTTGCCGCAGGCAGTCGGGCCAAGAAGGAGAACCGCTTCAGCCATGCGCGGCCACGTCGCCGTGCCGGCGAACCATGGTGAAGGCGATCATCGCCGAGGCAGCCGAAGCGGCGCAGATCGTCAAGGCCAGCGGAGCCATCGTGCCGTCGTAGCTGGCGCCGATCCAGACGCCGACGAAAGCAGCGGTCACCATCATCACGAAACCCATCAGCGCCGTTGCCGCGCCGGCGCTGTGCGGGAACGGCGCCATTGCGCCCGCCTGCGCCGCCGGCTGGATCATGCCGTGCGCGATGCCGTAGAAAAACATCGGCACCACGATCGAGGCCGGCACGTGCACGCCGGCTGCCACCAGCAGCGCCATCGTCAGGCCGGCGGCGGCCTGCAGCGCGGCGCCGGCGCAGACCGTCTGCTGCAGGCCGCGGCGAGCGACCAGCGAGCGGCAGATCAAGGTGCCGACCAGATAGCCGGCAACCATCGTCGCGAACGAGGCACCGAAGGCGACCGCCGAGACGCCGAGCACCCGCATCAGCACGAACGAGGAACCCGAGATGAAGGCGAACAGCCCGCCGTAGGTGGCGGTCGAGGCCAGCGTGTAGGCACGAAACGCCGGCGAACGGGCCACGTCGAGGTAGATGCGCAGCATCGGCCGCAACCGCAGCGCGTTCGGGTTGCGACGCCGGTTGGTTTCGGTGAGCCGCGTTGCTGCAGCGGCGGCGAGCAGCAGCGAGAACGCGGCCAGCATGGCAAACGCAGAGCGCCAGCCAAAGGCCAGGAAGAGGTAGGCGCCGAGCACCGGGCCGAGCAGCGGCGCGAAGCTCATGATCGTCGAGGCGGAAGCGAGCAACCGCGCGCCCTCGGTCGGCGAGCGCAGGTCGCGGACGATGCCGCGTGCGCCGACCAGGCAGGAGCAGGCGCCGGCCGCCTGCAGCAGCCTGGCGCCGATCAGCACCTCGATCGTCGGTGCCAGCATGGCGAGCAGGCTGGCACCGCAATAGACGACGGCGCCGGCGACGATTACCGGATAACGACCGTAGCGGTCCGACAGCGGGCCGGCAACGAGTTGCCAGGCACCGAAGGTGGCGACGAAGATCGACAGTGTCCATTGCACGGTCGCCACGCCGACGTCGAAGTAGGTGGCGATGCCCGGCAGCGCAGGCAGGTACAGGTCGGTGGCCAGCGGCTGCAGCATCAGCAGACCGGCAGTCAGCCACAGCAGCGTGGCCGGGCCGAGGCCGGCAGCCTCCTGCCGCGCCGAACTGCCGTCGCTCATCGCCCGCGCAGGAACAGCCGGTCGAGGTCGGCCAGCGTCAGCTGCACCCAGGTCGGCCGGCCGTGGTTGCACTGATCGGCGCGCTCGGTGGCTTCCATCTCGCGCAGCAGGGCGTTCATCTCGTCGATCGTCAGGCGGCGATTGGCCCGCACGGCACCGTGGCAGGCAAGCGTCGACAGCAACTCGTTGCGGTGCTCGGTCAGGACGCGGCTGCCGCCGTAGTCACGCAGGTCGCGCAGCACGTCGCGCGCCAGTTGCGGCCCGTCTTCGGCCGCGCCTTCGGCAAGCAGCGCCGGCACCGCGCGCAGCGCCAACTGCGCCGGACCGGCCGGCGCCAGATCGAGTCCGATGGCGGCCAGCGTCTCGCCGTGCTCCTCCGCACCCGCGACGTCGAGTGCGTCGGCACCGAATACCTGCGGGATCAGCAGCCGCTGCTGCGGTATCGCCTGTGCATCGAGCTGCCGCTTCAGCTTCTCGTAGACGATGCGCTCGTGGGCGGCGTGCATGTCGACGATCACCAGTCCACCACGGTTGCGCGCCAGCACGTAGATGCCGGCCAGTTGCGCGATGGCGTAACCGAGTGGCGGTGTGTCGGCAGCAGCGCCGGTTTCGACCGCGGCGGGCGCTCGTGTCTCGGCCAGCAGCGCCAGGTAGGGGGCGACCTGCTGCTCGATGCCGAGTGCCGGCTGCGCGCCCCAGGGTCGCCCGCCGCTGGCCAGCGCGCGCTGTGCGGCGAGATCGGCGAGCCGCGTGATCGGCGCCGCGCTTTCACCGGTCGTGGCGCGCGCCGATTCGGCCAGTGCCGCCTGCACGGCGTGCAGCACGAACTGGTGCACCGCCGACGAGTCGCGCAGTCGCACCTCGATCTTGGTCGGGTGCACGTTGACGTCGACGCGCGACGGATCGATCGACAGGTACAGGCAATACACCGGCTGCGTGGAGCCGTGCAGGACGTCGGCGTAGGCGGCCCGCACCGCGTGCGACAGCACCTTGTCGCGCACGTAGCGGCCGTTGACGTAGAAGTACTGCGCGTCGCCGCGACTGCGCGCCACCGATGGCAGGCCGACCCAGCCCGTGAGTTCGATGCCCGGCGCCTGCGCGAAGACAGCGCGTTGCGCGGCCGCGAAGTTCTCCGGCATCAGCTGCAGCACGCGCGAGCGTGCCTGGCCGGCGGCAAGGCGCAGCACGGCCCGCCCTTCGTGCCAGACGTTGAACTCGACCGCAGGGTGGGCGGCGGCAATGCGCTGTACCTGGGTGACGCAATGCGCCAGCTCGGTCGCCTCGGCGCGCAGGAACTTGCGCCGCGCCGGCGTCTTGAAGAAGAGATCGGCAACCTCGACCCGCGTGCCGCGCGCCGCAGCCGCCGGCTCCACGGTGCCGCTGTCGGCATCGATGCGGAAGGCGCTCACCGCATCGGCGGTGCGCGAGGCGATGCTGACCGCGGCCACCGAGGCGATCGAGGCCAGCGCCTCACCGCGGAAGCCGAGGGTGCCCACCGCTTCGAGGTCGGTGAGCGAGGCGATCTTGCTGGTGGCGTGCCGCGCGAGCGCAAGCGGCAACTGCTCGCGCTCGATGCCGCCGCCGTCATCGGTCACCACGATCCGCTTGATGCCGCCGCCTTCGAGGCGGATCTCGATGCGGCCGGCGCCCGCATCGAGCGCGTTCTCGACCAGTTCCTTCAGTACCGAGGCCGGCCGCTCGATCGCTTCGCCGGCGGCGATCTGGCTGATCAGGAGGTCCGGCAGCGGCCGGATCGGCGCTGGGGTGGGGATGGTGGCGGAAGGCACCGGAAGGATTATAGGAAGCGGTCGTCCGCCGACCGGCCTACGGGCAAGCGAGGGGGCAGCACGCCTTCGACCGGCGAAGGGCCTCGCGTATGATCCATCGCACCTCAGGAGCCGCTCGCCCGCGAGCACGGTCTCGCGACAGCGGCTCTTTTCTTGCGCCGTCGGGCCTCTTTCGACCGACCCCGGAGACTGATGGAAGGCATCAACTGGTCAGACCTGTTCACCGCGATGGACAGGTTCCTGCTGGCGATCGTCGACCGCAACGTGCTGCTGGTCTACGTGGTGCTGTTCGCCATCTTCTTTTCAGAGACCGGCCTGGTCTTCATGACCTTCCTGCCGGGCGACTCGCTGCTGTTCGTTGCCGGCGCGGTGGCGGCGCAGGAGGCCGGGCTTCATGTCGGGGTGCTGATGGCAGTGATCAGCATCGGCGCGATCCTCGGCAACACGCTGAACTACTACATCGGCGCCTGGCTGGGCAAGAAGGTCTACGACGGCACGCTGAAATGGGTCGATCCGGTGGCGCTGAAGAAGACGCACGACTTCTACGAACGTCACGGCGGCAAGACGATCGTCATCGCCCGCTTCGTGCCGATCGTGCGCTCCTTCGCGCCGCTGGTGGCCGGCGCCTCAGGCATGGAGAGCCGCAAGTTCCAACTGTTCAACGTCGCCGGCGCCGTGCTGTGGGTGTTGTCGCTGGTCGGCGGTGGCTACCTGTTCGGCCAGGTGCCGATCGTGCGCGACAACCTCGGCATCATCCTGGTGCTGAGCATCGGTGTCGTGCTCGGGCCGCTGGCGCTGGCGGGGGCGTGGCGCCTGCTCAAGCGTCTGGCGATCGGGCGGTCCGCGGTGCCGGTCGAGGCCGTGCGCGGCAAGGCCGCCGCGCCTGCGAGGACCGATCGGAACTAGCTCAGCCGATCGCGCCGCGCGCGGCCGGCGGGTTCCTGGCGAGGTGCCGCTTGATACCGCCGAGGATGGCCGTGGCGATCTGCTGCTGGTAGCGGTCGTCGGTCAAGCGGCGTTCCTCGTCGGGATTGGAGATGAACGCCGTCTCGACCAGGATCGACGGGATGTCGGGCGCCTTCAACACCGCGAAGCCGGCCTGCTCCACGCGCGGCTTGTGCAAGGTGTTGATCCGTTCCAGTTCGCGCAGCACCGCGTTGCCGAAGCGCAGGCTGTCGTTGATCTGCGCCGTCGTCGACAGGTCGAGCAGCACCTGGGCGAGCTGCGGATCCCGTGTGCCGAGGTTGATGCCGCCGATCAGATCGGCGTCGTTCTCCCGCCGCGCCATCCACGCGGCGGCGGTGCTGCTGGCGCCGCGTTCCGATAGCGCGAACACCGAGGAGCCGCGCGCGTCGGGGCGGATCCACGCATCGGCGTGGATCGAGACGAACAGGTCCGCCTGCACGCGCCGCGCCTTCTCGACCCGCTCGCGAAGGGGCACGAAGAAATCGCCGTCGCGGGTGAGCAGCACGCGCATGTCGCGCTCGGCCTCGATCAGCCGGTGCAGCCGCTGCGCGATGTTCAGCGTCACGTCTTTTTCCTGCGTGCCGCGCTTGCCGATCGCGCCGGGATCCTCGCCGCCGTGGCCCGGGTCGATGGCAATGGTCAGCAGCCGGTCGACCGCGCGGTCGCGGCTGCGACCACGCGGCGAAGCCCTGTCGCGGCTCGCCTCGGCCTTCTGGATCTCCCGCAGCAGCGCCGCTTCGTCGCGGCGTTCGCCGCTTGGCAGTTTCTCCTCGTGCTCGCGCAGCAGCGCCAGCAGCGGGTCGGGCGGGTTGACCGGGCGCAGGTCGAGCACCAGCCGGTGCTGGTACGGACCGACCGGCGCGAGCGCGAAGACCTCCGGCCGGATGTCCTCCTTCAGTTCGATCACCAGGCGCACCACGCGCGGCCGGTTCTGGCCGACGCGCACCAGCGCGATGTACGGATCGTCGGTGCCGACGCGGCCGACGAGTTCCTTCAGCCGCGGCGACAGCTCCACGTCCTCGATGTCAACCACCAGCCGCAGCGGCGGCGTCTCGCGCACCATGAAGTGCGTGAACCGCAGCGGCTGGTCGTGCTCGAGCGTGAGCCGCGTGTAGTCGGCGGCCGGCCACAGCCGAACGTCGAGGAGGCTTGCGCCGCGCGCGATCTGCGGCGGCGACAGCGACAGCACCAGCGTTCCGGCGGCACCGGCGAGCACGCGCCGGCGCGAGTCGATCACGCCGCGCGCCTTGCCATCTCCGTCGTGATGCGATCCAGGCATGCTGCTCCGAGCTCCGTGGCCGCCGTCAGGCTGGCGTGCCGCCCTTCACCTGCCACGCGCAACGCGATCCGCAGATCGGCTTCCGGCAGGTGGCCGGCCGCCTTGTCGGGCCATTCGATCAGGCACACCGAAGCCGGCCCGAACATCTCGCGAAAGCCGGCAAAGGAGAATTCCTCGGGGTCGGCGAGCCGATAAAAATCAAAGTGATAGAAGTTTAAGCTCGAAACAACGTAAGGTTCAACCAGCGTGAACGTGGGGCTTCTGACGGCGCCGGTCACGCCCAATGCCCGCAACATGGCGCGGACGACCGAGGTCTTGCCCGCGCCGAGGTCGCCGGCCAGTGCGACGACGAGCCCATTGGCGCCGATCGGTGCGGCTTCGCCCTCGATGGCGCGAGCGAGCGCCGCGCCGAGTCGCGCTGTCGCGGCTTCGTCGGCGAGCGCAAACTCGGACGATGGAATCGGCATCGGTGCGGGCGTCGATGGGAGTGGAGCGATCCTGATGCAGGCGGAGGATAGCGGCGCGCTCGCAGCGCTGGCCGGCGACATCCGTCGCTGGGGGCGTGAACTCGGCTTCTCGGCGATCGGCATCTCGGCCGGCGAGACCGACGCGGCAAGCGCCCGCTTGCAGGCGTGGCTTGGGCAGGGCCGGCACGGCGACATGGATTACATGGCGCGGCACGCCTACCTGCGCGCCGATCCGCGACTGCTGCTGCCCGAAGGCGCCGGGCCGGCATTACGGGTGATCAGCGCGCGGATGGACTACCGGCCGTCTGGTGATGACCCCGACTGGATCGACCGCGAATGGCGGCGCAGCGCCGACCGCGAGGCCGCCGTGATCTCGATCTACGCCCGCGGCCGCGACTATCACAAGGTGCTGCGCGCGCACCTGCAGGTGCTGGCCGAGCGCATCGCGCAGACGGCGCCAGGTGCGTCCTTTCGCGTCTGCGCCGATAGCGCACCGGTGTTCGAGGTCGAGTTTGCGCGGGCCGCCGGGCTGGGCTGGCGCGGCAAGCACACGCTGTTGCTGGCGGCCGACGCGGGCTCGATGTTCTTTCTCGGCGAGATCGTCACCGATTTGCCCCTGCCCGTGGATGCACCGGTGTCGGCGCACTGCGGCAGTTGCCGCCGCTGCATCGACGTGTGCCCGACGAAGGCGATCGTTGCGCCGTACGAACTCGACGCGCGCCGCTGCATCTCCTACCTGACCATCGAGCACAGGGGCGAGATACCCGAGGAGCTCAGGCCGCTGGTCGGCAACCGCGTCTACGGCTGCGACGACTGCCAGCTCGCCTGCCCGTGGAACAAGTTCGCGCGCGCCGCCGAACTGCCCGACTTCGACGTGCGCAACGGGCTCGACCGGGCCACGCTGGTCGAGCTGTTTGCGTGGCCTGAGACCGAGTTCCGTGAACGGCACGCCGGAGCCGCGATCCTGCGCATCGGCTACGAGCGCTGGCTGCGCAATCTCGCGGTCGGGCTCGGCAATGCGCCGACCTCAGGCGCAGTGATCGGGGCGCTGCGCGCGCGCGCCGATTCGCCGTCGGCGCTGCTGCGCGAGCACGTGGCCTGGGCGCTGGCGCGACATGGCTCAGGAATACACGCATGAGGCGAGTGCGACCCACATCGGCAGCGTCAGCATCGACGCCAGCGTCTGCGCGGTGATCAGGAAGCTCACCGGCGCGCCGTCGAAACCCATCCGAGTGGCCAGCACGTAGGCAGAGGTCGCGGTGGGCAGGGCGGCAAAGACGATCGCAATCTGCGCCTGCTCCGCTGGCAGGCCGAGCAGCCAGGCCAGCCCGAGCACGACCGTCGGGAACAGCAGCAGCTTCACCGCCGAGAACCAGCCGAGCAGCACGCGGTGTGTCGCCGCACCGGCCAGGGTGAGTCCGGCGCCGACGCAGATCAGCCCGAGCGCCAGGCTTGCCTGCCCCAGGCGGCTGAGCGCGTGCGCAACGACCGCCGGCAACTGCAGCCCGAGCAGGTTCGCCGCCAGGCCGCCGACGGTGGCGATGACCAGCGGATTTCGCATCAGTTCGCGCGCCAGTCCCGTCTGGCTGTGCCGGGCCAGCGTCGACACGGCGATCAGGTTGGCCAGCGGAATGCACACCGACAGGACGAGCGCGATCTGCGCCACGCCGCGGCTGCCGGCGACCGACTGCGCTAGCGCTAGCCCGAGGTAGGCGTTGTACCGAAAGGCGGTCTGCACACAGCTGGCGAACAGCGCCGGCGGCGGCCGCAGGAGCGGCCGCGCGAGAAAGCCGAGCAGGGCAGCCGACAGCAGGCCGCCGATGGCCACCAGCGCCAGCCCGCCGTCGGCAGCGAGCGAATACTTCGCGGCGACGATCGAATTGAACAGCAGTGCCGGGAACAGCACGAAGTAGACGAGCCGCTCCACGCCCGCCCAGAAGCCGCGCTCGTAGCCGAAGCGGTTGAACAGCACGAAGCCCAGCACGATCAGAGCGAAATCGGGCAGGATCAGGGCGGCGTTGGCGAGCATGGCGAGGCGGCAAGGGCGGCGGCAAACACCGCCGGCGCGGGCTGCGCATATCGACGAGGCGGCCGATTGTGCCTGTTTGGCCGCCCTCGGGCGGCGTCTTATAATCCGCGACTTCGCTGCTGTAGCTCAGCTGGTAGAGCAACTGATTCGTAATCAGTAGGTCGGTGGTTCGAGTCCACTCAGCAGCACCAAGCCCCGATCCTGGTCGCAGCGCACGGCGGCGACAAAGGGTGTCTTCCTCCTTGGTTTCAGGCGCCGATCCAAGAGAGCGCGGGGAAATCCTGCGCGCTCGACGAACTGCCCCGTAACCGCTTAGTCGTCCGAAAGGCCCAGCGATGACAGAACAGGGTTCGCACCAAGTCCCGATCAGCCAGGCCATGCGCATGGCGACCGATCACCATCAGGCAGGCCACTTGCCCGAGGCCGAGGCGATCTACCGAGCCGTGCTGGAGTCGGATCCCACTCATGCCGGCGCCACCTACAACCTAGCCCTGATCGCACTGCAGCGCGGGCAGGCCAAGGACGCCGTGCCGGTGTTCCGGGAGGCCGCGAAGCGCGAACCGCGCAACGCGACGCACTGGATGAACTACGCGGCCGCCTTGGCCGGCAGCGGAGACCCGCGGGCGGCGCGGGACGTCATTGTGAAGGCGCGCGAGCGCGGGGTCGGGGACAAAGCCCTTGCCGGCCTGCTGGAGCAGGTGGAGCGGATGGTCCAGTCGGCGGCGCGCCCGACGGTGGTCGAAACCGTCGGCGATGCGGGAGCGCCGCAGCTGCGTTCCCCCAACCTCTCGGCGCTGCTGGAGTTGTATCAGCAGGGCCAGCATGCGCAGGTCGAGGCGCAGGCGCGCGAGTTCTGGCCGCAGCGTTCGGATTCGGCAACGCTGGCGCGGCTGCTCGGCGGCGTTCTGCTGGCGCAGGGCAAGTACGAGGAGGCGCGCGAGGTCCTCATGCTCGCCAAGGGGACCCATGCCGGCGATGCGCTGATCCACCGCATGCTGGGGATGGCGTTGCGCAGGCTGGGGCGGCACGAGGAAGCGCGAACGGCATTCGAGCGGAGCCTGGAACTCGCGCCGGATGACGTCGACACCTTGCTCCACGCCGCGGTCAACGCACTGAACATGCGCGATCCGGAGCACGCCCGGCGCCACGCCGAGCGTGCCCTTGCCCTGAAGCCCGGCAGCGTCGGCGCGCTGTGGGTTCTTGCTGACGCGACCGCCTATCTGGGAAACCGCGCAGAGGCCGTCGACCTGTACCGGCGTGCGATCGCGGTCGACCCGAACATCGCCGACCTGTACATCAATCTCGGCGATGCGCTCACCAAGATGGCCCGGCCGAACGACGCGGTGCCGGAGCTCGAGCACGCCCTGAAGCTCAGACCGAACGACGCCCAGGCGCATCTGAACCTGGGCAACGCGCTTTACCGGCTGGGCGAGACCAGGGCCGCGCGCGAGCACTACAAGCTGGCATCCGACCTAGCGCCCGACCGGGTGGAAGCGCACACCGCCTACCTGTTCTGCCTGCTGCACGACGACACGCTGACGCCCGAGCAGTCCTTCGGCGAACACCTGCGCGTCGGCGAACTGATCGAGGCACCGCGGCGGAAGTTCTGGCGCCCGCACGAGAACGACCGCGACCCGGAGCGCGGCCTGCGGGTCGGGTTCGTCTCCGGCGACCTGCGCAACCACGCCGTCGCTTACCTGATCGAGCCGATCTGGCAGGCCATGCGCGGCGGGCGCCACCAGGTGATCGCCTACGCGAACTTGCAGGCCGAGGACGAGGTCAGCGCGCGGTTGCGTCAGCTGACCGACGGGTGGGTGCGCGTCGAGCGGCTCAACGACGCGGCGTTTGCCGAGCGGATCCGGCAGGACCGGATCGACATCCTGTTCGACCTGTCGGGCCACACGACCGACAATCGCCTGTCCGTCTTCGCCATGAAGCCGGCCCCGGTCCAGGTCACGATGATCGGTTATCCGGGCACGACCGGGCTGTCGGCGATGGACTACCGGGCCATGCGCCGGCCACGTGAGCCGGGCGACGATGTCGACAAGTTCTACTGCGAGAAGCTGGTGCGCTTCCAGTTTCGCGGCTTCCAGCCTGAGTGGGATGCGCCGGAGGTCCTGCCGCTGCCGGCGCTCACCGCCGGCCACGTGACGTTCTGCAGCTTCAATCGACCGGGCAAGATCAGCGAGCCGACGGTCGATCTGTGGAGTCGTGTGATGCACGCAGTTCCCGGTTCGAGGATGCTGATCGGAGCGGCCGGCGAGGAGCGGACCCAGGAGCGGCTGCGCGCGCAGTTCGAAGCGCGGGGCATCGGAGCCGACCGCCTGACCTTCCGCCCGAAGGTGCCACTGGCGGAGTACCTCGCCATGCACAACGAAGTGGACGTCATGCTCGACACGTTTCCCTACACCGGCGGGACGACCACCCACCATGCCCTCTGGATGGGCGTCCCCGTTCTTACGCTCGCTGGCGACACGCCGCAGCAGCGCCAGACGGCGACGATACTTGGCGCGGCAGGCATGGACGAATGGGTGACGCGGTCACCCGAGGCCTTTGTCGAGCAGGCCAAGCGAGCAACGTCCGATCTCGAGGCCCTGAGCCGACTGCGCCAGAGCTTGCGTCCGAGCATGGCAGCGAGATTCCACGGTACGAAGGCGGACCTGGCACGGGAAATGGACACGGCTCTGCAGACCATGTGGCGGCGCTGGTGCACCGGCCTGCCGCCGGAGAGCTTCACGGTGCCGTCCTGACGCCGTCGGCATGATCCGCTGCCTCGTGCCGGACCTGCCGCAGGCAGCGGAACTGCTGCCGTGGCTGGAGCGAATCGATGCGAACCGCTGGTACACCAACGGCGGCCCCCTGGTTCGCGAGTTCGAGCAGCGCCTGTGCGCATTCATGGAAGGAGGCAGTGACGCTTCCTGCGTGACGCTTTCCTCCGGCATGAGTTCGCTCGAATTGGGGCTGCTCGCTCTGGGCGTGGGCGCAGGCAAGCGGGTGCTGCTGCCGGCGCTGACCTTCCCCGCCACCGCGCTTGCCGTTTCCCGCTGCGGCGCCGAGCCGGTGCTGTGCGACGTGTCGGCGGAGAGCTGGGCGATGACGCCGGCCATCGCCCGCGAGGCTTTGGCGCGCGAACGCATCGACGCGGTGATGCCGGTCGCCAGCTTCGGCTGTCCGCTGCCGGTGGACGAGTGGGACGAGTTCGCGCGCGGAACCGGCGTGCCCGTGCTGGCTGATGCCGCCGCGGCGCTCGGCGTGCAAAGACTCGGCAAGCGCGTGCACTGGGCCTTCAGCCTGCACGCGACCAAACCGATGGGCATCGGCGAAGGCGGGCTTTTCGTTTCCGCCGATGGGACGCTGGCAGAAAAGGTGCGTCGGTTGGCCAACTTCAGCTTCGAGCACTTCATCGTCCAATCCAGGTACGGCACCAACGCCAAGATGAGCGAGTACGCGGCTGCGGTCGGCCTCGTGCAGCTGGAGCGCTGGCCGCGGCTGCTGCAGCGCCGGCGCGAGGTATTCGACGACTATCGCAGCCGCCTGGCGGCGCTTCCGCAGGTCGGGCTGCAGCCGCTCCAAGCACCGCCGGCGACCCTCTGCGTGCAGCTGCCCGCCGATGCGGCCGCAGTGGCAGCGGGGCTTGCCCGGTCCGAAATCGAGACGCGCCGCTGGTACCTGCCGCCGCTGAACCGGCATCCGGCGTTTCGCGAGTTGCGTTGCATTGGCCCGGCGGGCAGCACGCGCCTGCCAGTGACCGAACAGCTGGCGACGTCCCTGCTCGGGCTGCCGTTTCACTCGCGCCTGACGAGCGGCGACGTGGCAACCGTTGTTATCAGCCTAACCTCGATCTTGCCTTCCCTATAGGGCTGCAAGTCGCTTCTTCCAGACTCTCGCAGACATCGGAGCAGTCGTAGGCAGCCCGCTGGAGGCAATGTCCGTTTCGGTCGACCCATGATCGGCTCTGGTCGGCCACTTCCTGACATGCGCGCGCTCGTGAGCCGGCATTGCGAGCGGCTGGTTTCAATGTGCAGCTGACATCGCACGCCGGCATGCGCGCATGCCTGAGATTTCCGAACCAGTCAGTCGGAGTTCGGCCGCGTCGATTGATGATCGGAGCTGCACGAGCGTCGGCTCGTCGCTGGGTCGAATCGGCGCTATCGACCCGGAAGGGACATGCAAGTCTGCCGATAGCGGACCGCTGGCATGCCGGATA